>ONHK01000006.1 GCA_900317625.1 uncultured Treponema sp.
CTCGCAATTTATTCTGCCTTCCACCGGCTCTCCAGATCCGTCAATCTAGAGTACTACGCTTTTCTCGTTTTTTCTAATTACTTAATCGTAACGACTCCTCAATACTCTTTGTGCAAGCACAGAAATAAACCATAAAACAGGAAAAAATTGCAGAATCGTAATAATATCCAACACCTGCAATGAAAACAGCCATTGCAATAGCTTTGTTAGTCCTTGAAATTTTCATTTTGAAAATATAGAAAAACAAAGAAAGGTATGCAAAAAGACCAAAAATTCCGCGTCCTATTAAAATTGCAAACCAGTCTGTTTCTACAGTCCAATAAAAAAGTTTTTCTTCATCGCCACCAGCTTTTCTTTGAACATCTGTTTTTATAAGTGAGTCAACCGGGCTAAAAAGGTATCGTGCGCCTGAATAAAATGGAGCTCCACCAAATATTGCAAGAAAAGGATTGTTATCTTCTGCCCAAACTTCCGGAACTTTTGTTATATACTCAACACGCCGCCAACCTTGACTATCTCTACTGAATCCCCTGTTAAAATCCATTGCATCCAATGCTTTTGGCAAAAAAGAAAAAAATGGAATACAAAGCAAAAGAGCAAACGGCAGAGCAAGAAAATCGCTCTTAAAAATTCTTTTTAGTCTTGGTAAAATCCAATAACAAAATCCCGCTACAAAACCGACCTCGCCTGCTCTTGAATATGAAAAATATAACAAAACCAAAATCCAAAACTTTGTCCAATTTTTCTTAAAAAGGAAGAATCCAATAGCGCAAAACATACCAAGAACATAAGGATCCCAAATCAAGCCTGTAATTCTAGAAACCTCAACTTCAGCCAAATCTATAGAATCATAAATTCCTAAATAAAATCCTAGATAAAAGAAAATATTTATTCCATAAAGTTTTATGATTATCAGTTGAACTGTTGCAAAAATATAATTTATTGCAAGAACTATTTTGAACCCCTTTATAAATGATTTTATTTCATTGTGTGTAGGCATTTTCAAAAATATAAAGCACATTAAAAACTGACTAGTTAAGGCAACTAAATTTCTTGTAAAAAATTCTATAGAAAAACAAAGTGAAAATGTAAGAGAAAGACAAAGTGCTAAAAGTTTAAATCTGAACGGCCAAATTGTAAGAGTCGCTTTATCTTTTAAACAGAGCCAAAAAGATCTTGCCGCAAGAAAAGCCATGCATAAGTTATAAAGCATTCCAAGAGGTTTAAAAAAATTTCTAAAAATTAATAATCCTGTCATTAAACCTATGTAAAAGAAAGAGAATTCTGTTAGTTTTTTCTCAAATGAAAAATCTGGTATTTTTATAATTTTTTTTATAGAACAATCATTCATTCTTACATTCATCCAACATTTTTTTTAGTTTTTAGTCTAACTCTTAAAATCCCAACTTTTTTCTCTTCATAAAAAATAAATAAACCAATAAACACAAGTGCTGCTGAAAATCGGACTACAGAGATATTCAAGAAAAAAACAGAAACTGCCGTAGCTGCAAAAATAAAAAATGAAGTCAATAGCAGCGTTTTTTTACTGTAAACATTTTCACTAAATATTTTCTTAGCAAGAAAGCAATGAAAAATAAAATATAAAAAGTATGTCGCAAGAGTTGTATAAGCGGCAGCAATATATCCGAATTTTTTGATAAAGATATAATTTAGAATTATATTTAAGATTGCAGCAGCCATAGTTCCTGCCATAATAAATTTTGTCTTTTCAAAATAATATTCAATTTCAGCAGGAAAATTATAGAGAAATGCAAAAAATCCGCCTGCAACCAGAGGTATTACACAATAAACAGAATCTTTATAAGCACTAGTACCAAGAATTTTTAAAAACTCTGGACTCAGTAGCATGATACTAGCCATAAAAAGAGACATAAGAACAAAAACTATAGAAGATTTCTCTTTTATTGCTACATAGTCCTTTTCATGCATTTTTTTATAAAACCATGGCTCCCAAGCAGAATCAACCGAAGCACCTGTTATCTGTACAATCGAAAAAATTGTATATCCAAAACTGTAAATTCCAGACTCAGCCTCTCCAATCATCTTTGTAATCATGATTCTGTCAAACTGACTTAAAATTACTTGAGATATGCCGTGAGGAATCAGCGGAAGACTGAATTTCAATGCAAAATTCCAATATGCTTTATTTATGCTTGGTTTTGATTTACTAAAAAAATAGAAAAAAACATAAATTGAAATAACCACAAGGGGAATAAACGTTCCTAAAATTCTTCCAATATATCTTGACGACGTAAAAACAAAATGAATCAACAGAACTGATAATACAACATTACCTATTGCATTCAATGCAGAAACAAACAGATAAGGCTTGTATTCAAAATTAAGGCTTATATATGAATTATAAAAAATCAAAATTGATGAAGCCAAGCAGTGAAATATCAATATATTGACAATCCATAAAGAATATCCTGTAAATATTTTAATGATTGGATATAAAACATTTACAAGAAAAAGCCATATAACAAAATTTATGCAGATTAAAAGCAAACAAGAAGACGAAAAAGAAGAAAAACTTTCCTGATATTTGTACTTTCCATTTTTTAAGCAAGTATGAACTGCAAGACAAATAAAGAGATTCAAAATACTTTCGTATGCAAGATATGTATTGAAAATACCATAATCGCTAGGAGATAAAATCCTTGCAAAAATTGGAATTGTAAAAAAAGAAATTCCTTTTATAAGATAATTTCCAATTGTATACCCAATTCCAGCTTTTAATGCTTTACTTCCCGACATAAGCCCACCAATCTTTATTTGTAACACAGTCAGACTGAATGCCTGCACATCCAATCTCTTTTAAAGAACCGAAATCTTCTACAGAATTTGCAATTCCTCCATAGCCTATTACTGCAATACCAGCCTTGTTGTATTTTTCTGTGATATTTTTCGTTATATAAGAAGAATAAACAGCAACCGTTTTTATGTTTTTCTTATTGCAAAAATCAATAATTTCATCTCTTTGCGAATCTGTTAAATCTTTTCCGCTGTTAAACAAGCTTTCTGTGAAAAGATAATTTTTAAAATGGTGAAGAGAATTTATTTTTTCATAATCAGAAAAATTGTAAATTTCGATTATAAACCTGTCTGAAATAGAGTATCCATATTTATAAAAATTCTCTTGAATCAAATTTATTGCAAGTTCCGGAGATTTTCCGCCAAAATCTATATCAAGATAAATATCAGGAAATTTTAGCATCAAATCTATAGCTTCCTGTAATGAAAGGGCGTGAAAAGAACTGTAAATAAGCGCATTTTTAAATTCACTATAATTCATCGCCCCCCCCTCATAATTTAAATTTGTTATTTTACAGAAAGTATTCCAATCATGACACAAGACAGGAATTTCATCTTTTGTATAATCTATATCACATTCAAAAGTTCTTATGCCTTTTTTGTAGCTCTGGCAAAAAGCCTCTATGCAATTTGTATATGAATAACAGTTTTCATCTGTATCATAAACACACCCAAAAGCATGGGCTGTTACAGGATTTTTTTCATACCATAAAAAATCAAATGAAGATGATTCATTTGTGCAACCTGAGAATAGCAGAGAAAAAATTATTGCAAAAACAAGGCTAAAAATCATTTTTTGTACACCTTATAAAAATGATGCATAACTCTGTCTTTTTCAGGAGGAAGCTCCATATAGTTTCCAAACAATGCTGTCAGAATTTTGTCATATTCAGCAGGAATATTTACATCTATCCCTTCAAACTTTACACGTTTACATTTATCAAAATACTCACGTGGCAAATTTCCACTTATATATTCATCAGCCCATAACGGACAATTCACATATTTAGACTTTTCAAAACTCTTAGATTTTGCAAGTTTTTTCAGCAGCGACTGAGTAAAAGGCTTTTTATGTATATTAAGCAGTTTCTTTAGAAACTTCATAATTAAATTTTTAAGAATTCTTCCTTTAGGAAAATAAAAACCGTATTTTGCATAAAAAAACTTTCTTAGAAAACAACAAACTGTTCCATGTATATCTGCAGAAATCTTGCAGTTACCCATTCCATCAAGGGGATAAATATCTATAAAAACGCCAACTTCATGTTGTATTCCTTGTAAAAATTCAAGATGATACCTCTTATCGCTCACCCTTGAAATTAGATATGGAACCGAAGAGTCTGTATCATTGCTTACAATGGTGTAGCAATCAGTATTGTTGCTCTTAAAATATTCAAGAAATTTCTCATAGTCATTTCTTGGCATTACAATATCAATATCATCATCCCACGGAATCATTCCATGATGCCTGATTGCTCCTATAAGAGAACCGTAATAAACAAAATATCTTATATTCTGTTCTGAACAAATTTCGTCTATAAATGAAAGTTCTTTCTTCAAAACTTCGATATATTCTTCTCTTGACACTTCCTGCATATTTATTTCCTTACATCCACATCATTCGGAAAATGATTGTCCGCAGTTTTCTTAAGCTCACTGTAACGCTCGTAGACACGTTCTTTTAAGGAACTTGAGCTTATGCCAGCTCCGTAAGGAAAATACACAACATCCACGTCCTGCTCTTTCAGGTAGTCATATTTGCCTGCCCAGTCATCACCCACAACAAAAACATCAAAATTAAGTTTTTTCACTTTGTCCGCATGATTCAACGAACGCTGAGGAATCACAATGTCTGGATATTTCAGAGCTTTGACAAGAGAAATCCGCTCCTCAAATGGAATAATCGGCTGAGACTTATATGACGCTACAAGCTCATCTGTGTTCACGCCAACAATCAGAATGTCGCCCAATGAGCGCGCATACTCAATCATTTTTATATGGTTCGCATGGAGCATATCAAAAGTTCCGCTTGTATACACAACAGTTTTTCCAGCTATCATCTTTATCTTCTCCTCTTTTCCGCATCACAATAGATTACGCTTCTGTAAATCCTCAAAAGCTTCTATTAAAATATCAATCTGTTCTTCCGAAATCGCACCTATATGACCAACACGGAAAACTTTTTCTGCATACTCACCACCGTTCGGACAAATCCAGATTCCGTATTCATTCTTCAGAATTTCAAAAATCTTATGCGCATTAACGTCAGGATTTTTAGGACGTAATGCAGTCACACAATTTGAAGCATTTTCTCCAACAACAAACATTTCAAATGGAAGAGAACTTATTTTTTTTCTGAAATATTCAGCTCTCTTTCTTATAATTTCATTCTGTACTTTTATTCCGCCGGATTTTTCAATTCGTTTTAGCCTGTCATTAAGCATAATCAATGTCGCAACAGCCGGAGTAAAAGGAGTTTGTCCGCGCTCGCCATTTTTTAAATAAAACGGATAGTTGAAGTACAGATTTTTGACATTGATTTTTTGAGCACGTGCTACAGCTTTTTCATCCATAACGGTGAACGACATTGACGGAGGAAGCGAGAGAGCCTTCTGACTTCCTGTAATCGCGGCGTTTACGTGCATTTTTGCCATCGAAAATTCGTCTGCCATGAATCCGCTTACCGCATCAACAAAAAGGAAAATTCCGTTCCGATTGCAGAAGTTTCCGATAAGATTCATATCAAAAAGAACGCCGCTGGAAGTCTCGCACAACTGTACAAGAAAACCTGTATATTCCTGATTTTCATACTGTGAGAGACTTCCATAAGTCAGAGGCTTTCCAAAATCAAGCTTTATTTCTGTAAACGGAATATCATGTATCTGGCAAAGCTCAACAAGACGGGAACCGAAACTTCCGCCGTTCACAACAAGAACCTTGTCAGAAGAATCAAAGAAATTCATAACTCCGCCTTCCATCGACGCAGTTCCGCTTCCTGTCATAAAGACAACACGCGAATTTTCAGGAGCGTCAAAGAACTTGCAGAGCAGATTTTCATTTTCTTCCATAAGAACGGAAAATTCTTCCGTGCGGAAATACGGAATCTGACTGGTTCCAAGAGATAAAGTTTCTTCGTCCATTTGAACCGGTCCAACGGTGAAATTTAATTTTTGGTTAGATTTTTTAAATTCTTTAATCATCATATTTTTTATTTGAATCGTTTTCTATCTTTTCTTCTTTATAACTAATAACACAATTTCTTAGATTGTTATAATTCTCACTGATAGGAATATAATCATACCATCCCATAAAAAAAGAACAAAAATTATATATCCATGACCACTTACTAAAATGAATTGCATCTTCTATAATTTTATTAAATAAAATAATGCAATCAATAAATCGATTCTCTATTATCATTAATTGCTTTTCTGTAATAAATTTTTTAAAAGATTTATTTTCCTTTAACCTTTCATAAATTAGTATTAATAATATGATATGATTATAGAAAACTTCAGGATCTCCACTTACACGATTATGTTTTATGTCATTTATAAGAGAAAACAATCCTACATTTATGTTTTCCAATACTCCATAAATATTCCGCCTAGATAATTCAGAATCTTTTATATCCCCATTTTGGAATTCAATTCCTGCATAACAAAATAAAATTCTATCAGCAATTATAGAATTTATTTTATAATTTAAAAAGTTTAGTTCTTCTTCAAAATTTCCGAATTTATAAATTAGAGAATCTAAAGATAAATTCATAGCATTTAAATTTTTAAGAAATTTTTCATCAAGTTTTATTTGTTTAGAAAATTTTCCATTCTCATTTCTGCAAAGAATTACAGCCTCAAATCTGTCTTTTTTCATATTTTCATCTCCTCCACACACTCCAATAATCCATTTGCAACCATAAAACTTTCCCTACATCCAGCCAGTTTTCCGGCTTCAATATCATTCTCGCTGTCGCCAACCATGTAGCTTTTGGATAAATCTATATTGAAGTCCTTTGCCGCCTGAAGAAGCATTCCTGGTTTTGGCTTACGGCACTTGCAGTCGCATTTGTATTCAATCCGCTCCCCGGCAAAGCCTTTGTCTGTATGATGAGGACAGTAATAAATTGCATCCAGATACGCGCCTTCTTTTCCTAGCTCAGTTTCCAGCTTGTTATGGATTTTCTGAAGCTCAGAAAAAGTACATTCACCTCTTGCAATTACAGGCTGATTTGTTACGACTATCGCAAGATAGCCTGAGTTGTTTATTTTTTTTATTGCCTCTGCTACTCCTGGAAGAAGCTCAAACTGCTCCGGCTTTGTTATGAATCCGTCCGGCCTGTTTATTGTGCCGTCGCGGTCAAGAAAAACAGCCTTCTGCTTTACAGAAAGATTACGTGAATGGACTTTTCCATTTCTTATGTCATTCTCAGTTTCGTGGTAACGTTCCGGTGTACCCATGTCCTTGATATATTCTGTTGTGTGGTAAGCGAAAATCTTTCCGTTTTTTATATTCGGTTTTAACACATCCCGGTCAAGGTCAATTTTGTCCGGAATTTCGGGATGCCGCGGAATAAAATTCTTTTTGTTTTCCTGCAAAAGCTCAGGCGAGATTATCTCTATTCCGGCATTCACAAGATTTCTGTAGTAAAGCCGTTCATCTTCCTTTGAAAGCCATGCTATGACCCGGTTTGTTTCAACAGGAAGTCCGCCTTTTTCCTGCGGCGGAAGAGTTTCTGTAACAATCAAAGAGGAATCAAACGGATGTCCGTTAGGATGCACCATTAGGCTTGCCCATGCATTGTGTTCTTGATGAAATTTTATAAATCGGCTGAAGTCAATGTCAAAAATAACATCTCCGCACAGAAGCAGAAAATCTTCTTTTAAATCCATCTTGAAAAGCGCGCCTGCAGTTCCAAGCGGAGTTTCCTCTGTGAAATAACTTATTTTCACCCCAAACTCTGAGCCGTCCCTGAAAAAATCCTTTATCACGCTTCCCAGATGACCGACAACAATTGTTATGTCTGTCAACCCGCAGGCTTTGAGGTTTTCTATCTGGTGCAGAAGAATCGGCTTTCCGCAGATTTCTATCATCGGCTTGGGAACATCGCTTCTTACACATTGGATTCTTGTACCCATTCCGCCTGCCATTATCACAACTTTCATATCTACTCTCTCCAAAAGTATTCCTCAATTTCAAGACACAGCGCATGGTACACAGGAAGATGAAGCTCCTGAATCTTGAAGGTCTCCTGCTCAGGCACAACAATACAGATGTCCGCAATGCCCTTCAGTTTTCCGCCGTCCTTGCCAGTCAGTGCAACTGTCATAAGACCTTTCGCCTTTGCGACAACCGTTGGATATACAATATCCTTTGAATTTCCTGATGTAGAAATTCCAAGGAAAACATCCCCCTCTTTTCCGTACCCATTCACTTGTTGGGCAAACATTACATTTCCATCCACATCATTCAGACTGGCTGTCATAAGAGCGGTATTGTTTGTAAGCGCAATAACAGGAAGAGATCCCTGCAGTTTATCAGAAAGATAATCACCTGTTTCTGGATTTATTTTTCTGATTGATTCAATAAGCTCCCCTGACGGCTTGCGTTTCTTTATAAAACTTTTCAAGAGTTCCCCAGATATATGGTCGCTGTCAGCACAGCTTCCACCGTTGCCTGCAACAAGCAGTTTTCCGCCGTTTTTAAAGGATTCAATCAATGCATCCGCAGCCTTTTCAATGTCGTTTTTGCAGACTGATAAAACCGGGTATCTTGTGCATAGCTCATTAATATATTTCATGTTCTATTCTTCCTTATAATCTTCCGCGCTGTAATAAATGATTTTTGTTCCGTCATTCTCAAACTTAAATGGAACACACATCTGGTCTTTAAATGCATTTTTTACATCCGCCTGTTTTTCAAGTGGAACATAGAACAGAAGAAATCCTCCACCACCTGCACCAAGAAGTTTTCCACCAAGCGCACCGGCATTAATCGCTTTTGCATACTGCTCATCAATCGAGTCTGTAGAGATTCCGCCTGAAATTCCACGCTTCAGTTTCCAAGTGTAGTCAAGAAGTTTTCCAAACTCGTCAAGGCTTATACTTTTATCTGTGAGGATTTTTTCTGCATCGTCAACAAGATGGTACATTTCAATAAGCTGGGACGTTTTGTCCTTCATTGATTTTTCAGTGCCTTTTTGTATATCGCTGGAAAAGCGGCTAAACCCAGTAAAGAACAACATGAGCTGGCTGTTCAGTTCTTCCTTGCGCTCACGGTTCATAATTACAGGGCGCACAGTATATCCGTCACGACTAAAGTCTATCCTGTTGAAACCGCCGAAGGAGGCCGCAATCTGATCCTGGATGCCGCCTGCTTCAGCACACAATGTCCGCTCAAGATAAATAGCGTCATCCGCAAGTTTTCGCTTGTCCGCATATTTTCCCTTCAGCGCATAGAACGCCTCCAGCATTCCAACCGCAAAACTGGATGAAGTTCCAAGACCGCTCCTCGCCGGAAGGTCAGCCTCATAGGTCATGCGGATTTTGTGCATATCAAGCCATTGCATAGCGTTCCTAATTGCAGGATGTTTTATCTCCTCTATGCTATTTACCTTTTCTTCCTTTGAGTAGGTAAGATGTGTCCTGTAGTCAAAAAATGGTGGAAGATGCCGGACTGTAACATACGCATATTTGTCGAAAGTCGTGCTAAGGACTGCACCGCCATGCTCGTTATAAAAACCGGAGAAGTCAGTTCCACCGCCGAAGAATGACATTCGAAATGGAGTTTGGGTTATTATCATTTGTCAAACCACTCTTCTGATATATTTATTGTAAAAACTTCAATTTTCATTTCTCTTCAATCTCCCCCAGCACCCTCTCATTCATTTCCTTTCTTTCCTTGTCGAACCACCAGCCGTATTTTCCAAAATACTTGAATGCGCTTTTTATATGCGCCAAAAGCATTTTGCGGTTTTTGTAGCTTTCCTTCTGATGGTCGTGGATTATCTGAACGCCCGGAAAATACAGTGTTTTTGAAACGCGGTGCAGGCGGCGAATCAGGTCAAAATCTTCAAAGTACATAAAAAATCTGTCGTCAAAGAAAATATTGTTTTCCACAAGAACACTAAGACGCATAAACATAAAGCAACCCGAAAGACACGGTGGATTTATCACTTTGTCGTAGCCAAAATTTTTAAGGCAGTAGCGGTCGTTTTTCTTTTCGCTCCACTTTGTCTTTGGCAGAAAGCGGCGGAAAATCAAATCACCTGGAGTCGGGAGAAGTTTGCACAAATACTGGATTTCGCCGTTCGGATAAACAACTTTTGGAAGCGCATAAGATGCATCAGGATTTTTATCCATAAAATCAACAAGTGCCGGTAAAACTTCCGAGCCAAAACGAATGTCTGGATTCAGCACAACGTGATACTCGCTGACGTTTTCAATCGCCTCGTGCATTGCAAGATTGTGGCTTGCGCCGTAGCCCAAATTTTCGTTGTGAATGTATCGGATTTTTGTAACGCCATTTTCTTCAGAACGTTTTTCAAGAATCCGCCATTTGTCGTTCGGAGAATTGTCGATAATATAAAGCGTTTTCACACAGGCGGAATCAAAAACAGATTTCAGAACGGCTTCAATCTGCGCACGCGGAGTGTTGAACAAAACAATGCTTGCGGAAAGTTTTTTCGCGGTCATTTTGCAGCCTCCGCATTGCACTTGATTCCGAAAAATCTCTGTTGAAAATTTTCAAGCAGATAAGCACACAAAAACGAAGTTCCCAAAACCGCAAAAATTGCAAATCCCGGCATTTTTTCAAAAACTCCGAGCGAAACAAAACACATTGCAAGCGGATAATGAACCAAGTACAAACTGTACGAATAATCAGTTTTTCGCCCAATGCCTGAAAAAATTTTCAGATTCAATCCCAAGAACATCACACAGACCGCAAGGCAAATCGGCACAAGCAAAGCGGATACAAAAGGAATCTTAAAAACATTCAGTAAAACAAGAATTACAAGACATGGCAAAAAAGCAACCTTCAACCTTGGGAAAAGTCTTTCTCCATAGAAAGCAAAAGCAATTCCGCTTGCAAAATACGAGATAAACGCAGGAAGCTGATTATTCAATGAGGAAGGAAGCGAGGTCTTTTCAGTTACAAACGGCATAAAAACCTCGTACAAAACGGAAAGCAGATACAGCGCGGCAAGCACAATACATTCGTACCCCCCCCCGTTAAATTTTTCGCGCAGGCTCTTCACAGCAAAAACAATGAACGGAAGAAGAATATAAAACCCAATCTCAATTTTTATAGTCCAAAGCGAACCATTGACACTTCCATTTAAAGCCAAGCCTTCAAAAACACCCGGAAGATTTGGATGAATAAAATTCAATGTAAAAATATTCGCCGCAAGATATTTATAAAAACTGCCACTGATAAAATATTTGCACAAAGGCAAAGCAGAAAACGCCGAAAGGCAAATTGCACAGACAAGCACAACAAGCCAATATTGAGGCAAAATCTTTTTGCATCGTTTTATTGCATAGTTTTTAATTGAACCACTTTTCAAAAATGACTGCGTAACCCAAAATCCGCTTAAAATAAAAAAGACGTTAACGGCAATTCCCCGCAAATCATAACAAGGAAAATTAACACCGCTTAAAACGACACAATGCTCATAAATCACAATCAGACAGCACACAAGTCGAAGAAAATTAAACGCATTGTCTTTTAAGACATTCACCGAAGAAATAAAAGTTTTTTGAAGATTATTCAAACTCATTTCATCTCTCCCAAGCTTTTTGAAAAAACATCCGCTTCAGCTGAAAAAAATTCTTCATCCTTTTCTGTTTCCTCTTCCCTCACCAGTTCCCCACCGCAGTCATAAATCACCTGTACGTGCTCATCCGCACAGAATGCCTCAATCACACTCTTTCTCACTTCCTCGCCGCCAAGCCACACCGACTTATCACTGTCCGCAACCGGGGATAAAGTGCATATATATAGAAGAATTTGTTCAGTTTTATCCGCTTTAAGCCGTTCAAGCACAAAAGAAAGCATCGCCTCGCTCACGCCATTCGGGAAAATCATAATTTCTTTTTCCGCCCAAGAATCGCCGGCTTCGCTTGTGAGAAAATCGTGCATTTCGTTTATTTTTTTCTGTGTAAATCCGTCTGGTGCAGAACCGCAAAGAATGGCGCATCGCTTCAAAATAATCTCCAATATCGTAATTACGATTTATTACTTGATTATACATCTTAATTACGATTATTACAACCGAATTTATAACGTAAAAACGTCATTATTGGTTTATGAGAACATTTTCAGATCGTCTAAGAGAAGAAATAGATTATTTAGGGCTTACAAGAAAAGAACTTGCTTATAAAGCAAATATAAAAATCAGAGCTTTGGATATGTATATTGGCTCTCAAGGTTCTATGCCACCAGCCGATGTCGCAGTCCGACTTGCAAAGGCACTGAATGTTACTGTTGAATACTTGGTTACAGGCGAAAAAACAAAATCAGATAATGTGTATGCTGAACCTTCTCAAATCCAAAAAGATCTAAATAGACTTCCCGAACCAACAAGAAGATTTCTAGAACAGACAGTTCACCTTTTTGCAGAGCACGAAAACTAAGCAAAAAAAAGAAAAATTGATTTTACCCTACAGAAGGAACAATACTAAAAACTGCAAGTACAAGCGAAATCCAGAAAAGTTTTGTGTTATATTGGTTAAAAAATCTCCATTATCTATGCAAGACAAATCTGCAAAATTATACTCTTTTCTAAATCAGTTGTAAAAATCATAAAGGGAAACACAGTTATATTTGTAACAATCTAAAATTGCACGAATCTCATTTAAAATCTCAACAGGAAACTTTCATTAGACTGTCAATTTTTTGTGTTATCTTGAAGAACCTACTCAAAAAGAGTAATATTATTCTATTATTATTTGCATTTTTTAGGAGTTTTTATGGTACCTACTTTAATCAAAGATTTGCTTTCTACAAAACCGGAAAGTCAAAAAGTTACAGTTTGCGGATGGATTCGTTCTGTACGCGATTCAAAAAATCTTGTTTTCATTCAGGTAAATGACGGAAGCTGTTTCGCAAACATTCAGCTTACTTTTGACAGAAATTCACCTTCTCCAAATGCAAATGTAAATAATATAGAAGAAGAATTAAAAAAATTGAATACCGGGGCTTCTGTCCGCGCGGAAGGGCTTCTGATTTCTTCGCCGGCTAGCGGTCAGGCTGTGGAAGTTACTCTTGAAAGCCTAAAATGTCTTGGCGCCTGCAATCCGGAAGAATATCCGTTGCAGAAAAACCGGATGTCCATGGAATATCTTCGCACAAACGCTCATCTTCGTGCCAGAACAAATACTTTTGGCGCAGTTTACCGTGTGCGAAACCAGATGGCTTTTGCCGTTCACTCGTTTTTTCAGGAGCGCGGATTCCAGTACATCAACGCACCGGAAATCACTTGCTCTGACTGTGAAGGCGCAGGCGAAATGTTTCAGGTTACAACTCTTTCCATGGAAAAAATTGCTGAGCTTGGCGTAAAAGCAGGCGCTGGTGGAATGAAAATTGAGGACGCGCATAAAATTGTTGACTATTCAAAAGATTTCTTCGGCAAAAAGGCGTCGCTCACAGTTTCCGGTCAGCTTGAAGCAGAAACAATGGCAACCGCATTAAGCCGCGTTTACACTTTTGGACCGACTTTCCGCGCAGAAAATTCAAATACTCCGCGCCACTTGGCTGAATTCTGGATGATTGAGCCTGAGATGGCGTTCTTTGACCTTGATGACGACATGGATATCCAGGAAGATTTTGTAAAATATCTTTTGAACTGGGCTTTAACAAAATGCCGCTCAGACTTGGAATTTTTTGACAAAAGAATTCAGCCTGGTCTTATTGAAAGCCTTGAAAAAGTCGCAAAAGCAAAGTTCGTGCGAATTTCTTACACAGACGCAATCGCAAAGCTTGAAGAAGCAGAAAAAAACGGAGCGAAATTTGAATTCAAGCCGTACTGGGGCTGCGACATTGCAACTGAACACGAACGTTATCTTACAGAAAAGATTTTCGGTTGCCCTGTAATGGTTTTTAACTATCCAAAAGAAATAAAATCTTTCTACATGAAACAGAATGACGACGGAAAAACTGTAAAGGCCGTTGACGTTCTTGTTCCTGGAATTGGTGAACTGATTGGCGGTTCTGAACGCGAAGAAAACTACGAAAAATTACTGAAAGCGTGCGAGGAACGCAAGATGGATATGTCAAACTATCAGTGGTATCTTGATTTGCGCCGATTCGGTACAGTTCCTCACTCTGGATTTGGTTTAGGCTTTGAACGCCTTATCCGTTACGTTACAGGAATGGAAAATATCCGCGACGTAATTCCTTATCCACGGGCACCAAAACTCGCAGATTTCTAAAATATGAAAAAAAACGTAAAATCTGGCTTGATTCATTTGAGCCAGATTGTTTATTTAACCACACGGGGATTTTTTCAGAACAATCTGGGAATGTGCGCTTCTGCCTGCACGCTGGGCTTTATTTTCAGTTTTATTCCTCTTGTAATGCTGATTCTTACGATTTTCATAGGAATTCTTCATGCCTCGCCAGCAACCTTGGAAGGATTTTCAATTCTTGTTGCAAATATAACACCGGTTTTTGACATAAACGGTTATATCAACGGACTGAAAGACGGAATTGTCCTGAACTGGGTGAATTTTGTGCTTGCCATTTTTGTTATCTGGATGGCGCGCAAGATGTTTCTTTCTATTATACAGAGCCTTTCAAAGATTTTTAATACAGTTGCACCATCCCGCCCGGTTATAAACCAGCTGCTGACTTTTGCCGGTGAAGTTTTTATCGTTGTTATTGTTGCCGCCTCTTTTTTTGCAGCTTTTCTTACACGCCAGATTTTTAAATTACCGGTTTTTGAACGGATTTCCTCGCTTTCCCCGATTCTCTTCAGTCATCTTTCAAACTTTTTGGTGAACCTTGTTCTTTACATAATAATTTTCTCAACAACAGTTGTGGCATACAAAATCGGCTCTGGAACAAAACCAAAAACAAGACTTTGCCTTCTTTCGGCATTGCTCTGCACTGTAAGTTTTTATGTTACAATCACAGTGATTTCGGTTTTTATGAACAAGGCAAATTACAACACGATTTACGGTGTTTTAGGGAATCTTATTATACTTCTTTTTGAAGTTTATATCTTTTTTAACCTTTTTATGGTTTTTGCACAGATGATTTTTACAGTTCAGTTTTTTTATTCAAATTTGCTGAGCGAACTTTATCTTTTGCCGGCTCAACATCCGCAGAATCTTGATGACATTGTGCGCCGTGCGATTTTTATAACTCCTTCTGCACTTATGACGCAAAAAAACATGGAAAATTTTTCTGCCGGGCAAGAAATTTATAAAAATGGCGACAACGTGAACTATGTTTATTACCTTGTTTCAGGAAGCATAAAAGAAGAACGGAATGAATCTGTGAAATTCCGTTCAGAAGGCAGTTTTTTTGGGGATTTGGATTTTATGCTTGACGCAAATCATCATTCAGCGGCAACTGCTGTTTCTGAATGCAAGGTTATTAAAATTTCAAGCGAGAATTTCAGTGAGCTTCTGGACAAAAATCCAAAGGCGGCGGTTAAAGCAATGTCAAAGTTATCAAGATATGCGACTAAATTTTATGGACGCAATGAAACTATTTTGTTATAGTTTTCTGATATAGATTAAAAGGAATTTGTGATGACAAAGTACATTTTTGTAACAGGCGGAGTTGTTTCTGGTTTGGGCAAAGGAATTGCCGCAGCTTCAATTGGTCTTATCTTAAAGAATTTAGGTCTTAAAGTTGTGAATCAAAAGTTTGACCCATATTTAAATATTGACCCGGGAACGATGAATCCTATTCAGCACGGTGAAGTTTTTGTAACCGACGATGGTGCGGAAACTGACCTTGATCTTGGCCATTACGAACGTTTTACAGACACATCTTTGTCGCAGTCTTCAAACACAACTGCCGGACGCGTTTACCTTACTGTCCTAAACATGGAGCGTGAAGGAAAATTTCACGGCGGAACTGTTCAGGTAATTCCAAATATCACAGAAGAAATCAAGCGAAGAATGCTTCTTTCCACAAAAGAAACAAATGCTGATGTTATAATTACAGAAATCGGTGGAACAATCGGTGATATAGAATCGCTTCCGTTTGTTGAAGCAATCCGCCAGATAAAATACGAGGTTGGAGAGGAAAACTGCTGTTATATTCATCTTACGCTTGTACCATACATTGCCACAGCAAATGAACTTAAGACAAAACCAACACAACATTCGGTAAAGGAGCTTCACGAGCTTGGAATTATTCCAAACATCATAATGTTGCGCACTGAACACCCGATTGATGACCAGACACGCGAAAAACTTGCGAATTTCTGCAATGTTGATCCGGCTCATATCATACAGAATCTGAATGCGCGCTCAATTTATGAAGTTCCGCTCCAGCTTGAAAAAGAAGGTCTTGGAAAAGCTGTCTGCACAGCCCTTGGAATCAAAAAAGGACCGGCTGACCTTTCTGAATGGATTCGCGTTGTTGAACGCTTTAATAATCCAACTCAGAGCATAAAAATCGCCCTTGTCGGAAAATATGTTGCCCTGCACGACGCATATCTTTCTGTTGTTGAATCATTGATTCACGGTGGAATTGAAAATCTTGCCTCGATTGATATTGACTGGGTTTCTTCTGAAGACTTGACAGATGATGAAGCCACAGAAAATCGCCTTAAAGACGCGGATGCAGTTATTGTTCCAGGTGGTTTTGGCGGCCGCGGAATTGAAGGAATGATAAATACTGCAAAATATTGCCGCACACATAATGTTCCTTATTTTGGAATTTGTCTTGGTATGCAGATTGTGTGCATTGAATACGCAAGAAATGTTCTTGGCTTTGCAGACGCAAATTCAACAGAAATGGAACCAAAAACAACACATCCTGTCATTGACCTTATGCCAGACCAGAACGGAAAAATCCTTGGAGGAACGCTCCGGCTTGGAAAATTTGAATGTTCTGTTGCACCGGGAACAAAAACAGAGCAGGCATACGGAACAAAAACGATTTGGGAACGACACAGACATCGCTACGAGTTCAATAATGTTTACCGCGAAGATTTTAAGAAAGGTGGACTTATTATTGCCGGCGTAAATCCAGAGCGCGACCTTGTTGAAATTGTTGAAGTTCCAAATCATCAGTGGATGGTTGGCGTTCAGTTCCACCCGGAATTCAAGAGCCGCCCGAACAAAGCAGGTCCTCTTTTTAGGGAATTTGTAAAAGCCGCCTGTGAAAACAAAAAGAATAGAAATTAACCAGTTTTGCCTGCGGTAGGGATTGAAGAGAAAATGAGCTTTGCGAATTGAAACGGAAAGCCCGACGGCCGCGACGCGAGCCGGACCGCCCAAAAAATAAAAAAGGAAATTTTATGCCACGAGAAAAAATTGTTGTTTTAGATTTTGGAAGTCAATATGCGCATCTTATTGCAAAAAGATTCCGCATTCTTGGATATTATTCAGAAATCGCGCTGCCTTCCGCAGACCTTGGCACTTTTGAGAACACAAAAGGAATAATTTTTTCTGGCGGACCGAGTTCTGTTTACGATGAAAATGTTCCTGAATTCAACGAGAAAATTCTTTCGCTGGATATTCCGATTTTGGGACTTTGCTACGGTCACCAGCTGATGGCAAAATGTTACGGTGGAAATGTTGGAAAAGCTGCAACCGGAGAATTTGGTTTTTCTGAATTAAATTTGAATCCATGGGTAAAATCTCCGCTTTTTGAAGGAATCGGGCCGACTCAGCAAGTTTGGATGAGCCATCAGGATGAAGTTTTGTCTTTGGGCGAAGGATTTGAAGTTGTCGGTTCAACAAAGGACTGTAAATTTGCCGCGGTTCAGAATCTTGCGAAAAAGCGATTTTCACTTCAGTGCCACTGCGAGGTAAAGGACACGCCTTGCGGAAACCAGATTTTTGAAAATTTTGCGAAATTCTGCGGAATGGAAAAAAATTGGGATCAGGATACAGTTTTAAAGGTCATACTTGAGGGAATAAAAAATCAGGCAAAAGATAAAAATGTGCTGCTTTTTCTTTCTGGCGGTGTGGATTCAACAATCACTTTTGCGCTTTTGAACAAGGCGCTTGGACAGGAAAAAGTTCTTGGACTTCACATTGACAACGGTTTTATGCGCAAAAATGAGTCGAAAAACGTTGCGGAAGCATACCGAAAATTTGGTTTTAACAATTTTATTGTGGAGGATGCTTCTGAAAGTTTTTTGAGCGCAATCAAAGGGCTTACTGACCCTCAGCAGAAACGAATGGCTGTTGGCGAGAATTTTATCAAGGTTAGAAACGAAGTTCTTGAAAAACAGCATCTTGACGAAAACCAGTGGCTTTTGGCACAGGGAACGCTTTACCCGGACATTATTGAGTCGGGCGGCACAAAAAATTCAAAGACAATCAAGACGCACCACAACCGCGTTCAGGGAATTCAAGCTCTTATTGAAAAAGGTCTGATAATTGAACCGATAAAGGATTTGTACAAGGATGAAGTCCGCGCAATCGGAAAAAAACTTGGGCTTGACGATTCGCTCGTTATGCGCCATCCGTTCCCAGGTCCGGGGCTTTCTATCAATGTGCTTTGCTATAACGGAAAATCATGGAGCGCAAAAGACGATGAGGAATTTGCGGCTGCCCAAAAGGAACTTGAATCTGTAAAATTCATGCAGTTCTGCGAACATTGCCAGCAGAATTTAAAGCGTTCAGTTCTTCCTGTTCGCTCAGTTGGTGTTCAGGGCGATTTCAGAACATACAGATTTCCAGCGTGTCTTACTTTTAAGGATGAAGGAAATGGATTTTTCCACGTTCCAAAAATTCGGGAAAAAGTTGAAGGCGCTTCCAGCGAAATTACAAACAGCTCAAAATATTTAAATAGAACGGTAATAAAACTTTATCAAAATCCGGCAGTAAAAGACGGACAGATGAAACTTCAGGAAGGCTACTGTGACAAACGCCGCCTTGACCAGCTCCGCGAAGTTGACAATATTGTTCTGACGGAACTGCATAAATCTGGTTGGTACAACAAGATTTTTCAGCATCTTACAATCGATTTGCCTTATGCTTCTTCAAATGACCATGCAAGTTTTGTTTTGCGCCCGGTTTGTTCAGAAGATGTAATGACCGCCCGATTTGCATGGTGGCCAAAAGAACTGATGGACTCCATTTTAACGCAAATCGCAAAACTTGATTTTGTTGACGCAGTTTATTTTGACGCAACAAACAAGCCGCCGGCAACTTTTGGTTGGGAATAGGATATAAAATTAAACACAATTTCGGATTTTAAATTATCGTGAAAGAACGCTCACAGCAGATTTCCACTTTGCTCCAGACGATTGAGCTCGCGCTTCGCTTGTATTTGTTCGGGTGCTACGCACTTTAATTGATGCAATCGCTCAAAGTCTTCACAAACTGTAAATCCGCCTGCGCTTTTATTCATTCTCATCTAAAAATCCGAAATTTATTTTATCAAAAACGTATATGAAAAAAATTCTTCCGTTAGACATTGTTGCCCTTGTTTTTATTCTGGCGCTCGCCATATTCATAACAAAAAAAACTTCATCCCGAACCGGAAACAAGATTGTCGCGGTCGCAAACAAAATCCGCTACGAATATTCTGCTGAAAAAAACGGCGTTTATTCAGTTCAAGGTTCACTTGGAACAACAACTTTTGAAGTAAAAAACGGAAAAATTCGCATAACAGACTCTCCTTGCCCGGAAAAAAAGTGCGTTGCGCAAGGTTGGGGCTCGCCGCTTGTTTGCCTACCGAACAACGTTATAATCACTTTAGAAAACACCAGCTCAAAAACCGGAGAATTTGATGCGATTTCACAGTAATTCTTCCACAAAAAAAAATCCATCTGACCAAAACAGAATCGCATATCTTATTGCGCTCACATTGCTGTTTTCCTACGCCGAAATGCTTCTACCACGTTTTATTCCATTTTTCCGCCTTGGACTTTCAAATATCGCCGTGCTTTCCGCGCTGCACATTTCATTCCCATCGTTTTTTGCGCTTACAGTTTTCAAGGCACTTGCAACAAGCCTTATGTCCGGCACGCTTTTTTCGCCATTCGTTGTAATTTCACTTTTTCAGTCGGTTTTTAGCGGAATTCTTATGTTTTCGCTTTTCCATATGAACAATTTTTCCGGCAAAAAACTTTTTTCGCTCTACGGAATTTCGATTCTTGGCTCGTCTTTCAGCGCGGCAGTCCAGATTTTTTTTAGCGCGATTTACCTTGGTCGCGGAACGTTTCTGCTTCTAGGCCCTATGCTTATTTTTAACGCTGTCAGCGGAATTTTTACCGCATTTTTAGCACGATTTCTAGAAATTCCAGCAGAAGCTCCAATTTTATGCGGGGGAAGTCTCCCCCTCGGTCGCACTTCGTTGCGCCCTACCCCCTCTGTGGGCTCAAACGCCGCCCACAACGCCTGCTCAAAAAAATCCAGCCGTTTTTTTACTATCTCAAAAATCATTGTTATTTTATCGCTTTCCGCAACAGTTTTTTTTATAGATTCAATTCCAGTTCTTTCTGTTTTTTTTGTACTTTCAATTTTGCTTCAATTTTTGAGCGGCAGAAAAATAATGATTTTTCCGCACATCTGTCTTTGGCTTTTTGTAATAATCTCAACGATTCTTATTCCTAGCGGAAAAGTTTTTTTTCAAATCGGAACTTTTTCCGTAACACAAGGCGCGCTCTTCAGCGGAATTGCAAAAGCCTTAAAACTTTCCGCGGCAAGCGCGTTCAGCCAATGTGCCGCAAACCTAAATATTCCAGAAAAAAACTTGTTAGGACTTACACTTTCCTACTACCGCGCGTTACTGAAACTTCTAAAAGACACACCGGGAAACATTATCCATCGCCTAAAAACAGCACTCTGCGCAACAGAACTGCACTGCGAATAAGCTTTTATTCCACACAGATTTTTTCCGCAAAATCATATAGAACCGAGATTTTTTCATTTATAGACTTTGTAAAAAAAATGCGTTTGTCTTTTGTAATCAAAATCATGTCAAAATCGCGGTTGGATTTCCAAAAATCTATAGCTTTTTCTGTACCCATGACAAAAAGTGCGGTGCTTAAAGAATCAGCGTAAATTCCGCTTTCAGAAATAACAGAAACGCTCTCAAGTTCATTTTCAACAGGAAATCCAGTTTTTCCATCAAAAATATGAATATATTTTTTTCCGTCCTCGCCAACAAAAAACCGCTCGTATCCGCCACTTGTAACAACGCAATGATTTTTTATTTTTATCCCGGCAACAGGATTTTCGCCATTCCAAGGATTTTTTATCCCGACGTTCCATTCTGTTCCGTCCGGTTTTGTGCCAAGCGCAACAATATTTCCACCCAAATCAAGAATCGCCGAACCAATTCCATAGGCTTTCAAGATTTTTTCAGCTTCATCACTGGCAAAACCTTTTGCAACCGCACCAAAATCAATCATCATCCCATCATGCTTATGAAGAATAATTTTTTCTGCTGATTTTTCGGTATTTTCAGGATTTGTTATTTTTTCAATTTGAACTTTTAAAAAATCTGCATACGGCAAAATTGAAAGAATTTCGGTTTCAGAAGGAATTTTGTATTCACCTGTTGTAAAACCCCATGCTCTTACAATTGGATAAATCGCAGGATTCAACGCCCCATCCGTTTTTTTAGCCATTTCAAACGCATACAACGCAAGGCGCGCCGTTTCATCATGCAAAAATTCAAAATCACTATTGGAATGATTTATTTTATAGACATCACTTTCTTTCAATGTTGTGGAAAAATAACTTTCCAACTCGCAGATTCTCGCTTTTACCTTAAGATTTGCCTTTGCAGCATTTTTTCCGTAGGTTTTTAAAGTCATAAAAGTGTTCATTGAGTCAAAAGCAATAAAATTGCTGTTCTGCGCACAAGAAACAAAAACAAAAAGACAAAAAACGAGAATTGCGATTCTTTTCATAATAACAATTATTGCCGTAATTTTTAATTTTATACAATAAAAATTATTAAAAGAAAGATTTTATTCCACTTGTTTTAAGATTACAACTGACCAAGGAGTAACACCGTAACTTCTTTCAGAAACCACTTCGGCAGATTCGCTATTCCAACAGTTAAAGGCACTTTCAAAATAATTTTGCGTATCTGCAAGTCGTACCCAAGATTTTCCAGAATCAGCGGCAGGAATTGTAAATGGAACTTCCGCCGTATACATATTCATAAACACAAGGTAGTCGCTTCCGCCGGAAACCGTGCTTCCATTTATGCGAATCCAGACACAACGATCTCCGTCCGACAATGTTGAAGTGCCATCTTCTTTCTTAAAGTCATAAGAAACTCTGTAATCTGCCTGCTGGAATGCAGGTTCGCTTGCACGCAACTTTAGCATGTAGTTCATAAACTTAAAGTTACCGTTTACGTTTGCAGTATTGCCAAAAGTTCCAAAATTGTTGTGGTAAGCTCCACTTCCGCCGGTTGCAACAAGATGAGGAGAAGCAGTATTTATCATATTGTAGTTGCTCCAAGTTGCAACGCTGTCTATGTTGTAAGGATTGTTATTTCCGTTTTGAGTTCTGCCGAACTCATCGCCCCAAACAATCATCGGAACACCGCGGCTTATCATCTGGATTGCAATGTAGTTTCGGGCTGCCTGACGTTTATCTTTTGCTTCTGTTCCGAAACCTAGCGTGTTGTAGTCGCTGTTACCACCGTCGCTTGGACCAAACGGCCAACTCAAAGTGTTGTTCATCGCATTTCCTGCACCTTGGTAACTGCACAAATCGGCAAGAGTAAAACCATCGTGAGCAACAACAAAGTTCACAGATTTTTGCGGTCCACCCTGGTCGTTAAAGTTGTCGTAATCTCCATTGATATAATTGTTTAACGAACCTCTTTCACCTTTTCCAACATAAGAACGGATTGAATCGCGGAAACGTCCATTCCATTCGCCCCAACCGTCAGGGAAGTTTCCAACCTGATAACCGCCCGGCCATTGAGTATCCCAAGCTTCGGCAATCATTTCAGCATCTTTTTCTTGTCCTAAAGCGATAATATCTTTAATCGTCTGCGCGTCCTTGCTGTAATTCCAAGTGCCAAGCCCTTCGCGTCCTAAAACAGGAGCAAGGTCAAAGCGATAGCCGTCCACACCCATTTCGTCAATCCAGTAAGTAAGTGAATCCAAAATAAACTTGCGGACTACAGAATTATCGCACTGCAAGTTGTTTCCGCAGCCGGTAGTTTCCCAGTAGCCGCCAATGTTATCCTGAACAAGCGAATAATAAGTGCTATTGTCAAAGCCGCGCATAAATGTAAGCTCAGCAGTCTTATAACTGTCTTTTTCGCCGTACCAAGTTCCACCTTCTCCTGAATGATTGAAAACCACATCAAGGTAAACTTCCATTCCAGCATCGTGGAACGCTTTTACCATTTCCTTGAATTCGCGCGTTGGACCGCCGTAAGATTTATCGCTTGAATAACGTCTGTCTGGCGCAAAGTAGCCGTAAGTCATGTACGCCCAGTAGTTTCCGCCCGGTGCGTCGTCCGGGTTTGCATCGTTGTCGCTTTCGTGAACCGGCAAAAACTCGATTGTGTTCACGCCCAATGCTTTAAGATACGGAGCTAACATTCCCGCACCTTTGTACGTTCCCTGATATTCAGCCGGAATGTCCACAACATTTTCAAAGCCGTCAATTCCATTTAATATAGAAGAAAGTTGTGCAGAAGAAGAATGTTTTGTGATTCCACGTGCGTGTGCCTCGTAAATAATTGTTTTTTCCTGCGGAATTTTTGGCTTTGTTCCAAAACTTGTGCTGTCTTTTATAACAACAGATTTTGAAGCATATTTTCCAGTGTCAAAATTTCTTCGTGCCGCTCCTTCAAAATCTTCCTCGCCAGTTCCGTACATTCCGCCGTTCAAGCTGCCAAGCGCGGTCGGATTTGATTTGTCGTGGCTGATTTCCTTTGAATATGGGTCGAACAAGACTTTATTCGGATTAAAGCGGTTTCCATTTGAATCAAAATCGCTAGCAAAACCAGCAGAGCTTCCGCCACGTTCCCAGTTTTCGTCAAAAGTCCAGTTTGGTCCCCAGGCACGGAACGCATACAAAGTGCCGCTCGTAATTCCATTGATTTTTGCGCGCCAAATATCATCGCTGCCCTTTTCCATCCAGTAGTCGTAAGCGGCTTCTTCACCGTAGGCTGTGCTATAAAGTTCCAAAAGAATTTTTGTGGCATTTTTTGAATAAACTGCGAAAGTTCCGTTTCCGTCTGCGTCAAGCTCTGCACCCAAAGCGTAACTTGCAGTTGCCCAATTTGACTAGTCAACCGGTGAATATTTACCGCTTGCAGGGTGTTTTGAGCCAATCTTTACAGAACCTAAAAGAATCGTTCCTAAATCAACTGGCTCATCTTCTTTTACAGCAACAGAATCTATTTTGTAAAAAATTGAATTATCTTTGATTAAATAAAAATTCCAAGTTCCCGGAGCAACGTTTTCTATCGTCTGAGTTTCGCCAGTCGTTCCAGTCAAAGCTAAAGAAACCGGGTCGCAAATCTGCACTTTTACATCGGAATAAGCTTTATCTGTGCAAAACGTAATTTTTCCACTTTTAAGTTTATATTTTTCTAAAGTCTGGGGAGGGGTAGCACCGTTTTTTATGTCAAGTGCAATCTGCTTTGTATTAACAAGAGCCGCATGTGTGCTAGACGGAATAAACGATTCAACAGAAGATTTTTCAAGGTTTGAAATATCGTAATTTTCTTTTATAAGATTATAATAAACCGCGCCAACGGCAGAAGTTGCCCAATTCACGCTCACAGAATTTTCGCCGGAATTAATATCGGTCGCAGCATAAATTACAACGCCATCAAGTTTTGAAAGAGCATTGTTCAAGGTGTATTCAGCCTGAACTTTTACAACACGATTTTTTCCAACAGGAATTTTATCAAATGAAACAGAACCTTTTCCAAGCTCAACTTTTACGCTTTTTTCAACATCTTCCATTCCATAGCCGCAAATCGTTACGGTAGCTTCGGTAATTTCCGGAATATAAAGCGCACGTGAAGATTTTTTTTCAGCAGATTCAGCCGCAGGTTTTGCCAAACTTATAGAAACTGAACCAAATTTTGAATCGGAATCATTTTCTTCCAATTTGCAGGAAAACGCAAAAAGACATAAAAAAGCCAAACAGCCACAAAAAAATTTCTTCATATCAGCCTCCAAAGAGTCTTAAAATATTCAAAACATCTCTAAGTAAGGCAAGAAGCATCCAAATTCCAAAGAAAATTATAAATCCACAAAAGCCATTTGTAAAACAAAAATTAAAGAAGCCTCTGGAATTTTTATTTTTCTAGAGGCTTCTTTAACCTTATAAATATGAAAGTTTACTTTAAATAAGGACTGTTTCCAGAGATTTTTCCCGGTGCAGGAGTTTTCGCTGTAGAAAGAACATAAATTCTTGCATTTCCCTGTCCAGAACAAGAAGCAGTTATCGAACCGCCATCAGAAATTGTCTTAGAATCACCAGTTACAACATCTGTGTAAGTTCCACCCGGAAGTCCGCTGAATGTCGCGTCACCGGAAAGTGAAACTAAAACAAAGCTGTCCGTTGAATTATCAGTAAAACGGCGTTTAAATGACATTCCACCGGAACACCCTTCATTTGAATATTGACCTTTCTGTAATGCTGGAATTTCATGGCGAATTTTATTCAAATGAGAAAGGTGTTTTGCCAACGGCTTTTCCAAAGTTGTTGCCATTGCTCCAGTCGCATTTGACCATTCACCAAAGTCAGAAACTTGTACGCTTCCTTCAATATTATCACCATAATAAGCCCGCCCAGTTGATGAAAGCGGCGCAGAAGAACCTTTATCTGTCGGACATCCAGCCTGAAATTCAATTTCACTTCCGTAATAAATGCAAGGAATTCCACGGAAAGTCCACATATAAGTCATATTTTCAGCCCAAGCAGATGTTCCTCCGGCATAGCGGCTTTCTGTATTCGGTCCGTAGTCGTGGCTATCTACATAAACAACATTCCAAGTTGCATCATTATAATAAATATCGTTTCCACGCTGATTGTAAGCCGAACCAGCATCACTAAAATTCCAATGCATCGGAAAATCAATTACAGACATTCCAGAAGCCTTTGAATAATCCGGCTTGTGATATTCATTTCCTTTCAAAGCATGATTATCCGAAGTCGGCTGATTTCCAGTCCCCTGTTTTTGCTCATAATCATAAGCTTCATGAGCCGCTGTTGTATCATCATCACTGTAAGTAGAACGTTCTTTCCAAGTATAAAACGGAGTTGAAAGAGGCGCAACGCCTTTATTCCAAACTTCATTTACACGAGTACAAACCTCACCGAACATATAAAAATCTTCACCGCCGGCTTCTTTAAATGCAGGAATAAAACGACGGTTAAAAGTGTTTCGGCTTACATGCTTTACTGTATCAATTCTGAACGCATCAACGCCCATATCAATATATTTTGTATATGCGTCAATCAAATATTTTTGAACAACAGCTGATTCAGTATTCAAATCAATACAATCTTCATGAATTGTTCCAGTCTGACAAGTTTCATCTTCCCAGTTTTTAAGCCATTCTGTATGAAATTTTTCCGGGTCAAAAAGTCGCAAATCCGGCCATTGACATCCGTAATAAGCTCTGCCGTTATTATCAAAACCTTTTTGAACACCCCAATCAGACAAATCAGGATTCCAAGAGAGCGTAGGCTTTTCTTTTTGCCATAAATCGCCGTTATACCAAGATTTTCCACTGTTCGGCTCAACATCAAGTCCGTTGTATTCAAAACTAGGATTATATTCATCGTAATAGTTTATTTTGTTGCTTGTTCCCCAATACTGATTGTCTCGGTCACCCCAATATTTAGGAACAAAGAAATTTTTCAATCCAAAACGGCAACTGTGGTTTAAAACTATATCCTGAATAATTTTTATCCCTTTAGCATGTGCCGCATTTATCAAATCCTGATATGTTGCTCCAGCTGATTCCAAACGAGGATCAATTTTTGTCATATCCCAGGCATGATAACCATGGAAATCATAATCAGAACGATTTAAAACTGGCGGAGTAATCCAAATTGCACTGAATCCCAAAGCTTTGATATAGTCAAGTTTTTCAATCAAACCTTTAAAATCACCACGCCAAGGCGGATCGTTATTTGCCATGTTGCCGGAATTATCATCTGCACGACAATAACGGTTGTTTGAAGAATCACCGTCATAAAAACGGGCTGTCATCAAGAAATAAATTGTTTCCTCACGGAAATCAACAGCAGCTCTTTCTATTACATTTACAGTGATTTTTGTTTCTTCAGAATCCAAGCCTTCATCATCTGTAACAACAAGAGAAATTGTAAAACTTCCTTCTGAATCTGGAACTTTTACAGTTATATTTTCACTTGTTTCTGAACCGGCAACAATACTTGCACCGACAACCTTCCATTTGTAACCAACAACAGTTCCATTTTTATCAGTTGAATTACTTGCTGAATAAACTTTTTCCGCACCTTTTGAAACTCTTATTGAACCAGTTATCGATGCCACCGGACGAGCATTTTCATTCTTTGTTACAACAGAAAGCACTTTCGGTTCACTTTTATTTCCAGCCGCATCATAGACAATTACAGAAATTTTATGCTCACCATTTTTTACAGTAGAAGAATCCCATTCAAAAGCCAAAGAATCATTTAAAGAGCTAAAAGTTTTTTCAGAATATTTTATATCATCAACAAAAAATTCTGCATTTTTCAATTTTTTATTATCACTTGCAGTCAACGTGAAAGTCACATTTCCAGAAACAGGAGCTGCAACATTCATACTCAAAGAATTTATTACAGGTGATTCATTATCAGTCGGATCCTCTTCATACCAAACATTATCCTTGTACCACCATTCTCCAGCTTCACGAGAAAGGTCTCCTGTCTGTCCACTTCCGCCGTTATTAAAAATCAGATTGCAGGAAGTTTTTTCAATAACAACATCATACCAGCCATCACCATCAGAATCTTTCATTGCTTTTCCAGGCCATGCGCCAAACAGTTTTTCTGATTCTGAAATCCACGCATAAACATTAGACCAACCGGCAGATTCTTCAACATGAACTATAATTTTATCAGTTATTGTAGCAAAAGAAACAGAAGATTCCTTTCCGGAAGTGAATGTCACAGTTTTTTCAGCAAGTTTTGCCCCATCATCACCCAAAAGAAGAACTTTCCATTTTCCTGGTGCAATATTTTTCACATTTCCACTTGTTCCACTTCCAGAAAAAACAGAAGAAGCCGGATCACATACTTGAATTTTAAAGTTTCTGTTGTCATTACATGTAAATGCAAGAGTCGCAGGTTCTAATAAATAAGAAGAAGCATCTTTTAAAGTTTTATTCTTAAAATCAGCAGCAAGAGTTTCTGTATCTATCAAAAAAGAAGAAACAGATTTGTCTATCAAACTATCTATTTTATCTACATCTTCTTTTGAAATATTCGAAACCCCATACCCAACTTTATTCAGCTCATAAAAAACATTTCCAAGTGCGGTGGTTTTCCAGTTCACTGAAACGTTGGTTGTCTTTCCAGATTCCACATCGCAGAACGCACGCATTGTTACGCCATAAATTTCCGACTTAGAGGAATCCAAAGCCTGAACTGTAATAATACGATTTTTTCCAGCAGGAATATTGTTGATTGTAAAAGTTCCTGCACCGTCTGTTATAGAAATATTTTTTGCAAAAGGTTCATTTCCAGCAGAAATTCCTTGCCCACTGACAAATGCAGAAGCAAACTTTAAAGACTGAATATCAAGTGCCCGAGCCGAATCCGAATCATTTTTAGAAACGGCCAATGAGCCATACCCCCCCCCCGCCAGAAGAAGCATCCTGAACATTTTCCTCAAGTTCATTGTTACAAGAACAAAACGCAAAAAGCACAATCGCTCCAATTGCGCACAAAACTTTTTTCATTTTTCCAACCTTACTTTTTAAATTGTAATGCAGAAAGTTTTCCCATCTTTTCGCATTATTTAAATTGTAACACAGAAAAATTAGATGTCAAAAAAAGTTTACAGAATAAGTAAAGAAGGCTATAGTTACTTAGTAAAAATACTCAATACACTGAGTATTTTTACTCAATGCACTGAACAAAAAAAGAAAAATATCCTTCTGCAAAAGTTTATGTTGTTTCTAGCAAAGATTTTTCAAATGCAGGTTGTCTTTTATTACAGGACTTCTTAAACCTTTCTCCAAATGAACTTTTTTAGATGTAAAAAACGGTTTAAGCATAAACATAATATAAAAAAACAAAAACAGCACAAAACAGAACTTTTGTCCTATTTTGTGCCGTTCATTTTTAGCATTATAACAAAATGCGATTTTAGAATGTTACACCGTAGTCAGCTGGATTTTTGTCACTTACAAGAATTGGCTGACTTGTAGAGCCACCAGCAAAAGTAACTTTTCCGCCGCTTACAGTTGCAGATTTTCCGTCGTACCAGTTGTAAACTGTAGTTCCATCGTTGAACAAATCGCTTACATCAACGTTAGCTCCATTGATTCCGATTGCAACCTTGCTTTCGCCGGCAGCCCCGCTGTAAGTACGTTTTGTAGCCGAACCAGTTCCGGCACCAACCGCAGGGTTAAACTTACGGAATGTTCCGACTTTGCCCCAGTGTTTTGCAGTTGCACCAGTAGAGGCATCCCAGTTGAAGTCTGAACGTGTTCCCTGATTTTCATCTGAACCAGTATCACCGAACGGACGAGCTGTTTCATCACCGTAATAAATCTGAACTAAGCCCGGCATTAAAACAAATGATGTTCCAAGTTCTGTTTGATTAGAAGCACGTCCTAAACCTGTATCATGACTTGAAATATAAAGCAATGCCTGAGAATCTCCTAAGCGACCATCCCAACTAGGAAGACTAGGAGAATAACTTTTCATTCCAGCAGTTCCTGCAACAGTAAAATCAATCATAGAATCAAAACCATTGCTAAACCAAGATAAATCACCATCTTTTTTCCAACCGAAAGCTTCTCCTGTCATCCAGAAATCTTCATCCCAATCTTTTGCATATTCATCGGCACGAGAAGAATTTCTCCAATTTGCAAGTGCTGTTTTACAAAGATTTTTTAATTCATTCCAACGATATTTATCAACATGTTTTGCTGTATCACATCGGAAACCGTCAATTCCAAATTCTTCTACCCAAGCAGCAAGCCATTTTTCAATCCAAACAGCAGGCGCATTTGTAGATGATGTTGAACGTAATGATTTAGCAGCAGGAATAATCCAGTTATCATAACCGCTTGATTCTTTTCCCCATTTTGTCTGCAAAATAGGAGCAACAGTTTGAGATGTTGTACTTTCAGTTTTTACATCCGGTAGATTATCAAGATTTTTTGTCAAATCATCACCACCGCCGGCAGTATATCCCGGAACGCCTGCACGAATCCAAGAAGCTCCCCACCATTTAGCCCAACCATCATTGTGTCCGTTATAATCAATTTTATCATGATGTTTATGATATGTATCACCGTCAGAACCTATTTTGAATCCCATATCAGTTGATTTTCCACCAGAATATGAACTTGTAAAAATATCCAATCCATAATCCTGACAATCTTGCAACGTCAAATATCCAGTATGGTTCATTACAACATCCATTACAACACGAATTCCACGTTTATGACATTCAGTTACAAAAGAACGGAATTCCTCAACAGTTCCCATATTTTTATCCATCATCGTGTAGTCAAGTGGATAATATCCATGGTATGCATAATGCGCGAAATCTCCATTAGAACCACCGCCACACCAACCATGTGCCTGTTCATAAGGTGCTGTAATCCAAATTGCGTTTACACCCAAACCGTTAATATAGTCAAGTTTTTCTGTAAGACCTTTTATATCGCCGCCATGGAATGTTCCGATTGAACTTCCTAAATCATCTTTAGACATACGACCATAACTATTATTATTTGAAGAATCTCCATCATAGAAGCGGTCTTGAATTACAAAATAGATAAGTGCATTTTTCCAAGTAAACGTATCCACAACTGTTGGAGTGTCCGCAGTTGTTAATGTTGCGCTTGCAGTTCCTGTGCCTTCACTGTTTGTTACTGTTGCAGAAACTGTGATTGAAGTTCCGCCTGTAGTAATTCCTAAATCTTTTACAGATTTTGTGAATGTTCCGGCAGTTGTTCCCATGTCATAAGAAGTTCCGTTAATTGTAACTTTTGCTGATGAAATTGTGTCGTTTCCGTCTGTGAAAGTAACTTTTATAGAACCACTTAATGAAATATCACCGCTGGCTGGAGTAATAGTTACTGTTGGAGGAACCGGGGCAGTAACTGCTTCTGAATTAATTGCTGCAGAAAGCGAACCGCCTGAGTATGAACCAGAAAGTGCTGAAAGCCATTCACCTGTTCCTTTATCCCACTGACTCTCTCCATATTTATATGTGTCTTTATCAGACGGAATATCCAAATCATCTGTTTGATTCCATTTATTATCCCAATTATTTTCTGCTTGATTTGGATTCATTCGACAGAAAATAACTGATGAATATGATGTTGCAGGTTTAGTACAATAATAATAACCAGTTGAAGAATCTTTTAACATATCAACCCATTCGTTTTTACTAATATCTTCAAAGAAATATGCTGCATATCTAGGAGAATCGGCTGACCACTGTGTCGTAGTTATAAAATACAACTTATCAATCGTTCCGCCCTGTGCAGTTACCGTAACAGTCTGTTTTGCACTGGTTTTTGTAACACCGCCAAAAGTGTAGCTTGCACTAACAACTGTTTTTCCTGCCGCAACAAGTGTAACTTTTCCGCCACTTACAGTTGCCACCGCAGTTTCAGTTGAATTCCATGTTGCAGAACTTGTTACATCTTCATTTGTTCCGTCTGAATAATATGCGGTTGCAGTAAATGCAGGTGCACTTTCTGTAGAAGAAGCGGCTTTTTCAACAATTAATCGTTTTAAAGTTTTTTCTACGCTAAGAACGTACGCAGAAGAATCTTTTAAGTTTGCATAGCCTTTTTTAAAATCTTCTACAAAAAGTTCAAGATTAATATTTGTTGCATCACAACTAGGCGTTGCCTTATCGATAGCAGCCATTTCTTCAGTTGAAAGATTGCTGATATTTTCGCCACTTTCAAAAAGTGCATTGTAAATGTAACCTTTTCGGCTGGTTTCCCAAGTGATTGTGTCAATTTTATTTGTTCCAGCCTTGATATTCACAACGGCACGCAAAACTGCGCCATCAACTTCTGCAGTTGCATTAGAATCGGAATATCCCTGAACTGTAATAATACGATTACTTCCAGTAGGAATTTTTGTAATCGTTACAGAACCGCGACCACTTATTACATCCGTTGCCTCTGATTTTAGCGGTGTAGTAATTCCATTTCCAGAAACCGAAACAATCGCTTTTTTTACAGAATCAACATTTATTGCACGAGAATCGCCGCCAATCATCAAAGTTCCGTAGTCTGAACTTTGCCCAATATTTTCTTCTATAGAATTGCTACACCCAGTAAGCGCAACAAGAGCAACCGAAATGGCTGCAAAAAGTATTTTTATTTTCTTCATTTTAAAATCTCAAAAAATAAATGAACGAAAACAAGGAACTGACTTTTTGCCAGCTCCTTGTACTTAAATGGAATTAATTATTAGGAGTAAAATCAAAACCACCGCTAATAGAACCATCAGAACTTGAAACTGAAACAACAGCAATATCTGATGTTTTTGTAGCAGTTGTTCCGTTCAATGTATTTGTAACAACTACATGATAGTTACCGGAATCATCTGCTTTTGCACTGGAAATTGTGTAAGAAGAACCTGTAGCATCTGTAATTGAATTTCCATTTTTATACCACTTATATGAAAGCTTTCCACCATCTTTAACGTTTGCAGAAACAGAAAGAGTTACTTCTCCACCCTCTTCAACAGAAACACTTTCTGGCTGAGAAGTAATTGTTGGAATTTCAGCCGCTCCAACAGGTTTAGTAACAACCTCTACTGTTCCACCATTATCAACAGTCTTTTTTTGACCACCGATAGATGTGACTGTTACCTTACACTTGTAAAAACCAGTTTTTGCTGGAGTATAAGATTCATCTGTTGCACCATTAATTTCTGTATCAGAACTAGAAGAAGCATCTGTTGTATACCACTGATATGCAATATCTTCTGTTTCTACATTTGTCGTTACAGAAACTTTTAACTCTTCCCCAACATATGAAGTAGAACTTAATCCACCAATTGTAACAACCATCTTTTTTTCTTCTACAGCAATACTTCCAGAAGTAACCTTCTGAGATTTATTTTCACCATTTACAACCCATAATTCACAATAATATGAACCAAATTTAGTTGGAGTATAAGAAACTGTATAAACACCATTAACAGCAGAAATCTGCTTATCTTCATTACCAGAAATAACAACATTGTCGCAATACCATGTTGCATGAATAATTCCACCATCTCTGCTTGTTGCTTTTATTTCAAGTTTTTCAATATCACTAGTCTTATCATAAGATATAGATGAACTTAAATCAGATGAGATCTCAGGAGGATATAATTCACCAGCATTCAAAACAACAATAGAAACAATATTACTATCAACATATTTAGATGATGCATCCTTATTAGAAACTCTTACAAAATATTTTCCAGCTGATGTCGGAGTGAAAGTTGCAGATGTTGCTCCTGAAATTTTCTCAGAATCCTTATACCATTGATATGCAATTTCATTACCAGTTGCAATTGCTGCTGTTACAGATAATTCATCAAAAGAAGTTGTGCCTGCTGAATAAGTTTTTGAAACAGGCTGTTTTGTAATAGACGGCATGGCTTTTACATCTTCGCCAGAGCCTTTTACTTTCAATGTAAAAGTAAATTTACATTCTTTTGAATTTGGTTTAGATTTTATACGAGCATATAATGTAATTGTATATTCACCAGCTTCTGTAGGACATCCACTAAAACTAAGTTTATAAACACCTCTTCTTTCAACAGAAGAATCATTCAATGTATAACCCAACTGAACAAAATCATCAGGAATGTCATATTCAGCTCCTGTGATTTCAAGATCTTTTAAATAATTTTTACTTGTTATATAAACATTAAGCTCATTACCAGACTCAATTTCCCATTCTGTTTTCTCTTCTTGAGTTCCAGTACAAACAATTAAATCAAGAACCGGATCGCTCCCCCCCCCCCACTAGAATCCGTTGAGCAAGACAAGAACATCAGCGACAAGGCTGAAAATAAAGACAGCATCAAGAGAACTGCTTTTTTCATTTTTTCCTCCAAACTTTTTTTATAAAAGTAAATTGATTATAAGAACCTGGCTTTTCCCGCACCAAGTTTTATACAGATTAGACAAACACTTTTTGTGATTAGAGCACACAAATCTCCACAATTAAGTTTAAGGTGAATTTCCTATATGTCAAATAAATAGTTGTTATTTTTCAAAGAGTTATTTTTCTAAATTTTATTAACTGCCACAAAACATGAAAAAAAGCAAACAATTAACGGAAATGCAAGAATTTTATCTTTCAAAATTAACGGAAATGTGGTATTTATAGATTTTATAAACACAAAAGATTGTTCCAAAGACAACGATATTCTGACCATTCCATTCTATATGGCAATATTTTTGTAAGAAAAATCAACTTTCGGACATTTCAAAACATCAAAGATTTTCTTCCAACCACTGAATGCGATTGTCTTTCCAGTCGATAAAGAATTTCTTTTCGGCTTCGTATGTCTTGCGACCTTCATAACCGATCGGGGCTTTCCAGACTGCTTCTCCTAAAATTGGCCAGCGCTCAAAGTTCAATTCCGCGTCGTTTTGCAGGCTGGAAAAATTTGATTCATAACTTAAAGCGTCTACATTTTCAGCAGAAAAATATTCCTCGATTTTCGGTTTTAAGTCACTCCAGCGTTTTTTTGCCTTATTCTTGAAATTTTCGTTTTTTAAAAGTTGAACAATCCAGCTTTCCCAAGTTTTACCATCTTTTTCCGCGTGTTCATCTGCTTTAAATCCAATATAAGATTTCTCAGGGGTATACGTGTTTATGTTTCCCCAGCCCAAATCAAAATCCCAAACTGGCCCCATCCAAAACTTCTTGTCCGTTGGATTAAAATAAATATAGCAGCTTGAATAAAAATTTGAATCTGTATTCTTTGCAAGTTCCTGCAAGAGCCACCAGTCAACAAAAGAATCAATGTTCAAAAAATTTCCGTAGTAATTCTGTGATGTAGGTTCTGCAAAATCATCTGAATAAATCGCATTTTCCACATTTTGTATTTTTTCTTCAATTTTTGTTTTTACTTCTGTCTGCAAATCATCGCCGTCCGATTCTTTTAGCGAAAAAGGAACATTTCTGGTTGTTGTAAAATTAAAATTTTCATCCTGGCGGCTGTCGATTTCAAGAATAAATCCATAATCATCAATTTCTTCAATATTTTTACAGTCTGCAATGTCTGGAATATTAACGCGTTTTTTACCGATTTTTATGCTTTCAACCGCCAGATAAACACCTTGATAAACATTATTTATAAAAAGATTTACACTTTTTGCACCTGGATTCCACGGCATTTCCGTAAAAACATTTTTTGCAAGTTCATAAGAAGTCTGATTTCTGAGCAAGGTTTTATCAAAATAATTTGCAATAAGGGCAAAGGATTTATTTTTTTCAAAGCCAAGGAAGTTTTGTTTCTCGCTGAATTTTAACGTATATGATTTTTTTGGAGCGTTGTTCCAGCTGGAATTTCCGCGGCCTTTTATTGTAAGAGCGGCACTCATTTTTTCTGTTTCCGGGCAGCCAAAAACCTCAAGATTTGCGTTCAATTTTTCCTTGTTTTTAAATTTTTCAAGGCTTTTTAAGTTTTCTTCCTCAAAATCTGGAATTGCAATATTTACCGCCGGAAGCGTAATCTTTTTTACGCAAATTTCAAGCGGCGCACTTTCTATATTTTCTGAATTCAAAATGCGAAGCAAAAAAGGAACTGTTTCAGAATCAGGAACAGAATCATCAACAACTATAGAATAATATTTTTTATACGCTTTTGTACCGTCCTCTTTTATTTCCGGGTCAATTTTTTCATGCGCAAGAGTTTTTGTAATTTTGTAGTCAAAAAGTTTTTCACCAATGGCATCATAAAGATTCAGGTCTTTTATATCCGGCTCAGAAATATTTTCCGCGGCATCCTCAAATTCTTTCAAAGTAAAGCTGATATAAGTTTTTCCGCCGGCAACAATTCCCATTACGCGCTCAAAATTATATGTAATACTTTTAGGAACAATATTTACAGTTTTGGAATAAGGCTGATTTTTTATAATACCAGTAAATTTTACAGAATATTCCTTTTCGTTTTCAAGATTTGAAAGCAAATATCTTTTTTGGCTTGCAACAGGGGCAACTTTTTTAATTTCTGCGTTTTCCAGCCCAGCCTCGCTGTATTCTATAGAAACTTTTTCAAAATCAAGAACTGTTTTTTCTGTGCTTAAACCAGACCATTGCAAGAAAATTGACTTATCACGCCCATAAGCCGAAAAACTAAATCCTGTCGTTATTTCCTGCTTATCTTCAAAATCATCAGAATCATCAGTTTTGCAGCAGACAAAAAGCAGGCTGACTGCCACAATAAAAACTGAACAACCCCTCACCGATATTTTTAATGACATTTAAAAATCCTTATTCCTTTAATTTTTCTATAGCTTTTGAAATTTCACTTTGAGTAATTTTACCTGATTTCACAAAATAATTCTGCATTTCAGTCTGCAAATCTACAGTGCTGATGTCTGAAACTTTCAGCATATTTTCAAAAGAATATTTCAAAATATTTGAATCACGGAATTCCGCAATTTGCATTTCACAAGACTTTTCATAATCAGATTTTATTTCTTCCCAGGAAGCACCACCCAAAGCCGCTAAAATTCCGCAGAAAACGCCTGTTCGGTCAACTCCAATTTCGCAATGAATTAAAAATGGCGACAGATTATCCTCATCATTTATAAAATCCAGAATCTGTTTTACCCATTGAAGCATAAATTCTGAATCTGAATAATAATAGACAAAATTTGCACTAGGAATAATTCCATTTCCACCGGATTTTTCGCTTCCAACATACAGAACGCTGTTTGAATCAATTATTTTCTTATAATATTCTGGAATTTCCACTGTGTAATCCGTTCCGCCAACAGAATAACGCATTCCTTCTGTCTCGGTGCGGTCATTGCAAAGATTTATATCCGCTTTAATTCCAAATTCTTCCATAAATGCCTGAACCTGCTCAAGCCTAAGCTGTTCAGTAGGTGTTTTTGAGTGGCTCGGATAGAACGGATGATAAGAACGGTAAAGATTTTTTAATCCCGGAACCTGCCTGAAATTTGAAAGCTTATGTTTATCTTCATCATTTTCCAAATTAAAGTCAGAAATCTCTGCTACGTTCAGAGCATTTTTGCTGTTTTCAACAATCTTATCAATTCTTGCCTGATTTTGAATATCGCTTTCAAAAAGAATAAGCATATTGTTGTTAGAATTTTTGAACTGATATTGCTCTTCCACAAAAGAAGGAATGTCCAACTGCTTGCCATTTTTGTAAAATCTGTATTCGGGTTGACCACTGAATCCAGGGCGGCAGATTTTTTCGTAAGGAATTGTCAAAGAATACCAGTTGTAAGCCGGATCATAAGAAAGCGTGAAATTTTCCTCATCTTCAACCCAGCGTTTTTTTGCCGGATTATAAATTGTTGTAAACGAGCCACGGACAGTAAGCGTTGAAACAGAATCTTTTGAATCATTCCAAGTGCCTAAATCATAGACAATAGTTATTGTTTTCTCATCAGCGTCATCAACATAACAACGCTTTTTGTTTTTTTCAGAGTTTATGGATTCTACAGAAGAACGTTTTACTTTTACAACATAATCCTCAACATTTCCGTCCTTTGCCTTTACAGAAACATAAAATTCCTTAAAATCGCCAATCTCAACTTTTTGCTCCTCTGAAGGAAGAATTGAAACTTTCGCGCCGGAATAATTTGGCTCAACCTTTAATGTGGCAGTTTCCGTTTCATACGGAATTGTGTAGAACATTCTTTTTGAAATCAGCACAGAAGAACCATTAACCGTTACCGATGAAAGAGATGTGTCATCTTCTGAAGGTTCCATTGTGATTTTTGCATAAATTGAATCAACAAGGCTGTCTCCATGGTCAACGAAAGACCAAGTTCCATTTGCGTTGTCCCAAGAATCGAGTTTTAGCGTATTCGCCGTTTTTGTCTCGCCATTAACAGTCACATTATTGCGGACATTCATGTCATTTGTCTTATTCCAGCAGTTGTAAAGTCCGCTCCACGAGTTTTCATACTGAAGTTCCATTCCGCGCGCAACAAGCATTTGTTCTGCACCGGAAGGAATTTCAAGACGGAGATAATTTTCGTCAAATCTTTCAAAAGAATGCCAGCCGCTGCTTAAACCAGTTCCCCACATCCAGGCAACAACAGCCGCTCCGTGCTTTGCGTAATTTACACCACTGACGGAAGTATCAGAAACATCAAGATAAATAAAATTATTCTGCGCTTCCTGCACAATAACTTCCAGATTTGCGTAAGGACTGAATCTTGTAATGCCAGAATCTGTAAATTCAGCACGGAATTTTGTTGTTCCAGCAGTTTTTAGCTCGACAGCCCCGGAATCCACAGACAAAACAGAATCATTTTCAATCAGCCAGGAAACTTTGTCCGTAACATCAATCTTGTTTCCATCTGAATAAAGCGCTGTTACCGCAAAAACCGGTTTTTCCGTTGAAGACGCAAGAGATTCAGCCATGGAAAGTCTCTTTAAATATGGCGTTTCCGGCAAAAGGTAATTCTGAGGATTTTGTGACAAGGAAGAATTCTTAAAATCACTTGCCAAAAGCTCATAATTTATTCTTCCAAGATTTTCGCCACAATCATCCAGAGTTGGAATAGCTTCATCCAACAGTCGTTCCTGAATTTCAGTCAGCCCGGAAATATTCTGACCATCTTTTAGCAGTTCAGAATAAACAAAACCTTTTATTGAAGAAGAACGAGTTATTTTTTCTATAATATTTTCACCAGGCTCAATGTTTACAACAGCCTTTAGAACCGCATCTGGAACCTCTTTTTCATCAGAATCAAAACCTGTAACTGTAATAATCCTATTTTTTCCAACCGGAATTTTTTCAATCCTAAACGAGCCAAGACCATCATTTACAGCACAAGTAACCGAAATTTCTTCCGTAATTCCAAAACCAGACACAGAAACCTTAGCAGAAGAAACCGAGCCAACATCCAGAAGGCTATAATTTACCCGCGCTCCCGAACGGCCAAATTCCAAACTACCAAATTCCGCAGATTTTTCTTCCCTAAACTCCGAAAGCGAATTAGAACACCCAATAAAAAAAGAGAAAATTAAAATCAGACAAGAAATTACTACACTTTTTTTCATTCTTACCTTAAATAATAAGTCGGTTATTATTGACTGTCAAATTTTTTGTTTTTATTTATTGAAATCACATTTTTCCAGCAAATTTTAAGCAATTTTTCACATTTTTCCTTTTTTTTAGACAAGACAAAAAAATCCCGAATCTTTCAGCTTTAAAGAAGAAAGTTTCGGGAATAAAAAAATTTGCTTTTTAATTAACTACTTTAGATAAGCACCATCTTTTCCGATTTTGCCATCAACTTCGCAAGAATCTGTTTTCAGAACGTAAACGCGCATATTTCCATCACCAATTGAATCAGTTGTGATTGTTCCATTTGAATTTATTGTCTTGCCAGTAACAACTTCAATGTAAGTTCCGCTTGGAAGTCCTGTAAATGTTGCTCCTCCATTAATTGCAACAGCCGCAAAGCTATCCACATCATTGTATGTATAACGACGCTTAAATGCAATCGAGCCAGAACAGCCTTCTGTTGAATACTGACCCTTTCTCAATGCCGGAATTGCACGACGGATTTGGTTCAGACGAATAATGTGTTGTGCCAAATCGTGGTTCAAAGTGTCTTTTACAGTACCACTTGCAGTGTATTCTCCAAAATCTGTAGCTGTTACAGTACCCTCAAGATAATCTCCAAAATATGCACGTCCAGACTTATCAAGACTTGTACGCTTATTTGCAGGATCAATTGGCATTCCTTTTTGAAATTCCACTTCAGAACCATAGTAAATACAAGGAATTCCTCTAAATGTAAAAATTAAATTCAACTTATCTGGCCAATAACCAGTAAAACGCTGATCTTCAGGAGATTGGTCAGGAGCATAATCATGGGAATCTACATAAACAACATTCCATGTGGCATCCCAAATATCAGTATCATAGCTTAACGCAGCATTAAATGCTGCATTTGTATCTTTAAACTGCCAATGCATCTTAAAATCAATTGTATTAAGTCCAGAGAAGTATGTTGTATCCACAGAATGATACGAATTTCCACTTAACAGAGCGTTGCAAATCTTAGGTTGAATTTTAGAAAGTTCTGCAATCCACTTTGTATTTATATGGTCATCCCAAAATTTATAGACAGGAGTTTGTTTTGTATTAATTTCCGCAACAGTCCAACCTGTAGAAATATCATATCCATCTTCGGTCGTATCTTTCCATGTATAAAAACTTGGAGAACCTTGAGCAATATCATTATCACTCCAACGTTGGTTCCAACGAGCACAAACTTCACCAGTCATAAAGAAATTGTCATTTCCATTAGCTTTTGCAGCAGCTATAAAAGCGGGATTAAATACCCTATTAAATATCAATCGACTTATATGTTTCGTTGTATCAATTCGGAAACCATCAACTCCCATATCAATATACTTTGTATAACAATCTATCAAATATTTCTGAACAGTTGGATTTTCTGTATTTAAATCAACACAGTCTCCTGCCATAGAGCCCATCTGCATAGTAATATCTTTGTATTCACAACTTCCTTCATGATGATATATGGAACCAGTGTCTACATCATCATCCTTTAAACAAGCAAGGCGAACTGCATATTCCTGTTTAGCTGAAATAGCTGCATTGTAATCTGAAAAACCTTTTTTCTTTTCCGCATTTTTTAGATTTTCAAATTTTTCATTTGCAACCATATTTGGACTTCTTCTATATCCGTCACTTGTATAAATATCTCCTTTTGTAAACATTGGATAAAGATTTTTTTCACCCCAGTTTCCAGAATGATTCAATACAATATCCTGAATAATTTTCATTCCTTTTGAATGAACAGCATCAATAAGTTCTTGATAAGCTTCATCACCAGAAATATCATCTCCATTCATATCATATTTCGGACTTCCAGAAGCATAACGTGGGTCTACATGACTAAAATCAAAAGCATGGTAACCGTGATAATCAATTCCAGAAGCGTTTACAACAACAGGAGTAATCCAAATTGCAGAAAAACCAAGTGCCTTTATATAATCAAGTTTTTCTATAAGACCTTTAAAATCCCCACGCCAAGAACAATCTGCTCCTGAACCATACGGAAGATATTCTCCACCCTCATCCCAGCAGTAAAGATTATTTCCCGTATCACCATCATAAAATCTAGTTGTCATCAAAAAGTAGATTGTTTCGTCGCGGAAATCGCCGCTTGTCTGGGTTTGTTCGCGGACTTTTACAGTTTTTGTAACAGTCGCAGAGGATGCATTTTCATCATCTGTTACAGAAAGGCTTATTGTAACCTCGCCTGCAGAAGAAGGCATTTTTACAGTGATTTTGCTTGTTCCGCTTCCAGTTGAAATTGTAGCACCGCCAGAAACGCTCCATGAATAAGATTTTATAGTTCCTCCATTCTGGTCATAAGAGTTTTCTGCGTTGAATTCTTTTGTTGAGTCAATTTTTGCATAAGAACTTCCAGAAATTACTGCAATTGGCGGAAGATTTTCATTCTTTGTGGTAAGTGACAATGTTTTTGCTTCCGACGCATTGTTTGCCGTATCATAAGCAACAGCTTTTATTGTATAAGTTCCATTCTTAACATAAGCGGTATTCCATTCGCAAGTGGCAGTTGCAGAAGTTCCACTTATTTCCGCTGTACCAATTTCTTTTCCGTTAGTTCCTTCAATAGAAAAAACAACTTTCTTAAGTGCAGAATTATCTGTTACTTTTGCAGAAAGAGTTACTGTTCCAGTTACAGTACCAGAAACACTAGAGGTAAATAAAGAAATTACCGGCGCAACAGAATCCTCAGGATTTCCGTCATACCATTTTCCATCTTTGTACCACCATTCGCCGGCAGTGCGGGAGAGATTTGCTGTTTGACCATCCCAACTATCTATTGAATTTTTAAAAATTATATTCGATTTTGTTGTAGGAATTTCATATTTATACCAACCGGAACTTTCTTCAATCATTTCATAAGATTTTTTATCAAGGCTTGAATTACCAGTTTCCCAAATATAAATTGCCTTATATTTCGCATGAACAATAATCCTGTCGTCAATAACAGTTCCGTCAACAACAATTTTTACTGAATCATTATTTGTGATGTTGATTGTATGTGTTCCGCCTCTGGAAAAAGTTCCGTAGGCAAATCCTTTCACCGCCCCTGTTGTGTCAACCACGTAAATCGGCCAAGTTCCTGGTGCAACCTGCAAAGTTCTTTCTGAAGTTTCCGCAGAAATAGTCTGAATCCCAGAAGATGGGTCACCGACATAAACTTTGTATCCGGAAATATTTTTTGTGCTCAAAGTTACGGTTGCCGCAGAGAGTTTGTATTCAGAAGAAGATTTTAAACCACTGCCCCCCCCCGGTAGCATAATCCGAAGCGATTTTTGCCGCATTTACAAAAGGAGCTGAAACATCAGTTGGAATCGCCGCCTTGATTTTCACTATGTCGTCAGAAGAAACGTCGCTCAGATTTTTTCCACTTGACAAAAGGGAGTCAAAAACATTTCCAAGCGCAGTTGAAGCCCAATTCACGGTAACAGAATTTGTCGTATCAGCCTTAACGTCGCAGATCGCACGCAGCGTAACTCCGTTCAGTTTTCCGTTTGATGAACTAAAAGCCTGAACTGTTATAATACGATTCTTTCCAGCAGGAATTTTTTCAACAGCAAGTTTTCCCGCTCCGCCAGAAACGTTGCTTCTTCCTATTGGCTCAGAACCAGACTCAATTCCTGTTCCGGAAACAGTTGCAATCGCATAAGAAATATCATCCGCAAAAATGGCACAACCCGCGTCATTTATAGAAACAGAACCGAACGCGCCAGAGCCTTCTTGCTCCGAACGTTCATCCAGAGAATTTGAACAACCTGCAAGCAAAACCGCAAACGCAGACAAAGCCAACAGGAGTCTTTTAATCCCCAGCTTTTTCATAGTGTCCTCCACCGCAAAATTCAGCATGACGGCTTTTCCCGCACCATCAGAACACGCTCCTTAAACGCGGCTGAACCTTGCAAACACATATTTAATTTTTAGAATCTCTTACCGAATTGGTCAGTTATAGAAAAGTTATTTGAATATTTTTATTCCACTTTTTAACATGATTTAATGTTAAGGCTGAATTCCTAATAAAGCAAATAAAAAAATGTTATATCTCAGGCGGAAAAAGATGTGTCAGACTGCAAAACTGTCTTTCTGCTGTTTTTCCTGGTTCATTTCGGTTATGTACATAATAAAATAATCTTCAAGAGTTTTTTTAGGTCCAGGAAGCTTCATTCGGTCGCGTGCACGGGCATCATCGCGGCGGACTGTGTACAATGAATAAAAATCACGGTAGTCAAGTCCGGCATCAGCTTTTACGTGCTCACCCAAAAAAGAAGAAACATCATCACGATTAATAGAAGAAATTCCACGTTCCCGCAAAATACTCTTCAATGTTGCGATTTGTTCCGTGGAAATTCCAAAAAGAAACTCCTCCATCGCCTGCGTCACTTCTGGAATCTGCAGCTTGCTTTTTATGAACGAAATCCATTGTTCGTCCATCTGCATACTCATCATTATAAGTTCGCTAGTTCCCATCATTGTGCCAAATGCCGGGGCAAGACGGCGACGCGCGCTCCAGACCTGCTGCAGAACCGGCGCAACAGATTCAATCGTCTGGTCGTTACGGTGTTCCCACAAAAGCAAAAGCGAAAGTCCCCAGCTTCTTCTAAATTCAAGCGGCAAAGAACCATCGTTTATCAGGTCAATATAAACATCTTCCGCAAGAAGCGTGAACATCATAGTTACAGTTTCCAGCTGAAGAGCTTGAGTTATGGATTTAGGTGCGCCAATCTGCTCGCTGATTTTTGCCATTGAAGAAAAAGTATGGATTTTTGCAACCATATAACCTTTTCCCAAAATCGCCTTTGACGGAAGCTGAAGAGTTGTATCGCCCTTTGCCTGGTGCTTTACAAGAGAATCAATCAAAAGCTGAGGAGTGCGGATTCCACCTGGCAAATCGTGCCGTTCCAGCAAAGACGGAAAACGCGCAACAGATTCCGCAAGCCGCGTAAGATCTTTCATACGGCTTTCTATAACTTCAAGACGCTCCGGAGCTTTTTCCTTTAAAAGCGGAATAAACTGATTGTAAAGAATTTTTTCCTTTGGAGTAAGAATTACAATCCCTTCATCCTGAACTTTTTCAACTTCCGGCTCAGCATCATAAAAATCTGAAAGAGAAACTTCTGTAAATTTGCTATTTTCGTGCGCGTCGGACATAACTTTAATATTATACACCAGAATTCCACTTTTTAAAGAAAAATCGAAAAAAAGAACGAAAAATTTTACATATTCAGATTCCGCCATTTTCTTCCGATAATATAGACATGAAGAAATGTTTTCTTATTTTATCAGTATTTTTTACAGGTTTTGCGGTTTTTGCACAGAGCACGCTGCTTATAAAGCCGGATGACATTCGTCTTGTGCCGGAAGCAAGCAACAGTTTCAGCGAAATTCAAGGTTATCATCTTTTTGTAAAAAAACTTCCAAAAGTTGAATCGATAATGCTTGTTGAAACCACAAAAGATCCGGCCGGAAAAAATGACAGTTACGCTTACCGCGCGCTGGAATACAACAAAATCAACGGAGACGAAATCCGCTATCTGAACGGCAAAAAACTTGAGTCTGAATATTCAAAATTCAGCCTTATTGATTCAACGCCAGAACCGGATGAGCAGTTCGGGGAAGCATTTCACATCTACATTCCGCACCAGATGCAATACGGTTACCCTTGGTCACGAAACGGAAAAATCACGATTGACAAGGGAACTTTTATAAACATCCGTGCGTTTGAAAAAAAATATGGCGATTACACAGGCGAATATTACGACAATGCCTATATGTTCGACCTTGGACCAAAAATAAAAATTTCACATAAACCAGAACCTGAGCCAGAAAAACTTCCAGAAAAAGAAGAAATTCCAATTCTTACAGACGACTACAATCCTGTTGCAAGCGCAAAATTCAGCGAAATTTCAGATTTTTTAACATATTCAAAAGGTCCGGAAACAATTGTTGACGACATTATGGCAGCCCTTAACAATATCAATCCCAAAAATATGGTCGATGTTGTTTTTGCAATCGATGCAACCGGCAGCATGAAAGACGATATTGAGCAGCTTAGAAAAGAATGGATTCCCCAACTTATTGCCTCGCTGAAAGATTTTAAGGACATAAGATTCGGGCTTTTGCTTTACCGCGATTATGGAGATAACTTTAAGTACAAAAATCTTCCGGTTAAATTCTTTGATTTTACAGAAGATGTGGGAATTTTTAACAAGAATCTGAACGGATTCAGAATAAACGGAAAAGAAGGCGGCGATATTCCAGAAGCCGTTTACGAAGCGCTTTACGCCTCGCTGGAATTTTACACATGGCGGCAAGATGCCCAAAAGAAAATCATTCTTATTGGCGATGCAGAGCCACACCCAACACCACGCGGAACAAAAAAATACACAAAAGAACTTGTGCAGAAACTCGCAGCTGAAAAACAGATTAAAATCGACGCGATAATCACGCCGGACGAAAAATATAAGCGCGGAAGATAACCGAAATATAGCAAGCAGAATGCCGTTTTTTGAGACTTTGAAAATTCAAAAAAAACACGACATTCTGCCTAAAAAATTATCTCTGAACAGTTCCGTTGTGAATTTTTTCTGCCGTTTCAGCATCCGTAAGAAGGCGTACAAGTTCCATCGCAAACTGTTCGGCTGTACCAGCACCACGGCTTGTGATTACATTTCCATCTGTAACAAACGGATTTTCTGTGCAGTGAACGCTGTTTTCCAGAACATCTGAAACAGAAGCCTCATTTGCGCAATATTGCTCAACATCTTTTTCCATTTCAGGATAGCAAGTCCACTTTTTGCCTTTTAGAACTCCAGTTTTTGCAAGAACAACTGCCGGTGCCGCGCAGATTGCTGAAACAAATTTTCCGGCGGCAGAACATTTTTTTATGTATGCGGTAACTTCCTTGTTTGCGGCAAGATTTGCCGAGCCTGTCATTCCACCAGGAAAAAAGATTAAGTCCGGCAAATCTGAATCCGCAGAAAAATTCGCCTTGAATTCTTCAAAATTCATGTCTGCAATAACAGGAATTTTATGCGAACCAATAACAATATACGGATCATTCATTGTCGGGCTTGGAACAGCAACTGTAACAACTTCCACCTGATGACTTCTTCGCAAATAATCAACAGGTGTAAGAGCCTCTATCTCTTCAAAACCGTCTGCTAAAAAAACAAGCGCTGATTTCATGATAACTCCAAAAAAATCTAACAGTTAGCGGGCAAGAATTTCTTTAAGCTCAGGAAGTTTTTCCAGCTCTTTTTTAAGAGATTCCTCGCGCGCCTTGTTCACATAGTCTTTTGACTGGAACGAATATTTAAAATTCGTGTGGACATCATAAGTTCCCTTCATGAGCGCATAAGCATCCTCAGTCATTACAAGCTCTTCATCAGTTGGAATTACAAAAATCTTAACTTTTGAATCATCTGTGCTGATTAAAGTCTCTGCGTTTGAAGTATTTGAAAGGTGATTTTTTCTAGAATCCATTTTTACGCCCAAAATCTCAAGGTTTTCAGTTGCAAGCTCGCGGATTCTTGGAGAATGTTCGCCAACACCAGCTGTAAACACAATAGCATCAACTTTTCCAAGTGCCGCAGCATAAGCACCAATCGTTTTTTTAATTCTATATCCTTCCATCGCCTGACCAAGCTTGCAAAGTGCATCGCCCTCTTCAGCACCCTTTTCAACATCGCGGCGGTCTGTATATTTTCCAGTAATTCCAAGAAGACCAGATTTTTTGTTCAAAGCCTTATCCATCTCATCAATGCTCATTCCAGTTTTTCTCATAATGTAGAATGGAAGAGCCGGATCAAGATCTCCAGAACGAGTTCCCATAACAAGACCAGCAAGCGGAGTAAGACCCATAGTCGTATCGTAGCAGACACCATTTTTTACAGCACAGCAAGAAGCGCCGTTTCCAATGTGACAAATAATAAGATTTGTGTCTTTTGGATCTTTTCCTAAAAGGGCAGCCGCACGTTTTGCAGTGTACAAGAAAGAAGTTCCATGGAAACCATATTTTCTTGCGGCATATTTTGTGTACCATTCGCGTGGAATTGCATACATGAATGAACTTTCAGGCATTGTCTGGTGCCAAGCTGTATCCATAACAGCAGCATGAGGAACATTCGGCAAAACTTTCTGAGCCGCCTCGATTCCCATGATATTTGCCGGCATATGAAGCGGTCCCAAATCAACAACAGAGCGGAAAGTATCCAGAACCTCCGGAGTAACAAGAACAGATTTAGTAAATTTATCGCCACCGTGCAAAACCCTATGGCCAACCGCACCAATAACGCTCATATCTTCAATAACACCAACTTCCTTATCAGTGATTTCCTTAAGAATAAGCTCAATCGCCTCTTTGTGGGTCGGACACGGACTTTCAAATTCAATCTTTTTTCCATGCGCCTTGTGAGTAATGCAAGAACCAGTGTCACCAATTCTCTCAACAACACCATTTGCCATTACAACCTTGTTGTCCCAATCATAAACCTGATATTTTGCAGAAGAAGATCCGCAGTTAAGTGTTAAAATTACCATTTCTTTCCTCTAAAACCAAAACTTTAATATAGAAGTAAATATATAAACATTTTAGAACTTTAAACAAAAATAGAAAAGGGCGAAAAATTAAGTAAAAAAAGAAAGGGCGGCCAACCGCCCTACAGTCGCACTTCGTTGCGCCTTACCCACCGTGCGGGCTTCAATCGCCAGCCCGCAACGCTCGGCTAAATATATTTTTCAACAAGAAGGCATGCACCTTCAACAATAGCCTTATGTTCCTCTGGAGCAATGCGCGCATAAAGAGAATCTGGAGTATCACCCGGCAAAACCGGAACTTTTTTTTGGATAAGGATTTTTCCGCCGTCACATTCTCCATTCACAAGATGAATTGTACAGCCACTTTCTTTTTCACCGGCAGCAATAACCGCCTCATGAACATAATGTCCCCACATTCCCACACCGCCAAATTTTGGCAAAAGAGCAGGATGCAGATTTATTATCTTGTTGGCATATTTTTCAATAATCTTTCCAGAAAGAACCGTAAGCCAACCAGCCTGAACAATTCCTTCAACAGCAAATTCATTACAGATTTCAAGAACTTTATCGCTTACAGCAATGCGTTTTTCTTCTCTTGTGGCGTTTTTTGCGTTTTCCGCTCCCATAACAGCATACGGACTTGTGATTCTAGTTGGAATTCCAGCCTCTGCAGCCCGCTCCAAGGCAAACGCATCCTTATGATCGCTGATTACAACAGCAATAGTGTAAGGACAATCCTTATTTACCTTTTCAAAATCAATCAACGCCTGAAGATTCGTTCCACCCCCAGAAACCAAAACCGCAATTTTTTTCATACTAATCCTCGCGCAAAATTCTTAAAGTCAGTTTACATGGAATTCGGGAATGTTACAAGAAAAGGAAGAGTTGTGTAAAATTAAAAAAGTTCCCGCTGCAAAACGAAACAGGAACTTTCAGAAATCTCATAAATTTGGAGCAGAAACTGCTCGGTTCGCTCGGGCTGGAACAAATTGCTGTCGCAATTTGTTCTATTTACACGTTCGCAAAAAACTGCGCCACTGCTCGGTTTTTGCTCATAGTTGGTCAAAACCGCTTTCGCGGTTTTTCCTATTCACACGTTCGCGATTTCCTGCGCCACTGCTCGGAAATCGCTCACTAATCCTCGAAAAGGACTTTTTCTTTCTGGGTTTCGGCTTTGCCTTCTGCATAGGCTACACGGCCGATTTTGTATGCCTTCATATCTGGGCAGTCATCACGGTGATATTTTGAAGCATTTGCATTGAACATTTCGATGATTTCATCTGCATCTTTTGCTTTTACCGCAAGAACGAATCCGATTCCCATATTGAATGTATTGTAAATTGTATTCAAATCTGCACCACGGCGAATAAGTTCTCCAAATACAGGTGGAATATCCCAGCTAGAGCGTTTGATTACAGAAATCAGCTGTTTCTTTCCATCTTTTGCTTTTGGATACATTCTTGGAATATTTTCGTAGAATCCGCCGCCTGTAACATGAACCATTCCGTGAACTGATTTCTTGTATTTTGCAAGAACTTCCATAACTGGTTTTACGTAAATGCGTGTCGGTGTAAGCAAAACTTCACCGATTGTCTTTCCAGTTTCTTTTCCATCCATAAGGAAAGGTTCATTTGGATTTGGAACAAGTTTTCTTACAAGGCTGAATCCGTTTGAATGAACACCTGTTGAAGAAAGCCCGATAAGAACATCACCTTCCGCAATATCCTCACCGGTAATCATATCGTTCTTTTCGCCAACACCAACGCCAAATCCCGCCAAATCGTATTTTCCAACATCGTAGAAACCTGGCATCTCGGCAGTTTCACCGCCAAGCAAAGCGCATCCTGTCATAACGCATCCGTCTGCAACGCCCTTTACAAGATCCGCCGCAACTTCAGCCTCCAATTTTCCGCAGGCAACATAATCAAGGAAGAACAGAGTCTGAACACCCGAACACAAAATATCGTTTACGCTCATCGCAACACAGTCAATTCCGACTGTATCATATTTTTTCATCTGGAACGCAATGTCAAGTTTTGTACCAACACCGTCAGTTCCGCTGACCATTACAGGATTTTTATAACCTTTTGGAATTTCAAACATTCCGTTAAAACTTCCAAGACCAGTAAGAAGACCAGGAATCGCAGTTCTTTTTGCATGCTCTTTGTACTTATCAACAGCGCGATAACCTTCTTCTACATCTACTCCAGATTCTTTGTAACTAGCCATATCTTATGGTCTCCTAAAAAATAATTTTTTGTCTCAATTTTAAGATTTCGATTTGAACAAAATCCCAAAACCGATATTAATTCACTTTTTTTTCTATAAGTTCGCCAGGAACTCTCATTGGATATTCACCTGTAAAGCAACCTTTGCAGAATCCATATTGTTCAGGATTGCAAGCACGCAACGCCTCGAACATTCCATCCACAGAAATGAACGCAAGCGAATCCGCACCGATTTCCTTGCGAATTTCCTCAACATCATGTCCAGAAGAGATAAGCTCCTCTTTTGTAGGAGTGTCAATTCCAAGATAGCAAGGAAATTTTACTGGCGCTGAGCTTACGCGGAAATGAACCTCTTTTGCTCCTGCGCGGCGAAGAATCTGAACCAGACGGCGGCTTGTTGTTCCACGCACAATCGAATCATCAATTACAATAACCCGTTTTCCGTTCAAATCGCTTTTCAATGCATTCAGCTTTACAAAAACCATATTTTCACGCGCCTGCTGCGTTGGAGCAATAAAAGTGCGCCCGATATACTTGTTTTTTACAACACCCATCGCGTAAGGAATTCCAGATTCCCTTGAATAACCGATTGCAGCGCCAAGCCCGGAATCCGGAACTCCGACAACAACATCAGCATCAACCGGCGATTCCTTTGCAAGCTGCGCACCCATTTTATATCTTGCTTCCTGAACAGGAATATCATCAATAATTGAATCAGGGCGGGCAAAATAGACATATTCAAAAATGCACGAACGCTTTGAAGTCTTTTCTCCAAATTCAAAAGAAAGAACGCCATCCTTGTTGATTATCACAATTTCGCCAGGATGAATATCGCGCACAAAAGTTCCGTTGATTGCATCAATCGCACAAGATTCACTTGCAAGAACCCAGCCGCCTTTTACCTGACCAAGACAAAGAGGTCTGATTCCATTAGGGTCGCGAGCACCAATCAAAGCATCTTTTGTCATAACACAAAGCGCAAACGAACCCTTTATCATCTGGATTGTATCAGTAAGAGCGCGTTCAAGCCCTTTTTTGTAACCGCGGGCAATGAGCTTTACAATAACTTCCGTATCGCTAGAAGAATTGAACGCGGCTCCAGTTTCCTCAAACATATCGCGGAGCTGAACATAGTTCACAAGCTGACCATTGTGGGCAACCGCAACCGGTCCCAGTTTTGACTGAATCAACATCGGCTGCGCATTCTCAATAGTCTTTGAGCCGGAAGTCGCATAACGCACATGACCAATCGCAAGATGTCCCTGCAATTCCTGAAGATGCTCCAGCTTAAAAACATCAGAAGTAAGCCCCATCTGCTTATGTATTTTCACTTCGTTTCCATCAGAAACACAAATACCAGCGCTGTCCTGACCACGGTGCTGCAAAGAATACAAACCGTAATAGCACATTGTCGCAGCGTTCATCTGGGAATCAGAAAATTTCGGGTCATCAGGATTCATGTAAACGCCGATTACGCCACATTCATCATGAAATTTATCATCTTTTTCGTTGTACAAAAATTCGTTTTCAGACATTACAGTTCCACTCCGGAAGCAACACCAGCTTTAGCGTCATCTGCAAGTTTTTTGCGGAAAGCCAAAAGTTTTTCCTTCAGCTCAGGATATTTAATAGAAAGAATTTGAACAGCAAGATAAGCCGCATTTTTCGCATTTCCAATTCCAACAGTCGCAACCGGAATCTGAGGCGGCATCTGAACGATAGAAAGAAGCGCGTCCATTCCGCCAAGCCCGTTTGAACCGGCAGAAATACATTCAAGAGGAACTCCAATCACAGGCAAAGTTGTAATTCCCGCAATAACACCAGGAAGAGCCGCCGCAAGTCCAGCCCCGGCAATAATAACTTCAAAACCATCTTTTTCGCACTGTCTTACAGTTTCATGCAAAAGTTCACCAGCACGATGAGCCGAAATCACAAAAGCCTTATATTCAACGCCGAATTCCTTAAGAACATCAGCAGCTTTCTTCATTTTTTCTGTATCCGATTTTGATCCGAAAAAAATCGCAACCTTCAAATCCGTCCTCCTCGTTTTGCCTTAAAATTCCACAAAAACGATAACTGACTTTACCACAATTTTATAACATTCGCAATGTAAGAAAACAATTTAAAAATCTGGGCAAGCCGGCAAACAAGTTGCCGTCGGGCTTTGCGGGGTTCCATTACTCGCTCCGCTCGCAAAAAGCCTGCGGCTTTCCCCTCCAATCCCTCTTGCATTAAAACACTTCAGCCGCCTGAATGATTGAGTTTTATGCTGAACTAATAAATTGAATAAGCGCGAAGGAAAAAGGCAAGTTTGGCGTCCTTGAAGTGGCTTTTGCCGAATGGCATAAAAGAATTGTCGAGCATTTTCTGAAAGAAAAGCGCAGACAATTCTTCCCAAAAAACACTTCACAATAGCCAATACTTGACTTTTGACTGGAAGCTTATTCAATTTCTTTCACAATAATTAAAACTCAAACATTCAGACGCTGAATTCCTCTTCATCCACAAAACGGAATTGACCCGGCAAAAGATTTTCGTCGAGTTTTATGCTTCCAAACTGAATCCGCTTCAAAAAATCAACGTGGTTTTCAACAGCCATAAACATTCTTTTTATCTGATGGAACCGTCCCTCCTGCACAGAAACCACACATTCCCGGCTGTTCAAAAAGTCCAATGCAGCGGGCAAAGCCTTCTGTTCGCCACATTTCTTTTCCGCAGGCAAAACAACGCCTTCCTCAAACATTTTTTTGTACGCAGTCTGCCCGGATTCTTCCACAGGAGTTTCCAGCCGCACAAAATATTTTTTTTCAATCTTAAAATCCGGAGCAGCTAATTTGTGCGAAAAACTTCCGTTTGTTGTAAAAAGCAAAATTCCGCAAGTGTCGCAGTCAAGCCGCCCGACCGTGTGCAGTTTTCCTATATTTTTTGGAATATTAATAGAAGAAACCAGTTCGTAAACAACCGGATGCCTGTCGCTAACAAACGAACAGACATAACCGGCAGGTTTATTCAGCAAAATGTAAAGATGCTTTTGCTTTTCAAGAACATTTCCGTTCACAGAAATTTCATCCTTGTCAATTTTCACAGGAAAATCACATTCAAAAACGCGCGCACCATTCACAAAAACCATATTCTTACGCAAAAAATTACGCGCACTCCGCAGCGAACAAAACCCATGATTAATCAGAACACGCGCAACCGGCTCAAAAAACATATCTTCCATAAAACTCCGTCAGATTTATTTTAATGAATTTTTATTTTTTAGAAATTCTGAAAAATCGCTCTCAGCGGATTTATCTTTTTCCTAAAAACTCAAAATCTTTTCTATTATAAAATAATCAAAAATGCTGTAAACTGTTCTTATGGCTAATTTTGACGAAAATACAGTTTACATTATTGATTCTTATGGTCTGATTTTCAGATGTTATTTTGCATTTATCAACCGACCGCTCACCAATTCAAAAGGCGAAAACATAAGCGCGCTTTTCGGTTTTTTCAGAAATCTTCATTCAATCTTGCAACATTACAAGCCAGCCTACATTTTTGCGGCTATGGATTCAAAAACAAAGACATTCCGACACGAATTTTACCCGGAATACAAAGCCACCCGGAATAAAACTCCAGAAGATTTGCACGCACAGATTCCATGGATCTGCGAAATACTTGAAACACTAGGAATTCCAACCCTTCAATGCGATGGCTACGAGGCAGACGACATAATTGCAACCGTGGCAAAAAAATGCTCAGAAACAGAAAGAACATGCCGGATTCTTTCAGGAGACAAGGATTTAATGCAGCTTGTATGCGAAAATATCCAGATTTTAAAGCCGGACGCCGCCGCAACATGGAAAGTAACAGATTCCGCAGCTGTAGAAGCAGAATGGGGCGTAAAACCTGAACAGCTTTTGGATTTGCTTTCGTTGTATGGCGACACTGCGGACAATGTTCCGGGCGTAACTGGCGTAGGCGTAAAAACCGCGTCAAAACTTCTTTCAGAATACAAAAACTTGGACGGAATTTACCAGAATCTTGAAAAAATAAAAGGCGCAATGCAGAAAAAACTTGCAGAAGGAAAAGAAAACGCTTATTTTTCACAAAAATTAATAAAACTCTGCGAGAATGTTCCTTGCGAAAAAATCGATTCTGCGCTAGACAAAAAAAATCAGTACAATTTTGCCGCCGCCGCAAAACTTTTGGAACAGTACGGAGCTTTTCAGGACGCAAAACAATATTCAGAATTGGCTTTACAAGCCGGGGAACCAACATCAGATAATGGGGAAGAACAAGTTCTCCCCCTCGGCTCAACTCCGTCAGCTTCGCAAAGCGAACCTGACAAATTTTCGCCTACCCTCTCTAGCGGGGACACCCCGCAACGCCCCGCGCATCTTGCCAATTTTTTTGATTTTCAACCAAGCGAAAAACCGCTTGTGCAAAACAAAGGAAACTACACCGCAATCCAAACTCTTCCCGAACTCAAGGAATTTATCAACGCAGCTGTTTCCACAGAAAATTCAGCCAGAACAATCGCCTTTGACTGCGAAACGGACAGCCTTAACACAATCGGATGCAAAATCCAAGGCTTCAGCCTCTGCTACAAAAAAGGCAATGCTGTTTACATTCCATTAATGCAAGAAGAACAATCTCTATTTGACTCCGGAAAAATAGAAAAAGAATCAGCATTTGCAGAACTCAAACGGATTTTTAATGAACCAGATTTAGAAGTTGTTATGCACAACGGAAAATTCGATTTAAAGGCATTGGCTTCAAACGGATTTTTTGAAAACAATAAAATTGAATACAAATGCTCACTTATTGACACAATGATTGCCGTATGGCTTTTGAGCCCTGACAGAACTGGAAAAAATTCCTATAGCCTTGAATGGCTTTCCGAGACATTTTTGCGCTTAAAAGGAATAGAATTCAGCGACATTGTAAAAAAAGGTCAGACTTTTGCGGATGTTCCACTTGAACAGGCAGTTCCTTATGCGGCAGAAGACGCAGATTTTACGCTTCAGCTCTGGGATTTTCTTTCTGAAAAATTCAATGATGAGCGCCGGCAGAAACTTTTTGCCCTTGAAATGCAGCTTCTTCCGATTCTTGCGAACATGGAGCTAACAGGAATACATCTGGACAGCAACGCACTTAATGAATACAACATTGAACTTACAAACGGAATTGAAAATATTGAAAACGAAATTTATAAGGAAGTCGGACATCAATTCAATATCGCGTCGCCAAAACAGCTTCAGACAGTTCTTTTTGAAGAACGCAAATTAAAGCCAGAAAAAAAGACAAAAACCGGCTATTCAACAGACACTTCTGTGCTGGAAGAACTTGCGCACTACGATTCTGTTCCAAAAATGATTCTGGAATTCCGCGAGCTTTCAAAACTTCAGTCAACTTATGTGGAAACGCTTCCTGCAATGACCGATAAAAACGGAAGAATCCACACAGATTTTGTTCAGACTGGAACTGCAACCGGACGACTTTCCTGCCGCGACCCGAATCTTCAGAATATTCCTGTAAGAAATGAGGCTGGCCGCAGAATCAGAAGTTCATTCACCGCGCCAAAGGGAAAAGTTCTTATTTCCGCAGATTATGCGCAGATTGAGCTGGTTGTCCTTGCACATCTTTCAGGTGATAAGAATATGTGCCAGGCTTTTATTGAAGGAACTGACGTACACAAATCAACCGCCGCCCTTATTTTTGGTGTAAAACCGGAAGATGTAACACCAGAAATGCGCCGGACAGCAAAAACCATAAATTTTGGCGTTATTTACGGAATGAGCGCGTTCCGTCTCGCGAACGATTTGGGAATTTCCAGAACGCAGGCGGCTCAGTTTATTTCAAACTATGACCAGCTTTACGCAGGAATTACGAATTTTAAAACGCAGACAATTTTAAATGCGGAAACAAACGGTTATGTTGAAACAATTCTTGGTCGCCGCCGCCCGATTATAAATATCAACAGCAAAAACAAGGTTGAAAAAGCCGGCGCAGAAAGAATGGCAATCAACACGCCTGTTCAAGGTTCTGCCGCTGATATTGTAAAAAAAGCGATGATTGCAGTAAATTCAGCCCTTGAGGAAATGGACAACGGAGCAAAACTTCTTCTTCAAGTTCATGATGAGCTGATTCTTGAATGTCCTGATGAACCTAAAATAATTGAAGAAACAATCTCTCTTGTAAAAGATAAAATGGAAAACGCTGTAAAATTAACGGTTCCGCTCCGCGTAAGCATTGAACACGGCAAAAACTGGGGAGAATTCCATTGATAATCTGTATTACTGGCCAAATGGCGGCTGGGAAAAATTTTATTTCTTCTCAATATGAAAAAAAAGGCTGGCTCTGCCTTGATGCAGATGAACAGGTTCATGGCGCAATAAAAACGGCAACTCCAGAAATTTTAAAGGCATTTGAAAAACAAGCCGCTGCAGAAAATATTTCTCTGCAAAACCCGGACGGAACTTTGAACAGGCGTAATCTGGGACGTCTGATTTTTCCTCATCCTGAACTTTTAAAAAAACAGGAATCAATAATTTATCCCATTATAATAGAAGAAACTAAAAAAATAATAAAAGAAAATGAGGCGCGCAACATCATCCTGAACGCAACAGTTCTTTACAAAACTCCTGAACTTCTTAAAATGTGCGACAAAATCATTTTTGTAAAGGCAACTTTTTTTACACGGCTAAAACGAGCCTTAAAACGAGACAAAATGCCGCTCCGCCAAATCCTTAGCCGCTTCTGGACACAACGAAATCTTTTTTCAAAATACAAAAACGCTGGTATTCCAATAGAAATTGTGAATAATAATTAAAATAAAAAAATTCATTAAGTTTTTATTTCATTCTCCGATAGTAAAGTAAGGGCGGGACAGACCGCAAAGGAATGCGATATGGAACAGAAAAGAACTTTATGGATTGTTGCAGCTGTCGGTGTATTTTTACTTGTTGTTTTGGGAGCAGCGCTTATACTTTACACACCGCAATCAAAACCAGCAACAATTGCCAATTCACGGGGAATGAATAATGGCACTGCATCCAATGGATGGATTTCGTTGGCGCCATCAGCACCAGTTCAAAATTCTAATCCGAATGAACAGATTGAAGAAGAAAATCCTGACTTTACGCAGGAAGAAAACCCGACTTCAACAAAAGCAGAATTCCGCACAGACGAAGTAAACATCTACACTGAAAAAACAAATGTCTACTCAGAAAAAACAGATTTGAACAAGCTTGGTGAAAATGCGACTGTTTCATCTGAAAAAGTTTCAAATTCATCTGCAAACGAAAAAAATGCGGCAACAACAATCGATCTTACAGAACCAACAAAATCTAGTACAAAAAATGTTGCCCAAAACACAAAAAATCCTGCTTCAAATGTTGTTGAAAAAACTCCGGCAAAGGAAAAACCTATTCAGCCAAAGACAGTTGTAAAAGTTGAACAGAAAAATACAGCAAAAACTGTAAAACCAGAAACAAAAACCGCTTCTGCAAAACCTGCCGCAAAAGAACCTGAAATCATTCAGTATTGGGTTCAAGTTACAGCATTAACAAGCCGAAAAGCCGCAGATGAAGCCCGAAACAAACTTGACGAAAATCAGATTACAGCTGATGTGTTCACATACACGGACAACAAAAAACAGCTTTTCTACCGAGTCCGGGTAGGTCCTTACACAACAAAAAGCGAAGCTGAATACTGGAGAACAAAGATTTCAAAAATCGACACATTCCAGAACACTTCAAGTTACATAACAAGCACAACTGTTTCAAAATAAATTTCAAAAAAAGTTGTGATTCACTTCAAAAATTGCATTTTTTCTGCGTTAAATATGTATGAGAAAATGCAATTTATTTTTAACATTGATTTTTTTGTGTCTTTCACAAAATTTGTCTGCTGAGCCAAAATATTCAGTTTCTTCGGTTTCAGCAAAATATTCGGTTTCCGCGCTGACATTAAAAACTGCGTGGAAAATTCCACAGACTGAATTTTCAAAAACTCCAGATTTTTATTCACCGGCATGGGCATTTTGCGCTGATTTTTCAGATTCAGACATACCATTTTCCATGATTTTTGGAACATTAACACCGTCTGGAGCAATCTCAAAGCTAAAAAATCCGGCTTTATCCGCATCTGCAAGTGCAATTCAAAACAGTTTTTCAGATGCAACCATGCTTTATGTGCCATTGCCAGGTTCCTCAAGCTGTGAAAAACCGATAGGTCTTGGAACTTCATTAAAATTCAAGTCAGACTCATTTCTTCAAAAAATGAATATAATTTTATATTCAAATGAAAAAAATGATTTTTTTGAGTCAGCGTCTATTCAGTTAAAAACCGGAAAAAAATCACATCTTTCATTTTCAAGCACCTCTGGACAATTTGTAAAATCAAACAGAACAACAAAATGGTTCAGCGCAACAAAACTTTTTCCCGAAACCGAATTCTTCGCAACGAATTTTCAGGCCGCCTTTATAAGTCCGTATTTCAAGACGCGGGAAACAGCAAATATTTTTTATGAAAAAAACTTTTCTGATTTTCCACAGGCAACTTTTTCCTGCGAAAACCAGATAAGAATCAAGGATTTTCTGCTGAATTTCGCATTTTTCTGCACATCCGAAAAAGAATTGTTCACAGCGTCATCAACACGGCAAAAAACTTTATCCCAAATAAAAATAAATCCAATGCTAACAATATTTTCTTTTGGAAACAGACTGAAAACTCAATTTGGCGCAATGTGCATTTTGGAACAAAAAATTCAGACTGACGAAAACGTTGAATTAGAAAAAAAATTGGGCGGCCAAATAAATTTCTACACAAAGAGAACTTTTGCAAAATTAAATATTGCAGCGGAAGGAATTGATTCGCCAGAAAAATTTTCCGGGACTTTCAGTCATTATTTTTACAATTCGTTTACACCAACAGAAAGCTTTTACTTTTCTTTTTCACCAGACGATAGCAAGACAAAATTAAAATACACACAGAAGATTTCATTCAGAAAAAAAAATTATTCCATCAGCTTATCGTCAAGCGCAACTTCATACATTACAAAAAATGAATTTGAAAACGTTTCCGCAGAAATAAAAATGTCCTGCCAAGCAAAAACAAAAAGACTTTCTGTTTCTGTAAGTGCAGGACTTTTTTTCAATATTTTATAGAATTCAAATTTATTCGCGGTTCCATTCGCCTTTTGCAGGATAATATGCCCACAAACCGCGATTTGTTGCATTTGTTCCAGCGGATGTCGCCGTGTAGATGTAATCCATTGAACTGTAAATGCTAGTATCTTTTTCTGCCTTTGAAGGATCAACCGCAAGCAACGCTCTGATAATATATGGTGAATACATTACTTTTGACGCATTTGTATCAAATGAACCAGTTTTTGACGGTTTTCCATCTTCAAGCATAACTCTTACAACTCCGCTGCCAGAAGAAGCATTCGAATTATAAGAACGGTTAGAGCCAGTTCCAAGAATCAAGCTTTCTGAAGTAACGGCAATGCTTATAACATATGAATCTGAAACACTTTCTATATATCCAGCAGTTTCACCGTTTTTAGACAAAAAATCTGTCAGAGATTTCAATCCATCTTTGCTGCGGTATTTTGCCCTTGGATATTTAAACATCGTTTTGTAAGTTTCATCATAAGAATCAACTGAAAAATAATACAGATTCTTACCGAAATCGCCAAAATAAACGTAAGTTGGCTCAGAACGAACTGTTCCTGCTGAATCGGCTGTTCCTTCATTTGTTTCAACATTCAGATAATTCATAAAATGATATTTTCCGCCAAAATAAACTACAGAAAGCGTGTCCAATGCAAATTCTGAATAAATAAAATCACCTGAATCAGGATTTTCATTTTCATCGGATGTTATTGACGCAACTTTTTCAGGATCTTCTCTACCATTCATTTTATAAAGAACCGAAGAATCATTTTCTTTGTTGTAAAGATATGGACTTCCGCCTCCGACCCGCAGGAATGCAACACGATGGTCAGGATTTACAGAATTCGTTCCAAAAAGATGACAGCTTATTGCCATTCCGTAGTTGTCACTGTCATTTTTGTCAAGCTTGCTTCTATATTCGCTCATTACACTTGTAAGTGAAATTTCTTCCCATTTTTCAAATTCACCGTCCGAAGTCATTTTTGAATAGTAAATTTTAAGGTTTTTAGGAACATTACGGCTGTTGTCTGTGTCGTAGCTTGGTTCAAATCCCAAAGCATAGACATAATCTTTGTCTGCAATTATCTTTGAAAAATAAATGCCTTTAAATTCTGTATTTTCAAAAACATAATGAACAGAATCCGGCAATCCGTTTCCAGAAAGTTCCTTCCATTTGCCGTGCGTTTCATCTTTTGCATTTTTATATTTAATAACGCCATTTGTCAAAAAAAGATACTGCTCGTCACCATAATTGTAGCGGGCAATATTATTTATAAAACCAGGCATTTTTTGAGTTGTAAGCTCAATTTCATCACGGATATTCTGATAAATCGCGTCATAGCAACCTGTAAAACCAAAAAGAGAAACTGCAAAAATAAAAACACCAAGAATAATCTTCTTCATCTTCCACCCCCCCCAATTCTAAAAGTGATAGCGGGCAGAAACACCGGCTTCCATAAAAATTCCATAATCAGAGTCCGCATTTTTTGTTGAAGTGTACCATTCCGGCAGATAAAGGAATTCCGCATTCAAACCGACAGACCATCCTTCTGTAATTCTAAAAAACACCCCGGACTCAGCCTTTGCCGCAAATCCTGGGAAATATTTTTTATTCGCACAAGTTTCAAAGGCAAATCCCACAGAAAGTGTAACGGGAAATTCAAAGCGTCCTGCACAAGGCTGAACCATCGCGCCAAAAGTAATCGGAACAAAAGTAAACACATTGCTTCCGATTGTAGGATTATAACCAGCCATAAGTTCACCGCCGAGCGCGAGCCATCCGTTCAGGAATCTGTAGTAGCCAAGCTGCGCTGAACCGCCAACCGTAAGCTGATCCCCAAAATTCAACGGGAAATTTCCCATGATTCCAATTTTAAGAAACTGGTCGCCATGACCGTTTCTTGCATAATCTTCATTTCGGACTATATTTTCTTCATCATTGTTCTGATTTTCATCAGTATTTTTATTTTCTTCGGACTGTTCATTCTGGTTTTGCTCAGTCTGTTCATTTGAATCAGAAGTTGAAACATCAGATTCCGATTGCGCAAAAAGCGGAACAGAAAACAGCAGCAATATGCCAAAAAGGGAAAGAATACGTTTCATTTTTCCTCGCATTTTCTATACAAATATAGGCAAAAAGTATACAATTTTTATAGACTTTTTACAATTAAAACACAAAAACTCACGGAAGGTAACAAATGAGCGCAAAAATTATTGACGGAAAAGAAATCGCTGCACAAGTCCGAAAAGAAGTTGCAGAAAAAGTTGCAGAACTGAAAAAAAACGGAATAACTCCATGTCTTGCTGTAATTCTTGTTGGTGAAAATCCCGCCAGCGTTTCTTACGTAACAGGAAAACAAAAGGCGCTTGCAGAAGTCGGAATGGCTGACAGAAGTCTGCATCTTCCTGAATCAACAACGGAAGAGGAGCTTTTAAAAATAATCAATGAATTGAACAATGATAAAACTGTGCATGGAATTCTGGTTCAATTGCCGCTTCCTAAGCATATAAATGAAGAAAAAGTAATTCTTGCAATCAATCCAAAAAAAGATGTGGATGGATTTCACCCTGAAAATGTGGGAAATCTTGTTATTGGTAAAAAAAGTTTTTTGCCTTGCACTCCACATGGAATTATTGTTCTTCTGCAGAAAATGAACATTGAAACAAATGGAAAACATGCAGTTGTAATCGGACGTTCAAATATTGTTGGAAAACCGGTTGCGCTTCTTCTTGCAAGAAAAGAGACAAACTGTACTGTCACAATCTGCCATACAGGAACAAAAAATATTGCAGAAATAACAAAGCAGGCTGATATTATCATTGCCGCAGCTGGAAAACCGCATACTTTGACAAAAGACATGGTAAAACCTGGAGCTGTAATCATTGATGTTGGTGTGAACAGAATTCCTGACGCAACAAAAAAATCCGGTTTCAGGCTAATTGGCGACTGCGATTTTGATGATTTAAAGGAAACCGCAAGTTTTATAACTCCAGTTCCTGGCGGAGTTGGTCCGATGACAATCGCGATGCTTATGCAGAATACTCTGGAGGCGGCAGAATAGCACGTTTCACCTCTCAGGCGAAAGCCCGCAGGGCGACGCTTGAGAGTAGTCTACTCCTGATATTCTGTGTATGCGTACGCGTCGTGATTGTGGATGCTTTCGGCATTTGTACATTCCACACTGAACCATTTGAACGGTTTTTCTATCTTGAAATTCCGCAGAGCAAGATAAACTTCGCGCACAACGTCTTCTACAAACCGGGGATTTTCATAGGCGTGCTCAGTAACGTACTTTTCATCCTTGCGCTTTAAAAGCGAATACAACCCATTGGAAGCGCAATTTTCAACCATTTTTATAACGTCTTCAATCCAGAAAAAATCTGAATAAAGCAATTTTACAACTACAAGCCCACGCTGGTTATGCGCGCCATATTCGCTGATTGCTTTTGAGCATGGACAAACGGTTGTTACAGGAACTTGTATTGAAACAAAAAATTGCCGTTCGGTTTCTGAGACAGTTCCTTCGTATTTGCAGGTGTAGCTCATGATTGCAGACTGACCGCTGACCGGCGCTTTTTTTTCCATAAAGAATGGGAATGTCATTTCGCCATAGGATTTTTGCGCATTAAGATGAACCCGGATTTCCTCCAGCATTTCCAGAAAATGTTTCATCGTAAGATTCTCGTGGTGCTTGTGAAAAATCTCAATAAACCGGCTCATGTGAGTGCCTTTAAAATGGTGCGGAAGATTTACAAACAAATCCACAACAGCGGTGGTGCTTTGCGTCTTGTTTTCCTTATCCAAAACAGTAACCGGATATTTTACGCCTTTTACCCCAACCTTCTGCAATGGAACTTCGCGGGTGTCCTCTTCATTCTGTACGTCAATCATATTTACATAGTAACAAATATGCAGAAAAAAAGGAATTCGTGAAGAGGCTGATGAAAATTAATAAATTTGCCTTTATGGGTTTTTGATATTATTCTTTATATAGATTTTGTTCGGCGGAGGAACTTTGTATGAAAGCAAAAATTGCAGTTTACGACACACGCTCTTATGATAAAAGTGCGCTTTTGAAATCAAACGAAAATTTTGGATTTGAATTTGATTTTTTTGAATTCAGATTGACGGAAAAAACTGTTTTTTCGGCAAAAGGTTTTGATGCGGTCTGCATTTTTGTAAATGATGTTGCAGATGAAGCTGTAATCAAGGCTTTGGCAGAAGAAAAAGTTAAGCTAATCGTGCTTAGATGCGCCGGATTCAACAATGTTGATTTAAAAGCTGCCGAAAAATACGGAGTAAAAGTCCTGCGCGTCCCAGCCTATTCGCCGCACGCAGTTGCCGAGCACGCGCTTTCACTTCTTCTTTCGCTTACACGCCACATTCCTCAGGCTTATGTGCGCACAAAAACCGCAAATTTCAACCTTGAAGGTTTAACAGGCCGAGAACTTTATGGGCTTACAGCAGGAATTTACGGAACCGGAAAAATCGGACGCATTATGGCGGAACTTCTCTCTGGATTTGGAATGAAAATCATTTTGTGCGATCCGTTCCCGAATAATCAATGGGCAGACGAAAAAGGATTCAAATACGTTGACACGCAAACAATCTTCAAGGAAAGCGATGTTCTTAGCCTGCACTGCCCTCTTACAGACGAAACTTACCACATTGTGAACCACGACAATCTAAAATCAATGAAAAATGACGCAGTAATCATCAATACTGGACGAGGAGCTTTGATTGACACAAAAGCGTTGGTTCATTCTTTAAAGCACAAATATATTGGAGGCGCGGCACTGGACGTTTACGAGGAGGAAAGCGCATTTTTCTTTAAAGACTGCTCTGGCGAAGTTATAACCGATGATGTTCTTGCACGGCTTTTAACGTTCCCGAACGTAATCATAACTGGACACCAGGCGTTCCTTACAACAACAGCACTTTCAAACATTGCCGATGTAACACTTGGAAACGTAAAGGCTTTCATGGAAGGTGCGGAACTCGCAAACGAAGTGAAGATGTAATGTAAGGTTGAGTTTATAATATGATAAAAGCGCAGGCGAATTTTTAATTTGTGAAGATTTTGTGCGATTGAACCAATTAAAGTGCGCAGCACCCAAAGAAATACAAGCGAAGCGCGAGCACAACCATCTGGAGCAAATTGAAAATCCGCCGTGAGCGTTTTTTCACATTCTTTATAAAAACTCAACATTAAAACTACGTATACCATAATTCAGATTTTTTCTATATAATTCTATATCTTATGAAGTATTATTTTGAAACTTATGGATGCCAGATGAATCTTGCGGAATCTGCGGCTGTTGAACAGCTTCTTATTGCACGTGGCTGGGAAAAATCAGAAGACGCAGAAACTGCGGATATGGCAATAATAAATACTTGCTCAGTCCGCGCCAGTGCCGAAAACAGAATTTTCGGGCGGCTAGGATATTTTACCGGCCTAAAGGCTGTTCGAAATAAAAACGAATTCGCAAAATATAAATCTTTTGAAAAAGCAACAAAACTTGTAGAGGAGCATCCTGTTCCTATCACAGTTGTTGTAATGGGTTGCATGGCGGAACGACTTTTGGATTCGCTTCAAAAAGAATGGCCGGTGATTGATTATGTTGTTGGAACTTACGCAAAACATCATTTTGGGGACATAATAACTGCTGTTGAAGAAAAAAAAGAGCACATCCAGATTGATGACACAGAAAAATACAAATTCGCTTCCGTTTCTTATGAACAAGGTGCAAAATCAACTTTTGTTCCGATTATGCACGGTTGCAACAATTTCTGCACGTACTGCATAGTTCCTTATGTCCGCGGACGAGAAATAAGCCGCCCGGTTGAAGAAATCCTTCACGAACTTGACATCCTTACAAAATACAAAGTTCTTGATATTACGCTCCTTGGGCAAAATGTAAACAGCTACAAATCAACTTACCAAGGAAAAGAGATAAATTTTTCTTCTCTTCTTCAGATTATTGTTGACCATTTAAAAGAAATAAATTCAACAATCGGTTGGGTGAGATTTCTTTCAAGCAATCCAAAAGATTTTTCGGATGAGCTGATTGACGTTATCGCAAAAAACGAACTTATCTGTCATCACATTGCGCTTCCAGTTCAGCACGGTTCTTCTTCAGTTTTAAAAAAGATGAACCGTCAATATTCGCGGGAGCAATATCTTGACCTTGTAAAACGGATAAAGGCAAAAATCCCGGATGTTTCGCTTACAACAGACATTATGATGGGATTTCCAACTGAGACAGAGGAAGACGTTGAATTAACGCTCGACCTTATGAATCAGGTTCGCTTTGAATCAGCCTGCATGTATTACTATAATCCACGAGAAGGAACGCCTGCCGCAAAATGGGAACAGATTCCAGAAAATATACGCAAGGAACGGCTTCAACGCGTAATTGACCTTCAGATGATTCACACGGATGAGCAGATGAAAAAGCGCGTGGGGCAAACCGCAAAAGTTCTTGTAGAAGGAATAAGCCGCGACAACAAAAATGAACTTTTAGGCAAAACCGCCCAGGATGAAAAAGTAAGCTTTCCGGCAGACAAATCTTTGATAGGAACATTTATCTATGTTAAAATAACTGCGTTGAATGGTCATACATTCAAGGGAGAAATAATAGAGCGTTAAACACACAGGCGAGTTTATGAAATAAAATCGTAAGCAACCGCAGGTTACGACACATACTTTTAAAGGAGAAAAACTCCCATAATATTATTTTTTGGAGAAGATTATGATAGCAAATTTGATTTCAATTATTATCGGAATTGTTTTTATCGCATTTTTTGCAGGATTCAACCTTGACAACAAATGCGACGTAAGTCTTGTTTTTTATACTTTTAAGAATATTCCGGTTTTTTTCACAATTTTAGTTTCATTTGCAATCGGAATGCTTTGCTCGTTGCCGTTTGCGCTTATCCACAGAAATAAAAAGGCAAAAAAGATAAAAGAGCCAAAAGAAAAAAAAGTTTCTGCAAAAAATGATTCTAAGAATAATTCTTCGGAAAAGAACGACAAACCGGAATCAGAACAAAAAGAAGAAGCAAAAACGGAAAATTCTGCAAGCAGCACAGGAATCAACTGATGAAAAAACTTCTTTTAAAACTTGCCTTTCTTGCTTTTTGCACAACCGCATTTTCAGAAGAACTTTCCGCAAAAAAAATCGCGGATAACGCAGTAAAAAAAGATTCTCCACAGGAAGCCGTTCAGTATGTTGCGGCGGAAGCTGAAAAAATAACAGTTCCGGCAGAAAAACGTGCGGCATACGCTTTCTTAGGTTCATTGCAGGAAGCAACCGCAGATTTTGATGCGGCTCAAAAATCTTTTGCAAAAGCCGCAGGAATTGCAGCCGGAAACGCAGAAGGAATGCCAAAAAAATCCAGCGAGAGACTTGTTCTTGATGCAATCCGGTGCGCATTAAGCGGTGGAAACTGGGAATCCGCAGAAAATTATCTTAACTCAGCCGTGCGGAATTCAAAAAGCACAGAAATTCAGGCAACAATAAAACTATATGAACAATGGGCAATTTTATGCAAAGCTCAAGATGATTCAGATTTAAAAGAACCTTGCGAAATGCTGAAAACCTATGCGAACCTTGAATCAATGAAATCCGTAAAACCGTCAGTTCTTCTTACTTTGTGGTACATAACGGCAGAATCTTCATACGCGGATTTACTGAACAAAGAATTTCCTTCTTCAATGGAAACTGGAATTGTGAACGGAAAAATACAGATTTATCCGGCTCCATTCTGGTATTTTCTTCCACGAAAAACTGTTGCAACGCCAAAAATTTCTTCAGAAAAAGAAATATCTTCCGCAAAAACTGAAGTACAAGAAGCCACGGCAGAAACTTCAAATGCAGAAACTACAGAAAAAAAATCCTCTTCCACAGAATCAAAAGCAAAACATCAGCAGCTTGGACTTTTCCGAGACAAAACGAATGCCCAAAACTTTGCCGACAAAGTCACTTCAAAAGGATTCAAAGCATACATCCAAAAAGAAACAAAACCCAGCGGAACAATCTATTTTCTTGTGATTGTAGATGAAAACGCTGAAGGCACAATGGGAATCAAGCTAAAAAACGCCGGATTTGAATGCTATCCAGTTTTCTGATTCGCCCGTTTTCCTCCCTCACCTTCACGCACACACGCAAAAAATCCTTTCATATTTTCCATCTAAACAAAAAAACTCCCGCAAAAAACTTAGCTCGCGGGAGTTTCTGTTAATAATCAATCAACATTTTACACAAACAAAAGTTCGCGCAAATACCAAAACTACTTCAAATTGATAAGCGACTTGTCATAGTCCGTTGGAGGCACAAAACCCATAAGATTCATCAATGTTGCAGGCCAAGAAGAAATTCCAAGCCCATCGTTCAGTTTTGTGTTGTCGTACTCGCCTTTATATTCAGGGTCATAGATAATTCCTGGAACAGGATTTAAAGAATGAGAAGTTTTCGCTTTTGGCTCACCGTTTTTGTCCAATTTTACAGAACCATCTTTTGCGTGCTCATACATATCATCGCTGTTTCCATGGTCAGCTGTAAGGCACAAAATTCCTCCTGCCTCATCAATCGCAGCCTTAAGACGACCAAGCTGCAAATCCATTCCTTCCATTGAGCAGACAACCGCATTGAAAACACCAGTATGTCCAACCATATCACCGTTCGGATAGTTCAAGCGGATGTGATCATATTTTCCAGACTTGATTGCCTCAATAACTTTATCAGTGATTTCAGCACATTTCATCCATGGACGCTGTTCAAAAGGAACAACATCAGAAGGAATTTCAACGTAATCCTCAAGTTTTTCGTCAAATTTTCCCTGACGGTTTCCATTAAAGAAGTAAGTCACATGACCATATTTCTGAGTCTCAGAAATCGCCATAAGATGCACGCCAGACTTTGTAAGATATTCGCCCATTGTGCGGTCAATGCTCGGCGGATTCACAAGATACTGATGCGGAATATGCGCATCACCATCGTATTCCATCATACCAGCATATTCGCACGCCGGAACACGCTTTCTGTCAAAATGATTAAATTCGCTGCCAGCCTCAAAAGCATTTGTAATTTCAAGGGCACGGTCACCGCGGAAGTTATACAAAATAACAGAATCACCATCTTCAATAGTTCCAACAGGCTTTCCATTTTCTGCAATTACAAATTCGTGCATATCCTGATCCAAAAGACCAGCCTGCTCCTCACGGTAAGTTTCAATCGCCTTTGTGGCAGATTCAAACTGACGACCTTCTCCAAGAACATGCGCATACCAACCGCGCTGAACCATCGGCCAGTCAGCATTGTAACGATCCATTGTAATAAACATACGTCCGCCGCCAGAAGCAATTCTATAATCAGAATCCTTGAACGAAGCAAGATATTCCTCAAGCGGAGTAACAAAAGTCAGCGCAGAAGTAGGATCAACATCACGACCATCAAGCAACGCATGAACACGGATTTTTTTGATTCCTTCCTTATTAGCCTCGGCAACCATTGCCTTAAGATGATCAATATGACCATGAACATTTCCATTAGAAACAAGACCGATAAAATGAAGCGTAGAATCCTTGTCCTTTACATTTTTAATCAGCTTTTTCCAGGTTTCACCCTGATACATCAGTCCAGACTTAATAGATTCACCAACAAGTTTCGCACCCTGGGCAAAAACACGACCGCAACCAATCGCATTGTGACCAACTTCGCTGTTTCCCATATCATCATCGCTCGGAAGTCCAACAGCAGTTCCATGAGCCTTAAGTTTTGTGTGCGGACAATTAGCTGTGAACCAGTCCAAATACTTCATTTTAGAAGCCTTTACCGCATCGCCTTCAACATATTTTCCGTATCCAACGCCATCCATAATAACCAGAACAACCGGACCACGACGACCTTTCCAATTTGGATTTTTCTGCAAAGCATGCATTGTATCTGCCATTTATAACTCCTTAAGTTTATATGGGCGTTTCCTTCACTCGCTTCATTACATTCCGCTCGTTCAGACCGGGTGTTCCACCATTCCGCTACGCTCAGCCCCTCGCTACCGCTCGGTGGCCGCCTACGGCGTGGTTCCATACCCTAACGCATTTTTTTCACCCTAATTTTATCAATTTTGCACTCTTTACACAATTCTGTTTTAAGCCACAAATTTATCATTTGGCTCGGCAAAAAAAATTAATTTATTTTTGAACCAACAAATTGAACAAGCGCGAAGGAAAAAGGCAAGTTTGGCGTCCTTGAAGTGCTTTTTGCCGTATGGCATAAAAGAATTGTCGAGCATTTTCTGAAAGAAAAGCGCAGATAATTCTTCCTAAAAAACACTTCACCATAGCCAATACTTGACTTTTGACTGGAAGCTTGTTCAATTTATTTTCAGAATTTATAAAAAAACTTGATATTTTGATTATCCTATCTCAAGTTTTTTGCCGTTCAATATTGCACTTAACAGAATTCCTTTTTCATAGACCAGTTTCAGCGAAAAAAACGGAACGCTAAGTTCAAGCAGTTTCAGAAAAATCTCGTCGCCTTTCCAGTGCGGCAAATCGTTCATTCTAGATTTTTCAACCCACTCAAGTTCACCTTCATCACATTCTATAAGTTCACCAGAAAAATTGTCCGACCAGAAAATATGCATATATTCAGTAAAATTTTCATCGCTTACAAAAGTAACTATTCCGCGGTATTCCATTTCATTCAGCGTAAGACCGGTTTCTTCCTTAACTTCACGCAAAATACATTCTTCAGGGCTTTCCGTTTCTTCAAATTTTCCGCCAATTCCAATCCATTTGTCGTGATTGTAGTCGTTCTGTTTTTTTGTGCGGTGAAGCATCAGATATTTTGAATCTTTTTCAATATAAACCAGAGTTGTATTCTGCATTGATTTGTTCATAAATCAGCCTAAAACCATTTTATCATTCACTTCGCCGTTCACACTGAATTTCTGAAGCAAATCTTCAACCGTAAGATTTTTCTTTTCCTCGCCTTTCACATCGTAAACAACTTTTCCGTCCATCATCATAATAAGCCGGTTTCCGTAGCGAATCGCATCTTTCATATTGTGCGTAACCATAAAAGCCGTAAGATTATCGCGGGTAATAAATTCTTCTGTAAGTTCAAGGACTTTTTTGGCAGTTTTCGGGTCAAGAGCCGCTGTATGCTCATCCAAAAGCAGCAATTTCGGTTTTTGCAATGTTGACATCAAAAGAGTCAGAGCCTGTCTTTGTCCACCAGAAAGAAGCCCCACTTTTGCACCCATGCGGTTTTCAAGCCCCAAATCCAAAAGCGCAAGTTTTTCCTTATAAACTTTTTTTTCTGCAGGCTGAACATACCAACTCAAACCTCGTCTTTTTCCGCGACGCATAGCCATCGCAAGATTTTCTTCTATAGACATATTTGCGGCAGTTCCCATCATTGGATCCTGAAAAACGCGTCCAAGATATTTTGCGCGCTCATATTCAGGGCGACCGGTCAAATCAACGCCATCCAAAACAATCGAACCAGTATCAGTGTAATGAACGCCGGCAATAATATTCAGCAAAGTTGATTTTCCGGCTCCATTACCACCGATTACGGTAATAAAATCCCCGTCATCAATTTCAAGGTCTACACCGCGGATTGCTTTTTTTTCTGTTATTGTTCCAGGATTAAAAGTCTTTGTTATATTAAAAAGTTTCAGCATTGCAGACCTCTATTATTTTTCACCATGCTTTTTTATTTGAACATGGCGCGTATTTTCTTCTTCATTTAAATTCATTCCAGGCAAACTTCGGCGCCGACGGTCAATTTTTGCTTTTACAACCGGAACACTTAATGCCACCGCAACTATAAGGGCAGTCAAAAGTTTTAAGTCCGTTGACTTTAATCCAAGCTGAAGGACAACTGCAATTACAATTCTATAAATAATCGAACCAAAGACAGCACTTAAAAGCGTCCACCAAAAACCAAATCTTACGCCAAAAATAACTTCACCAATAATAATGCTTGCCAATCCAATTACGATTGTTCCTGTTCCCATGCCAACATCTGCATAACCCTGGCTCTGGGCAACAAGCGCGCCGCTCATCGCAACCATTCCGTTGGAAATCATAAGACCAAGTATTTTTGTATTATCTGTGTTTACACCCATCGCGCGGACCATGTGCTCATTGCTTCCTGTTGCGCGCACGGCACTTCCAATCTCTGTGCCGAAAAACCAGTACATAAGGGCAATAATAATTCCTACAACAACAACCCCGATTATCAATGAAACAGAAGTTGTTGTAAGACGACCACCGGAAAAATCCTTCAGCATGCTCATCATTGTGGAACTTCCCAAAAGCGGCGTGTTTGCTTTTCCCATAATGCGGATATTAATTGAATAAAGCGCAATCTGAGTCAAAATACTTGCAAGCAGAATATTTATCTTCAGTTTAGTATTCATAAAACCGGTTGCAAGACCACACAGCATTCCTGCTATAAAAACAAACAGCAAAGTAAGAACAGGATTCATTCCTTTTACAATAAGAATAGCTGTAACAGCTCCGCCAGCAGCGAAACTTCCGTCTACGGTCATGTCAGCCACGTTCAAAATTCTAAAAGTAAGATAAACTCCAAGTGTCATAAGTCCCCAAAGAATTCCCTGGGCAACTGCACCTTCCATCGCAAATAAAACGGCCATCATGCGCTCCAAAAATAAGATTGAATACTAATTAGTCTCTAGGAACTGTAATTCCAAGAACTTTTTCTGTTTCTTCGTTTACAGTAAGATCACAATTCTGAAGATATTCAATAGGCATTTCCGCAGGATTTTTTCCGTCGCGGAGAATTTCTACAGCCATTTTTGCAGTCTGTTTTCCAAGCTCATAATAGTTAATTCCGTAAGTTGCAAGACCGCCGGCTTTTACCATTCCTTCCTCGCCGCAGATTGTAGGAATTTTCTTTTCGTTTGCAACCTGAGAAACCAAAGTCATTCCTGCTGCAATCATATTGTCTGTAGGTGAATAAATAACATCAACCTTTCCGCAGAGATTTGTAACAACCTGCTGAATTTCATTCGCATTTGAAACAGTTCCATCAATATATTTCAAGCCAAGTTTGTCGCAGGCAGCCTTTGCAAGTCCAACTTGAAAATAAGAATTCTGCTCGCTTGAGCAATAAAGCATCCCGACTGTCTTTGCGTCCGGAACGATTTTTTTAAGAAGTTCCATCTGCGCAGCGCAAGGAGTAAGGTCAGAAGTTCCTGTAACGTTTCCGCCTGGAGCTGAATTTTTCTGTACAAGTTTTGCAGATTCAGGGTCTGTAACCGAAGAAATAAGGATTGGAATATCTTTTGTAAGGTTTGCAACAGCCTGAGCCGCTGGAGTCGCAATCGCAAAAATCAAATCGTCACGGTCATTGATAAGTTTTTCAGCAATTGTAACACAGTTCACCTGCTCGCCCTGAGCATTGTGGTAGTCAATCTTTATATTTTGTCCGTCAACGTAACCTGCCTCGGCAAGCCCGTCAACAAAGCCTTTATAGTTTGCGTCCAGCGCAGAATGTTCAACCAGCTGAATAACACCAATCTTGATTTTTTTATTACCAGATTTTGAACATCCTGAAAATCCAATGGCAACCGCACAAAGAGCAGCAGCCGCAGCAAACAGTTTTTTCATTTTTTATAATTCCTCCAGAAATTTGCAGTTATTTATAAGACCGCAAAAATATGCTACTATTATAAAGCCAAAAAGAGCTATAAACAAGAACGAATTTGCGTACCTGGACAAAAAATATTGCCTTTTTCATGATTGGACTATAAACTGTCTGTATGAAATTAACTATCAGACTTTTTCTTGTTTTGACTTTTGGAATTTTAATTGCATCATGCAACACAGTACCAAAGATTCCAGATGATGCGACTTCAACCCAGCTTATCCAGATGGGTCAGGACGCTCTTGAAGTTTCAAACTACACCGCGGCGGAAACTTACTACAACGCTGTAATCCAGCGCTACGGAATGGACACCGCAACATATATCGAGGCTTCTTACGAGCTTGGGCACCTTTACCTTAAACAAAAACGATACGAGGAAGCCTACCAGAAATTCGACGAGATTCTCGCGACTTTCTCAAACGCTGAAATAGGCACAATCCCAGCCTCCTATAAAAAACTTGCAGAAATGGGAATAGAAAAAATTCCGCCGAAATATAAGGCTGAAAAATAACAGTTGAAGATTTTAGCCTTTTTTGCTAAATCCTCAAATTGTGAAAAATCGCTTCCGACGGATTTGCAATTTGTTCCAGACAGCTGTGCTTTTGTTGCGCCCTTATTTAGTCGGGTTGCACTGTGACTTCAATCAGTTCAATCGCACAAAGTCTTCACAAATCACAAATCCGCCTACGCATTTTTTGCAGCCGATTCAATTTATCTCAGAATAATCAAAACTCAAAAGCTCATCTCAACATTTCTAAAACTTGCATTACGCTATAAATCGATATAAAATGTATATATGAAAAATGTACTCATTATCGATGCGCCTCCGATGTTCCGGGAGTTTTTAAAGAACAAACTTTCAGAGGAAAAAGTCAACGTTGTTATAACGCAGGAAAAACGCGATGCCCTTATAAAAATCACGTCCGTTCTGCCTGATCTTGTAATCATCGACATAAATGAATTTGACGATCCAGACGCAGTAATGGAGCTTTTTCAAAAAATAAAGGCTGACCCTAACGCCTCAAGAATTCCGACCATTGCAACCGGCCCGAAAATGGACAAAAGCATAATCGAAACCTATGCAAAGCTTGGAATCCACAAATATTTCATAAAGCCAATCAAATTTGACGTTTTCTTTGAATCAATCGGAAAAATTCTTCACACATCATTCTCAATGGATTCAACACCGTGCGTTTTGGATATTCACCGCAACGGCGATATTATTTTTATTGAAATCGCACAAGGCCTGAACCGCGAAAAACTCGCCCTTTTAAAATACAAACTTTCAGAAATAATCGAAAGCAACGAAATTGAAGTTCCAAAAATCATCCTTATGATGACAAATCTTGAGCTAAGTTTTGTTGACGGACTGAACCTTGAGCTTCTGCTTGACAATATTCTTTCTGACCCGAAAGTCCACACAAAAAATGTAAAAGTCCTTTCGTTTAGCACATTCACACAGCAACTTATAGACGGACATCCGCAGTATGATGGAATTGAAGTTGCCACAGACATCTCGCAGGTTCTGAATTCTTTTGTGGAAAGCACGAACACTTCGCGCGTTTCAGATTTGATTGCAGACAGAATTCTTTCAATTTCAGATTCAGATTCCGACGGTTCAATTGAAATGCGCTTTTCTTCCGATTCAATGGATTCAACCAGCGAAGAGAACCCGGAAAAAACAAAAATTCCAGAAAAAAACAAACTTTCTTCTGCTGGAACAAATGCAAATTCATCCCAAAATGAAAGAGATGAAACAATCGCGGTTATTGACGATGACCAGATAACTTTAAAACTTTGCTACGCGGGATTTACGCAAGCTGGATACAAAGTTGATCTTTTTTCAAGCGGAATAGATTTTCTTGCGAACATGTCAAAAAAGCAATACAAAGCGATTATTCTGGATATTCTTATGCCTGGCGTTTCCGGTTTTGACACGCTGAAAAGACTTCAGGGGCTTGTGAACAAACCGCCGATTGTGATTTACTCGCAGGCAATCAGAAAAGATATTGTTCTTCAGGCGCTTTCTCTTGGAGCAAAAAGTTTTATTGTAAAACCGCAGAAACCAGAAGTTCTTGTAAGCAAAGTCCAGGAAATCTTATCATCAGATGAATAAAAAAAACGACCCGGAAGATTTTGACATTCCAAACGAACTTTTTATCGCGAATGCGGTTCACGAAATAAGAACGCCGGTCCAAACCGTAATCGGAACGCTGGATTTGCTTTCTGACACGCGGCTGAACAAGGAACAGATTGAATATGTTCGCCAGATTCGTTACGGCGCGGATGTTCTTTTGGCTCTTGTAAACGATATTCTTGATTTTTCAAAACTAAAATCGCATAAACTTCTTATTGAAAATATTCCGTACAACGTAAAAACTCTTACAGAAAATGTGGCGCATCTTATCGGGATTGAAGCATACAACAAAGAAATTGAAGTTGTAACAGACATCGACTACAAAAATATCCCGGACACAGTTTTAGGCGACCCGACACGCATCCAGCAGATTCTTTTGAACCTTCTGAAAAACGCAGTAAAATTCACAAACTGCGGATATATTCATCTTGAACTTTTTAGGCAGGAAGAAAATCTGCTTTTTCAGGTTACAGACAGCGGAATCGGCATTAATGAAAAGAAAATGGATTCGCTTTTCAAAAGCTACTATCAGGGCGACTCATCTTTTACGCGAAAATACGGAGGTTCCGGGCTTGGTCTTGCAATCTGCAAACTTCTTGTACAAAAAATGAACGGAAAAATCGGCGTAAAGAAAAATCCTTACGGCGGCTCAATATTCTGGTTCACTGTTCCATTAAAAATTGAATTTTCAGAGAATTCGTTTCTTTCCGCGCCTTATGTGCCTCCAGTTCCTGCAACAACAAAAATTCTTATTGTAGACGACAGCAATCTCGTGCGAAAAAGCCTTATGCACCAGCTTAATTCAATCGGACTTCAATACATTCAGTCTTCCTCAAATGGAGAGGACGCATTTTTGAAAATGCAATACGCCGAGCAGCTTGGGAATCCATTTGAAATCGTTTTTATTGATATGATTATGCCGGTTGTTGAAGGCTGGCACCTTGCCTCAAAGATAAAAAATTCACCGGAACTCGCAAAAACAAAACTTTATATGCTTGTTCCAGAGGGACAAATGGGGCGTGAGGCAAAAATGAAACTTCTGGACTGGTTTGCAGGATATTTATACAAACCAATCCGCCGCGAAAAGCTGGATGCGCTTTTAATCGACACGAACGGCGAAATTCCTTCAACAAAACTGCTAGAAGAGATTGAAGGCAAATCTCAACCTGAAGATTTTGAAGAAAAAAAAGAATTTGCCAAAGGAATAAAAATTCTTGTTGCAGAGGATCATCCTGTAAACCGCGAGATTTTGGTTCAATTTTTAAATAAATTTGGCGCGACTATTTTTCAGGCAGAAAATGGAATGCAGGCAATCAGTGCAATTTCAAAAAATCCAGAAATTCAAATGATTTTTATGGATATTCAAATGCCGACACTGAGCGGAACAGAAGCAACGAAAATTCTCCGCCAAAAAAAATATGCCGGAATCATAATCGCCTGCACCGCAAACAATGATTCTTCAACTTTTGAAAAATACAAGGACATCGGAATAAACGATATTCTTATAAAACCGTTCAAGCGCGAAAAAATTTTTGAGCTGCTCGACAAATGGAAAATCATTCTTGGACTTTCAAAAGCGACTGAAATTTCCGCAAGCGAACAAAAAAAGACAATTGCAAATGACGAACTTTGGGACATTCAGGATTTTGAGGACACAATCGGAAAAGACTGGGATTTGGGAAACCAGATTATCCTTGATTACATCGACCAGACCGGCAAATTCCTGATTTCAAGCAAAAAACTTTTTGAAACAAAGAATTTTGAGGAGCTTCACAGAATCGCCCACACTTTAAAAGGAAGTTCCGCGGCGATTTCCGCGAACAAGCTCGCCAATATTTCTGCAAAAATGAACCAGGCGGCAAAAGACAAAAATTCGGATGCGCTTCTTTTGAGCATCCTTGAATTTGAAGAGAAATTCAATTTATTCTTATTAAAAACGAACAAATGGGATCACAAATGCTAAAAACAAATTATCACACGCACACACTTTTTTGCGATGGAAAGGGAAGCCCCGAAGAGATTGCTGAAGCCGCAATTGAAAAAGGATTTGACATTCTTGGTTTTTCGAGCCACAGCATGTATCCTTTTGCCGGCGCATGGCATATTCCTACAAAAGATTTTTACGCTTATGTTGAAGCCGTAAATTCTGCAAAAGAAAAATTCAGCGGAAAACTAAAAATTCTACTTGGTTTTGAAGCAGACTATATTCCTCTTGTTACAAAACCAGATTTCGGACGTTACAAAAAACTTGACCCGGATTTTATAATCGGCTCGGTTCATTATGTTTTTTCAGAAAAAGGGCGGCTGTGCGTTGATTACAGCGCAAATCTTCTGAAAGAAAAAATCGACACGCTTTACAATGGAAATTCCAAAAAAGTTGTCTGCGAATATTTTGCTCTTGAACGGGAAATGCTTTCAAAAGGAAATTTTTCTATAATCGGACATGCTGATCTTGTGCGGAAAAACAACAATGCGTTGAAAATGTTCAATGAAAACGACCATTGGTACAGAAAAGAAATAAAGGCAACTGCCGACGCAATAAAAAAATCAGGCGTTATTGTGGAAGTAAACACAGGCGCAATCGCACGCGGCTACATGGACGGAGTTTATCCTTCTGATGAATTTCTTGCGCTTCTGCATGAACGAAATGTTCCTGTAACACTAAGTTCAGACTCACATTCAAAAGAAAATCTGGATTTCGCATTTGACAAAGCACTTTCAGCAGTCCAAAAAGCCGGCTACAAGGAACTTGCCTACATTGACAGCGACAGAAACACAAAATTTCAGACAATTCTATAATTTTGAGTTTTATTGCTTTTGAATAACCGCTCCCGTCGGATTTACAATTTGCTCCAGATGGTTGGTCTCGCACTTCGTTTGTATTGATTGGGGTGCTTCGCACTTTAATTGGTACTATCGACCAAAATCTTCACAAATTATAAATCCGACTACGCTTTTATCAGATTTGAAAAAAACTCAAATCAAAAAGATAGCCTATCTATTTCGACGTTCAGCGGTGCTGGCGCAATTTACGCACATGAATGCATAAGGAATTGCTTCCAGGCGAGCCTGAGGAATTTCTTTTCCGCAGCCAAGACAGATTCCGTATTTGCCAGTCCGGATTCGTTCAAGGGCATTATCTATCATCTTCAAGCGGTTTGCATCTTGTGCGCTCAATGAGTCAAGTAAAGTTCTGTCAACTGCATCACTTGCAATATCAACTTCATCACCTGATTCAATTGGTTTTACAAGGCTTTTCAAATCACTTGTCTGTGATTCAAGTGCAGACAAAATAGTAGCTCTCTGTTCCAAAAGTTTTTCTTTGATATTGGCAATAAATTTTTCATCCATTTTTGTTCTCCCACGGGTCAACTTTGTGAACGGTAGTAAATTTCACTATTGTTGACAAGTCTTTTTATTTTGGTACATACTAATATAGTATAAAATCTTAAAAACGCAAAACTTTTTCGATTTTTTTTTGGAGGAATCATGGCTAAAGAAGAAGCTATTGAAGTTGAAGGAATTGTAAAGGAAGCATTGCCTAACACAATGTTCCGTGTTGAATTGCAGAATGGACACATGATTATGGCGCACCTTTCTGGAAAAATGCGCAAACACTACATCAGAATCGTTCCTGGTGACAGCGTAAAAGTTGCACTCTCACCTTACGACCTTGACAAAGGACGTATTATTTTCCGTCAGCGTTAGGCTTGAATATCAACCGGAGCGCGCGAATAGCTCCGGTAAAACCTGTCGCAAGCAAACCAAGGCATAAAAGCGGACCGAATGGAATTATAATCCAGGAGAACCTAAAAAAGAAAAGTCCGATAATTATTTGCCCGACTTTCATAAAAAATTCAGTCCATAAACTCTTTTTTGAATAATTCTGTTCAGGATTTTTATATTCGTAGTAATAATTTGTATTTCTTCCAGAATTCTGGCTGGCAGAACTATTGAACCATTGCCAGAACGAATCTTCTGAACCAAAAGGATTTGAATACGACTGCTGCTGATAATAATTCTGGTAATTATTTTGATAATAGGAATTTTCAGAATTGTAGCTTGAACCTGCCGAGCCAAACCTATCATATTCAGCACGTTTTTTTTCATCGCCCAAAACATCGTATGCTTCTGAAATTTTTTTAAATCTTTCTTCCGCTTCTTTATTGTCCGGATTTCTATCAGGATGATATTTAAACGCAAGATTTCTGTACGCTTTTTTTATTTCTTCCTGTGTCGCATTTTTTGAAATTCCTAAAACTGAATAGTAGTCGTTCAATGTGTTCCTCGTATTTAGAATCTATTAAAAAAATAATAAAAAATCACGTTGGTTACAAGATTTTTATTTAAAAAGATTATCTTTTAGTATTACCCAAGTTGCGCCTTTTCCGCCTTCACTGGAATCCGGATGCCCGGAAGTTCCAAGCCGTTTATCCTGCTCAATGAATTTTCTGACTAATTCACCAAGGACAGGATCTGTTCCATGTGTATGCAGACCTTTTCCGTGGACAATCATAATTTTCTTGATTCCTTTTGACTCGCACTCTGAAACGAATGATTCCAACCGCGCCCAAGCTTCCTCTTTTTTCAATCCGTGCAAATCAATACGCGCCTGCGGTCGCATTTCCACAAGACTTGCCCTGCTGTGATATTTATTTCTTGCCTCTTCCTGCTCAAAAAGCGCATCCTTATCAACAGTTCCATAGCGCCTGAGCCAAAGTTCCATAGGATTTATGCGTTTCTGGCTTTCTTTTTCAATATCATAACCATTTTCAAATTCTTTTTTCATTTCAAGGGCGGCTTTTTCTTCTGCAGAAGGAGCGTTAGCCTTTTTGTGGGAAACCGTATTACGTCCGCTGAGCCGCTGTTTTTCCGCCTGCTTTTTCTGCTGATTGTCCCATTGAGCTAAAATATCACCAAAATCCATATTTTCACCTTATTTATCAATAATAATTATTCCATCATCTTTTACCCAGCCGCCGGATGAGCCGAAGCGGACAAAGAGCCAGTTTCCGGCTTTTTGTTCCACAAGGACACGTTTGCCGCTTTCAATTGACGAGACAGCTGCCGCGCTTTCTTCTGGAACTGGACTTATATTTCCGCCTTTAAAAATTGCGTATGTCCGCGAAATAAAGACTGAAGAAATTATCATTCCGACAAGAAATATAACCATCGCGCCAGAAAATGAAAGAATTCCCAGAATTTTCCGCGAAATTGCCGAAAAAACAGTAAAAACAGCGCATACAAAAAATAGCGCAAAGCAGCTCCAGAGCCAAAAATATGTCGGTTCCATTGCGCCGTCTGTAATTCCACGTTGCTGCTCAAAAGTCTTGCGCTCGTGGAATTTTTTTGCAAATGGAATTGAATGTTTTTCTTCCGCCCTTAGTTCCGCAAGTTTCTGGCAATCTTCCTGACTCAATTTGTCGCCTGGCGTAACTTTATTTTTTATAGTCCGGGTTGCAAATGCGTAGCCAAAAAAAGCCTCGCTGTCATCATTTTTTTTTGTTTTAGAAATTCCTTCTGTAACCGGAATAAGCGTATCCGGCAACTTAAGTTCAATTCTGGTTCCGTTATAAGAAGTCGCAATTATTTTCATATCTGGAAGCGAAAGTTTCCCTGCGTAAAGCGGTTCCCATTCAAAAGTTGAGACAGGAATTTTTTCCTCACTGAATTCCGAGCTTCTCAAAGTTCCTTTTGTAATATCATATTGTTCCAGCTCGCGAACAAGCGCATTTTTTGGAACTGACCATGTATATGAAATTATTTGAACCGCATACTGCAACGAAACCGTAAAATGAACCGGTTTTCCCGCAACAACAGAAAATTTTGCCTCATCAGCGGTTTTTCCACGCCTTTGGCTGATAAGTTCCTGCCCATTTTCAAAAGTAACAACAAGCCGCGGCATAATGTTCCGTGGATTTTCAGAAATAACGACTGGCGAAAACTGAATGTAATAAAGCCGGGAATTTATATATACATGAAGCGAACGCAGCCGGTAAGTTTTTGCCTCAGCGAAATTCAGCCAAAGTTCAATTTTTGTTCCGCTGATTTTGTTTTCATCAGAATATTCGGAACGGCGAAGGGAAACGAAATTCACTCCGCTTGGCAAATCTGGAATTTGAGCCTGAACAACATCCGATTTTACGTAAGGAATTTTCAGTTCAAAAGCGCAGTCAGTCGCACTGAAATTTATCTGGTTCACAGGTTTTACCAAAAGATTTTGAATCATGCTGTAAGTAAGCCTTTGCTGCGCAAAACCAGGCTTAACAGAAACGGCAAAAACCAAAATTGTGGAAATATTTTTTAGTAATCTTGCGATGAATTTGAATTTTCTGATTTTTCGCTGTTTTTCCATTGTTTTTCGTCATACTCCCGAATTCTTGCAAAGATTGATTCTTCCATTGTGGAAGAGGTTTTTGATTCAGAAACCTGATTCTGCACATTTTCCTTTGATTTTGCTTCTTTTTCCGCATTCATAAGAGAAAGTTCAAGATTGATTTTTGCGTCAATTTTTGTTCCGTCAATTTTAAGCGCATTTCTAAAGAATTTTGCGGCTTCCTCGTAGTTTCCTTTTCGGTTTGCAATAATTCCGCAATTGTAGAAAACCGCATAACGAACATTTTTGTCCTCAACATTTTCAAGTTGTCTGTAACGCTCAAGCGCGACATCATTTTCATTTTGAACAAGATATGTTGTGGCAAGATTATAAACCGCATATTGCTCAAGCAGCGGATTTTCATCTTCCTGCGCATCAAAAACTGTCTGAAGATATTTTGCGACAGCGTCATTATATTTTTTTTGATACCAGAACCACGAACCTTCAAGAATATTTTTTGCTCCAAAAACTGAATTTTCAGCCTTGCAGGAAACAAAAAGCATACAGAAAACAATAAGAGCCGCAGTTTTTTTGAATTTTTCCGCAATTCCTTCCGGATCAAGTTCTGAAATCACGTAACTCAGCACACTGAAAAGAATTCCCAGCCCCAAAAACAATGAATAACGCTGAACCGGTTTTATCTCGTAGCTTACGCCATTTTCCTCTGAATCAGAGCTATAATCGGAAGAAGAAGTATTTTTTACGCCGTCCAGCAAGGTCAGCGCTGAACCAGGCTCAGTCGCATCAATATACGAAATTTGAACATCTGAAACTTTGCTGGCTGAATTTTTCTTCATTGCAGCGGCACACGCAGATTTCATTTTTTCAGAACGCAAAGCTGTTAGAACATAAGTTTTTCCATCTCCGGCAAGAACTTTTGTCTCTCGTTCAGTTCCAAAACCAATCAGACTAACGGAAATTCCTTGATTCACACAGCTTATCAACGAATTTTCAAGCAAAGAATCAGTTTCTTCTCCGTCTGTAAAAACCCAGATTGAATTTTTAAATGAAAAATTTGAAGGGAACGATTTTTGCGCGCTTTTTATTCCTTTTCCAAGACTTGTTCCAACCGAACTCATAAAATTTGAAGAAAGAGAATCTATCAGCGACTCAACAGCGGCCCGATCATCCGTTAAAGGCAAAACCGTAACTCCATCACCTTTTGCAAGAACAACCGAAATCTGCGTGTCCGGAATATGGGAAAGAAGCATTTTTGCGTATTTTTTAGAAGCCTCAAGCCGGCTTAGCCCGGAAGAAGCGTCATCCGCATTCATGCTGTAGGAAATATCAAAAACAAGTGAAACCGCCGTTCCAGAAGTCTGAACAGGCGCAAGATAAGTACCCCACGAAAATCCTGCGAATGCAAGAACAAGCATTGCCCAGGCAACAGAAATGCAAAAAGTGCGGACACCAAATATCAGCGCAAAATTTTTCATTCGGCGTGCAAGCACTGAACTTTTATCTTTTACAGTAAAAAATTTAAGATTTCTGTACGCTTTCTTAAATTGAAAAATTGAAATAATCAACGCCGGCACTAAAAGCGCAAGTCCGTACAAGGCGTAAGGTCGTTGGCACGAAAAATTCATCAGATTGCCTCCTTTAGGAAAATGCGTTTTATAATCCAGCTTAGAATGAAAAGAATTCCTGCAACAAAAACAAGTTTATCGTAATAATCACAGCTGACAGTTTTTGAATGGTAAGTCTGCACAACGCTCTGGTTATTAATAATCATTGAAAGCGCAAGATTAAAATCGTTCAGCGACTTTATCTCAAAAAATCTGCCGTTGCCTGTAACTGCAAGTTTTCGCAAGGATTCTTCATTATAGGAAGAAGTTAAATAACCCGAATAATTTTTGCCGGTTGAAGGATCTGTGTATTCAAGAGGAACAGAACCGCTTGTTCCAATTCCCATTACGTAAAGCACAATATTATTGCGTTTTGCAAGTTCAGCAGCCGTTTCAGGATGAATTGCCCCGGAATTATTTTCACCGTCTGTTAAAAGAACAATGCATTTTTTTGGAGCAGCAGAACTAGAAAGATGAAAAACAGCCGTAGCAACTCCAGTTCCAATCGCAGTTCCATTTCCAAGCTGACCAATATCAATTGTTTCCAGCCGTTCTGTAAAAATCTTTTTATCAATTGTTGGCGGAATTATGATTGCAGCTTCCTCGCCCATTGCAACAACGCCAAAAGTTGCCCCTGGATTTGACTCAACAAGTTTTTTTATGGAAGTTTTCGCTGTTTCAAGACGCGTGAAATTTCCCATATCTCTTGCCGCCATGCTCGGACTTATGTCCACAACAAAAACAACATCAGTTCCGCGCGAAGAGTAAACCCGCTCCTGCTTATACAGAATAGGTTCAGAAAAAGCGATTACAACTATAATAAAAGCGGCAATGACAAGAATTTTCGAAAGAATTGAGCCAAAATTTCGTACAGGCTTGTTCCACAGAAAATTTTTTCCATTCCAGTCTGAAAGCGTTACAATAAACGAAGGGCGCGAAAAAATTCCAGCTTTTCTGAAAATGTACAAAAGAGGAATCAGAAGAAGCAAAAGAAAAGCAGCAGGATTCTGAAAATCAGGCATTTTCTCCTCCAGTTTCAAAGGCTTTTATTATGGTACGGGAATTCGCAATCATCGTTGTCCGTTCATCAGGCTGAAGTTCTGCCGCATAAATCTGAGCAGGTTCCCTTTTTGCGTCAAGCGAACCATGCGCAAACCGAATATAATCAGCGCGCCGGAAAATTTCCTGAACAGAACTTACATTTTCCCGAAGAAAATCACTCATAGTTCCGGCAGTCAGTTCCTCGAACGCCGCAGAAATCTGCTCCGTTGAAAGCGCGTCAAATTTTCTTCCAAAACGAACCGTAAGGTAATATCTGAAAATCTGTTGAACCGCAAGACAAAACGCGACATCATTTATGCGCAAAGAATTTTTTTCAAGTTTTCTGAACTGGCGAAGCGCATTCCTTGCATTTTTCGCATACATTCTAAGAGTTTTTTTCTGTCTGAATTTTGCAGAAATCTCCTGCCACTTTAAAATCGTATGTAAGATAAATATAAGTATTACAACAAAAAGCACAATCGCTGCATAAATCGCATAAATAGTTCCCGGAAAAAGCAGAGGTCCTTTTATGCCGCGCAAAGAAGAATCCTCATCTTTTGTGATTATGGAAGAAATTTCAATCGGCTTTGGATCAATCAAAAACGGAACAGAATTTGTACTTCCAAAAACAGCAGAAAGAAGATCAATCTGCGGAAAATCCAGAATTCCGACTTTCCACGGAGTAAAAGTCAGAACAACTGTGTAAAGCAAACCATTTTTTTGAATCACAGCTTTTTGAAGCGTAAAATTCTCGTTATCAAAATCAAAAGGCAATTTTTCAAAAATCAGCGGCTTTTCATCCAAAGTTTCTTCATTCGGAAAAAAATCCACATTTGAATTGAATGTATAATGAAGTTCCGCCGTGTCGCCAACAAAAATTCGTTTTGGCAGAACCATCTGGCTGGTTTCAGTCTGGGCAAAAAAACGCTGGGATGAAAAAGCAATTAGTAAAAGGAATAAAATTCGTCTTAAAAATCTCAAGATTACTTGCCTCCCCATCTGTAGCTTCCAGAATTTCTTGAAGCAAAAAAGTTCAAAAGCATACGGACCGCGTCTTCTTCCGTTGAAATTGAAACAAAACCAGCTCCACGGCGTGCGCAAAAATCTTCCAGCCGGGCAGTTCTTCTTCTGTAGGCGTCGCGCCATGCGGATTTAAAATCCTGCGAGGAAGTCGGCAAAACCATGCGGACATTTGTTTCATTGTCTGAAAAGCCAAAAGCTCCAGCGTCCGGCAATTCCCAGTCAGTTGAATCAGCAATGCGGATTGCGGCGACATCATTTTTCTGGCACAAAAGCTTAAAAGGTTCTTCCCAGCCTGAATTCCTAAAATCAGAAATCACAAAAACAAGAGAATGATGATTAAGCATCTTCACCGCACCAGTAATTGCATTTCCAAGAACAGAACCTTTCACCGCCCCGTTAAATTCATCCAGTTTTGAAAGAATATGCATTGTCCGTTCCCTGCCTGCCTCCGGCACACAAGAAAAATGGATTTTTCCATCAAAAAAAACAGCTCCAACAGGACATTCGTTTATTTCTCCTGCCAAAGCCAGAAGCGCAGAAACTTCCGCGGCAGTTTCGTATTTCACTTTTCCTTTAGAACCTGTAAACATTGAGGCAGAACGGTCAACAATCAAGAAAATCTCCAGTTCATGCTCCTCATCAAACATTTTTACAAAAGGCTTTCCCATGCGGGCCGTAACATTCCAGTCAATTGAACGGACATCATCGCCACGCAAATATTCGCGGACACCGGCAAACTCAATTCCCTGACCGCGGTAAAGAGAACGGAAACCGCCACTTTTCATGCTGTCAGCAAGTTTTCTGGCCGCAATGCGAAGATATGTAGCTTTTTGAAATAAAGAATCTTTTGATCCTGAAAGTAAATGTTCCATATATCTATATTTTTTAGGATTTTAAGCTTACGGAACTGGAATAAAATCCAGAATTTTTGCAATAATTTCATCCGCAGAAATATTATCAGCCGCCGCTTCATAAGAAAGAACAATTCTATGACGCAAAACAAGCGGAGCGACTTTTTTTACATCTTCAGGAAGAACAAAAGAACGTCCGACAAGAAGCGCTGTTGCCTTCGCACACTGAAGAAGAGCAATTCCCGCGCGTGGAGAAGCCCCGAAAGTTATGTAGCGTGTAATGTCGTGCTCAGTTTTTTTCTTCAGACTTGGGCGCGTTACAGAAATCAGCTGAACAATATATTCAACAATTTTGTTGTCACATGCAATCAAAGAATTCATTTCCCGGAATTTAAGCAAATCTTTTGCCGTAAGAACTTGATTTACAGGAACTTTTGAAGCCGAACCTTGAGTTTTTACAATCTCAACTTCTTCCTCTGCAGTCGGATAAGTAACGTTGAGTTTTAAAAGAAATCGGTCAAGCTCAGCTTCCGGAAGATTATAAGTTCCTTCCTGCTCAATAGGGTTTTGTGTGGCAAGAACAAAGAATGGCTCAGGCAACTTGTAAGTTTCCTCCCCGATTGTAACCTGCTTTTCTTCCATTGCCTCAAGCATTGCAGACTGAACTTTTGCAGGCGCGCGATTAATTTCATCAGCAAGAACCACATTTGAAAAAACAGGTCCCTTACGCACGCTGAAAGTTCCTTTTCCCTGCTCATAGATAAGAGTTCCGCTTACATCCGCCGGCAAAAGATCCGGGGTAAACTGAATCCGCTTAAAATCAAGTCCGCTGATTTCCGCAAATGTTTTTACCGCAAGAGTTTTGGCGAGCCCTGGAACGCCCTCAACAAGAACATGACCGCCAGCAACAAAAGCCGTCAGAATTCCGTCAACAAGATATTCCTGGCCAACAAGACGTTTTTTTGCCTCTTCACGGCATTTTTCAACAAGTTTTCTACAATTTTCAAGTTCAACAAGATTTATGTTATTTTTTTCCATTTTTCACACCTAAAATGCATAAATATACAATATTGATTTACATTGATTTATAAAATCATTATAATTTAATTTATCATGTTGAACCCATTAGCACAAGAATTAAACGATTTATTAAAAGGCACATCGGCAGAAAAATTATTTTCTGATCTTGGAAAACGGATTTATTTTCCGCGTGGAATCATTGCACAGGGCGGCGAGGCAAAGCAAAAAGCATCTGTTGCAAACGGAACAATCGGAACAACCGTAATAAACGGAAAGCCGGCAATTCTTCCTTCCATTCATAAATGGGCACCGGAAATGACTTCTGGCGAACTGGTTGCTTACGCACCTACAGCCGGAATTCCTGCAATCCGCGAAGCCTGGAAACAGAAGCAGATTAAGAAAAATCCTTCATTAAAAGATAAAAAAACTTCACTTCCAGTTGTAGTTCCAGGACTCACTGCAGGACTTTCCTATGTGATGGATCTTTTTGTTGATTCAGAAAAACCAATGCTCGCCCCGAATCCAAGCTGGGACAACTATGTACTTATTGCAGAAGCACGCCGCGGTTCTGAATTCCATCAGTTTGAAATGTTCAAGGATGGAAAATTCAACATTGCCGGACTTGAAGAAGCTGTAAAAAATGAAGCAAAAAAATATGGTTCAGTACGTCTTATATTGAATTTTCCGCAGAATCCTTCTGGTTACAGCCCTACGGTAGAAGAAGTAAAGGAACTTTGCAGAATTCTAAAGGAAACAGCAGAAACTGGAGCAAAAATTCTCGTTATCAGCGATGACGCATATTTCGGATTGAATTACGAAGACAATATTGAGCCGGAAAGTCTTTTTGCCCACATTGCGGATCTTCACGAAAACATTCTCGCCGTAAAAGCAGACGGTCCAACAAAAGAAGATTTCGCATGGGGACTAAGATGCGGATTCCTTACTTTTGGATGCAAAGGCTTTACGGACGCTCAGTACGACGCTCTTGTAAAAAAACTTATGGGCGTTATCCGCTCTTCAGTTTCATGCGCCGCAACCCCTTCCCAGAATTTGATTTTAAAGTCATTTCAGGATCCAAACAACGATGCAGAAAAAGCCACATTCAAAAAAGTTCTTAAAGAACGATATGATGAAGTGCGAAAATTTGTAAATTCCCACAAGTCAGAAGCAATCGAGCCACTTCCATTCAATTCAGGTTATTTCATGAGTTTCCATACAAACGGAATTGATGCGGAAGATTTGCGCCAGAAACTTCTGAACGAAAAAGGAATCGGCACAATCTCAATTGACAAAAATACTCTGCGCGTTGCATTCAGCAGCATTGAAAAAGAACTTATCGAAAAAGTCTACGCAGAAATCTACAATACAGCCGAGGAAATGAAGCGTGCATAATGTTGTTCCAAAAAAAATTCATTTTTTTCAACAACTTATGCTTGAAAAATCATTCAAGCCTCTAAAAATTCTGCTGTTGTTGGCAGCTACCCTTTCAGTTTTTACACTGTCAGGATGCAAAAAAAAGCCGGAAAAACGACTTGTAATCTGGACCGACAACAGCGAATTTGCGCCATTTATTGAAATTTACAACAAAAACCACAGGCAAAAGGCGATTCTTGTCTACAAGGAAAATATTGCAGACAATCTTCCGCCTGAGCCGGGTGAACTTCCGCCGGACATAATTGTAGGCGCGCTCTTAAAAAACAGCAGGATAAAAAAGAATTTTGTCGCGCTGGATTTTCTTTTCAACCGAAAATATCTTTCCTCAAATGATTTTTATAAAACTCTCCTAAAATATGGAACTTTTGGACAGCACCAGTATCTTCTGCCGGTAAATTTTAATATTCCGGCGATGATTTTTTCAACAGAAAACGAGAATCTTATAAAAGACAACTACACAATCTCGCTGGAAGAACTGCGAGAGTCCGGGGCTGCATTCAACAAGAAGAACAAGAAAGATAACTACACTGCGATAGGATTTGCGCCTCAGAGCAATACAAATTTTCTATATACAACCGCACAGCTTTTGGGAGCGAATTTCCGCGAGGACAAAAACAATTCATTCACATGGAACAAAGATTCTGTGGACGAAACTGTAAGATATCTGAAGGAATGGATTTCAACAGAAAACACTTCTCCTCAGGTTGAAAGCGATTTTGTATACAAATATCTTTCTGAGACACCGGACAAACAGGTAACGTCAGGCAGAACACTTTTTTCTTTTGTAACATCAGACAAACTTTTTTCAATGAGCGCGGCGCAGCTTGCAAAACTGGATTTCCGCTGGCTTAATCATAATGGGCTTATTCCTATAGAAGACTCAATGATTTCAATGGGAATTGCAAAACACACAAAAAAAGCGTTGCTTGCATCTGAATTTATCTCCTGGTTCTTTACAACAGAAACCCAGCATATTTTTATTGAACGCAAAATAAAGACAAATCTTGACACGACACAATTTGGAATCGCGGGCGGATTTTCTTCTTTAAAAGATGTGAATGAACACATTCTGCCGGTCTACTACCCTGCAATGCTTACAAATATTCCCCAGGCAGGAACTTTTACTGTTTCAGACAAAAAACCGACAACCTGGAATAAAATAAAATACCGCATAATAATTCCATATCTTTCAGAAGCAGTCCAGGCTGAGGATGGAAAAACAGTCGCTTCAATGGAAGAACGCTATTCCGACCTGAAAAAACTTGGTCTTTAATAAAAAACTGCTGATTTTTTTTCATTTATTTTTTTAGTCAAAATAAAAACTAAACTCCTTTTTTCTGCTTCCGATATTTAAAGTGTAGAAATGCTTTGAATTCCGGAGGTTGATATGTCACTTTCAATCAATTCTGCATACACAAATATTTCCTCTTCAAACGCAGCAAAACTTTATGTGCCTGTAAGCAAGTCCGTTGTCTTATATTCGCATTTTGACCATGTTTCCGGGTTCGTTGCAAAAAACGGGCAAAATGGCATTTCTATCTCAAAAATTCAGATTTTAAACACACTGATTGATCATCTTTCTTCAATAAAAAGCGGAAAGATTCCGGCCGCGGCAAAAAATTCAACGCCAGAACAAATCGATTCGCTAATCACAAATTATCAAACGCAAATCCGGCAGGCTGTGCAGGCCGCAAATTCTGTTCCAAATGGAGTTGCCGGCGCAAAACCTGAACCAGGCGCTCTCTTTTCCATCAATGCCTAAAATGTTATAATCTTCAATAATTTTATTGGAGTAACAATGATTTTTCTTCAGATTTTAATTCTTTTGGCTGGCTTTGTATTTCTTCTAAAAGGTGCAGATTTTTTTGTTGATGGAGCTTCTTCAATTGCAAAGGCTTTAAAAATTCCGGCAATTGTTATCGGGCTTACAATTGTCTCCTGGGGAACAAGCCTTCCTGAGCTTGCAGTCAGCGTCACTTCAGCATTAAAAGGAATTGATGGAATCGCAATCGGAAATGTTGTCGGCTCGAATATTGTAAATCTTATGCTAATTGCAGGACTTACGGCTACAATAATTCCAATTCAGGTTGAAAAATCGCTTATTGTACGCGACCTGCCTTTTTCAATTCTTTGCGCAGTGCTCTTGATTCTTCTTTCCGCGGATGTATATTTTGTAAAAGCCGCGGAAAACACGATTTCGCGGGCGGACGGAATAATTCTTCTTCTTTTCTTTGCAGTTTATATGTATATGATTGTTGAATTTGCGCTCCGAAATCAAAAGGAAACACTTGCATCTGAAAAAGAAAATGCCTTGACCCCTGAAGCCACTGAAATTGCTGAAGAAAAAAAATCACCGCTCTGGAAATGTTTCCTTCTTCTTGCTGTTGGACTTGCAGGAATCATTCTTGGCGGACAGATGACAATAAAAAGCGCGACATACATTGCAAAAGCCGCAGGAATGAGCGACAGGCTGATTGGACTTACAATAATCGCATTTGGAACAAGCCTTCCGGAACTTATAACCTCTCTTATTGCAGCAAAAAAAGGTCAAAATGATATTGCAATGGGAAACGTGGTCGGATCGAACATATTCAATATTCTTCTGATTCTTGGAGTCGCAGGCGTAATCAACCCGATGAAAGTTGAATCCGCATCATTCATCGATCTTGCTGTTCTTATAATCTGTTCAGCATCTGTATGGATTATGGCAAAACCAAAATTAAAGCTGAACCGTATCTGTGGCGCAATAATGATTTTAATATACGCGGCGTACACAACATACATTTTCATAAAGTAGCAAATATCGTTGAATAGCCTAAAAAAAAATGATACTATCAGAATACTTCCACAATAAAAAAGAGGTTTGAAGAATGCCGTATTCAGAACCAACTGATCTTGCGGTTATTGCATGCCCTGGCGGAGAAGCCTTTGCAGATGCAGTAATCACACATTTAAAACACATGTACAAGCACCGTTTTACACTCAAAAATGATGCTATTTCAAAACGTTACAATCTTGAAAAATCAGAACTTATCAACAAGATTAACCTTGACAATGATCTTGAGACATCTGATTTGGTTATCCGTGGCGCAATTGACAAGTACCGTGCCCCGACTTTTAAAGTTGACACAACATTCACCTATTTTGCGAATGGCGAATTCAAAACAGAAATCAACGAATCAATCCGCGGAAAAGATGTCTTTATTTTTCAGGATGTTGAAAATCATGAAGTTATCAGCCTTAACGGTGGAAAAAATAAGCTTTCACTTTCTGTAAATGACCATTTGATGTGTCTTTTGAACACAATCGACTCTGTCCGACAGGCTGGAGCCGCTCATATCACTTTGGTTGTTCCAGTTTATCCTTACAGCCGCCAGCACAAGAAAAAGGGCCGCGAAGGACTTGCAGCGGCAATGCTCGGTCATGTTTACGAAATGCTCGGTGTTTCAAGAATCATTACACTTGACATCCACAGCCGTGAAATTGTAAACGCATTTAACACAATCAATCTTGAAAACCTTCACGCAAGCTATCAGATTATCCGCGAACTTGGAAAAATTGTTGATCTTACAGGAAAAGATGACGATCTCGTTGTTGTTTCCCCGGACACAGGCGCAATTGACCGAAACAAATTCTACGCTTCTGGATTAAAACTTCCGCTCGCAATGATTTATAAGGAACGCGATTATTCTGTTGTAACTCAGAATGCAAAAGACACAAACATCAAAAGCGTAAAACTTCTTGGTGATGTAAAAGGAAAAGTCGCATTTCTTGCAGATGATATGCTTGGAACTGGCGGAACTTTGCTTAAGGCAATGTCATTCCTTAAAGATAACGGAGCCACAAAAGTTATTGCCGCAATCAGTTTGCCATTCTTTACTGGCAATGCAATTGAACTTTTTGATGAAGCGTACAAGCAGGGATTATTCTACCGCGTAATCGGAACAAACGCTGTTTACCACGAGGAACTTCTTTCTAAAGAATGGTACATAAGCACAGATGTTTCCGGATTGTTCGCAAACGTAATCACAAGAATTCATCATAACCAGTCGATTGGCGATCTTCTTGACAACCGCAATATAATAGAAAAGATTGTAAAAACCCAGCAAGACGCCGCGGCTGCAAAAGAAACAAAATAAATTCTGCAAAAAGACTTTCAATCTTTCAGATGGAAAAAATTTTGAACATTCTTTGCGCAGACATTGGAACAACCTCGCTGAAAATGGGAATAATTTCTCAAAAAGGCGAGGTTCTTTGTTCTGTGCAAAAATTTTTCAGCAATCAAAACGACTCTTTTCTTGCAAATCAGTGGCTTTTGGCTTTTAAGGCTGAATGCGCTGAACTGATTGAAAATTCTGTTCAAATTTCTGCAATCTGCATTTCTGGAAACGGACCGACAGTTGTTTCTGAAAGCGGCAGAACACTTTTATGGAACAACCCGCTTTCTGAAGAGATAAAAAAATCCACACAAAAAACAAAATCACTTTACATCCCGCAGTTTTTAGCCTTTAAAAAATATTTTCCTGACGAATGGAATGCTTCAAAATATATTTTTTCCGGGCCAGAATTTGTTGTATATAAACTTACCGGAAACGCAATTTCTGTTCTGCCGGAAAAACGATTTGAAACAGCCTATTGGAATAAAACAGAACTGGAAAAATTTGGAATTGAAACTGAAAAAATCCCGGAATTTGTTCCGCTTGGTCATAATGCAGGAAATGCGACAAAAGCTGCGGTAAATGAATTTGGAATTCCAGAAGTGCCAGTTTTTTGCGGCGGACCAGATTTTATAACCGCACTTTTAGGAACAGCAACTGTTGAGCCAGGAAAACTTTGCGACCGCAGCGGTTCAAGCGAAGGAATAAATCTTTGCGCTGAAAAACCTGTTTTTAAAGAAGGTTTTAGAACCTTGCCGAGTGCAATTCCCGGCTTGTGGAATATTTCTGTAATCATTCCAGAATCCGGCTCAATTTTGAATGAATACAAACAGGAAATTTCGCAGATTGAAAAAAAAGAACTTTCATGGGAAGAAATAATTGACTATTCACTTGATGACAAGAACAGCGAAGGCTACAGAATTCTTTGCGAGCTTTCAGAATCAGTGAAAAATGCAGTTCTTTCGCTAAAAAAACTTGCGCAGGAAAACAATCTTGATTTTTGCAGCACAATGAACGTAACCGGCGGACAGGCAAAAAATGAACGCTGGCTTGAAAAAAAAGCCTTTGACTGCAACATAAATCTTGAAGTATGCAACACGCCCGACTCGGAACTTACAGGAAACGCTGTGGTTGCGCTGTACGGACTTGGAATTTTTGAAAATCTGCAGGAAGCGGCAAAAAAAATAGTTTTCGGCACAAAAAAATTTTCCGCAAACCAAACGCAGACAAAAAAAATAAAGATTTTTAAGATTCCACAGAATTTAAAGACGATAATTTTTGACATTGACTCAACATTATACACATCGCCGGCCTATGCATTTGAGCAGGTTGATGTTCAGCTAAGATATTGGGCAAAAAAACGCGGAATAACCGCACGCGAAGCCCGGAATGAAATAAGCGAATTCAGAAAAAACTGGACAAAACAGCACGATGGAAAAAAAATCAGCCTTGGAAATACGCTGAAAAATTTTGGCGTGACAATCCAGGAAAGTGTTGAAATGCGCAAAAACCTTTTGGAACCAGCCAATTTTTTGAGCCGCGATGAAAAACTTATTGAAACGATAAAAATTTTAAAGCAAAAATACAAAATAATCTGCGTTACAAACAATCCTGTTCTGCCGGCAAGAAAAACGCTGGACGCGCTGGGAATCTCTGAGCTGATTCCGAAAATTATCGGGCTGGACACTTCTGGAAAATCAAAACCGGCACTGGAACCGTTCCAGCTTGCACTTGATGAAACCGACTCAAAAGCGGAGGAATGTCTTTCTGTTGGCGACCGCTACGATATGGATCTTTCGCTGCCGCTGGAAATGGGAATGGGCGCAATCCTTGTGGGCGGCGTTTCCGATGTTTATTTGCTGCCGAAAATTTTGAAGGAATTTTGTGCGCGCTGAAAAAATTGCGGTAAAAAAAAATCTTAGCCCCGATTGTGGCGGAAAGACCGGAAAACGAAGTTTGAGGACTTGCAGCAAAAGCGGGTCGCGCATTGAGAAAATATGCTTCAAAAAGTTTTTGCAAATTCGGTGTTATTATTGTAAAATAGGATAATTACTTTATTTTAGGAGACACGATGAATTTTATTTTTTTGGGACCTCCAGGGGCTGGAAAGGGTTCGCTTGCTGTAAAAGTTGCAGAAGACTACAAAATCCCACATATTTCGACTGGCGATATTTTTCGCGCAAACATTAAAAATCAGACTCCGCTTGGACTGAAGGTAAAGGCGATTATTGATTCTGGTTCGTTAGTCAGCGATGATTTGACTTGCGAGCTTGTGAAGGACAGAATTTCCAAGGATGACTGCAAAAATGGATTTATTCTTGACGGTTTTCCTCGCACAATTCCTCAGGCTGAAATGTTTGTTTCAATTTGCCCGGAAGTTGCTGTAGTAAATTTTCAGGCTGAAGATGAGCTTGTTATAAAAAGACTGAGCACTAGACGCGTTTGCAGAAATTGTGGCGCAAACTACAATGTTCTGACGCTCCCACCAAAAAAGGAAGGCGTTTGCGACAAATGCGGTGGCGAAATTTACCAGCGAGATGATGACAAGCAGGAATCTATTCTGCACAGAATGGAAGTTTACCGCGAACAGACAGAACCGCTTATTAAATTTTACACAGAAATGGGAAAAATTTACAATTTCGATTCTGCGATTGAAACGAATGAACTTCTTAAAGAATTCAAAAAAGTATTTCCGGTAGAAAAATAACGAAAATGCAAAAAAATTTCTTCTGCTGATTTTTTTGGCGGAAGAAATTCCTACGGAGAGAAAATGAACACAGATAACGAAGAATTCTTTGAAAACAATACATTTAAAATCAACAAGTTGGTATCTAAAATTTTGATTTTAATGAATTTGCTTGCTCCGTTATTTGCGGTTCTTTCATATTTTAAAATCTTTCAGATTGAACGAAGATTTATTATTCTCTCAGAAATTTTGATTTTTCCGTTTTCTGTTATAACTTTAATTCTTGTCTACGGTTTTAATTTCCCAAACTTCAAGGAAAATCATCCTGAAACTTACGAAAACATCCAACATTCCGCAAAATATTTTGGACTTCTGGGAACTTCATACATTCTTGCGCTGCTGGGAATAAACGCACATATCGGGATTTATATTGGCTACAGCCTGATTGTTTTTTTAAGCTGCCTTTATTACGATGTGAAACTTACGATGTTTCTTGCCGCGGTGAATTATATCGCAATGATTTTTTCTCAATACGGAAAATCCTTGAACCGTTTTAAGGAAGGAATTACCTACGGCGCTTCGCCTCTTGCCGACTGCATAGCTTTTTCGGCCGGTTTTACAATTGAATTCATATTTGTTGTTCTGATTGCCTACAGCATGACGAAAAAAAATAAAAAAACGCTTCATTCTGCGATTGAACGCAACGAGAAACTTGAACAAACCCAGCTTGATTTTATGAAATTTGTTCCGCTTGTTCTAAAAAAACACGAGATTGTTACAGGATTTCATGTTGAGCACACGGTTCAATATGTAAGAATGTTGTGCAACAAGCTGAAATCCGAAGGATATTACAAGGAAGAACTTACAAAGAAAAACATTGAGCTTTTTTCGGCGGCGGCAAACTTGCACGATATTGGCAAAATCTATATTCCTGACCATATTCTTATGAAACCAGGGAAATTTACTCCGCAAGAATTTGAAATGATGAAAAAACACCCGGAGATTGGCTGCGAAATAATTCAGGCGATGCCAAAAATATACAATGAAGAATTTAACAAGGTTGCGGCGCAGATGGCTTTATGTCATCACGAACGCTATGATGGAACTGGTTATCCAAACAAACTGAAGGGAAATGAGATTCCGCTTTGCGCACGGATTATGGCAGTTGCAGATGTTACAGACGCGCTTTTAAGCTACCGACCATACAAACCGGCTTTTTCAATTGAAAAGACAATGAAAATTATTGAGGAAGGCAAAGGCACTCAGTTTGAACCAGTGATTGCGGACGCAATAATCCAGCTGAAAGATGAAATTAAAAAATACGCGGAAGAACGGGCAGCCAGCGAAAAAGACCTTATCATAAAAGAAACGCATTGGCGTGAACAGGAACGAGAAAGTCTTTTGCGCGGGCAGACAGTTTCTGAATAGCTAAATTTTAATCCCTTATGCTGTCGATGTTGGCTTTTCCGCCTGGAACAAACGGCAAAACATTTTCTTCCGGATCAATTCTAACGCGGACAAAGCATGGCTTGTTTTTTCTTTCCGGGGAAAAAGCTTTTTTATACCATTCCGGGTCGGAATCTGCGTCAATCGCTTCAATTCCAAAACCTTCGGCAATTTTTAAAAGATTTGGAGATGCGATAAATTCGCTGGCAGAATAATTTTTGTCAAAAAGGAATTTCTGCTGCTGGTAAACCATTCCAAGAGTTCCGTTTTCAAAAACAATTACAGTTACAGCAAGATTATTTTCCGCAAGCGTTGCAAGCTCCTGGATATTCATCATTATTGAGCCGTCTCCAGAAAAACATACAACGCGCTTTTTAGGATTTGCCATTGCCGCGCCCAAAGCCACAGGAAGCCCAAAGCCCATTGTTCCAAGACTGCCGGAAGTAAGAAAAGTCCGCGGCTCTTCAACAGGATAATATTGAGCCGCAAACATCTGGTGCTGACCTACATCAGTTGTAACGAGCAAATCCGTTCTTTTTAGTCCAGCCTTTTCAGCAAGTTCTGGAATTGACGCAATGAACGCACGAGGATTCGCGCTGTTCTTGAAATTTCCGTTCTTTTCGTTTTCTTTTGGAGAACCGCAGACAAGCGATGAATTTTCCTTGTTAAGTCCGATGATTTTTTCGCACCAGGAAATGCGTGCGGCTTCAGAAGATTTTTCAGACTCATCAGCAGAATGAAATTTCTTTTCTAAGCAAGAAGTAAGTTCCGGGAAAACTGACTCAACTTTTGCGACAATACTTAAATTTGACGGAAGAATCTTGTTTATTTCCGCTGCATCCACATCAATATGAACTATTTTTGCATTCGGACAGAATTTTGAGACAACTCCAGTCGCGCGGTCATCAAAACGAACCCCTGCCGCAATAACCAAATCGCTTTCGTTCATAGCAACATTTGCCGCATAGCTTCCATGCATTCCAACCATTCCCGCAAAATCCAAATCAGAATGAGGAACGCAACCCAATCCCATCAGAGAAGAAACAACCGGCAATCGATAAAGTTTTTTGAAAGCCCGGATTGCTTTTGAAGCGGCAAAAGTATTGCATCCACCGCCAAGATAAAGACAAGGCTTTTTCGCATTTACAAGAAAATCCGCCGCACGTTCAAGAAGAATTTTCATCTCATCAGATTTTGTATGAAAGCGAACTGATTTTTCTTCCGGCAAAGGCTTTTTTATTTCCGGCCATTTATCAAATTCATATTCTGCAAGCTGAATGTTACGCGGAACATCAATAAGAACCGGACCTGGACGACCGTTCATTGCAATTTCAAATGCATCAGGAATTGCAGTAAAAAGTTCTGCAACATTTTTTACCATTACGCTATGTTTTGTAATCGGAAAAGAAAGTCCAAAAGTATCAGCTTCCTGAAAAGCGTCCGTTCCAATAAGATTTGTATTAACCTGCCCTGTAATTGCGATGATAGGAATCGAGTCTGAGCGAGCATCTGCAACTGCGGTCAAAAGATTCATAGCCCCTGGACCGCTGGTTGCCATGCACACAGCCGGAAATCCAGTCGTGCGCGCAATTCCCTGGGCAAAAAAACCTGCAGCTTGTTCCTGGCGCACAAGCACATGATGAATATTGCTTCGGGTAAGTTCGTCATACAAAGGAAGAATTGAACCACCTGGAATTCCTGCAACGGTCTTAATTCCGTGCATTTCCAACAATTTTACAATAATCTGAGCGCCAGTCTTTTTCATAAAAAACTCCTATGATTAGTGTCAATTACAACACTAAGTTTTTGGGCTCTCCAGCCCTCTAATTAACTATATTCAAGAGCTTCTTCTGCTAATTTTGAAATC
>ONHK01000020.1 GCA_900317625.1 uncultured Treponema sp.
TCTTCCACCTTCTCATAAGGTCTGTTATCACTTGTCGCAATACGCTTTAAGAGTTCTTCGGCTGGCTCATCATTTGGGTCTTGAGGAACAAGTTTACCGTGGATAGCGAGGTCAAGGATTTTTGATTTTGTTTGTTTTATTATATTTTCAAGGTCAGTCTTATTTTCTTCAAGAGAATTAATTTGTTCAAAATAGTTTTCGATTGATTTTACTATTCTCTCTTGTTCAGAGAGTGGAGGAATAGGAATAAATGACTTTTCCATTTGCTGTAGATAGAAACCCAATTGTGCAGTACCAGTTGCATTATCAAGTATGTAAGCTTGATAATAATCAGAATCAAAATAATATTTTAGCCAATAGTTATATTGATTAGTATGAATTATAGTTACACTTCGTTGAAAACAAAGGTTTAATCCTCCCTTATAAACACAACTTCTTCCTAAAGAGCCAACTGAAGTAAAAAGAATGTCGCCTATTTGTAAATTGGTCCTTTTGTTTTCAATATCAAAAATATCTTTTGTAAGGTAACGTACATTTTCTAAATCTTCAACTTTATTATGATTGATATTTCGTGATGAAATCATTAAGTATTCAGTTTTTTCATTTATACCTTTTGGCGGATTGTGATCTCCATCTACAAGTTTAGAACAAATTTCTCCCAATCTACACCAAGCCCATCCCACAGGCACTTCAAACGGAATCTCATCTTCAATATCTTTTATAGTGCCATCAGCAAACTGCTCATAATGCCGTTTATCACTTCCTACAAAGATAAAAGAATCTTTCTTGTCAGCTTTTAGTTCGCCTTTTTTGATTTTCTCTGCTTTTTCAGCTCTGATTTTTTCAAGCAATACAGTTGCGCTTTCATCTTTTGGATTCTGAGGAACAAGCTTTCCGTGAATTGCGAGGTCTAATACTTTTTGTCGTAATGCTTTTGTGTTCATCTAATTATTCCTCAATTCCTGAAAGTAAACCTGCAAGCTGATTGATTGCGTTGTTAATATTCTGTCCTTTCTGCTGGATTGTAGAGAATAATTCTTTAAGAGTTACATCTTCCAAATCGTCTTTATCTTTTATCCATGAAATATCAAGACTGGTTTTATCTCTTTCAAGAAGTTCCTTTACATCATACTTTCGCCATCTTCCGGTAGGATTTTCTTCGCTCCAGGTTTCTTTTCTGTCTTCCATGTGTCCAGCACAATAGCAGTTTACAAAATCATCAAGGTCAGAACGCTTTAAAGGTTTTGTAGCAAGAGTATGTTTAATTCCAGTACGGTAATCATAGTACCAGGTCTCTTTTGTTGGACTTCCTTTTTCAAAGAATAGTACATTTGCCTTTACGCCGTTTGCATAGAAAATACCTGTTGGCAAACGTAAAATTGTATGAAGATTAAAATCTTTAAGAAGTTTTTTACGAAGAGTTTCACCAGCTCCATCTGCAAAAAGAACGTTATCAGGAAGAACGATTCCGGCTCTTCCTCCGTCTTTAAGCATAACCATCATATGCTGTAAAAAGTTCAACTGGTTGTTGCTTGTTGTTACAATTAAGTCAGAACGCATTGTAGAAATATCAACGCTTCCTGCAGGGCGGGCTCCAAATGGTGGATTTGCAAGAATTACATCTACAAGATGTTCTGGCTCATGTTCCAGACTGTCTTCACATTTAATTGGTGTAGTATCAGCTCCAATGTCATGAAGATAAAGGTTCATAGAAGCAAGGGTTACTACAAGCGGAGTGATATCATTTCCGCGTAAAGCTTTCTTCTGCAAGAAATCAATTTTATCCTGTTCATCACTTTGCTTTCGCATAAAGTCATAAGCAGCAAGTAAGAATCCGCCAGTTCCACAAGCGGGGTCGGCAACTGTTTCTGTAATCTTTGGCTGAATAACATCGACCATAGCACTAATTAATGGACGTGGTGTAAAGTATTGTCCGGCTCCAGATTTTTTATCCTGTCCGTTCTTTTCAAGAATGCTTTCATAAATTGCGCCTTTCAGGTCGCCATCCATGCTAAACCAGTTTTCTTCATCAATCATTCCAATTAGCTTTTTAAGAAGAGCTGGTTTTGTAATTTTATTCTGAGCTTCTGTAAAGATAGCTCCAATAAGACCGTCTTTTGCCTGGAGTGTTTCAAGAATCTTTTCATATTTTGCAAGCTGATCTGGACCATCTAATTCAACAATGTCTTTCCATTTGCTTCCCTCAGGAAGAGCGCTTCCAAGTCCATAAGATTCTTTTTCTGAATCCATTTTTAAGAATAAAAGATATGTTAACTGAATAATATAATCTGTAAATCCAACACCAGCTGCTGCCAATACGTCGGCCATATTCCAAACTTTTTTAGTTAAAGTCTGTTCTGGTTTTACTTGAGTTGCTTCTTTTTTTGCCATTTTTATGCTGCCTTTCCATAGAATAAGTATTTAGATATAGTCTGCATTTCTGAATTTAATTTGTCTGGTCCAAAAATTGGAATTGCTTTAACAAATAAATCATGTTTTGCATTGTTAAGTTCAATATTAGTTACACAGCCATTTTGCACGATATACTCGGCAATCTGCTGTACAATTTCAACTTGTTCAGGAGTAAACTTTCTCCATGCTTGTCCACAGTAAAGATTGAAGTAACTACCAAATCTTCGCTTTAATGAAACAAGTTCTTTTTCGATTTTATATCCGTATCTTACAAGTTGAATAAGATTCGTTAAAACTCCAAGTTCAGTTTCTTTATTAAGCGGTTTTACGTTTCCAGTTTCACCGTCTAAAGTTTGATAACAGGTCCATAAGAATTCTGACTTGAACTGATTATTATAAGCAATAAGTTTCTTTTCCAAATCTTTAAGCATAGAATAAGTAATAGCTACTTTTTCCTGATTGTAAAGAATTCTTAAAGCTTCAACTTCATCTTTGTTTTCTTCAAGATATTTTTCAAAAGTATCAATGTATTGTTTAGCCTGTTCTTTAGAGAAGCCTGCAGAAACCAAAGTATCAGTCTTTTCTACTGCAATCTTTATAAATCCAGCATTAATTTCAAGCAGCTTTTTACGAGCTTTCAAATTATTAATCAATGCTGAAATTAAGATTTTTCGTTCTTTGTTTTCATCATTAATATCTTTGTATTCTGGCAGTTTGTATGTTTCAGGCGCGATTGCCTCATAAATATTCATTGCAAGCTGTTTTACTGTAATGCTGCCAAGTAATTCATTAAGCTCAATTAAATCTTCTGCTTCTGCTTTTTTATTCACATTAGACAAATATCCGGCAAGGAGGCTTAAGTTTTCATCAGGTACTTCGCCATGTGCAAGATGTTCAAGTAAATCTTTAAGAGATAAAACCTTTTTGCCAGGTCCTTTGCCTGGAGTAGGCATAGACTTTTCATGTTCTGTTACACCAACTGCATCAACAAGATAATAACAGTCTTTAGAATTAGCGTTAGTTGTAACATTTCGAAGTTTATCATCAGCAATTGTTCGGCAACCACGGCCTTTCATCTGTGTGTATAAAACTTCAGAATTTATGTCTCTCATAAATACAAGGATTTCAAGAGGTCTAACATCGGTTCCAGTTGCAACAAGTGTTACCGTAATGGCTATGCGGAAATCTTTGTTATTTCTAAAGTCACTAATCAACTGATTTGAGTTTCCAGATTTACAAGTAATGAGCTGAGCAAAATGTTCTGGCAATTTCTTATCAGGGAATTCTTCTTTAAAAACATTTTCAATTGCTTTTAAAATATCCTGAGCATGACTTTCTTTCTTAGCAAAAAATAAAGTTTTAGGAATCATATACCAGTTCTTTTCTCTTTCTGGATATAATGATTCATAAATTGCATCTTTATATGCTCTAACTACAGTTTCAATTTGAGAAGGTACTACAACACTTCTGTCAATTTCAGTCTTTGTAAATTGTTTTTCTTCTTTTTGTTTCTGTGTTTGAGATTGACCAGTCCAGTTCGAAACTTTCTTTACTTTTTCGCCGTCTTTAAGAGTTCCACCAGCTTCTGTAATCTCAGTCTTAATTCGGTAAACTCTTGGAGGTACGTTAACGCCATCAGCAATCGATTTTTCAAGAGTATAATTTACAACACGGTTTTTGTTAAAGAAAGCTTCTGCTTCTGGAGTTGGTGTTGCAGTTAGTCCGATTATTTTTGCGTTTGAGAAATATGTCAGAACTTGCTGCCAGTCTCCATAAATTGAACGGTGACATTCATCAATAATAATTACATCAAAGAAGTCTGGTGGCAAAAGAACATTACCTGTTAGTTGAACCTGTTTTCCTGGAGTATCTTCATCGTACTCCATTTCTTCGTCATCATCAGGCTCATCAACTTCTTGACCTGTAAGAGCAGCAAAAAGTCTTTGAATTGTTGAAATTACAACACTTGCATTTCCAATCTTTTCAACATTTCTAAGACGGTGAACAATATATTCATCAGAAAAAGCATTTCCTGTTTCTGTTAATTTATAAGTTCCAAATTCACCTTCTGCCTGTTTTCCAAGATTATTACGGTCTACAAGAAAGAGTACTCTTTTTGCTCCCATGTAGTTTAATAGACGATAAGCGGCTGTACAGGCTGTAAAGGTTTTTCCAGCTCCTGTTGCAAGAACAATGAGTGCTTTTTTGAGACCTTGCTTGAAAGAAATTTCCAGGTTTGTGATAGCTTCAAACTGGCATTCGCGTAATCCTTTTGGACCTACTGGAGGTAAGGCCGGAAGTTTTGCATAATCTGACTGAATATCGCTACCTGCAAGATTTACGATTTCTTTTGGCGTGAACATTTTTTTCAGGACTTTATAAGTCGGTTCTTTTTCACGCATATCCTTGAAAAGCAAAAGATTTCCGTTTGAAAGGAAGATAAAAGGAAGTGGTGTTTTCCAGGCTTGTACCCAATTGGGCAGAATGTTTCCGTAGTTCTGGGCTTGTTCTGCTACTTCAAGTCCCAGCTTATTTTCTTCTCGTTTTGCCTCTACTACGGCAATAGCTTTGCCATCAAGATAAAGGATGTAATCAGCTTCAAGATTACCTTTCATAAGGTTTTCTTCTACAGCCTGTGCATTAACAGCATCAGGAGTAAAGTCATCTCGTGAAACGACTGTCCAACCAGCGTTTTGTAGCATAGCATCTATTTTTATACGAGCTTTTTGTTCTGGTAAAAGTGAATCTAAATCATATGTACTATGGTGTATCTTGTATTCAGCCATAATAATCTTCCCGTCTTCACATAGTTAAATATTATAGGAAGATTATAGCACATTTTCGTGATTTTGTGGGAATTAATCCAAGCCCAGCTTGGTCGTGCTCCAACGGCGAAACGTTGGGCCAAGTCCAGAAGTGAAACGTCTGGTCAATCCAACAGAATGTTGGCAGGGATGCAACGACTGGACGGTGCTCGGAGGTACAGCAGAGTGAAACGGGCTGTTGAAAATCGTAAAGCGGGGAAAGGGAAACGTTTCGCTTTTAAGATTTTCAGGGATAGGGTGCGGGAAAGGCTGCCTTTCCTGCGGGGTAATCCAAAAGGGGCCTTTTTGCCCCTGTGGCGAATGGAGGGGTGATGGCTTGCTATCATCCCGTAGTGAGTTACGGTTTGATAGAACCGTACATATCGCTTACAGCGACAAACACTGGGGTTTTCTTCAAAAAACGGCTGATTTTCAGAAAGCGAAACCTTTCGCTAACAAAAATACCTGCCGAAGAGACAGCATCGATTGCAGAATCTCTTCAGCAGGTATGATACTTAGCGGCTCATATCATAGTCAAGGCTTCGCGGACGAGCCTTTTCCCTCTGGTAGTCCTTCCAGTTATGAACCCGATACTTCTTGTAGCTGCTTCCAAGAGTTATAAGCTCATCTCCGTCCCTGTTTTCCCATTCGGCTAACTGAGTGCTTTTTTCGATGTAAGCATCAGTCAGGCCCTTGTTCACTTCAACAGGCTTTCCGCCGATTTTGATTGTGAACTTTCTGAAAAGCATGGTGTACAATTTTTCCTTTTCAGTCCTTTCTTTCTGGATTTCCTCTTTCAAGGAAGTGATGGTTTCATCTTTTTCAGCCGTCTTTGCAAGAACTGCACTTTCAACTGCGGTTTTTACGGCAGTCTGTTTTTCAGCTTCAGCATTGTCTTTTACCTTTTCCAAATCAGCCTGATGTTCATCTTTGAGTTTCTGGATTTCTTCCTGATGACTTTTTTTGAGTGATTTTATCTGCTCAAAAAACTGTTTAGCCTTAGAAACAATTGCATCAAAGACAGGTCTGATTCTCAGATGATAACTCCATACTCCTTCCTTGGATTCTGGAGCAGGAAGCTGTGGAAAGTCAGCATTCTGAAACTTTTCAGATTTCATATACTCATCGTATTGCTCCACAGCCTTCTGACTTGTACCTTCCTTTTCCTGTTCAAATTCAGCCTTCTCATTTTGAAAAGCCCTCTTTTTATCAAGAAAATCATCATCCCGCTGATTCTGGGAAACTCTCTGTTCTTCAAGCCGTTCACCTTCTTTCTTTTGATTTTCCGCAATTCGCTCCAAAGACTTTTCTTTTTTGGAAAGTGCAAGGTCGCGTTTACGAATATCAGAACGGACATTCTTCTTTTTCTTTGTACGGTCCGAAGTCAAATCGATTTCTCCGCGCTCAAGTCCAAAGTCCTTGAAGATTCCTTCCCACATCGTATCTTGAAGTTTACTCATCAGTGCCGGGCTTCCGGTCCAGTGGGTTGCATTAAGCTGCGGCTGGGTGATTGTCCTGCAGGTTCCGTTTTTCTTTTCTTCACGAGTTCTGCGAAGAACGCTTGTAGTGTTGAAAATCGGTGTAATGAACCAGTGTGTGTGAATCGTGGTCTCATCCTTGTGGGATGTTCCTGCAAGAACATTTTTCTCTCCGAAGGTCCGGCACAACTGTTGATATGTCTTTTCAAAGAACTCATACTCACGTTCCTCTGGAATTGCCCCAGCTGTAGATGTAACTATGCACTCATAAAGCCCGACAGCATTTTTAGGTGGTTTATATTTTTCTGTTGTAATGGACTGGACCCGCTCCTTGTAAGCCTTCATAACTTCCTTTGCAGAACTATATTGAAATGAAAGATTTTTCTCCGTAAGTTCAGGATCAAAAGAATCGTTTTTGAATTCACGAAACGCATGTTTCAATCTTCCCATTGCCTCGCCACCGTCACAAAGCTTTATCTTTTCAATTCTGAAGATGCCATACTTCTTCTGTTCATCCATAGGCTAAACCTCCTCTGGCACAGAAGGAGATTCCGGTTCTGCAAAAAGTCTTTCAAAATCTACGTCCTTCAAACTGGCTGTCATCTTTGAATAATCAAAGTTATCCGTTGTATGATGATACAAATCTTCTATGCAGATGCCGGAATTGATTTGAGATATTGCATAACGAATTCCATCGATAAAAGCCTTTTCCTTTGCAGAAAGTTTTGGCTGATTACTGTCCGACTTTTCTGCAGGAGCCTTTCCACGAATCTGATTATAGACCTGATTTACAGAAAGCTCTTCCTTGCGGATTGCTTCTTTCTGTTCTTCGGTTGCCTCTTTGAGAACAACGCGGGCTTTTTCAACAGTCTTCGAAGATACTCCTAGCTGCTTACCGATGATTTCACTGGCTTTTCCTTTTTCATCTCCGGCATTGCCTTTGCCTTTCTCAAAATTGAAGTTAGCAACGGCCTGTAGTAATGCTTCTCCACTTAAATTGCGTCTGTCGGTCTGCTCACGGATTGCAAATTTCTTTGCTTCTTCAAGCGTATTAAAATGATGGATGATACAAGGAACAGAAGTAAGTCCTGCCTTAATTGCACAATGGCGGCGTGTATGTCCGTCAATCAGGATGAACTTTCCATCATGTGCCCAGATGTGCAGTTCGTGTCCTGGCTTAAAGCCCTCGGCTTTCATAGATTCAGTCATTGCGTTTACGACAGATTCATCCATCGTCAGAAGTTTTTCAAACTCTGGAATCAAGCTGATATCCTTGATTTTAAGAATTTTCTTTTGATCTGCTTTCTGAATGTTTTCAATCTTATTTTTGATTGAATTAGTAATTGTATTAAAAGTCATAAAGTCTCCTATTGGTGTTAGTCTAAAAGTCCGTATTCTCTCCAAAACTGGACTCTTTCTTCTTCTGTCAGGAATAGTCTTCCTGTTTTCTGTTTAATCTGATTCATCCGTTCTGAGTAGGCACTTTCATATCTTTGCTTTTCAGATTCGTTCATCTCATAAACTTTCTTCTTAATGATGAAATTAACCTGAGTCTGGTCCTCGATTTCTTTCGTCGAAACTCCACAAGTCGGACAATTGAAATCAAATTCCTTAAAGCGGGTAGAACAGATAGGGCAATCAACATATCTGATTTTTATTTCAGCCTTCTTTGGGTCATCATCTTTTTTAAGGAATGATGAATTCTTGAAATCCCGAACAATGGAATTGGCAAGGGCAAGTTTCCTGTACAAACCTTCAAAAGATTTCTGAACATTTCCGAGTTTTGTCCGCTCAAAAACATATTTCAAAAAAGCTTCAAGATTTGTTTCTTCAATGCCAGCATCTGCAAGATGTTTACGAACCGCCTCTTCAAAATTCTTATCGAAGGGATATTCGCCACAAAATAAACTTTTTATGATATTTACAAAAACTGACTCACTAACTGACTGTTCTGTTTCAGACTTACAGTCTGAGTTAGTTAGTTCAGTTCTTTGTATATTAGTATTTAGTTTATTAGTAGTTAGTAGTGTCCGATAATCCAGAACTGGATTTTCCATATCTGGATTATCCACATCTGGAAAATCGGAATGTGGACGAACTTCAACATCAGATGTAATTGCTTCCGGTGCTTCGAAAACCTGATAAACTGTATTCTCAAAACAACCATCTTTTCTGCGATTTCTGATTTTTTTGATATAGCCGTAGTGTTCAAGCATTTGAATTGCTGAATATAAAGCAGCCTTACCATCACAGGAATGATTTACAATTTCTGATATATGTATTTTCCAATCGTCTGGTAAACTCATTAGATATGTATGAACACCTTTTGCTTTCCATGACAGATTGCTATCGCGAATGCAAGTGTTATCCAGAATTGTGAAGTTTTCTTTTCGATGCTGCTTAACAAAGTATGTTTCGCTCACAAGTCCTCCTGTTATCACAACAAAACTTATGAACTAGCAATAAATCGGTTTTTCTGTTATAAGTAGAGTCATGGTATGTTTTAGTTCGATTTACAAAACTGCCTGCCCATGCGATTGAGTTGCCGCTCAGTCGCATTTTTATTTCTGAGGTCATACTGCAACCCCCTCTTTTTGCCGTGCCTTTTGTGCAAGACGAATGTACTTTTCAGGTACAACGGTTACTCCGCACTCTTTGGCATAATCGATGTAGTCTGCATCACTGATTTTAAGCCATTTCATAACTTCATCGCGAGGGAAAGCTAAGCGGCCAGCAATGAAAACTGAATACTTTGGATTTCCACAACCTGGAAGCAAGAAACGGTTGCACTTATAAGTGTTAAGTGCAGCTCCGCCTTTAAGCCCTGCACAATCTTCAATTGTGTAGAACTCCTTTTCGAATGAAACTTTTTCTGATGGATTTTCAAGCATCTTAGTGATAGCCGAAAGCTCCCGAAAAAGTTTTTCATTTTGAAGCTGAATCTGTTTCAACTCCAAATCAAAATTGTTTTGCATTAGCAACTCCTTCGCTATTTCTTTGACGGGATATTCAAAAAAACAGCATTTTGTGATAAAATGTTTTTACAAGCATTACAAATCACTGACCTAACAGGTTTTTGATTAGTAATTATTATCGTCATAACAAGCAGTGTGTTTATCTACTGTTCGTTATAACGAACAGTAGTAATATAATATATTCTCTTTTGGTTGTCAATAAAATTATGAGAAATGGTGTTGAATTAGTTGAAATATTAGATGATTATTTGCGCTCAAAGAAAATAAGTCGACGCCAGTTTTGTTCTCTTGTTGATATTCCAAATTCAACAATTGCAACTTGGAAATCTAAGAATATTTTACCGAATGTAGAATTGATAGCCAAAATCGCTGCATTTATGAATGTTTCCTTAGATTGGCTTGTTTATGGTGAATTATTCGATAATGCTAACGAACAAAATACTTATGAAAATCCTTGTAGCAGAAAAAGTATTTTATATCGAATTGAAATAGTCTTACGCCAAACAACAAATGACTTCGATTATGATTTTCAAGCGCAACATGAAAAATATTTAAAAGACATTATTGATTATGAAACTCTGATTAACTGGAGCAATTATCAGACTGATATTCCAGAGACAACTTTGCAAAATATTGCATCAAAGTTAAAAGTACCTCTTCAATGGCTTCTTACAAAAGACGAATATCATCATGAGGACGATATAAAAACTTATGGCTGGCTATTTGGTCTTGCAAAACAATATGAAGGTCTTCTAAAAGGTTACGACTGTCTTGAAGAAGAAGATCAGAAGTTCATAGACAACTATATAACTTCAAAACTTGAGCTCCGCCAGCTAAAACGCGAAAAAGAAATGAAAAATATATAAATGACAACGGCTTGCTGGATTACTAGCAAGCCGTTATTTATAAAACTTTTTTGTAACATTATCTTGCCTTATATGCTTGATTCGGATCGGTAGGATTATTCGGAATTGTAAGTTCTAATTCTTCACCAACCATTTTTGACAAATAAAATTTTTTCATATATTCTTCATCTCTTTGGAATATTTCCGCTAATTGTTTCTTTGTCTTAGGTGATTCTTTACATAATTCAATTATCAAACTTTTTACAATTTCTTTGTTTTGTCGTTTTCCTAAAGCAGCAATTTTATTTCTTAATGCTGGGGATATTTCATTAGAGCTAGGGATATTAGCTGGGGATATTTCATTGGAGCTAGGGATATTAACTGGGGATATTTCCTTAGCGTTAGGAATATTGCCTGCATCCCAAGAAAAATCATCATTCAGCGGAACTGTAATTCTAAAGACATCTCCTTCTGAAAATTCTGGATTTCCACCAGAATATTTGTGTGAATAATTAAACAGTTTCCTTACGCCAGAGCCGAGTTTATCTGAATATCCTATGTTTCTAAAAAAAGATGCAATCAATGGATTTTTTGCATAAGGTTCTAAGTTTTCCGGAGTTATAAGTCCATCTTTTCTTGCTCGATTTGCGTTTTCTACATACATTTTGTCTCTTTCGATGATGAACTTTGCCTGATAGCCACTTGAAAATTCCCGGTGCATGAGCGTATTCACAATCATTTCACGGGCAAGAATATTTCTGAGAGAAATACGTACTTTCCCATCTTCCAAATAAAACTTATCTAAGAGATGTTTTGTTGCAAATTCAAAAAGACGATCGTAACTTTCAATCAGATTTGTTTCAACAATAAGCCTGTCATCATATCGGTCTACATTCACTTTTCTTAGCAAGGCATCTGTTGAATAGGTCGGGGCAACATCATGAATAACTTCATCTTTTCCAAGTAACATTACAGCTGCAAGATTAAAACCTTTTTCACCCGTCAGTCGGTCCACTGTATACAGGCCGGCACTTTTTAAAAGTTCCTCATCACTTAATTTTTCCCACGGATGACTTCCAGCAGAATTATTTTTTGCCATTGTTCTTACAAGTGGTAGCAAATCAATCCGTATATCTTCAAGTTTGACATAAGGAAAGACTTTTCTTTCAGTAAAAATTTCCTGCTTCCTAATATACATTTGGGCTATATCAGTTGTAGAGGTTACTTTTACATCAGAATCATTTGTCCGGTTGTAAATTACATTTTTGTAGCTGACAACTTCACCAGAAACTGGAACATATATGTGAATAATAGTTTTTCCTTCATACACCATAATTTCTGCATCAATACAGAGAGTTGGAGAAAATAAAGAAGGATTTGCAAGAACACTTATAAAGTTCTTTACCATGTCGGGAGCTGCTTTTTCAGGAACACCATTTACAGTTCCATCATCAAGGATTCCTAAGAAAATATCTCCACCGAAACGATTCGAAAATGAGCAGACAGTTTCATAAACATCATGCTCAATGTTTCCACCGCATCGTTTAAACTCTACTGATACTGTTTCTCCAATTTTCCTAATTGAATCCAATCTTTCTGTTGTCATATATACATTATCGTTCATTTTTACCTCTTTTTCTATACCAGATTACTCAAACAACCTGTTGGCCGCTCCATTAGCGGACTTTACAGCTTCTACCATCTCAGGAATTGCGGCCCGTGTATAATAATCAGTCATATTTAATGATGTATGTCCTGCAATCTTCTGGACTGTTTCTCCGGCAACTTCACGACGCATTCGGGTAATGTAGGTGTAACGCAAAGAGTGTGGAGTGAGAATTCGGTCTCCAACATTAATTCCAGAAGCAGGAAGAATATTTCGAAACCATTCTTCTGCAAGCCATTTACGGATTGGTTTTCCATAACGCTGAAATACATAATCATCAGGACCTAAATTATTATCCTGAATATATTTCTTCATCATTTGTGCAAAATCATCAGGAAGTGGGGCAACACGAATCTTTTTGTCATCATCGGAACCGCATTTGTTAAAAGTTGTTCGCACCAGCTGATCTGAACGCCAGAATCCATCAACAACAAATACCTTTTCATCAAAAAGAAACTGATTTACCCGCGTTCCAATTCCTTCACCAATACGGAGTCCGCATTTTACACAACACAGAAAAAGCAGATAAATTGCTTTGTGTCCTTCATCAAACTGCGGATGCTTTGAATAACGCCTGTTACTGTAATCAATCCAGAGTTTTTCATCAAAAAGTGCGTTCAATTCATCGACTGTAAAAATGTCTTTCTTCTTGCTGTTACGCCTGAACTTAGGAAACTGAGGAACTGGAATGTAGGGGAGATTATGAAACGGAGCTTCTGCGTAGAGTTCACCAACAACTGTTAAGAATCCATTTTTCCAGCTGCCGGAATGCTTTTTATCATTCATCAGAAAATCAATGACCATTGGAATTGTAAGTTCTTGAAGTTCTAAATGGCCAAACTCTTCAACTATAATATTCAGAGCAAATCTTTTGATTTTAAGCGTTTCAGGCGTGAAGACTTTTCCAAGTTTCTTTTGCCGTTCAAGATGCGGGCTTCCTGGAATGTACATCCATTCTGCTATCTTTGCTATTGTTGTTTTTTCTTTTACGAACACAGGTGGAAGTGAAGAAACAAAAGCGTATGCCTCTGCCTGAGTTTTACAGCCTCTGCATACCTTTTGTACTTTCTTGCCAGTTACAGGATCGATGAAATAGTAATACCAGCGATGAATGGTTTTGTTTTTAGATTTAACAGGTTTCTTAAAGATGTGATAATTTGAGTCCATTTGAACCTCCAAAAGTTTTTTATCAACCAGTTGATATTTGGTTGACATTTCAAAACCTCTGAAGGTCAGACAATTTTGTAAATGCTTGTATTATATAGATTTAGCACCTATCCCGAAGTGCCAAATCTTAATTGGTCTCTAGACTTGAACTTAGGACCAAAGGATTATGAGTCCTCTGCTCTAACCACTGAGCTAATGGCCCGAAATGTAGAATCAATTGTAACAGAAATATTTTTTTTATTCAACTGTTACAGATTTTGCAAGATTTCTTGGTTGGTCAACATCACGGCCGAGCTCCTGAGCAACATAAAAAGCAAAAAGCTGGCAGACAACAACCATTGGAATCGCATAAAAAGCTGGATTTTCAACTTTTGGAACTGCAATAAATTCATCAACAATTGACTCAAGCTCTTTATCGCCTTCAACACCGATTGCAATTACCGGGCCTTTGCGAGCTTTGATTTCCTTGATATTTGAAATAACTTTTTCACGCAAAAAATCATCCGGCACAAGGAAAACACTTGGAGTCTGTTCATTCACAAGCGCAATCGGACCATGCTTTATTTCTCCAGCGGCAAAAGCCTCCGCATGAACATAAGAAATTTCCTTCAACTTTAAAGCGCCTTCCAATGCAATCGGATACATCAATCCACGACCAAGGTACAAAAAGTCCTTGCATTTTGCATATTTTTTTGCAATCTGCATAACTTTATCTTTGTTTTTAAGGGCTTCTTTCACAAGGCGAGGCTGCTTCATAATCTGCTCAATAAATTTTGCGCCATCTTCCTTGCTCATTTCTCGCTGCCGAGCAAATTTCAATGCAAGAAGATAAAAAATTATGAGCGTGTTAGAAAATGCTTTTGTTGAAGCAACCGCAATCTCTGGTCCTGCATGAATAAAAGCACCGCCATCGCTTTCGCGTGCAATTGAAGAACCTACAACATTGCAGATTCCGTAAACTTTTCCGCCTTTTTCATGAATTTCTCGCATAGCATACAATGTATCCGCGGTTTCACCACTTTGGCTTACCGCAAGAAAAACATCATCCTTGTTTACAATCGGATTTTTATAGCGAAGTTCACTTGAAAATTCCGCCGAACAAGGAATTCTTGCATACTGTTCAATTAAAAGACCGCCAAAAACGCTTGCATACCAGGAAGTTCCTGCCGACATTGCGGTAATTTTGTTTGTCCGTTTAAAAATATCATCATCGTAGCCACTAAGTTTTGCTGTGGAAGCATCAAAATCAATTCGGCCTGCAAAAGCTCGCTCAATGCTTTCCGGCTGCTCATTGATTTCTTTTTCCATATACGTATCGTAACCGCATTTTTCAGTTTCCGCCACATCAATTGAACATTCTTCAATTCGTTTTGAATAATCATTGTTTTCAATGTTCGGAAATTTCAAGCCCTGCGGAGTAACTTCAACAATATCGCCATCCTCAAGATAAATAACACGGTTTGTGTTTCCAACAATTGCATTCGCATCAGAAGCAATGTAATAAGCATTGTCAGAAAGTCCAACAACAAGAGGACCGCCACGTTTTGCAACAACAATCTTATTCGGTTCGTCAACACAAGTAATAGCAAGAGCGTAAGTTCCAACAACCTTGCCCAATGCTTCCTGAACCGCGCTAAGCAAATCGCCATTATAATATTTTGCAACAAGATTCGGGATTGTCTCTGAATCGGTCTCAGAAGAGAATTTAACTCCATCTTTTATTAAAGCCGCGCGCAAAGTTTGAAAATTCTCAATAATTCCGTTGTGGACAACTGCGATTTTTCCATCCGCAGAAAGGAACGGATGCGCATTCTGATCAGTAACCATTCCATGTGTAGCCCAGCGGGTGTGTCCAATTCCCCACGAACCTGAAAGTTCTTTTGGCAAAACACCTATAAGTTTTGAAAGTTTTCCCGCTTTTTTATACAAATAAAATTTTGGCGCACCGTCTTCTATTTTTCCAACAACAATTCCAGACGAATCATAACCACGATATTCAAGTTTTTTCAGCCCATTAACAAGATAAGGAACAGCATTGCTATCGCCTACATAACCAACAATTCCACACATGATATTGTCTCCCGTAAAAATTATCTATAAAAAAACAAATATAAGATTGACTATATAGAATTTTCACACTTTTATCAAATCTGTTTTTGCTTTATTTTATTGAAAAAAAAGGCATTTCGATTTATAGTTAATATGTGTCTACGCTGTATATAGTTGGAACGCCCATAGGAAATCTTGGAGATATTACTTACAGGGCAGTTGAAACATTGAAAAATGTTGATGTTGTAGCTGCAGAAGATACTCGACATACTTTACAGCTTTTAACACATCTGGAAATTCGTAAGCCGCTGATTTCTTGCCGCGCGCAAAATGAAGAATTTGCCGCTCAAAAAATTATTCAGCTTATGGATGAAGGAAAAAATATTGCATTTGCAAGTGATGCCGGAACTCCTGGAATAAGCGACCCGGGTGCAGTTCTTGCAGGATTGGTAAGAAAAGCCGGTCATTCAGTTGTTCCAATTCCTGGACCATCAGCATTCGCTACATTGGTAAGCGTTGCCGGAGCAGGCGGAAAAACCTTGATTTTCGAAGGATTTCTTTCGCCAAAACCAGGAAAAAGACGTAGCCGTCTAAAGGAACTGCTTTCAACAGAAGATGCAATAGTTTTGTACGAAAGTCCGTTCAGAATTGTAAAGCTACTGACGGATATTGCCGATATTGATAATAATCGCCGCGTGGTGGTTGGCCGTGAATTGACCAAGCTGCATGAAGAAATTATTGAAGGAACAGCCGCAGAATTGCGTGATGATTTTACTTCCCGCGCTTCAATAAAAGGAGAATTTGCAGTTTTCATTTCTGGTGTAAAAAAAGTTCAACTTTCTGATGAATCTACCGATAAATAAGGTAGAGGGGCAGGACGGATATGATGATAAATGGAATCGGAGGAATTAATCCTCTCAACAATGTGCAGAAAGCAAACCGCACAAACAACACAGAAAAAGCCAGCTTTGGAGCAGACTCTGTATCTATCTCTAAAGAAGCAAAGCAAATGGCAGATGCATACTATATGAAGCAGGTTTCATCTGAAACTCCAGATGTTCGAGCTGACCGTGTTGCAGAAGTTAAGGCAAAGCTCCAGAATCCAAATTATTTAAATGATGCGGTAATTGCTTCAGCCGCAGACAAAATCATGGAAAGTTTTGGTCTTTAATCAGCCCAAATTGATTTAATTTTCTAAAATTTTTGCTTGATACAAGAAGACGGAATAGAAATTCCGTCTTTTTTGTTTTATAGTAATAATATTATGGCAGATTTGATTTTTAAGATTTCACCAAATATCGTTCTTGGCTCTTACACTTTAACTCGGCTTGGACAATATGTGCGAACATGGGGTTCAAAATTCATGATTATTTTAGACCCAATCTTAAAAGATTTTAACCTTGCGGAAAAAATTACCCAGCCATTGGCAGAAAGAAAAATTGATTTTTTTATTTATGACAATTTTAATGACGGCGCAACAACCAAAGACATTGAAAATGCAATAATTCTTGCCAAACAAAGCCATATCCACGGGATAATTGCCGCAGGCGGAGAAAAAGCCATAAATGCCGCATGCGCAATCGCTTCCCTTTACAACGAGAATCACAGTATCTATGATTATATTGACGGTGCGGTTCCAACAACAAATCCTGTTCCATTGATTTGCCTGCCAAGCACAAGCCGCGCGCCTTATGCGTTCACAAACTCAATTCCGCTCATTGATTCAAGAAGTCATCAGGTAAAACAATTAAAAACCCAGAACAATATCTGCCGCCTTATGATGTGGGATCCAAATCTTTCCTTGACTCTTACAGAAAACCAGACCGCTTCCCTTTCACTGGAAACTCTTTGCCTTGCCTGCGAGGCTTATCTTTCTCAAAAATCGTCTTTCTTCAGCGATATGTTCTGCGAAAAGGCCTTTGAACTTTTAAGTTATGGAATCAACGGAAAAAAATCACTTGATATAACAACACCGCAGGAACTTCTTTTGGAGCAAGGCGGATGCATGGCTTCGCTGGCTGTTTCAACAAGTTCAGCAGGAATCGCAAGCATTCTGGCTCTCGCAATAAACGCCCGGTACAAAATAAGCCGTTCACTTGTGGCTTCAATTCTTTTTCCATACATGATAGAAGAAGTTGCAAAATTCAAAGCTGATAAAATTGAAAAAATCGCACGTATTTCTGGAATTGCGGATGAAACCCTTTCGCGGGAAGAAGCAGTTCAGACTTTTGTAGAAAATATCCGCCAGAAAATTGCAAAGGCAAACCTTCCAGTGCGGCTAAAAGATTTGGATCTTTCAATGGAACAGCTTGCAATAAGCGCAGAAGATGCCGGTCAACTTGATATTATGACAACACTTCCACGCAGCATGACGACGGACGAACTTTTTGAACTGATGAAACAGGCTTATTAAAAATGATTGACCCGAACAAACTTTTTCAACTTTCTGGCGGACAAAAACGAAGAAAACTTGCGCTGACTTTCGGCGCTTTGGAACGAGATATTGCAGGAATTCCTGAAAAAGGAATGGAATACAACTTTTCCTCAATGCCACGCGCGGAATACACAAAAAAAATCACTGAAATTCTGCTGGAAGACCCGAAACTTCCTGAAAATGCGGCAAACGAGCTAAAATATTTGCTGGCGGAAAAACCTTTTGATGAGCGCAGAATCTGTAACGCCGCGCGGAATTATCTTCTTCAAATTATAGGAACTTTTCCTGCCGAATGGGATTTGGTAATCGCTCCGCATGCCGCGCCTTTTGACGAAAATGGAATCGTGCGCGCAAGAAATTTTTATCCGGGACTCGCTGTTTACGCGGAAGATATTCGCTCTCCATTCAATATTGGTTCAATATTTAGGACTGCAGAAGGAATGGGCGCTGAAAAAGTCTACATTTCACCAAACTGCGTAGATCCAATGCAACCGCGAGCCATAAGAAGCGGAATGGGCTGCATAGAAACAATGGGCTACGAGCGAAAAAGCCTTGAAGAAATTCCAGATGACATCCCTGTTTTTGCGCTGGAAACCGGCGGAACTCCAATCGAAGAATTCAATTTTCCAGAAAAAGGAATCTGCATAATCGGTTCAGAAGAACTTGGCGTTAGCCCGCAGGCACTAAGACGCGCAACATACGGAACTGTAACAATCCCGATGATTGGACTAAAAGCCTCTTTGAACGTGGGTGTTGCGTTTGGAATTCTTATGCAAAAATGGTGCGAATCCCTTGAATCGAAAAAAAACAACTAGAACTGAATCTGAACAAATGCGTCCTGTAGTTTTTCTGAAATCCGCATAAAACCTGCCTCAGAATTTATATTAAAAGTTGCAAGAACCTCCGGATCAATCTGATAATATTCAAGCTCATGCTCCTGATAATGACAAATTGAATCCGCAAGATTCACCAATGAAACAAGAACTTTTTCCTCTGCTGGAGCGTTTTCCGGTGAATGATGGAAACGAATAACATCAACAAGATTTTTTGGAAAATTCCACTTTTCTGCAATTCTTGCGCCGATTTCTCCGTGGTTTACGCCAGAAACTATTTTTTCAAAAATCTCCGGAGAAATTCCTTTTGCTGTACAAATACTTCTTATGCTTTCAAGGTAAGCTGGATGTTCATTCTCAAAGACAATTTTTCCCATATCGTGCAAAAGTCCGCAAATATAAGAATCTTCAACTACAGAACGGTCATTTGCGCAAAAATTCTTTGCCAAATTATAGGAATAGAACGCAACCTGATATGCGTGCTGCCAAAGTTTTTCATTGTTTCCATTCACAGAAGCAAATGTCTTTAGCGAACCGACCGTAAACAGCATATTTTTGATTCCACGGATTCCAATCATCTTTACTGCGTCCGCAATATTTTTGCATGGAACAGGAAGTGAAAACGCCACCGAATTGACTTGCCTCAAAAGCTCTGCGGTAAGCGCAACATCATTTGAAATTTGAACAGCAATTTCCGACATCTGCGCTTTCGGATCGCTCAAAAGTTTTCCAAGGCGCGCAATATTTTCCGGGAACTGAGGAATCGCATCAATCGCATTCTTAAATTCCTCTGAAATTGCGTTCATTTCATATTCAGTTTTTTGATTCAATGGCAAAATAATTCTTGTGATTGTCTCGCCGTTTTCGCAGATTGTCTGAAAATTATCTTCCGTAAGCCCGATTTTCTGCAGCATAAGAATCATAATTATCAGCCCAAGCCCGGCTCCTTCAGAATCGTCAATAACTTTTGAAAGCGCATCCTCAATTGAAGTATACTGCTGAACGCGGCAAAGTTTATCGTGAATACGTTTATATTCATCAACCACAAGAGAAGAATTATTTCTTACCTCAAGTTTTATCTTGTTATTTCTAAATTGAAGAATCAGTTTTATGTAAAGTCCGGCACGTTTTTGTTTTTCAAGATAATAATTCACATTTCCAAGAGTATCTTCTTTAAAAGTGAGCATTCCTTTTTCATAATCTTCCGGATTTGTTATATCCAAATGTTTTTCCTGAAAATAGACACGCTTTGTATTCGCTTTTTTTGCATTTGTAACAAGTTCCTGCAGACAGTAAACAAGATAATTCACCATGTGATCTTGCCCAAGCTGATGAAGAAATTCAGAAAGAATTTCCTGCATATAAATTTCCATGTCATGAGGCAAAGTATAAGTTGTTACAGTAAGAGGCAATCCTGAACGGATAGCAAGCATAATTTTTCCGATATCGACCGGGTATTTCTTTTCCGCCATAAACTTCTCTAGTTTAATTTATTTGCTTTTGTAAAAAACATTTTTTATGATACAAAAAAAAATAAGATTAAAAAAGACCTATTTAAACAAAGAAAATCCACCCGGATTTTTTGCGCCGGCTTTTATCCAATTTGTAATATTTTTTGCGGAATTCTTGTTTTTTATTTCATCCAGGGCAGAAATATAACCGTTCAGCCAAGACGCAAATGACGAATCTTTATGCATAACTTCATTCTGGTCATCGCCAGCAACAAGAAGGGCTGAAAGATTTTCATCATCAATCGAAGAGGCCGCAACATTTTCTGCAAAAGTCGCAAAAGCCGCCTCGCCCGCCGCAACAAACGCATTCGACGGAGTCTGAACAAAAGTCTTTAAATTTGGAGAAAGAATAACATCCTTTTCGTTTGGCTGAGCCTTCAACGCAAAAACAATCCTGCATTTATTTTTATGCTGTTTTACGCGGTTCATTATTTCCAGCGCAAGAAACTGATAAGAAGAAATCAGCGTATCACAGGCTTCAGCGCAATTTTCCGTTGAAAAATCATTGAACATTTCTGAATAAAACGCAGAATCGTAAAAAAGAATAAAATCATCAATAGGACCAAGTTCTGTTTCAGCCTGAATTACAGCCGCCCTAGCCGCAACTCCAGAACCTCGCCGCCAATCAATCACTTTAACGCCGGAAGGGGCATTTTTTTCTTCCCCAGAAAGCGCAAGCGCAACATTGTTTTCCTTAATAACAAAACCATCCGCAAAATCAGAAACAAACGGAAGCTCTTTTCCTGCAATAAAAATATTCTTTCCCATAGTTGAATTATAACACAATCACATACTTTTACGAAATACGCCGTTATGATATAATTTTTTTACTATGAAAGTTTGGATTAAATATCTTTTTGCCGCAATTTTTGGAATCATCTGCGCATTGATTCTGCCTGTAAACAATCCTGCTGTGGCAGCCGCAATAAATTTTCTTACGGAAATTGTAATCCGTTTTGGCCGATATATGGTTATTCCTGTAATATTTTTTACCGGAATCATTGCTTTTAACAGACTGCGCGAAAATCATCTTCTTATAAAAACTGCCGTATGGACAGGCTCTGTAATTGCAGTTTCCTCTTTAATCCTTACCGCCGTCGGACTTATTTCTATTCTTGTGGTAAAACTTCCAAGAATTCCGATTACTGTTGAAAATGTAACGGAAGCAACTTCCTTGAATGTGGAAAAACTTTTCAGGGCTTTATTTCCTTATTCAGCTTTTGAAACTTTGAACAACGGAACTTTTATTTTTTCCGCATACTTTTTTGCGCTTTTAATAGGTTGCGCCTCAACTTCAGATGCGGTTCTTTTTAGACCAATCACAACACTGGCAGATTCGCTTTCAAAATTGATGTACAACATTGGAATCATTTTTACAGAATTTCTTGCTTACGGAATGGTTGCGATTCTTTGCTACTGGACGATTCAATTCAAGGCAATAATTCTGAGCGGCGTTTTTACACCGATGATTATAATGCTCCTAGTTGATTTAGTTCTTGTGGCCGGCGTAATTTATCCGCTGATAATCCGTTATCTTTGCCACGATCCGCATCCATACAGAATTCTTTACGCATCACTTTGCTCATTGATTGCATCATTCTTTAGCGGTGACTCAAATTTTGCGCTTCTGATAAATATTCGCCACGGAAAAGAAAGCCTTGGAATCAGAAGACGAATAAACGGTGCGGTTCACCCGATTTTTACGATTTTTGCACGGGGCGGCTCTGCGCTTGTTACAACCGTTGGATTTATAATGATTTGGCGCTCTTATTCTTCGTTGCCAATTCCAATAATTGATATTTTGTGGATTTTGTTCACTTCGTTTGGAATCTCTTTTTTGCTTGGTGGATTTCCGGCAGGAGGAGCATTCATTTCTCTTACAGTTTTGTGCACGCTTTACAGCAAAGGATTTGAAACAGGATTTCTTTTGCTGAAACCGGCAGCCCCAATAATCTGTTCATTTGCCGCAGCATTCGACGCTTTGACCTCAATGTTCGGAACTTATATTGTTGCGGTAAAAACAAAACTTATTGAGCACCACGGAATCAATCACTTTATCTAAAAATTGACTCAAACCGATTCTGTTTTATAAAAAATAAAATTTTATTTAAGGAAAAATATAAAATGAAAGTTTCAAAATTTATTATTTCAACCCTGCGCGACGCTCCAAATGATGCAGTAATCGCCAGCCACAAATTAATGATGAGAAGCGGCATGCTCCGAAAACTTGGAAACGGACTTTACGCTTATATGCCACTGGGTTTTCGCTCGCTAAAAAAACTACAGGAAATTATCCGTCAAGAGCTAGACAAAACTGGCTGGCTTGAAATGAAACCAACTGTTATTCAGCCTGGTGATTTATGGAAAGAATCTGGCCGCTGGGACAAAATGCACGACGAAATGCTAAAGGCTCAAAACCGTGGCGGACAAGATATGGTTGTTTCTCCAACTGCGGAAGAGGCATTCACCGCACTTATGCGCGACGGACTTTCTTCTTATAAACAGCTTCCATTCATGGTTTACCAGATAAACACAAAATACCGCGACGAAATCCGCCCAAGATACGGCGTAATGCGCGGTCGCGAATTTATAATGATGGATGCTTATTCCTTTGACGAAAACGATGAATCTTTAGATGAATCATACAATGCAACAGCAGCTGCGTATCGAAGGATTTTTAAGCGGCTCGGACTAAAAACAATTTCTGTAAAAGCTGACACAGGCGCAATGGGCGGTTCTGGCTCAGAAGAATTTATGGTAGAAAGCGAAGTTGGCGATGATACGCTTTTGCTTTGCCCAAACTGCGATTATGCCGCAAACGTTGAAAAAGCATCTTGCCAAAAAGAAACCGCTTTGGATTCAAATGGTGAACCACAGAAAAAAACGGAACTTCCAACAGAAAAAGTTGCAACTCCAAATGTTTTTTCAATTGAAGATATGGAAAGATTCTTTAATCAGAAATCTTCAACATTCCTAAAAGCGTTGATTTACAAAGTCTACAACTGCGGAATCGACCTTTCTGAAAACGAAGAATACAAAAACGCAAAAACCGTAACAGAAGGCGGACAAACTTATTATCCGGAAACATTCTGGTGCGTTCTGATTCGTGGCGATCTTGACGTAAACGAAACAAAACTTGCTTCAGTTTTAAAGGCAAGCGGCGCAGAACTTGCAAGCGATGAAGATGTTTTAAAATATTCTGGAGCACCGCACGGATTCGTTGGACCAATCGGAATCAAAATTCCTGTTCTGGCAGATGAATCAACACTTTCAATGCACGACTGCATCGGTGGAGCTGGCGAAAAAGGTTTTCATCTTAAGCACATTGAACCAGGCCGCGACTACACTCCATTCATGACAGCGGACGTAAGAACCTGCAAAGCCGGCGACAAATGCCCGGAATGTGGCGGAACTTTCTACATGAAAAAAGGAAACGAACTTGGCCACATCTTTAAGCTTGGCTACAAATACACAAAAGCAATGAACGTTTCATTCCTTGACCAGAATGCAAAGCCGGTAACTCCAACGATGGGTTGCTATGGAATCGGGGTAGATAGGACCTTAGCAAGCATCATAGAAGCTTACCACGACGAAAACGGAATTATCTGGCCGATGACAGTTGCCCCGTTCCACGTTGTAATCGTTCCTGTAAAATACGATGGCACAATGAAAGAAGTTGCCGACAAACTTTACAACGAACTAAACGACGCAGGAATCGAAGTTCTTCTTGATGACAGAAACGAACGACCTGGCGTAAAATTCAAGGATTTTGATCTTATCGGAATCCCAGTACGCGTAGTTGTAGGCGAAAAAAATCTTCCAAATGTGGAAATAAAACTCCGCAAAGAGTCGGAAGCAAAACTTATTCCGGCAGAAAACGCAGCTTCAGAAATCAAAAAAATCGTAGAAGCAGAACTTTCCGCTTTGAATAACTAAAATCTGAATTTTGAGTTTTTATAAATTGAAAGTCTGCTGAAAGCGTTTTTTCAGAATTTACAAAAAACTCAAAATTCAACTTTGGATTAAAAATGAAAAAACTGATTACACTTTTTGCGACATTATTATTTTCTCTTTCTGCCATTTTTGCGCTTCCGGGCTTCGAACCAGTTGTTCCAGATTATTCCGGTGAATACGTTTACTATCGCGACTTTACTTTTGAACGCGAAAGTTACATCGGATTCTTAACTTACGACCAGAAAACTTATTCGGCACGATATTTTGCGCCAGCAGAAAAAAAATCAAAACTTCCGCAAAAAGAAATTCAGATTTTTTTCACAATAAATCCAGATACAAACCATCTTGAACTTACCGGCGAAAAAGTTTTAAACATCCAGTTTTTAGCCGAAGAAGACTTGAAAATTGTAAATTACATCCATGATTTGCTTTACGAATTCAACGCGCGCCGCATAAAACTTGTGGAAAACAATGTTCTGTCTGGCACGCAAGACGAACTCGAGTTTTCAGGAAAAATCACTTCAAACGAAGATTTTGCGCAATTTGGCGGTTCAGTTCAAATCAACTGGAACGCAATAATCCCATTTTTCAACATTGAATCGATTTTCAACCAAGATGATGCAAAAAATGTGCTTTCAGTTGCAACAATCGGGCGAATAAATTCCAGTGATGACAAAGGTTTTGAGAATTTCAAAGGTTTTCCAAAAGATTTTAAGGCAAAATCACATAAGTCAAAAATCAACAAAAAAGCAGAAAAATCTAAAATTGAAAACAAAACAACCGGAAACTCGTACGTAATACGCAGCGACTGGGAACGACCGGCAGAAAATATGTTTACGCTGAAAGATTTTGCAGTCCTTTTTGAAACTTCAACTTCTGAAAAAAATCTGAATTTCATAAAAAGGCAATTTCTTTTAAGCTCAGAAGAAAATTATCTTGACTACGCAAACATGGAATTTAAAAACAACACTTTTAAAGCAAATTATTATAATTTCCAGACAGGAAACATAACAACAACATTCAAAAAATTTGAAAAAAATGCAAACAATCAACAAGTTTCGTATTGCTCGCTTTCAGTTTTTAATGATGTCTACAAAAAAAGCCCGGAATATTTCAACGAAATAATCGAATCTTTTTCATCAGAAAAATAACTAAACCCGGCTCTAAAACGAACTGCGCGCCAATGGAGTTCCAATCCATTGGCCTTCCGAGCCTAAATATTCCTTCTTTTCGCCTTCAATCAAAAACTGAACGCTTTTCACAGTGCTGAATTCTGTCGCTGTATACACAATCTGCATAAGCTGGCCAATGCTTCCCTCAACGCCATAAGTGTTGAATTCAAAATTTTCATTAAAATTCAAAGTTGCAACGCCGTCTTTTACGCTAGCTCCAATCAATTTTGAACCGGAAGGAATAAGACTCATCGCATTTTTTTCACCAGGAACCGGCCCCGCCAAAAGAGCCTTTATCGCATCCGTCAGCGGAGAATCGCTCTTTGCAAGCTGACGTTTTACCGCCTGTCGATTCACAGAACCGTCCGCTCCAATTGAAACAAAATACAAAGTCGCCGTGCGTGTTGTCGCCGTAGAAACATTTTGAGCAGGAACAGTTTTTTGCGGCGCTGAATTTTTCGCCACATCCTCTGATTTTTCAGTTTTTCCAGAAGCCATTTCCGCCCCGGAAGTCTTCGCTTCCTCAGTTTTTTCCGGCTGCTTTTCATTTTGCGTATTCTGAGAATTCTGCGCAATTTCTGTCTTTTGCCCAAGATTCTCAGTTTTTTTCACATCAGAATCAGAAGCCAAATCATTTTTTGTGTTTCCCGCAGATTTTCCAGCCGCAGCATTATTTTTTTCAGAAGAATCGTCCATCAAATCGATTTCAATATCATCCGGCACAGATTTTTCCTGTTTAATCGGATGTTTTTCCACAAATTCCGGCGTGGCAACTCCAACGCGCTCAAAAAAGTTCGTTTTTTTCAGATTAGAAACAATATCGTCCTTCTTCACAAAGAACATGATAACAATCAAAATTACAAGTACAAAAAACACAGCCACGTAAAGACCGCTGTTCGTTTTATTATTTTTCTGAGCCATACTTTTTTATCGGAATTTTTCAAAGGAAATTTTAGTTTTAAGCAAAAAAATAACCGAAGCCACAAACAACTTCGGTCATCTCAATTTATTCTTCAGAATTTTAGTTTGGGGTCATTTTTGCTTGCGCAAAAACCGGGCTTTTCGAGGTTCCGCTATCGCGCTTCACTACAATCCCTTGCCCATTTTTTATTTCGCCAAATATTCATTGATTCCGACAGCAGCTTTTCGACCTTCGCCCATCGCAAGAATTACAGTTGCCGCACCAAGAACAATGTCTCCGCCGGCCCAAACTTTGGCCTTGCTGGTTGCCTGTTTTTCATCAACAGAAATGTGACCTTTTGCGTCCTGATTCAAACCTGGAGTTGTCTTGACAAGCAACGGATTTGAACCGTTTCCAAGAGCAACAATCATCGCATCGCAGGCAATTTCATGTTCGCTGCCTGGAATTGCAACCGGCGATCGGCGTCCAGAAGCGTCTGGTTCGCCCAATTCATAAGACAAAACTTTTACGCCACAAACACGACCTTCCTCGTTTCCTAAAACTTCAACAGGATTTTCAAGGAATCTAAAGTTTACGCCTTCTTCTTCTGCGTGTGCAATTTCTTCAAGACGAGCCGGCATTTCCTTGCGTGTTCTGCGGTAAACAATGTCAACCTGCTCTGCGCCAAGTCTGAATGCCATTCGGGCTGCGTCCATAGCAACATTTCCTGCGCCACAAACAACAACATGCTTTGCCTCATAAATTGGAGTTGCCGCATGCTCTTTGTCGTAACCTTTCATCAAGTTTGCGCGTGTAAGATATTCGTTCGCACTGAAAACGCCGATTAAATTTTCGCCAGGAATTCTCATAAATTTTGGAAGACCTGCACCTGTTCCTATAAATGCAGCGTCAAATCCTTTTTCGCTCAAAAGCTGATCCAAAGTATCTGTGCGACCAACAAGGAAATTCAACTCAAATTTAACGCCCATTTTTTTAAGGTTATCAATTTCGTTCTGGACAATTGCTTTTGGAAGACGGAATTCAGGAATTCCATACATCATAACGCCACCAGCTTTGTGGAACGCCTCAAAAACTGTAACATCGTGACCAGCACGAGCACAATCCGCAGCAACAGTAAGACCTGCAGGACCAGCTCCAATAACGGCAACTTTTTTTCCTGTTTTTGGAGCAATTTCCGGCATTGTAACTTTATTGTTTTCTCGTTCCCAGTCGGCAACAAAACGTTCCAAACGACCAATTGAAACAGCCTTTTCAGCAGATTTATAAACTTTTCCAACTGTACACTGACCCTGACACTGTTTTTCCTGTGGACAAACGCGACCACAAATTGCAGGAAGAAGTGAAGTTTCCTTGATTGTATCAACCGCACCTTTAAAATCCTTTTGGGCAATTTTTGCAATAAACTGCGGAATTTTTACGCCAACCGGGCATCCGTTTATACAAGGCATATTTTTGCACTGAAGACATCGGTTTGCCTCAACAACAGCCTGAGCTTCTGTATAACCAAGCGCAACTTCCGCCATCTGTCGGGCACGCTCTTTTGGTTCACGGCTAGGCATTTCCTGCTGCGGAATTGCCATTCGGTCTTTATTTGTAAGTTCTTTTCCTTGAATTTTTGCCAATTCATCTTCGGCAATCTTATTCAACTCTTCTATAGTTTTATGTGACATATAATTCTCCAAAATATCATTTCGACAAGCTCAATGAACACAAAATATAAAAAAACGATTGTTCTGCCTGTCTAAAACATAATTATTTTGCCAAAGCGTCTGCCTGAGCCTGAAGTTTGCATTTGTGGAAATCTTCCGCCTCGCGTGCCTTAAAAGATTTCATGCGCATCATCATGTTGTCCCAGTCAACCTGATGGGCATCAAATTCCGGTCCGTCAACGCAAACAAATTTTGTATCGCCACCAACAGAAACACGGCAGCCACCGCACATGCCAGTTCCGTCAATCATAATTGTATTCAAAGAAACTGTTGTAGGAACATTGTAAGGTTTTGTTGTAAGCGCACAGAATTTCATCATGATTGGAGGTCCAATCGCAATAACTTCTGCCGGTGGAGTCTGAGATTCGCACATTTCCTTTAGAGGAACTGTTGAAACGCCCTGCCGTCCAGCTGAACCATCATCTGTCATTATAATGACTTCATCAGCAATAGCCTTCATTTCATCAACATAAATAAGCAAATCTTTTGTGCGTGCCGCAATTACAACAATAACTTTATTTCCAATCGCTTTATGAGCCTGAACAATCGGATAACAAGGAGCAACACCAAATCCACCGCCAACAACAACAACCGGACCGTCTTTTTTTTCAATTACAGAAGGATTTCCTAGCGGACCGAGCAAAGCGGCAAGTTCATCGCCGACATTTTTAAGTGAAAGTTTATAAGATGTTGCACCAACAGCCTGAAACGCAAGTGCAATCCAGCCTTCTTCAGCATTTGCATCAGCAATTGTAAGTGGAATTCTTTCGCCGAATTCTGCGTCAACCTGCAAAATAATAAACTGACCAGCTTTTCGGTTTCTAGCAATTTCTGGAGCCTCAACCTTCATGTACCAAGTTGCGGAAGCTTCCGACAGCTTGCGCTTTTCAAGAATTTTAAACATAACCAATATTTTCCTTCAAATCAAAATATTATTTCTATAGTCTAATACAAATGAAAAAAATTATCCATTGCAGAAAAAGAAATATAAAATTGAAAATTTTTAATGCTGAAACGTGCAAAAATTCCTGTAAAAAATAAAAAAAATCTCAAAAATATCCTAAAAATCTTGAACAAAACCTTTCAAAAATACGATTTACAATAATTTTACCAATTCTGATTGTGTCATTCTTGTAAATGAAGTATAATTATAATAAGTTATAAATGTCCTTAGGAGGAATAAGAATGTCACTTAAGAAAACTTTTTCAAAAGATGGCAAATGTAATGTTACATTTACAGTTTCTTCAGAAGCAGCACAGGGTGCAAAAACAGTTAACATCGCTGGAGATTTTAACAGTTGGAGCAGTACCGACACACCGATGAAGAAAGGCAAAGACGGCTCTTTCTCTGTAAAATTGACTTTGGATGTTGATAAAGAATATCAGTTCCGTTATTTGCTCGACGGATATAAGTGGGAAAATGACTGGAAAGCTGATAAATACATTCCTGCGCCTTATTCTAATGCAGACAACTCTGTTGTTGTCACAAAAAAAACAAAGTAATTTTGTTTCAAAAAAAACCGGCTTATTCAGCCGGTTTTTATTTTCTATTTAAGATTTTTCAGCAAAGAATCAAGTTCCGCCTGTGCAATAAATTTTTCACGTAAATAATAGTCTGAAACTTCTTTCTGCAAATTTTCGATTTCCGAAATCTTTTTTCCAAGCATTTTTTCAAACGAATACTGAAGAAGTCGGTAATCGCGGAATTCCTTTATTCCCATTTCATTTGTTTTTTGATAGTCCGCCGCAATTTCTTCCCATGAAGCTCCACACAAAGCCGCAAGATTTGCGCTTACAACACCAGTTCTATCTGTTCCAAGACGGCAGTGAACATAATATGGTCCTGGATGCGAACCAATAAAACGAATAACATCCGCCATCATATTTCCAAATTCGCGCGAGTTAGAAGCGTAATAAACTGTGTTGTAGCTAGTTTTTATAAAAAGCTGATTTCCTGCCTGACGAATATCGCTAACATAAACAGAAATTTGCTCTTTTTTAACATCAATAGACTCGTCGCCGGAAAGTGTAATTATTGATTTCACACCGTTGTCTTTCAACTGCTTGTTAACCAAAGCGATTCGTTTTTCTTCTGTATCGTAATTCGGGCGGGAAATTTTATACGGATGATAGCCACGGAAAAGTTTTGTTGTTCCAGGAACAAGCCTGAAATTTGAAATTGTCGCAACATCAGCAGGATTTTCAAGATTGAACTGCTTTAATTTCTTAAGTTTTTCTGCAGTTTTTGTGTTTTCAATAACAACTGAAGGATTATCTTCTGGCAAAAGAATAAGGCTGTTCGTTGCCATCAAAAATCCTGGAAACGGATTTGGCATCGATGGTTCCATTATCTCATCTTTTTTGCGGATACTTGTTGCTTCCACAATGCGCACTTCATATTCAACTTCTGCAATTACATAAAATTTAAATTCTGGAAAACCAGAATTTCCCGGAACCATAACATCTTCAAGATTACATTCATAAGTCCATGTTGAATATTTGTATTTTTCAAGTTCCCAGCCACTGTTCTTTTTTGCCCAGCCATTGAATGAACCTTCCAAAAAAACTCTTTTTGGCGTTTTTATTCCAAACCTTGAAGAATCAAAGACAAAAATAATCTTTCCATCTTCCATCAATTGATAGCCAAGCCTTTTATTAACGTTATTCAGTTTGAATTCCTGCTGGTAAGTTACAATCTGTGTGTTTTTCTTTGCAAAAACTGAAAAACTACCCAAAATCGCCAAAACCGCACACAAAATAATTTTTCTAATCGCCACTTAACTTGCTCCTACTTTAGTTTCTTTAGCATAAAATTCAAGTTTTGATAAAAAGATAAGAGCGTAGATGAATTTGCAATTTGTGAAGAGTTTGTGCGATTATACAAATTAAAGTGCGTAGCACCCCAAATAATACAAGCGCAGCGCGAGCACAACCGTCTGGAGCAAATTGAAAATTCATCGAAAGCGAACTTTCACAATTTTCAGAAACTTGGATTTTATGCTTTTAATTATACCCGATAATTCAGCGCAAGTTAATCAAAAATTCCTGTGTATTGCAAAACAATGATTGTCAAGTCATCGCGCAGCGGCACGCCTTTTGTATAAGTTTTGAATTTTTCAGCAATATACGAAAGTGTTTCCTTTGGAGTTTTTGAATTGGCTTCCTGAAGAATCTTTTGAAGGCGTTCAATACCAAACTCTTCGCCACAACCATTCCTGCTTTCAATCAGGCAGTCTGTGTACAAAACCAGAATATCTCCGGCTTCCAATTGATTTTTTACAGTTGAACAGCAATCTGAAGGCAACCCTGGCATTCCTAAAAACATTCCGCGGAATTTCCCGTCTTTTCCGCCAAGAATTTCAACCTTTCCAGTTTCTGTGTTTTTCAGGAGAACATCGGTGTGTCCTCCATTCACATATTCAACTTTTTCTTGATTCATGCGCAAAAAAATTCCTGTAAGATAATTTTCCACGGAACCTTTTTCTTGCGCTAAAGTCTCGCTGAATTCCTGAATCAGTTTTTCCAGCGGTTTATTCTGATTTTTTATAAAGATTTTTTCCGCAAGATATTTTGAAAGAATTCCAACCAGCCCGGACGCAACGCCATGCCCTGAAACATCAAAAAGTCCAACGCCACAGAATTTTTTTTCTTTGTCAAAATAAAAATCGTATAAATCACCGGAAACGGAAGCCATCGGTTTAAAAATAAATGCACTTTCCCAACCATTTTTACATGGCGCTTTTGAAGGATAAAAACTTTTCTGAACCAGTTCCGCCATTTTCATGTCACGCTCCTGAATCATCTGCTGACGCTGCAAAAGCCGATTCTTTTTAGTAATTTCACGAGTTTTTTCCTGAACTTCAACAGAAACAATTGTGTCCAAAAGCTGCTTGATTGTTACAACACCAACATAAATTCCTTTTTTTGTTACAATAATCGGATTGTAAAGATTTTTTTCATCGCGCAGCATGGCTTTTGTCGCAACTTTTTCAACCGGCTCAGCGCTGTTTACAACAAAAAAATCTGTAATCATAACTTCTTTAACAGTTTTTCTATAATTCAACCCAAAACCAAAGCGGCCTCCAAGCAAATCTGCAAGAACTGAATGGGTCATAACGCCCAAAACTTGCTGGTTCAAATCAATAACAGTAACAAAAGTACATTCTTTGTTGGAATTAAAAAAATTCATCAGGTCAAGAACATTCATATCCGGGAAAACTGTAATTCCTTGCGCCGCAAGCTCGCCGATTCTGCTGGAATTTCCGTTCTCCACCGCCTCTTCAGCGTTCCTAAAATCCTCAAGAAACGATTTTATTCCTTTTTCTTTATTCAAATCAGGCTTTTTGGAAGTTTGAATTTTTTCTTCATCCTTGTTTTTATTTTTTGTAAGTTCTTTTAAATTCTTTTTGTAAGCAATAATTCTTGCATAAGATTCCGCTGAAACTTTTTCAGGCAGCTTGTTAGGAATTCCAATAAAAAATCCCTGGGCAAACTGAACTCCAACAGAAAGAAGAAAATCCAACTCCTGGGCTGTTTCCACGCCAACCGCAACTGAAGAAATTCCAGTTTCGTTGCAAAACTGAACAAGACTTTTTACCATCGACTGTTTTAAAGTGTCTGATTCAATTCCGCGGATGATTTTCATATCAATCTTTATAAAATTCGGATTCATTGAGCAGATGCGCTCTAGCCCTGAATAAGCCGCGCCGACATTATCAAGAGCAATATTAAAATTCTGAATCCTATAGTGCTCTGTTATTTCGTTTAGGATTTTCTTTTCCTGCGAGCATTTTTCTGTGATTTCCAGAATAATTTTCCGCGAATCAATATTGTATTTTTTCAAAAGCTTTAGCGTATAACCTTGATAAAAATCTTCATCAAAAATAATTTCCGGGTTTATATTTATAAATATATTCGTTTTTAATCCAAGATGACTCACTGTTTTTAGAATTGTTTTTCTGCAGAATTTTTCAAGTTTCCAGATTTTTTCGCTTTTATCAGCAAGTTCAAAAAATTCTGCGACAGATTTTTCTTTTATCCGCGAAAAAACTTCATATCCAAAAATGTCACCGTTTTCCAAAGAAACAATCGGCTGAAAAAATGGAATAATTTCTTTTTCTTCTAAATTTTTTTCTATATTCATACGCAAAAATTACAAATTTTATATAAAATTTCGTTCATAAAATAATAAAATTTATGTAAAATAAACGCATGGAACAGTACAAAAAAGAATTTATTGATTTTATGGTTGAATGCCAGGTTTTAAAATTCGGTTCATTCACATTGAAAAGCGGCCGCCAAAGTCCATTTTTTATGAATGCCGGTGCTTATGTAACAGGAAGTCAGCTTGCCCGTCTTGGAGAATTTTACGCAAAGGCAATCCATGACAATTTTGGCGATGACATTGATGTCTTCTTTGGTCCAGCGTACAAAGGAATTCCGCTCGCAGTTGTAACAGCTGTGGCTTATTCAAAACTTTACGGAAAAGAAATAAAATATTGCTCAGATAGAAAAGAAGAAAAAGACCACGGTGCAGATAAAGGCGCTTTGCTTGGTTATAAAATAAAAGATGGCGATAAAGTTGTTATAATTGAAGACGTTACAACTTCTGGAAAATCAATTGATGAAACTTATCCAAAAATAAAAGCCCAGGAAAACGTTCCAGGCGGAATAAAAATTATTGGAGAAATCGTAAGCCTGAACCGAATGGAAAAAGCCGCTGATTCAACAAAATCTGCACTTGAAACAATAACTGAAAAATACGGATTTCCAGCAAAAGCAATTGTTTCAATGAAAGACGTTGTTGACGCGCTTTTCACAAATGGTGACAAAAAAATAATAACTCCAGAAATAAAAGCCTCAATCGACGAATACTACAAACAGTACGGCGCAAACTAAGATTTTTTGTGCTCTATTTTTTCCAGTAACAAAACATAATATTCTGTTACTGAAAACATAATGTTTTGTTAATGAGAATATAATCTTTTGTTTAACTCAAGAAGATGTTTTGTTACTGAAAATATTATGTTTACAGTAACAAAACAGAATGGTCTACAGTACGCAGGTTGCAATTTTTTTTACCTGTAAGCTCTCTCGACCTGCTACTGCCTTTTGTTGCGCAAAACGCACAAAAAAATTGTGTTCCATTTTCGTATGCAAACTCTAATTTCATTCTCAAAAACTTGCAAATTTTTTGTGATTCATTTCATTTTCTGAAATCTTTTTGCGTTAACTAGTTATATGAGAAACATTGAAAATGAAATCTACAGAATAAAGCCGGTCGAGGAACTGAGATTCACCGACGACTTCATGTTCTGCCGCGTGATGCAGACCCCGGAGCTATGCAAGGGCGTAATCGAGCGCCTTCTTGGAATCAAAGTTGAACGGATTGAATATCCAGAGTTACAAAAAGAAATCCGTCCGTATTACAGCGCGCATGGTGTCCGTATGGATGTCTATGTGAAAGACAGTAATAGAATCTTTGATATTGAGATGCAGACAAGCGTCCCCGATGATTTGCCACGCCGCATGCGCTACTACCAGAGCATGATAGACATTGACACTCTTATAAAAGGCAGCGAGTATGAAACTCTCAAGGAAAGCTACGTTATTTTCCTCTGCACAAAAGACCCGTTCGGTCTTGGGCTTCCGGTCTATTCATTCAGCACA
>ONHK01000004.1 GCA_900317625.1 uncultured Treponema sp.
CAAAATTAGCAGAAGAAGCTCTTGAATATAGTTAATTAGAGGGCTGGAGAGCCCAAAAACTTAGTGTTGTAATTGACACTAATCATAGGAGAATTTATGGAATTACTTACAGTTACAGAAAAAGATGGTACAGACTATAAACTTTACGAATTGAGCGGCGGTTTTAATGCATATACGCTTGTTAATGTTGCCAGCAAAATCTACAGTTCAATTCAAAAGACGAATGTTGTTCTTGATATGGCAAATGTTACGGAACTGGATGCGGCCGCAATTGGAGTTATAATGGCGGCTCATAATGATTCGGAGGAAACTGGCAAGAAATTGTATTTGCTTTCGATTTCTAATGAAGTTGACCGCCAGCTTCTTGCAACTGGTTTTAAGGAAGAATTTAATATAATTTCTTCTGTTACCGAAGTTGCATAGAATCTAAAATAATTCAGTTTTCGTCTGATTTTTACAAAAAATATTATTCCCCGGTGTATTTCCGGGGAATTTTTTATTCTTCGTATTTTAGAATGTCGCCTGGCTGGCATTGCAGGATTCTGCAGATAGCTTCCAATGTGGAAAACCGGATTGCCGTAACTTTATTGTTTTTTAATTTAGAAAGATTTACGTTTGTAATTCCGATTTTTTCCGCAAGCTCATTGAGCGAAATCTTCTGTTCAAGCATTACCCGGTCAAGATGTAAAACGATTTTTCCCATTTTTATTCCTTAAACAAGACCTTCAACTTCTTCTTCCAGTTTGATTCCATAGGCGAAAATCTCAGAAAAACAAATCATTGCGATTCCCATTGCAACTCCAACAATCTGAACGCTGGTTTCGCAGGAATCCACACCAATAAAAATCCGGGCAATCAGGCTCATTATAAAACCAATAACAGGAATCATAATGCTGAAGATTCCAATTTCTCGGACCATTCGCACAACATCTTTTTGAAAAGGTGTTTTTCCTTTGCTGAACCATGTTTTGCCTTCGCAGGTTTTTATGATTAGATAAATATTTCTGAAAATCATTGCCATGCAGGGCATTGTGAAAATTCCTGCAAAAACGAAAATCTTTACCGCTGCCGAGATAAGATTTCCATTTTTGTCGGCGATTGCAATTTCAAAGCCGTTTGTTGCAATTGTTCCATTTCCAACTGATTCAAGAAGAAATTCTCCAAATTTTTGGGGCATTGTAAAAGAAAGAACGGCTGCGGCAATCATTACCAGAAAACTCAGGAAAAATAAGATTTCAAAAAACTTTGAAACGACCTTTGTGATTTTGTTGATATTTTTGTTGTTCATAAAAAAACTCCTATACTTTTATTTGTACAGGAGTTTTTATTGTTTGTCAATAAAATATTATCGTTTTACGATAAAAACATTATGTTTGACGATAATTATTTTACAACAAAATTGACAAGTTTATCTTTTACGATAACGCATTTTACAATTGTTTTTCCTTCAAGGAATTTCTTGGCATCTTCATTGGTTTCTGCCTCTGAACGCAAAGTTTCGTCTGTTGCACCTGGTTCTGCCTTGAATTTTCCACGGAGTTTTCCGTTTATCATAACAACAATTGTTTTTTCTTCATCTTTTGCAAAATCTTCGTTTATAACTGGCCACTGTGCATAGGCGATTGATTCTTTGTTTCCGAGTTTCTGCCAAAGTTCTTCGCCAAGATGCGGTGCATAAGGGCTCAAGATTTTTACAAAGTCCTGCCACATTGCCTTTGGAACTGAATCCAGCTTTGAAATTTCATTGATGAAAATCATCATCTGGCTGATTGCCGTGTTGAAATTCAAAGAAGCTGTGTCTGCAGTAACTTTTTTTACAGTCTGTGCAAAAGTTTTTCGTGCGGAAATAAGTTTTTCATCCGTCAGTTTTCCTGTAATATCAATGTCGGAAAGAGGTTTTTCGCTTATTGCCCAAACTTTTTCAAGGAAGCGGTGGATTCCTACGATTCCCTGTGTTGACCATGGCTTTGACATTGTAAGCGGTCCCATGAACATTTCATATATTCGAACTGAATCTGCGCCGTAATCTCGTACTTCATCATCAGGATTTACAACGTTTTTGAGCGACTTTGACATTTTTGCAACTACTTGCTCAAGTTTTTCACCGGTTTTCTTTTCATAGAAATTTCCATCATCGCGTTTTTCAACTTCGTCAACAGGAACAAGAGTCTTGTCTTTTCTTTGATAAGCAAAAGATGTGATCATTCCCTGGTTTACAAGCCGCTGGAATGGCTCTTTTGTTGAAACAACTCCCAAATCATAAAGAACTTTGTGCCAGAATCTTGCGTACAAAAGGTGAAGAACTGCGTGCTCAGCTCCTCCTATGTACAAATCTACCGGCATCCAATATTTTTCAGCTTCTGGAGAGCAGAACTGCTTTTCGTTATGCGGGTCAAGGTAGCGTAGGTAATACCAGCATGAACCGCCCCACTGAGGCATTGTGTTTGTTTCGCGCTTTGCGTTTCCGCCGCATTTTGGACATTTGCAGTTTACCCAGGAATCAATTGCGGCAAGCGGACTTTCGCCTGTGCCTGTTGGCTGGTAAGATTTTACTTCTGGAAGGCGGAGTGGCAATTCTTCTTCTGGAACAGGAACAGTTCCGCAAGTAGGACAGTGAATCAAAGGAATTGGTTCGCCCCAGTAACGCTGTCGGCTGAAAACCCAGTCGCGGAGCTTGTAGTTTATTGCTTTTTTGCCGATTTTCTTTTCTTCAAGGAATTCAAGCATCTTTGCGATTGCGTCTTTTTTGTTCAAGCCGTTCAGGAATTCGGAATTAACGTGGATTCCGTCTTCTGTCCAAGCCTGTTTTTGAACATCAACTTCTGACTTTAAAACTTCAATGATTGGAAGGTTGAATTTTTTTGCAAATTCCCAGTCTCGTGTGTCGTGCGCAGGAACAGCCATGATTGCGCCAGTTCCATAAGAAATCAGAACGTAATCTGCAATCCAGATTGGAATAAGTTTTCCGTTTACAGGATTGATTGCGTAACTTCCGCTGAAAACGCCGGTCTTGTCTTTGTTCAAGTCTGTTCGCTCAAGGTCTGATTTTTTTGCGGCTGCCTCGATATATGCTTCAACACTTGCTTTTTGCTCTGCAGTTGTGATTTCTGGAACGATTTTGTGCTCTGGGGAAACAACCATGTATGTGGCACCAAACAATGTGTCGCATCTTGTTGTGTAGACTGTAAGATTTTTGTCTGTTGGTTTTCCGTCTTTATCTGCAACTGTAAAAGTTACTTCTGCGCCGGTTGATTTTCCAATCCAGTTGTGCTGCATAAGTTTTACGCTTTCTGGCCAGTCGAGTGAATCCAAATCTTTATCAAGTCTGTCTGCATAATCGGTGATTTTTAAAATCCACTGGCGGATTGTCTTGTGTGTAACCTGGGAATGACAGCGTTCGCAGCGACCTTCTTTAACTTCCTCGTTGGCAAGACCTGTCTGGCAAGAAGGACACCAGTTGATTGGAGTTTGAGCCTCGTAAGCCAATCCTTTTTTATAAAGTTGAAGGAAAATCCACTGAGTCCATTTGTAGTATTCTGGCTCGCAGGTGGAAATACATCTGTCCCAATCGTAGCTGAATCCAAGCGATTTTATTTGCTGAGTAAAGTGACTGATGTTTTCGTTTGTTGTGATTTTTGGATGAGTTCCAGTTTTTATGGCATAATTTTCTGCAGGAAGACCAAATGCATCAAATCCCATTGGATGAAGAACGTTGTAGCCGTTCATGCGAAGATAGCGACAGTAAATGTCCGTTGCAGTATAACCTTCCGGGTGACCAACGTGAAGTCCGGCTGCTGAAGGATACGGGAACATATCAAGAACATACATTCTTTTGTTTTTAGGATATTTTTCGTCTTCTGTTACTTTGAAAGTCTTGTTTTCGTCCCAAAATTTTTGCCATTTTGGTTCAATTTCGCTAAAAGGATATTTTGACATTTTATGACCTCTCAATGGCGGCTCAAAACCGCATTAAATCTACAAATTAAATTTGTTCTATTATAGTAAATTCTTTTTGTTGTTACAATGAAAGAAAAAATGTATAGTCAACCATTTTAAACTGCGTTATAATTATTTGATGAAAAAAATTGTTTTGGGTTTGTGGCTTTTTTTTGCCAGCTTATTTTGTTTTGCAAATGTTGAATTGACGGATTTTGAGTCAAAAATTATGACTGAAATCACGGATTTTAGATGGCGGCTTGCTTTGCTCGATGATTTTGAAAAAGTTGCGGCTGCCTGCGATGAATTCAGTTCTTATGTTAATAGTCCTGAAATTTCTGAAAATTTAAGCGAGGAAATTCTTCTTTCCGCAAATAATATTTTGACTTGGGAAAAATATAACGCGCTCTACGAATTAAATCCAAAAAACAAGGAGCTTGAAACTTTTCTTACAGCTCAATATCGAAAAATCCGCGCGTATTTTAAAGCTCACAAAAATGAAAAGCACAACAAATGGCTTTATGTTACTGCCGGAGATATTTTGAGCAGCAGTCTTCAGTATTTGCCGCTTTCAACAGCGATGAATGAAGGTCTTACGATAAAAAAATATTACGACAAGGCGCTGGAAAATGATCCGGATTTTGTGTTTTGTCTTATAAATATTGCGCAGTGGTATTTTCATGCGCCGGTTATAAGTGGCGGTGGAAAAGGCAAGGCGATGAAGGCATTTTTGGCGGCGGAAAAAGCTGCAAAATCAGATGCGGAACTTTATTATGCAAAATTATTTCTTTCCCAAAGTTATTTTGAGGATGGAAAAAAACAGAAATCGGCGGAACTTCTTTCAGAGGCAGAAAATCTTTTGCCTGGTTCGCGAACTGTTAAATTTTATCGGTTTTTGAATGAAAATGGATATTATTATTTTGAATATCCAGAGCACCGGGAAAAAATAAACGCAAAACTTGGTCTGTGATTTTAGTTTTTGCGAAAGAATTGAAAAATCTTGTTAGGTTAAAATTGAAGATATGGGCGAAATGAATAAAAAAATCGTGCTTTTTGGTGAGATTATGCTTAGGCTAAAACCTTTTGGAAAAGAAAGATTTTTTCAGAATCCGAATTTTGAAGCTGTTTTTGGTGGAAGCGAAGCGAATGTTGCGGTCAGCCTTTCTATTTTGGGAAAATCTACAAAATTTATTACTGCGTTGCCAAAAAATGCGATTGGGGAAGGGGCAAAAAGGGCGTTGAATTATTATGGCGTTCAAGTTGCTGGTCCTGAAAAAGACGGTCGGCTTGGAATTTATTTTTTGGAAGATGGTGCGTGCCAGCGGCCAAGCCAGGTAATTTATGACCGTGCCGGAAGCTGCTTTTCTGTTTCCGCTCCGGATGAATACGACTGGAAAGAATATTTTTCAGATGCGCAATGGTTTCACGTTTCTGGAGTTTCTCCGGCAGTTTCTGAAGCTGCAATGAATTCTGTGCTGGACGCTGTTTCAGTTGCAAAAAAAATGGGTTGCACGGTTTCTGTTGATTTGAATTACCGGAAAAAACTCTGGCAATATGGAAAAAAAGCCAGTGAAGTCATGCGTATTCTTGCACAGAAAGCTGATGTTCTGATTGCGAACGAAGAAGATATTCAGAATTGCCTTGGTCTTCCTTTGAAAAATTTTACAACTCCGGCAGAATCTTATCGTCATCTTTGCGAAGATGTGAAAAACGAATTCCCGAATATAAAAATTGTCGCAGTTACATTGCGTCACAGTTACAGCGCGGACAGAAATGGTTGGTCTGCGGTTTTGAGCGGAAAATCTGGTTTTTATGAAAGCGCGCAATATGACATTGAAAATATTGTGGAGCGGGTTGGGGCTGGAGATAGTTTCTCTGCCGGACTTATCTATGGTCTTTCGGAATTTTCATGCGATTCTTTTGGCGAGGCGAAAGCTTTGGATTTTGCGACAGCGGCAAGTTGTCTAAAACATTCAATCTGCGGTGATTTTAATCTTGCCACAAAGGAAGAAATAGAAAATTTAATGAACGGCAACGGAACAGGAAGAATTCAACGATGAAAAAACAGTTTTTGATGGACGAACTTATTGCTGAGGCTGGTGAGATTGCGGTTGTTCAAACTTCTTTACCAGCAGAAGCGGTTATGATTGCAAAAAAACTTCTTGAAAAAGGCGTAAAGGCGATGGAAATCGCTTACCGCGACCTGGAAAATCTTGAAGGTTCAGATGAATGTATACGCGCGGTAAGGGAGCAAGTTCCAGAAATTTTAGTTGGCGGCGCGACAATTACTTGTCCAAAATTGGCAAGGCGGGCGGTAAAATCAGGCGCACAGTTTTTGTTGAGTGCCGGATTTAATTATAAAACTGTAAAATATTGTGTAAGGCATAACATTCCGGTTTATCCAGGAATTGCAACTCCAGGCGAAATTGAAAGAGCCATTGAATTCGGACTTTCTGTGCTAAAAATTTTCCCGGTTGAAATTCTCGGTGGCACAAAATACTTAGCCGCTTTGTCAGGACCATATCCAGAAGTGCGTTTTATAGTTTCAGGAGGCATAAACAGCCAAAACTGCGAAAACTATAAAACGCTTGTGAATGTTGCTGCAGTAAGCGGCTCTTATCTTTGCAAATAGTTATTTTATATTCTTCTTGATAAAATCCGCCTTTAAGTTCTTTAATTCTTCAGTTAAAGAAACTTTATAAATGTGCGGATTTAAAATTCTCTTGTAGCTTTCGTCAAGGCTTGCCAGTTGTTTCTGCATATTTTCGCGAGCGAGCCTTAGCTGTTCACCATCAGAAAGCCGTGGCTGAGTTCGTTTTCCGTCTTTAAGCTTGAGCTTAAGAAGAGGTTCAACTTTTGCCGCCTTGCAAGAAAATTGTCTGTAGTCAACCATCGGATGATAAAAACGATATTCTTTTTCGGCTTCAATTTTTTCCGGTTCAAGCGCAAGAATGTCCGCGAGCGCCATTCCATTCTCATCGTAAAGGCGGTAAACATTTTTAATTCCAGGATTTGTTGTTTTTGCCGGATTATCGCTGAATTTCATTGCAGGAATCATTGTGTCAGTGGCTTTGTCGTGTCTTGCGGCAAGTTTGTAAACGCCAGTGAAAGAAGATTCATTTCCGCCAGTAACCATGTGAGTTCCAACGCCCCAGCTGTTTATCGGAGCGCCATTTGCAACCAAAGTTGAGATAATTTCTTCCGTAAGTTCATTTGAAACAGAAATTTTTGCCTGTGGAAAACCCGCGCGGTCAAGTTCTTTTCTGACTTCCCTTGTAAGATAAGAAATATCGCCTGAATCAAGCCGCACGCCAAAATTGTATCCTTTTTCAACAAGCTCGCCGCCCGCAATGATTGCATTTTTTATTCCTGATTTCAAAGTATCATAAGTGTCGATAAGAAAAACCGCGTTTGTCGGGTAAATTTTTGCATATTCACGGAAAGCCTCAAGCTCAGAAGAATGGCTCATAATCCACGAATGTGCCATTGTTCCCATCGCTGGAATTCCATAAAGTTTCGCCGCCAAAGTGTTGCTTGTTCCAGCCGCGCCACCAATGAACGCAGCCCTAGTTGCTCCCATCGCTCCGTCAGGCCCTTGCGCGCGTCTAAGACCAAATTCCATAATCGGTGCACCTTTTGAGGCAAGATAAACGCGCGCGGTTTTTGTTGCAATCAGACTCTGGAAATTTACAAGATTTAAAATCAGTCCCTCAAGAATCTGGGCTTCAATAAGATTCGCATGAATTCTTACAAGCGGCTCCTGCGGAAAAATCACAGTTCCTTCATCCATTGTGTAAAGGTCGCCCGTAAATCTCCAGGTTTTCAGATATTCAAGAAATCCCTCGTCAAAAATTTTCTGGCTTCTAAGATATTCAATGTCATCATCGTTAAAACTGAATTCTGTAATTGCGTCCAAAAGCGGCTCGTTTCCGGCAAGAACTGAAAATCCGCCGTTAAAAGGATTCCTCCGGAAGAACATATCAAACACAACTTCCTGATTCATTCCTTCTTTCCAGTAACCCTGAGCCATTGTCAGTTCGTAAAAATCCGTAAAAAGTGCATTGCCGCTAAAATAATTTTTCATATAAACCTCGCAAAATAATTGTTAAGGATTTTTTCGAGGCTACCTCAAGCATCTTGTACGCAACCTGCACGTCCTACAACCAAAGTTTAACGGTATTTTTGTTTTTTGTCATCAATCAGAAGCACGCTGCTTCCGTGCGCGACCCGCTTTTACTGCAAGTCCTCATTCCGCGCCGCTCCATTCCGGTCTTTCCGTGGCAATCGGGGCTAAGTTCCACCTGAAAATGCGAAAATCCAGCGCGCCCTCAATTTTTACACGACCAAATGAACACATTGAAAAATCTGAATCACTAAAAAAATACCGGAACGGAAGCGAAAAAGCAAAAGTGGCGTAATTTGCCATTTTTTTGCCGACAGGCATAAAAGAAAACTGAAAATGAGCGTTGCGAATTGAAGTTTTCTTCCTAAAAAAAATTGCAACCATAGCCAATTTTGATTTTCCGCTGGAAGTGCAGGTATTTTTTTTTGTCAATCCATTATTCAGTCTTTTTGTATGGTCGCTTTGAATGTCTGAATGTAAAATCCGCGACTGTATATGCATCCACGAATTTGCTTCCGAGCGCCTGGACTTTCCATTTGAACCGCATGATTGCCGTCCGTTTTCCGGAAAAAGCTTTTTTTAGGCAGTGCCGGACAGTTTTTTCAGAAGAAATTCCGTGCAAAACTTCTTTTCTTGCGCCATTGGAAGCAACATTCGCAAATTCTGTGCTTACTGAACCAGGGCAAAGCGCGCAAACTTGAATTCCACGTGGCTTTAATTCTGCCGCAAGCGCAAGGCTAAAACTGAGCACAAAAGATTTTGTTGCGCCATAAACTGCAAAATTTCCCAAAGGAGCAAAAGCCGCCATGCTGGCCGTATTGATGATGTAGGAATTTTCATTCATATATGGAAGAGAAAATCCTGTTATTCCTGTAAGCGCCGTGCAATTTGTCTCAATCATAAGCATTTCTTTTTCAACAGGAGTTTCTTCAAAAGGACCGTAAGTTCCAAAACCAGCGTTGTTCACAAGAACTGTAATTTCAAAACTGCCAAAAAGTTTTTCCTGTTCAAGAAGCAAATTAAAGCGTTTTGCTCCGTCTGTTCCTGAAATATCCAGTTCAACAGTCTTTGGATTCGGCGCACCGGCAATTTTTTTGATTTCCTCTGAAAGTTCTTTCAGTTTTTCTATTCTTCGGGCAACAAGCCAAATTTCGTCAATGCACAGATATTGATAATCTTTTGAAATCTGAAGCGCAAAATCTTTTCCCATTCCGCTGGACGCGCCTGTGATAATTGCAATTTTTTTCATGAGCAAATTATAGCACATTTGTGATATAATAGTAGAAAATTTGAGTTTTTTGCTGATGCAATAAAATGGCTAAGCGGAAGGAAAAAGGCAAGTTTGGCGTCCTTGAAGTGGCTTTTGCCGTATGGCATAAAAGAATTGTCGAGCATTTTCTGAAAGAAAAGCGCAGATAATTCTTCCTAAAAAACACTTCACCATAGCCAAATCTTGACTTTTGACTGAGAGCGCGGACATTTTCTTTTGCGATTTAAAAACTCAAATTTTCTAAAATTAAATTCAAGGGGCTGTATATGCGAAAAGATTTTGGAGCAAAACCGATGCTTTATCCTATGCCGGTTTTTATGATTGCAACTTATGACGAAAATGGAAATCCTGATTTAATGAATGCTGCCTGGGGCGGAATTGCTGATGACACAAAAATAAATATCTGTCTTAGCCCTGAACACAAAACTGTAAAAAATATTCAGGCTGGAAGTGACTTTACCGTAAGCATGGCAACTGCAAAAACCGCGGCCGCCTGCGATTATGTCGGGCTTGTTTCTGCAAACAATGAACCAGAAAAAATTAAAAAATCTGGTTTTCATTTTACAAAAAGCCAGAAGGTCAACGCTCCTGTTGTTGAGGAACTTCCTATGGTTCTTGAATGTAAAACCATCAGATTTGATGTTGAAGAATGTCGTCTTCTTGGTGAGATTGTGAATGTGGCGGCTGACGATTCAATTCTTACAGATGGAAAAATTGACGTAAAGAAACTTGATCCGATTACATACGACACTGTGCATAATAAATATATCCGGCTTGGTGATGCGGTTGCGGATGCTTTTAAAATCGGACTTACATTAAAATAAAAAGCAAAGTTGCAAATACACGATTCCTGGAATAGAATTATCATTATGGAAAAATTGACGTTCAAAAAAAATGGCTTGATTTATACAGATGACTTTAAAGTCGTTGTCGGAATAGATTCAGATTCAAAAGAATTTACAGGGACAGTTCCCAATGGAGTAACTTCAATTGAAGAAGAGGCTTTTTCGTGCTGTGGCCTTAAGGAAATTTCTCTTCCGGATTCTGTGGATTACCTTGGTGCGAATCTTTTTTGCAACTGCACAGAACTTGAGTCAGTAAGACTTCCGGCGAATTTAAAAATTCTTCCGCCTTTTTTGTTTTGCGGATGCAAATCTTTAAAAAAGGTGGAAATGCCTCTTGAAATTCAAGATTTTTCAGAAGGACTTTTTGCGGAATGTGCTTCTTTGGAAGAAATTCCGTTCCGTTCAGGAATAAAAACTCTACCGGAAAATGTTTTTGACTCCTGTTCTGCCATAAAATCTTTGATAATTCCAGACAGCGTAACAAAAATCTGCGCAAATGCGATTGCCAACTGCGAAAATCTTGAGACAATCGTGCTTCCTGCAAAACTTGAAACGGTTGAAAAAGACTGGATTTCAAACTGTCCAAAATTAAAGCATATCCGCATAAGCGATGAAAATTCATTGTTCAAGACTGACGAGGAAAACTGCGTGCTTTACAAAATTGTTGACGGCGAAAAAATCCCTCTTTTAACGCTTGAAAATAAATCTGAAGAAAGTCTGCCAGGTTTTAAGGAACCTGACACAGAAAATTCAATTATCACTTTTGACGAAAACGAAGACGAAACTATGGATGATACAAATATTTTTAATACTGAACCAGAAGATTCAAAAAATGATTCAGAAATGGATGCCCGCCTTGCAGAAATTCTTGGGCAAAACAAGATGTATGACGATGGCGATTTTTCAATAATGGATATTCCGCAGGCTTCGGAAGAAGAAATTGATTCAAATATCTTAAAATCAACCGAACCGGAAGAAGAAAGATTCAAGAACGATTCTGTTGTTCAGTTTGAAGTTCCTGTTGAAGAGAAAAAAGTTCCTGAAGAAAATATGGAAGACAAGCTCAAGGATATTCTTAGCCAGAATGTGGGGGATTTTTCTATCAATGATATTCCTGTCGCATCCGAAGATGAGCTTGCGGCGAATAAAATTCTTGAGCAAACCGAGGAACAGGATTCTGACGAGGAAATTCCGGTTTATGCGGAAAAAATGGAAACTGAAGAGGAGATTCCTCTTGCTTCTGAAAAAACTGAGTCAAATCCAGAACTTGATGAAAAGAATTTTATGCAGAATCTTGTTTTTGAAACGCAGAAAGTTCTTCAGCAGAACACAGGAATTGAAGGCGAGCCGCGAATTCTTTTTGTTTTTGCGGAAAATCTTGTTTCAACTCCGCTTGGCGAAAAATTTTCTGTAAAACTTCAAAAATGCTGCACAAGGCTTGCAAAAATCCATAAATTCACAAGTGTTTATTATTTTTACAATACAAGGCTTGAAAACGAGAAATTCCGAAATCAATTTATTGATTTTATTGCGAACAAAGATGTTCTTGTGGCTTGCGATGGCGCAAATCTTTACGATATTTCGGATCGGACTGTCGCTTTCTGTGGATTTGTAAAAATTTCGCTTGCAAAGGAAGATATTCTGCAGGAAATGAAAAATTCAAAGAATTCTGACTGGAAACCGCTGAAACTTATTATTCAAGATAACCTTGAGGAATAAGAAAAAAACTTCTATAATTTCGTAAAGGCAAAAAAAATGAAAGGTTTGATTTAATTTATGGATGTCGCTACAGTAGAATGTCTTGTTCAGCTGGGATTTTCTCAGACTGAGGCTAAAGTTTATTGCACGATGGTTTCGGAAGAAAAGATGAACGGTTATCAGATTGCAAAAGCTCTGGGAACTTCACGTTCGTCGGTTTACGCTGCGCTGGAAAATCTTCTTGATAAAGGCGCGATTGTTTCAATTCCGGGGCAGACTAGCGAATATGCGGTGATTGAACCTGTTCAGCTGATTGACAAAATTACTTCAAAATATAAAAAAAATGCTGAAACGGCAAAAAATATGCTGGAGCAGCTTTCGCGGAAAAGGCGGGCCTCGAATTTCTTTTGCAATATTCAGGGAATGCAGAATCTTGTTGACGAAATGAAGGCGATGATTGATGCTGCTTCAAAAGAAATTCTTATAAATTCTTCAATGGATTTAAAGCCGATTGTTGAAAAATTGAAAGAGGCAAAAAAACGCGGTGTCAGAATTATTGTTTTCAGCTGGTTAAATCTTGAGCTTTATGATTTGGATACTGAATTTTATTGTAACGATGTGAGTTTTTCAAAATCTTCCGAAAAACGGTTTATCATGGTTGTTGACAATAATTCATGTATTCTTTGCAGCAATGACAGAAACGAATTTATTCCGTACAAGGAAATTGTAAAAAATGATATGAATTTGCGTTCATTGCTTACTTCCGAGGACAAAGATTTTCTTGGAGTCCGCACGGATAACCGGTTGCTGGTGAATCTTATGGCGGAACACATTCATTTTGACGTTTATTTGAACAAACTTCGCATAAAATATGGTGGTGAAGTAATAACTCCAGACATTTACGTTAATTCAATAATGGAAAATGGAGATTAATTTTTTAGCCGGGTGGGAAAATGGCATACGTAAAGAATCTTTTTGATCAGAATTTTATTCAATATGCAAGTTATGTTATTCGCGACAGGGCGATTCCTGAACTTGTTGATGGCTTAAAGCCTGTTCAGCGCCGAATTTTGCATACTCTTTTGGTTACAGATGACGGACGCTTTCACAAAGTTGCTGGAGTTGTCGGTGATTGCATGAAATTTCATCCGCACGGAGATGCTTCAATTTACACAGCTTTGGTAAATCTTGCAAATAAAGAACTTTTTATTGATAAGCAGGGAAATTACGGAAATATTTTTACCGGGCATCCGGCGGCAGCTCCCCGTTACATTGAATGTAGAATCCGCCAAATTACAAAAGATATTCTTGTTACAAATTCTGCTATTACAGAATATGTTGACAGTTACGATGGACGAAACAAAGAGCCTGTGATGTTTCAGGCAAAACTTCCTGTTGTTCTTATTACCGGGGCGGAAGGAATTGCAGTTGGAATGAGCACTCAGATTATGAGCCACAATGTTCATGAAGTTATTGAGGCTGAAAAAAAATGTCTGAATGGCGAAGATTTTCAGCTTTTTCCAGATTTTCAGACTGGCGGACTTATTGACTGCTCAGAATATAAGGATGGTCTTGGAAAACTTATAACCCGCGCAAAAATCGATGCTTCAGATGATAAAAAAATCGTAATTACAGAACTTCCGTACGGTTCAACAACAGAATCGCTTATTGAATCAATTGAAAAAGCCGCTAAAAATGGAAAAGTGAAAATTGCCTCAATAAACGATTTTACAGCGCAGACCGTAAGCATTGAAATAAAACTTCCGCGTGGAGTTTACGCAAAAGATGTTATTGATTCTCTTTATGCATTCACTGACTGTGAAAAAACTGTTTATTGCAATCTTCTTGTCATAAAAGACAATATGCCGGTTCAGATGACGGTTACAGAGGTCATAAAATTTCATGCGAAACAGCTTGTGCGGGTTTTAAAGGAAGAACTTGAATACGAAAAACAGCAGCTTCTTGAAAAACTTCATCTTAGAACGCTGGAACGAATTTTTATTGAAGAACGAATTTACAAAGAAATAGAGCAGATGAAAACCGAAGATGCGGTGATTAAGGCTGTAAAAAAAGGTTTTGTTCCATTTAAAGATGAACTTTTGCGTGATGTTACAGATGAGGATGTTGATCATCTTTTAAAAATCCCGATTCGCCGTATTTCTTTGTATGATATAAATAAAAACCGAAAAGAAGTTCAGGCAATCAATGCAAGAATCAAGGAAATCAACAAACTTTTAAAGCACATTGTTGAATACGCAATCAGTTATCTGGATGGAATTGAAGGAAAACTTGATTCAAAAAATATAAAACGTCGCACAACCGTTACAAATATCAAGACTGTTGATGTAAAGTCTGTTGTCCGCCGCGACACGCCATTGAAATATAACGCAGATTCTGGTTATTTGGGAACAGCCGTCCCTGGTGGCGAAGAAATTATTAAAATCACACCGTTTGACCGCATAATTTATGTGCGAAAAAGCGGAATTTACACGGTTACCGAAGCACCTTCCAAAGTTTTTGTTGGTCCTGAACTTCGTTACTGCGGTTTTGCCGACAAAGAAAATCTTGCGAAAATTCTTTTTACAGTAATTTACCGAGATCCAAAAACTCAGTTTGTCTATGTAAAAAGATGCAAAGTTGGCGGTTACATAATGAACCGTGATTATTTTTTTGCGCCTGATGGAATGGATGTTCTTTTTGTTGAAACTAAAAAGGACTTTAAATTTACGTTGAATTATGTTAAAAAGCCAAAAATGAAAGTTCTTAAGGAAAAATTCAAGGCTTCGGATTTTGCGGAAAAAGGCGTAAAAGCTCAAGGCGTTCGTGTTGCCGCAAAAGAAGTTCAATCTGTTGAACTGGAAAAATAAGTGAAAATTCTTACAAGGCACGTTGAGGCGGAATTTGTTGTAAAAGGCTCAAAATTTCTTTCTGAACTTTTTTCATGTGAAAGTCAGGCAGATGCAAGAAATATTGTAAAATCGCAAAAAATAAAATATTCAGACTCAACACATGTGGTTCATGCTTTTGTTCTTGGGCTTTCCGGTGAAATTTTGGGGATGAGTGATGACGGCGAGCCTTCTGGAACAGCCGGGCGACCTGCTCTTGATGTGCTGAAAGGTTACGGCTGCACAAATGTGGTTCTTACAATTACCAGATGGTTTGGTGGAACTTTGCTTGGAACTGGCGGGCTTGTGAAAGCTTATGGAGATGGCGCAAAGCAGGTTCTTTTGACGGCGGAAAATTTATCTGCGTTTGAGGAATATGTTGAAAAAAAAGAATTTTTGTTTGCGGCGGATTATACTTCATATCAAATGATAAAGCGGATTCTGGCAAATTTCAGTGTTTCGGATTTGTCGGAAGAATTTGGAACAGAAGTAAAAGTTTCCGGAAAAATAAAATCAGATGAATTTGACTTGCTTTCCCGGAAAATAAAGGATATTTCAAACGGCAAAATTATTTTGTAAGAAGCACAATATTCGGAATGTCCGAGGTTGAGCTTTCCCGTTTAAAAAGATATTTCAGCGGATGAATATCAAACGCGTTTATTGCCCAGCCTCCAACTTCATCAAGATTGATAATATTTGCGCTAACCGGGTGCTGAATCGGAAGAATTACAGCTTCATCAAGCAAAATTTGCTCAGCCTTTGCAAGAATTATGTTGTGGTTTTCATCGGTGTAAAGAGCGGCTTGATCTAAAAGTTCGTTGAATTCCTTATTGTTCCAGCCGGTTACATTCATTGTGGAATTTCCACGGAAAAGTTCAAGAAATGCCAGCGGATCTGCAAAATCACCAATCCAGTTGTAGCTAAAAAGATCTGCGTCAGTTTCTTCAATCCTATTCAAGTATTCATATTCTGGAAAAAGAACTGTTTCAAGATCGATTCCTAGCGCATTCCAGGCATTTTTTAGAATTTCAGCCTTTTTCTTCATGTAGTCAGTGTCTGTTATTGCAAAACGGATTTTTATTTTCTGCTCGTCTGGAATTTTAAGTTCATTCCGGGCTTCTTTTATAAGAATTTTTGCCTCAAGATTGTCTGTAAAAGAATATCCTTCCACTTTCGGGTAGCCATTCAGCGCATAAACCAAACTTTGAGCCTGCACATAAGTATTTGCACGCAATTCGTCCCACGGAGTTGCCTCCAGCAAAGCGCGCCGCAGATTCAGATTGTTGAAAATTGAATTTTCTGTAAATTTAAAGAAAAAATATTGAGTTGCAAATTCCGCGCTCAGATGAATTGAATCTTTTGAAAGAAGCGTTTTTTCGTCAAAAGAGCTTGCAATCCAGTCTACAGAACCGATATTGTATGCAAAAACATTTTCCTTTTCATCATTTGAAAAAAGAATTGTGATTTTGTCTGTTTTTGTATTTTCTGAATCGTAGTAATTTTCGTTTTTTCTTAGGATGATTTTGTTTTCATCTTGTTCTTCAATGCAGAATGGTCCGCTGTAAATGGAAAGGTCATCTGTGGTTACGGCAAAACTTGGCATGCACAAAATTTTGGGAAGGTGAGAAGCCGGAGTTTTTAGATGAATTGAAATTGTATTTTCATCAAGCGCGTAAATTCCGACATTTTCTTCGCTGACATTGTTTGTGCGGAATTCTTCTGCGCCCTGCACAATATCCAGAAGTGAAGAAAAAGGCGCGTTCTGCGTTGATAAAAGTTTTAGAAAACTGGAACGGACTGTTTCTGCGGTTATTGGTTCGCCGTTGCTGAATTTTATTCCTTCTTTTAGTTCGAATGTCCATCGTTTTTTGTCGCGGGAAATTCTGTAATTTTTTGCCATTGCATAAACTGGTTCAAGCGTTATCGGGTCATAAGAAAAAAGCCCTTCGTAAAGTCCTGTTAAAATTTGCGCTTCTGCGGAATAATTTGCCGTGCGTGGATTCAGATTATAGTCGTGTTTTGCTTCTATTATTACAAAATTTTTTTCAGAAGAAGAATTTTCAGAAATTTCATCTTGTGAAAAATCTTCCTGTGCAAATAAAAATACGCTTCCAAGCAAAAATGCCGCAAAAATTATTTTTTTAGTGTTGAAAAAATTAAATTTCATCTTTTATTCCAAGTTTTTTCATCTGTTCTTGTTCTTCAATATAGCCAACATATTCAGAACGTTTTTGAATTGCTTTTACAATAATATTTTTTACGGAAATAAGGTCAATTTTCAAGCCTTTGATTTTGCTTCTGTCGTGAGCTTCCACATTTTGCTTAAAAAATTCATCCGCGGCGGTCAGAAGGGTAAGAATCTCCTGGTTTTCAGTTATGCTTTTGTTCAGATAATCCAAAATATTCTGCTCTGGATAATTTTTTATTTTTGAAAATTCTGCACCGTAAACATTTGAAAGCGGCGTAAAAAATGCGGACTTTCTTGTTAAAGTTGAAATAAAGATATTCATATCAACATTCCGATGGCTTTTTGTATCTTTTTTTTGGTCAATTATTATAAAATCGTAAATAAGCGGCGGCTCTGAAAAATTAAACATTTTTCTTAGCGCTTTTATAATTTTCCGGAAAAAAGTATTTTTCTGGTTTTCAATGATATTCACATTTGTCTGGATTTTTTCGGCAATCGTTGAATAAAGTTCTCCCAGCCCAGAAAGAATGTGCAGACATTCCAGAAGATATTGCTTGTAGTCAACAGAGACTTTTTTGTTTTTTTCGGTTTTAATGGCGATTGCAAGGCGCGAAATTGTCAGTTCCTGAAGTTTCTGTCGGTCCGGCGCAAGATCCTCGGCAGCAATTTCCTGAACAAGTTCTGTATAATAAGGAATTTTTCCCAAAATTGCAGGAAGATTTTTTTTGATTTCCGCAATTTCATCAGCCTGGGATTTAGCAGCTTTTTCCTTGTTGAATTTCGGATGTTCGATTACATCATGCCGGATTTGAACTTTATATGCTTCCCGTTGAAAAGTCATCAGGTCTTTTAATATTTCATTGATTTCATTTATGGCTTTTGCACTTTTTGAGATTGAATCGTTTATCAGGCTAACGGTAAGTTGAGGTGCATTATGCCGGACTTCCTGAATCAATGTTGCGAGCACGCGAGAATTCGGCCGGGAATTATTTATCGTCATATTGCTCCACTGAAATGCGTTATTCAGGTCAAGAAGTTTTTTTATGCGTGAAATATTTATGTAATCAGTTGAAAATTTCACGTAAGTGCAGACGTAATCCAGCATACTTTCATAATTTGAAAAACGGGAACCCATGACAACAGAACGTTCATTTTCAACAAAATGAGAATCGTCTGGACTTGCAATTTCTGAGATTTTTATTTCAAGTTTATACGGATCTGGTGTGATAAGACTTCGTTTTATTAAAGTTTCGTAAATATTTTTTACACAAGTGTGAAGAAGCCGATAGTGTTCCAGCATTTTTGGCAATGATTCAGAATTTAGCCAGTCTGATTTTGCCTTTAGCGCCTCTTTTAGTTTGTCAGTGAATTTTAAGGAATCTGCCATATATTAATATTATCGTGTATTTTTTAGAAAAATCTACATTTTTATCATTAATAATTTAGAACCGGGCTTTTATTCCTAAGGAAATCATTGCGGAATTTAAGTCGTTTCCTGAAAAAATTGAGCATGGAATGTAAAATTTCAATTCCAGACCGGCTTTCAGCTGCTCTGTGAATTTGTAAAGATACGCGCAATAAGTGTCAATAAAAAGAAAATTCGCATCTTTCCAAAAATATCTGTTGATTTCAGAAACATCATCAGATGCGGTGTTTCCGTTGTATCCGGCGTCGCTTCCGTGTACTGAATGTGAAAGAACTGCAAATCGCGCTAAAATTGAAGGACCGATTCCAGCATCGATAAAATGTTTTTCCGCTGGATTAAAAGTCAGTGCCGCCGGAAAATCAAGAAGAAATGAAAAAGCAGTTGCCGTTCTGTTTTCGATTTCCGCAGGATAAGCGCCATTTTTGTTCCATAAATAATAGTTTGTAAAAAAAGAAATTCTTGGCTGAAAAGAGATAAAAGTTTCCTTTGGAAAAACAATTCCAAAAGACAATGGATAAACAATCGGAGCTGGCGCGCTGTTTTTAGGATTGTCTGTATTTATAATCAGGGTCGGTTCAAAAGTCACTGTAAAATCCAAAGGTTTATCTGCAAATGCCGAAATGCAAAATAATGAAAGAATAAAACAAAACAGAAGAATTTTTTTCATATTTTTACCAGTTGAATTCATTTTTATATAAAATTTCATTTAAGTCTACACAGATAAAACCGCTGCGGGCAATTGTATAGAACGAATTTTCTTCCCAGGAAGCATACAGGCTTGTTCCAGAAATTGCAAATTCCTTGTAATAAAAACCGGAAGGCAATTTTGGAAGCTTCAAGGCGATGTTTTTTCCGCGATTTAAAATTCTATTTTCAAAAAGTGCACCGTTCAGATAAAAAGTTCCATCTGAAAAAAGGCAGGCTGTCCAAGTATCGCTAAGAATTGCCGAGGCTTCAAGAATTGAATTTTCCGAAATATTCTTGTTGTTCACAAAAATTCGTGGAGTATGCCCAGATACGGTTTTTATTTTTACTGAATACGAAAAATTTTTTGGAAGCGAAGAAATCAGTTTTTTGATTCGCTCCGGTGCTTTTGAAAAATCTTCCGGTGATTTTGCGTTTCTGAATTCTTTTTCTGTTGTGCTTGTTACAAAAATTGAATTTTCAGCGGTTTTTGGCGAAATTGAAGTCAGTTCTGTTTTTGGCTGAAAAGTTAAATAAGAAAAATTGATTTTTTCAGTTCCGTTCCCAGAATCTTTTACGCTGCAAGTCCAAAATTGTCCGTCCCAGATAAAATCTGTAATTTCCGCGCTTGCCGGAAGTCCAAAATTTTCCACCGTTAAAATCGGATAGCATACATTTTGCTCCGTGTTGAATTGAACAAGAAAAGTGTGCATTGAGTTTTCAGAAAGATTCTGCCGGTTAAAAAAAGAATTCCTATAAACTGAAAAAATCGGCGTATCATTGTAAAAAACAAGTTTTTCCTGCGTAGAATTTGAAAAAATTTCTGAATCGCGGTAAAGATTTATTTTTTCTCCATCAAAAACCAGAATTCCTGTACGGTTTACAACTGCAAATCCTTTAGGAACAGAATCATTTTTTGAATCTTGAACAGACATATCTGAAATTCTTGTGGCTTCTGTCCACGGTTTAAAAGGAATTTGAGGAACAGAAGAGATTCCTTCCGCTTTTTTTAAATTGCCGTCTGAAAAATAATACCAAGTGTGCTTGGCTTTTGTTTCGCTGATTTTTTGTTCATAGAATTTTTGTGTATTTTTTCTGCATGAAAAAAGTGTTGCGGAAAATACAATTATTGCGGCAATTTTTTTTGCATTTATTTTCATATTTAAAGTTTATATCGGTAAAGAATTTATCGCAAGTGAAAAACTTGAATTGCTTTCTGCTTCAACGGTGATTATTTTTGAATTTTCGTAAAACAGGAATTTATTGATTTTTTGTTTTGAAAGAATAAAGGTTTTGTTTTTTTCAGAAAAATTTTGCGGAACATAATCTGAAAGAATTTTGTTTTGCGGAAATTCTGCAAAAAGTTCCGTAGCGTTGAAGGAGCAGATTTTTTTGACTGAAAGTTTTGTTGCGGAAAAATTACCGTTTTCAATTGAAAGTAAAATATTTTGCTGGTCCAAAAGCCACGGATTGTAAAAAACTGCGCTGTTTTCTGATTTTTCTTTTATTGTCTGCGAAAATTTTTGCCAATTAAAGCGAGATGCGTAATTTTCCACCGCATTTTTTGAATTGTTCAGCGTTGAGGAAAGATAAAATTTTTTCAGGCAATCTGCGGAAAAACCTCCTTCCCAAGAAAATTCATTTTCAAACGGAAAAATCATTCCTGCCGGCTCAAAAAATTGAAATCCGGAAGTTATTGGCCGCGCTGTAACAGAAACCGGCGCAGAACTGTTTACTTCCAAAGTTATTGTCTTTTTTTCTGCGCTGATTTTGTAATCTTCTGAACCGTCGGCCGTTGTTACAGTTATGTTCCATGCTTCGGCTTTTGGCAGTTCAGATGAATCTTCAGGCGGCCACTGCGGTAAAGAAATTTCTTTTATGGAGAAAATTTGTTGCGTGCAGGAAATATTTCCTGCAATCGCAATTGTACTGAAAAGCGTAAAAAACGCGTGTTGAATTTTTTTAATCTTCTGCATGACTTTATATCGCGCAAAAAATCAAAAAACGGAAATAAAACGCAAAAATTTATCTGTTTTTTGCAATTTCTTTTTGACAAAGCTGGTCGCAGATTTCGTTGTATTCGATTCCAGCGTGCCCTTTGACCCAGTTCCAGCTTACGTTCAGTGCAGAATTCAACTCGTCCAGCTGAATCCATAAATCCTGATTTTTTACCGGCTTCTTGTCCGCGGTTTTCCAGCCTTTTTGCTTCCAGTTTTTTATCCAGACAGTTATTCCATTTTTTACGTATTGACTGTCGATGTTTAGCGTTACTGGAATTCCGCTGAATTCTTTTGTGTTTTTTACTATTGAAAGGGCATTTATTGCCGCGGTAAGTTCCATTCTGTTGTTCGTTGTGTTTTTTTCGCCGCCAGAAAGTTGTCTTGCCTCACCGTTGAAAATCACAACGACGCCCCAGCCACCAGGACCAGGATTCCCGGAGCAGCCGCCGTCTGTGTAGATTGTTACTTCATTCATGTTTTTAGTGTAAAGAATAATTGAAATAAAATCTAGAAAGAATTGCTAATAGGACTTATTACTATTTACATTTTTAGAAGTTGATGTATAATTAAAATACGAAATAAACTGAATGAGCGCGAAGGAAAAAGGCAAGTTTGGCGTCATTGAAGCACTAGTTTTCTTAAAAGAAAACTAGGTAAACAGAACATATCATGTTCTGTAGCTTTTTGCCGAATGGCATAAAAGAATTGTCGAGCATTTTCTGAAAGAAAAGCGCAGATAATTCTTCCTAAAAAACACTTCACAATAGCCAATACTTGACTAACACTTCACAATAGCCAATACTTGACTTTTGACTGGAAGCTCATTCAATTTATTTCAGATTGGAGGACAAATTATGAAATTCTTAAAATGCAAAAAATGTGGAAAAGTTGTTAATGTTTTAAAGGCTTCTGCTTGTGAAACAATGTGCTGTGGCGAAGCGATGGTTGAATTAAAAGCTAATACAACAGACGCGGCGGTTGAAAAGCATGTTCCTGTTGTTGAAAAAAATGGAAATTCTGTTGAAGTGAAAGTTGGTTCAGTTGCGCATCCGATGGAAGAAAAGCATTATATTGAATGGATTTTGCTTGAAACAAAAAATGCAAATCAGTTCAAGATGCTGAATCCTGGCGACGAGCCAAAGGCGGTTTTTGCTTTGAACGATTCTGATGAAGTTCTGAACGCTTATGCTTACTGCAATCTGCACGGTCTTTGGGCTGAAAAATAAATATTGAAAATTTTAATTTTCGGAGAATTCTGAAAAAATCGCTTCCGGCGGATTTGCAATTTATTTCAGACGGTTGGGCTCGCACTACGCTTGTATTGTCGCAAGAAATAAATTCGGGGTTTTAGGGGCGGAAGCCCCTAGGAGAAAGGGTAGGGCGCAATGAAACACAACCATACGGTTGTGTTTTATTGCGAACGTAGGGAAAGGCTTTTCCCCAAAAAATCTAATCAATAATATCGTTCTGGAATCTTGAAAGATGTTCGTACGGCAAAATCAGGCGGCCACGGAAAAGTCCGCAGCAGTCATTTATGAGCGTATTGTTCACTGCGGAAAACATATTCACATCAATTTTTGAAAGGTCAAGGTTCTGGAGCTTTATTCCGCGCTCGTAAGCCTCGTCAAAATAAACGCATTCACCTTTTGGAATTGCGTCCCGCCGCGCACGCTCCGTTTCCTGGCGATGCTCGTAGCCCGAATGGTTTGCCGGCCCGATTTCCGCAAAATCATCCATTTCTTTTGTCCGCAGCTGAACTTCAATGTAAGAACGTGCTGTATTGTCGTAAAAAGTTATGTGCAGCGAGCGGTAGCCATAAGGACTTTTGTTCGCAATGTAATCTTTGTAATACGGCCGAACATCCTCGTTTAAAAGCGGTGAAGAAATTTCCATTTTTTTTTGAAGCACTTCCGCGCTGAAACCGCGTTCCTCCAAAAAAGAAGGCAGGATATTTGCAATTTCGTAAAGATATTTCAGCTCAACATCCTCGCGCTCTTCCTCATTTTTTAAATGGCAGCGCGGCATGCTTATTACAATCCGGTACGCAATAAGGTCGCGGAACCGTTCAAGTTTTGTTTTTATTTCCGGAACAGAAGGAAAATTTCCGTGAGCAATAAAATATTCGTAAATAAAAGAAACAATTTTGCCGTTGAATTTTTCTTCCGCGCGGATAAGGCTCTTGATTCTTCCCTTGAACGTAAACGCAAGCTCCGGATATTTTTCCGCCATAAATTTGTAGAATTCCCTAAGCTGCTGCGACTGCGCCGTAAGAAAGTCATTGTGCTCCAAAAGTTCCGTAAGCTGAATCAAAAAATTGCAGTGAACCATATCAATCGGATTTTTGCTTTCCATCGATGAAATCTTTAAATCCTTGGAAAATTTCTTAAGAATCTTAAGAACCGTGTCGCCGTTGTAAAGGTAGTCGTTCAGTGTAACCATAAAAACTCCAAATAATTTTAAGCACTGAAAGTTTTTTATTCAATAGAAAATCTTAATATAAAAAAGGAGCGAATTCCACCAGTGCGCGACCCGCTTTTACTGCAAGTCCTCATTCCGCGCCGCTCCATTCTGGTCTTTCCGTGGCAATCGGGGCTAAGCTCCTTCTGAAAATGCGAAAATCCACCGCACCCCGCGGATTTTTCAACAATGTAAACGCATAAAAAATTCAATAAAAAATGCCGGAACGGAAGCGGAAAAGCAAAATTGGCGTAATTTGCCATTTTTTTACCGCAGGCATAAAAGAAAACTGAAAATGAGCCTTGCGAATTGAAGTTTTCTTCACAAAAAAAATTGCAACCATAGCCAATTTTGTTTTCCGCTGAAAGAGCAGGCATTTTTGGGCAATTATTTTTATCTATCGTTTGCTCTGCCGAACCCTTGAAAAACCGCGGATTCTCATTCATAATAAAAAATATGAATGGAACTGTTCTTGCGGGAACTAATAATATTTTTGAAGTTGAATGTGAAGATGGAGTTGTCCGGTCGTGCGCTATTAAAGGAAAAGTTTTAAAGTCGGACACGCAGTATTATAATCCTCTTGCGCCGGGAGATGTTGTTCAGATTGAGCCGGATGAAATTGATTCAGAAAAAGGGCAGATTATTTCACTTGTTCCAAGAAAAAATGAATTTGTGCGCTGGAATGTAAAAGGTCGTTGCCCTCAGCTTATGGCGGCAAATGTTGATTATATGATTCTTGTAACAACGCCGGATGAACCTCCTTTTAGACCGCGCTTTATTGACCGCGAGCTTTGTCAGGCTGAAATGCTCGGACTGAATCCGGTTATTGTGTGCAATAAATACGATTTAATAGAAAACAATCCGGATGTGGAAGAGCAGCTGAAAATCTGGGAGGAACTTGGCTACAAGGTTATGCGCATTTCTGCTAAAACTGGCGAAGGAATCACTGAATTTACAGAGCTTATCCGTGGAAAACTCAGTGCGTTTGTTGGTCAGTCTGGTGTTGGAAAATCGAGCCTTGTAAATGTTCTGGATGACACTTGCGTCTTAAAAACAGGCAGTCTTTCAAAAAAATATGGAAGGGGAAACCACACAACAACAAAAGGAACTTTGAACCGGCTTACATTGAACACTGCCTACACTGGCGGAATTCATGGAGAAATCGCTTCCATTATTGATACTCCAGGAATCCGGCGTTTTATGCTGCACGGAATTGAGGCGAACGACCTTCATCTGTATTTTAGGGAATTCAAGCCGTTTGTGGGAAAATGCAAATTCGGGCTGGATTGCACGCATACAAGTGAGCCGGGCTGCGCAATAAAACAGGCTGTTGAAGATGGAAAAATCACTGAAAAACGTTACGAAAGCTGGAAAAGAATCCGTGACCAGATAAAAGACGGTTCCTGGGTGGACTAATTTTACAAAATTCAAAATGGACAAAAAAACTTTAACTGAACTTGATTATTACCGAATCCGGGAAACTATTTCTGGCTTTTGCGTTGCGGAAGAATCCCGGTTTATTATGGCGCGTCTGGAGCCACTTTCGGATTCGGAAGAAATTGAAAAATCAAAGGAAATAAGCCGCGAATGGCTAAAATATTTGAGCACTACGCGGGCTCCTGCGCTGAGCGGTTGGAATCCTGTGTTCAATATCATAAAATCTCTTAAAATCCAGGGAATTTCTGTTCCGCTTGCTTCTTTTTATGATTTGGGGACTTTTTGTGTTTGCGTTGAAAAACTTCGGCAGGCAGTTACTTCCGCGCAAAAGGAATTGGGATTAAAAAATCTTTCGGAATGTGTCGGTTTAATTCCAGACATAAGTTTTGTCCGCGAAGAAATTTTCCGTGTTATTACAAATGACGGAGAAATGCGCGATTTGCCGGCTTTGCGTGAAATCCGCACAAAAATTTCAAATCTGAATGCAAAAATCAAGGGCGTAATGCATTCATTCACTTCAAATTCAAAATATTCTGATGTCCTTGAGTCAAATGTTCCTGTTCTGCGTGGCGGCCGCCAGGTTCTTGCTGTAAAATCCAACAGAAGAAACAGTATTCCGGGAATTATTCACGAAGTCAGCCAGACGGGGCTTACCGTTTACATTGAACCGGACGAGGCTGTAATTGCGTCAAATGAACTTATCGAGGCGGAATTTGAGCTTCAGGCGGAAATCAGGAAAATTCTGGTGGAACTTGCGGCGAAAATCAGTCCGTATTCGGAAGATTTAAAAAACGCGCTCAAAATAATGGAAAAGCTGGATATAGCGCATGCGGCGGCGGCTTGGGGAAAGCAGAATTCTTGTGTTTTTGCAAAAAATCCTTCATCGCAGGCTGAATCGCTCTGCATTCTAAAGGCGCGTCATCCTCTTCTTGGCGAAAAGGCAATTCCAATTGACGTAAGATTCTTGCCGGGAAAAAGAATTCTTATCATCACCGGACCGAATACAGGCGGAAAAACCGTAACTCTAAAAACAATCGCGCTTTTTGCGCTTTTAAATCAAAGCGGATTTCCAATCCCTGCGGAAGAGGGCACAGTTCTTCCCGTTTTTTCAAATGTTTTTGCAGATATTGGCGACGAGCAGAGCATGGACGAAAGCCTTTCAACTTTCAGCGGTCACATGAAAAATATTGCAAAGGCAGTTCGCAATGTGAATGAAAATTCTCTGGTTTTGCTGGACGAGCTTGGAAGCGGCACAGATCCGCAGGAAGGCGCGGCGATTTCAATGGCGGTTCTGGACAGACTTATTGAAAAAAAAGCGTTCGTTCTGATAACGACTCATCAGGGCGTAATAAAAAATTATGGTTACACGCATCCTGAATGTATAAATGCCAGCGTTGAATTCAATACTGAAACTTTAAGCCCGACTTACAGACTTTTAATGGGAATTCCAGGCGAAAGCCATGCACTGGATATTGCAAAACGTTCCGGACTTCCTGCTGAAATTGTAAAAAACGCACGCGAATATATTTTGAACGAAAAAGCCGATGTTTCAAGCCTGATAAAAGGTCTTACTCAAAAACATACGGAGCTGGATTTGCTTCGTTCAGAACTGGAAGAAAAACAGTCAGATTTTGAAGAAAAAATGTTCCTTCAGGAGCAGAAAAAACTTGAGCTTGAAAAAAAAGAATTTGAGTTAAAGCAAGGAATTCAGCGCGAAAGCCAGATTTTTCTGGAAGAAAGCCGGAAAAAACTTGAAAATCTTGTGCGAATTGTAAAAGAAGGCGAGTTGAACCGTGAAAAAACTCTTTCTGTAAAAGCATTCATCAAGGACATCACAGAAAAAGTGGCGGAAAATGAAGAGGCACTTTTAAAAGAGGAAGAAATTCTTGAGGAAAAAACGGCCGAACTTCTAAAAAAAGAAAAAAATCGAGTTAGCCACAAAACCAAAAAAAAGAAGACAAAACTTGCAGAAGCTTTAAAGTCTGCCACAAGCATGGCAATTCCTCAGGAAGAAAAGGCCGCAAAGACAAAAGAAGTTACTCTTGAAATTCCTCAGTTTGCTGTTGGTGCGAATGTTCTTGCCGGAAAAAGCAAGCAGCAGGGAATAATCACAAAAAGTTGCGGAAAAGGACTTTGGGAAGTTCAGTTTGGTTCAATAAAAATGACGATGAAACAAAAAGATTTAACGCTTACATCTTCGCCGAAAGTCCGCACACCATCGTACACAGTGGATTTGGCTTCTGACAGCAAAGAAAACCGTCCTGCGTATGAGCTTCGGTTGCTGGGGCTACGCGCGGAAGAAGCGGTGAAGGCTCTTGAACGCCAGATTGACCTTTGCACTTTGAACAACCTGAAAAATTTCAGCATAATCCACGGGAATGGCAACGGAATTTTGCGCCAGACCGTTCAGGATTACCTTTCAAACTGCCCGACCGTCCAGGAATTTTCATTCGCCCATCCCGAGGACGGCGGCTTTGGCAAAACTTATGTTACATTGAGGTAGTGGGGAAATTCCATTTGTGGAATTTTTATTTTTTCTTGTTTGGGTAAAATAATTTTTGCTGACTTATTATTTTTTCTGGCTTTGGGTATTTTTATTTTGCTCGAATTTATATTTTTTCTTGGTTCGGAAAAATATTTTTTTGTTAAAAAAAGAAAATTTTGCCTTTCGGTATTTTACCGAAACCTGAAAAAGCATTTTTTTTGCAATCGGAATTTTATTTTTTAGTGAATTTCTATTTTTTCTGAAAACGGAATAACACTTTTGGCTTATTTTTGCATTATTCGGTCGAAAAATGCAATTTAGGATAATGAAATTTTTTTTGCGGTTGGGTGAGCGGGGTTTTTAAGGGGTGTCCCCTTAGGCGAGGGGGTAGGCGGCAACACACGACCAAAGCAGGTGCGTATGGTTGGGTGCTGCCGCCGAGGGGCAGGCGCCCCGAATGATTGTTTTCTATTGCAAAAAACTCATGAATCCTGTTTTTATGTTGCATTTTTGGAAACTAAAGGTTGAAAAGGTTTCACTACTCAAAATAAGTTTTTTGCATTATCCTTTTTTTGTGGTTTCGGAAGGAAACTTTTAATTTTGATTTATGTTTTTGGGGTTTTAAATGAAAAAATCAGATAATGCTTGTAAGGGTGTTGCACGCGCGCCGCACCGTTCTCTTTTTTATGCTTCTGGTTATACTGATGAGGAATTGGCTCAGCCACTGGTTGGTGTTATTTGCGCAAAAAATGAACTTATTCCGGGGCATATTGAACTTGACCGGATTGCGGAGGCTGTTAAGGCTGGCGTTAGAATGGCTGGCGGAACTCCGATTGAATTTCCTGCGATTGGCGTTTGCGACGGGATTGCGATGGGCCACGAGGGAATGAAATATTCGCTTGTAACACGCGAGCTTATTGCCGACAGCGTTGAATGTATCGCTAAAGCTCACCAGTTTGATGCTTTGGTTATGATTCCTAACTGCGACAAGATTGTTCCTGGTATGCTTATGGCTGCCGCACGTCTTGATTTGCCGACTGTTTTTGTTTCTGGCGGTCCGATGATGCCGGGTCATCTTCCGGGAAATGACAAGTCAAATCCTTATTCCGGCAAGAATCTTTCGCTCACTGATATGTTTGAGGCAGTCGGCGGTCTTGCTGTCGGAAAAATCACTGAGGAACAGCTTAAGGAGATGGAGCATCGCGCTTGTCCAGGTTGCGGTGCTTGCTCTGGAATGTTCACCGCGAACTCAATGAACTGCCTGACTGAAGTTCTTGGTCTTGGGCTTCCTGGAAACGGAACAATTCCTGCGGTAACTGGCGAAAGAATCGCGCTTGCAAAGCACGCTGGTATGGCTGTTATGAATTTGTATAAGAAAGGAATTACTGCGCGTCAGATGATGACTGCTGAAAATTTCCGCAATGCGCTTACCGCGGATATGGCGCTCGGATGTTCTTCCAACACAATGCTGCACGTTCCGGCAATCGCGCACGAGGCTGGAATTGATATTGATTTGCACGAGGTTAATAAGATTTCTGAAAGAACTCCGAACCTTTGCCACCTTGCACCGGCAGGACACACTTTTATGTGCGAGCTTGATGATGCCGGCGGTGTTCAGGCTGTTCTTGCCGAGCTTGCAAAAAAGAATCTTATAAATACATCTTTGATTACCGCTACAGGAAAGACAATCGCGGAAAACATCAAAGGCGTAAAAAACAGGAATCCGGAAATCCTTCGCCCGATTGAAAATCCGTTCAGCGACAACGGCGGAATCGCGATTTTGTTCGGAAACCTTGCGCCAAACGGAACTGTTGTAAAACGTTCAGCCTGCGCCCCGGAGCTTATGCACCATACAGGACCTGCTCGCGTGTTCAACGATGAAAGCGAGGCGATGGAAGCTGTTCAGAAATCCCAGATTAAGCCGGGCGATGTTGTTGTAATCCGCTACGAAGGTCCAAAAGGCGGTCCTGGAATGCGCGAGATGCTTGCGGTTACAGCGGCACTTGCAGGTCAGGGATTGGACAAACAGGTTGCGCTTATCACAGACGGACGTTTCAGCGGTGCTACACGTGGCGCATCGTTGGGACATTGTTCGCCGGAAGCAGCTGTTGGCGGTCCGATTGCGCTTGTTCAGGAAGGCGATAAAATCACTTTGGACATAAACAACTACAAAATCCATCTTGAAGTAAGCGACGAGGAACTTGCCGCCCGAAAAGCAAAATGGGTTGCCCCGGAGCCAAAAGTAAAAACCGGCTATCTGGCGCGCTACGCTAAGCTGGTAAGTTCAGCCGACAAAGGTGCGATTTTACAATAGAAAAATAATTGTGTGAGTTTGCCGTAATTTCCGGGTGTTACCCTCGCTTTTGTTGCTTCGCGCCTTCGGACGGCAGGCTCAACAACCGCTCGGGTCGGGCTTTCCATGGCTCCGGCGGTCGCCTATGAAAAAATGCCGGTTAGAATTAACCGGCATTTTTTTTGCTTCGCAACCATTCCAATCCCTAACACGTTTTTTAGCAAACGTCAATCGATTTCATGTATTCTTTAAGAATTTTTGTGAAGCGCTGCATTTCTTCGGGCTTTATGTCGCCCATGTTTGCGATTCTGAAAGTATCGATGTTTCCAAGCTTTCCAGGGTAAATCGTGAATCCCTGCTCGCGCGCAAAATCATGCATTTTGTTAAAGTTGTATTTTGGCGTTTCTGGAATCAGGATTGCGGTTATAAAATGCGACTGGTTTTCTTCTTTTACAAGCATTTTCAGCCCGATTTCATTTAATGTGCCCACAAGAATTTTCCAGCATTCTGTAAACCGCGCAAAACGTTTTTCAATTGTTTCCTGTTTTGTCTCGATTATTGCCTGGCGCAATGCGTAGAAAGTCTGGACTGGCGGCGTGAATCTTGTCTGTTTTGTTTCCTGGAAATATTTGTACTGGTCGAAAAGGTTCAGGTAATAGTTTCGCATAGGCCAGCCTTTTTGCTTTAAAAGCTCGTCTTTTCTGCAGATTACAAAACCAATTCCTGCCATTCCGCCTATGTGCTTGTTTGATGTCGCCGCTCCAAAATCAATCTGGAGTTTTTCAAGGTCAATCGGCATTCCGGCATATGCGCTTACAATGTCGCAGACGGTTGTCATTCCGTATTTTTTTGCCATAGGGCAGATTTTTTCAAGCGGATTCAAAAGTCCTGTTGTTGTCTCGTGGTAAACAACCGCAAATGTTGTGTATTTTTTTGACTTCATCTGGTTTTCAAGGGCTTCAAGGTCGATTGGCTCGTAGGTTGAAGACTTGAAAACGTCTGTTTCAATTCCGTAGACATTTGCGATTTTTGCAAGGCGCGCGCCGTAAGAACCGTTGTCCACAACAAGAAGTTTTCCGTCCGGCGGAACGCAGCTTGAAATCATCGCTTCGTCTGCGCCTGTTCCTGAGCAGCCGAACATTACGGTTGTGTATTTTTCCGGGGAAGCCACAAAAAATGTTAAATCCTCTGAGACTTTTTCCATCAGATTTCCGAATTCAAGCTCGCGCGGGCAAATGTCTTTTACAACCTGGGCATATTTTACGCTGTCTGTTGTTGTTGAAGGACCTGGATTAAGCAGAACTTCGCGCTGGACTTTTCTGAGTTCCTCGTTTTCTTTGATGCGTGGATAAATTAGTGTGTTCGCGCGTGTAAGCATTGCCTCGTCATCAATTTCTGTCCACGCATAATATTCAATTTTGTGAACGTAAATCGGATCTTCTTTCGCGATTTTCTTAAAAACTGTCTCGTAGTCAATTTTTGCGTTTTCAGTGCGTGTCTTGTCGTAAAAATCAACCATTTTGTTCAGGAATTCTTTTGAAACTTTAGAGATTCCTACAAGCTCGCCAGCGACATTTTTTATTTCTGACTTGTTTTTGCTTACTCCGCTAAGAATTCCGTTTTCGTCTGTTTCAAGGTAAACTTCGTCCTCGCTGTTTGTTTTTCCAGAGGCGAGAATAACGTTTTTGCGGCTGTCGTTGTCCAAAACAAAAAGCCCGATTGAATCGTAGACAAGGTCGCTTTCAAGAAGAAGGGCAGTGTCTTTTACAAAAGGCGCACAGACTTCCAAAGTTCCCATGCTGCTTGTGTTCTGGTAATTTTCGTTTCTTACGGTTTTTATGCAGTGATATTTTTCTGCAAGTTCATCGTAATATTCGTAGCAGTGTCCAGTTCCGATGATGATTTCTTCAACGCCAGCAGCAATCAGTTTTTGGACTGAACGTTCCACCATCGCAATTCCGTCAATTTCAATAAATCCTTTTGGCATTGCCTTTGTGCGTCCACCGAATCTAGAGCCCAAACCGCCTGCCATTATAACTGCCTGTTTTATCATTATTTTAAAAACTCCATAAATGCTTTTTTGTTTTCCTGCGGAGTTGATTTTGGTCGCCCCAAATCTTTTCTCGCACCTTTGCTGACTTTTACTTCAACAAATGTCAGCTTGCTTGTATTATCATCAAAGGAATTTTTGATTTTTGCAAGGACTTCGTCCAATTCTTTTTCATTTTTTGCTGAATAAATTCTTTTGTAGCGGCAGGCTTCTGCAATTTCCGGGAGGTTGATTTCAAGTCCGACTGTTGGCTGGCCGCCTACAGAATCGTGCGCACCGTTGTTCATTACAAAATGAACCATATTTTTCGGGCTTCTAGTGCCGACTGTAGCCATTCCGCCCATCTGCATTATTGCAGCGCCGTCTCCGTCAATACAGAAAACCGGGCGTTCAGGCTTTTGCAGCGCAATCGAAAGCGCAATCTGCGAGGCGTGCCCCATTGATCCGACTGTAAGAAAATCTTTTTCATGTCCCATTCCGTGTTTTTCGCGGAGCTCGTAAAGTTCGCGGCTTGCCATTCCTGTTGTGGAAACAAAAGCCGCGTTTTTTGGTGCAGAAAGCATGATTTTTTCAATTGCCTGCTCGCGCTTCATTTCTGCAACAACTGGAATATTGTTTTTTAGCGTGTATTCTTCAAAAGTTCCCTTGCGGATTACAAGTGCGTAAGGAGCGTTGTTTGTTTTCATGTAATTGTACGCTTTTTCTAGCTGTGCGGAAAGTTTTGATTCATCTTCGGTCATAATTTCGTAAGGAATCTGCATTGCGTCCAGCAGGGCACAGGTTACTTTTCCCTGTTTTACGTGCTGAGGTTCGTCGTGTACTCCTGGTTCTCCGCGCCAGCCGATAAAAATCAGAAGCGGAACTGAATAAACGTCCGGGTCAACAAGCGAAAGAAGCGGATTTATCATGTTTCCTTCGCCAGAATTCTGCATATAAATCAAAGGAATTTTTCCTGTGGCAAAGTGGTAGCCTGCGGCAAGTGCGGTTGCGCTTCCTTCATTTGCAGAGATTATGTGTTTTTCAGAAGGCGCATTGTCTGTAACGTAGGCGCAAAAAGATTTTAAAAGCGAATCTGGAACGCCTGCAAAAAAATCCGTTCCGTTTTTCAAAAGTTCGTTGTATAAAGTTGAAGGTTTTATCATAAAATTTTCCTTTTTTTAGTTTATTCTTAAAAAACGCTTTCAGCGGATTTTCGATTTGCTCCAGACGGTTGAGCTCGCGCTTCGCTTGTAGGAATTTGGGTGCTTCGCACTTTTATAGATTGAATCGCTCAAAGTCTTCACAAATCGTAAATCCGCTTGCGCTTTTGTCATATCAGTAAAAATAAAATTTCTAGTTCATATTCACATTTCTATTTCGTTCCTGGGATAAGTTCCAGGATTTCTTTTATCGGCATACACATTCCGTCGGTTTCAAGCGAGCGTTCGGCTTCAAGAATTGTTTCGGCGCATTTTTTCATTGCCGGGTAAGATGATCGGAGCATGTGATTCGCGTAGATAATCACATTTGCGCCCCATTCAGCAAGTTCTTTTTCCTTGAACTGGTTGTAGGTTGTTGGAACAAGCACAATCGGGATTTTGTCGTATTCTTTTCTGAACCGCTGGCAGAATTCCTTGATGTCCGCGCCGCTCTTGTCTTTTGAATGAATCATGATTCCATCCGCACCCGCGCGTACTGCGGCAAATGCTTTTTTCAACGCCTCGTCAACAGAATATCCCGCGATGATTTCTTCGATTCTTGCGATAATCATAAAATCTTTTGTAACTTGCGCCCGTTTTCCTGCGCTGATTTTTTCGCAGAATTCCTCTTCGGTGGCAAGAACCTGTTTTGCTTCAGTTCCAAAAAGCGAATTCTTTTTTAGACCTTTTTTATCTTCAATGATTACCGCGCTTACGCCGTTCCGTTCCAAAGTCCTGACTGTAAAAACAAAATGTTCCGGGATTCCGCCCGTGTCGCCATCGTAAATAATCGGCTTTGTAGTACATTCCAGAATATCTGTAAGGCTCTGCATTCTCGTTGTAAGGTCAACAGCCTCGATGTCTGGCTTTCCTTTGCTGGTTGAATCCGTAAGCGAAGAAGACCACATTCCGTCAAACTGATGGATTCCGTCCTCTTTTGTGACGCTCGCATGTTCCGCAATAAGCCCCGAAAGCCCCGAATGAGCCTCCAGAATCCGCACAACCGGTTTAGCCGCAATAAGACGACGCAAAGTCGCGCGCCGAATATCCGGTGTTGTTCCAATATCCTTTGCGTTTTCAGCAAGCGCCGTGGAATTAATTCCCTTCGTGTACGGAATTTCCACAATCTGCCCGTTCCATTCCTTCATCGTTTCAAAACATTCCTCGCGGATTTTAGAAAGGTAATTCGTTTTCCAGTCGTCGCCGTGAATCATAAAATCCGGCCTGTATTTCTTTAGATTCGGAACATAGCTCCAGTCATCCTGTGGAACAACTTTTGCGACACCTTTTATATCCTCAACAACTTCTTTTCGCTGCTCGTAAGTCAAATATGGAAGCCTCTTGTGGCTTGCAATCGCGCTGTCCGTCAAAAGACCAATCGTAAGCTCGCCAAGTTTCGCGCCTTCCTTGATAATATTAATAATTCCCGGGTGGATTATATCGCCTGTGATTCCTAAATAAACTGTTTTTGGCATTTTATTCCTCTCATTTAAAGATTTTTTGTAAAAATTCGGGCGTTACCGGACATTTCGCACAGCTCAATGTCCGGTCGCTATGTCCATGGTTCCGCTATCGCTCCATTCCTCAACTTCGTTTCGGAAAAAGCCTGCGGCTTTCCATTCCCAGCGCTAACGCAAAAACGCGTCCGCGCATTTTTCCAAAATAATTTGTTAATAAAAAAGTGTCAAGTTAACTTGTTCAAAAATTAAAATTTTTGTATATTATTTGAACAGAAAACAAAGAAATCTGTGTAAAAAATGTGTTAAAATGCACAAAAAACAGAATCTGTTGAACAAAAATTGTAAAAAATGGCGGCTTTTGTGCTTTCAAGAAAAGAATTCGACATTTTAAGTCTTGTCGAGGCAGAAAAAAAGAAACTTTCTCAGCGTCAGATTGCAAAGCTTACGGGCTATTCAGTTGGAACTGTAAACACAACATTTTCAGAGCTTTTGGAAAAACATTTTATTGACGGCGAAAAAATCACTCAGGAAGGCTTAAAGGCGTTGGAGCCGTATAAGGTTCGGCGGGCGGTTTTTTTGGCGGCGGGATTCGGTTCGCGCCTTGTGCCTATTACGCTGAACACACCAAAACCTTTGATTCGCGTTCACGGAAAAATGATAATCGAATCACTTTTGGACGCGGTTGTTTCCGCTGGAATTGAAGAAATTGTTCTGGTGCGCGGTTATCTTTCTGCCCAGTTCGATCAGCTTAAATACAAATATCCGAGCATAAAATTCGTGGAAAATCCGGCCTACAACGAAGGAAACAATATTTCTTCACTTTTGGCGGCAAAAAATTATCTGGAAAACGCGTACATTCTTGAATCAGACATAATCTTAAAAAATCCGCGGCTTGTCTCAAAATATCAGTATCAGTCAAATTACTGCGGGGTTCCATGCGAGCGCACAGATGACTGGTGCCTCTCGGTTGAAAAGGGCAGGATAAGCGGCGTAAGCGTTGGCGGAACAAACGGATTCAGAATGGTCGGAATTTCATTCTGGACGGAACATGACGGAAAAAAACTCGGCGAATGTCTTGAGAAAGTCTACAAAATGCCCGGCGGAAAAGAACGTTATTGGGACTCAGTTCCTTTGACATATTGCAACAAGGATTTTGATTTGGTTGTGCGCAGCTGCTCTTTTGAGGATTTTACAGAAATTGACACTTATAATGAGCTTAGGGCAGTTGACGGCGCATATAATGTATAAAAAAAGCGTAAAAAGGACGTAAAATGTTAGAAATCAGCGGAATAAAAAAGTCTTTTGACGGAACTACAGTTTTAAACGATATTTCTCTTAAAATTGAAGATTCTGAAATTGTCTCAATTTTAGGTTCTTCTGGCGGCGGAAAAACAACTCTTTTGAACATTATACTTGGACTTCTTCAGCCTGATTCTGGAAGCGTTGTTTTTAACGGAAATGACATAACAAATACTCCAATGGAACGACGCGGATTCAATATTGTTTTTCAGGATTATGCGCTTTTTCCGAATCTTACCGCCTATAAAAATATTGTCTACGGTTTGCGGAATTATCCTGACCGTTCCACAAAAGAAGAAATTGAAGCGTTGATTGACCTTTTGGATTTGCGCGAGCATCTGAACAAAAAAATCGACCAGCTTTCCGGCGGACAAAAACAGCGTGTCGCTCTTGCAAGAACAATGGTGATGAAGCCAAAAATTCTGCTTTTAGACGAGCCGCTTTCCGCTTTGGATGGAGTAATCAAGGAATCAATAAAAGAAAAAATTGTTACAATCGCAAAGGAATTCCACCTTACAACAATTATTGTAACCCACGACCCGGAAGAAGCGCTTACAATCAGCGATAAAGTTCTTATCTTGAACAAGGGAAAAATTGAGCAGTTCGCAGAGCCTTCTGAAATTATAAAAAACCCAAAAAGCCAGTTTGTTAACGACTTTATCCTAAAGCAGCTTGAAGTAAAAAAGAACAATATCTACAAGCTTTTCAATCTTTAACGCTTTGTATGCGGTGGATTTTGGATTCTAAAAAAAGGAATTTTTAATGACAAAAATAAAAGATATGTTCAAGGAAATCAGAAACAAGCAGATGCGCGCGGCTTTTTACGTTGTGCTTCTTTTCTTTTTCATTTTTATTTTTATTCCGGCAGTTGTGCTTTTTAAAAATGCGTTCACGCTGAATTCCGGCGCGTTTTCTTTGGGAAATTTTGCCTCGGTTTTTAAATATGGAAAACTTCAGACGGCGTTTTTGCACAGCGTCAATGTTTCTCTTTTAAGTGCGCTGATTACAACAATTCTTGCGTTTGTTCTGGCTTACACCGTAAATTTTACAAATATTCCGCTTTGGGCAAAAAAAACTTTGCGAACACTTGCGGTTTTTCCAATGCTGATTCCTACAATCACTTACGGTTTTGCGATAATTTATTCATTCGGAAAAAATGGGCTTCTTACAAGGCTGATTGGAAAGCAGTTTTTTGATTTTTATGGTTTTAAAGGTCTGATTTTTGGTTACGTGATTTACACTTTTCCAATTTCGTTTACGCTTTTAACAAATACGATGGCATATATTGACAGAAGGTATATTGTTGTTTGCCGTCTTATGGGCGACAGTCGTCTGCGTAGTTTTTTTACTGCGGTAATCCAGCCGCTTTTGGGAACGATTGCCGTTTCTGTTGTGCAGAGTTTTTTCCTTGCGTTCACTGATTTTGGTATTCCAGCTTCAATCGGCGGGCGCTACACAGTTGTTGCGGGGCTTTTGTACAACACAATGCTTGGAAGTCTGCCGGATTTCCATCAAGGTTCTGTGATTGCGCTCTGCATGCTTCTTCCTTCTATTATAAGTATTCTTCTTTTGAATTATCTTCAGCGTTTTAACGTTCGTTACAATAAAATTGCAATCAACGACAATCAGCCGGATATTGCCCGCGATATAATCTGGACTTTCTTTTCTGTGATTATCTGCGTTCTGATTCTTTCATCTTTTGTTGTGGTTTTTGTTGCTCCTTTTGTTGCGGAATGGCCATACAACAATACTTTTACGATGAAGCATTTTGTTTCAGTTTTTAATGATAAGTCTCTTGTGCGCGTATTCAAAAATTCCCTGGTTATGAGTTTTTTTACCGCACTTTTCGGGACTTTGCTTGTATACGCAAGTGCGCTGGTTTCTGCGCGGAACAAGGGCTTGATTCACGGCACAAAAATAATCGAGGCGATTGCCCAGGTTTCAAATACGATTCCGGGAATGGTTTTAGGTATCAGTTTTTTGCTTGCATTCAGAAAAACGCCGCTGCACAACACGCTTGCAATTCTTGTGTGCTGTAATTTGGTTCACTTTTTTGCAACTCCATATCTGATGATGAAAGCATCGCTCGACAAAATGAATATTTCTTGGGAAACAACTGCGCGCATACTTGGCGACAACTGGATAAAAACTGTTGCCCGGATTATTACGCCGAACGTTATGCGTACCCACCTTGAGATTTTCTGCTATCTTTTCATAAACGGAATGGTTACTGTAAGCGCAGTAGTTTTCCTTGCCGGAGCCAGAACGATGGTGATTACCACAAAAGTCCAGGAACTCCAGCATTTCGCAAAATTCAACGAAATTTTCATCCTTTCACTTTTGATTCTCGCGGTGAATCTTGTTATAAAAAGCGTTAAGGGAATTGTGAATAAGAAGCAGTAAAAAGCGGATGTGCTTGCATTATTGCTTCGATGTTGAAACTATTTTTCAAGTTCTTTTACCAAATACGGAATGGCTTTTTCAAATTTCACACCGTACCAATGGTCTTTGTCGTCAATTGTTGCTTTTATTGATTCAACGACATAGTTTGCTGCGATTTCTGCGGCTTTCAGCAAAGTTTTTCCGTTGCAAAGCGAACCTGTGAAAGCCGAGGCAAAAACATCGCCTGTTCCGTGCATTTGAACCGGAAGTTTTTCTGTAAAATAATATTCAACAGATTTTCCATTGCAGACTGCAACTCCGAGTTTGTCTTTTTCAAAACTGACTCCTGTAAGGACAATATTTTTTGCGCCAAGCTTTATAAGACCGTTGCAAATGTTTTCTATATAATCCTTTCCGTAATTTTCTGTGCGGTATTCAATTCCCAAAAGGAACGAAGCTTCTGTAATATTTGGAAGAATAACATCAGCTCCATTGCAAAGTTCCGCCATTTTTTTGGGAAAATCCGGCGCAAATCCTGGATACATTTTTCCATTATCAGCCATTACAGGATCAACTACAACAATAGCGTCTTTTCTGGAAGTTTCTTTTATGATTTTTTTGATTATCGGAATCTGAGCCTCTGAAACATATCCTGTATAAAACGCGCTGAAGGTTATATTTTCAGTTTTCCAATGATTTAAAATATTCTCCATGTCAAAAGTCAAATCATTGAAAGTCCAGGATTTGAACGCCGTATGATTTGAAAGAACTGAACTTGGAAGAACCGCAGTTTCTATTCCGCAGGCAGAAATAACAGGAAGCGCAACCGTCAAAGAGCATTGCCCCACGCATGAAATATCTTGAATTGTAAGAAGTCGTTTGTCCATAAAAATTCCTCGTCTATCAGATTCTGTTAAAATACATAAAATCTGATATTATTCATATAATCATTTTAAACAAATTATTATATAACCAGAATTATAGGCGTTGCTGATAAAAATTAAATCATATCTTTGTAAAATTTCAGAAAAATCGTATGCTGTCAGGTTTCATATTGTTTTCATTGTTCTTTATATATGACATAATAAAACTATTCTTAATTTTTAGGATATTGATATGAAAAAAATCAGACTTTTTACTGCGCTTTTGGCGTGCGTTGCGTTGCTTTCTGGCTGTTCAAAAAAGAATCAGGCGGAAAAGCAGGTGATTATTTATTCAAATGCCGATGACGAGGCGGTTGTTTCTGTTAAAAAGGCGCTTGATGAAAACGGTTTTGCCGGAAAATACATTTTCCAGTCGTTTGGAACAAGCGAGCTTGGCGGAAAACTTTTCGCAGAAGGGGCAGACATTGAAGCGGATCTTGTTACAATGAGTTCATTCTATATTGAAAGTGCCCAGAAAATGAACAATATGTTCAAAGATTTGACATTTCAGGTTGAATCAACAGTTGAACATCCTGCGTTCTACACACCGCTGCTTGCGCTTCAAGGTGCAGTGATTGTCAATACAAAACTTTTGAACGAAGACAAAATTCCTTGTCCAAAAAGCATAAAAGATTTAGGAAATCCAGAATACAAAAATCTTGTAAGTGTTGTTGACCCGATGGGAAGCACAACTGCATGGCTTATGGTTCAGGCACTTATTTCAGAATATGGCGAAGACGGAGCAAAAAAAGCTTTGACCGCGATTTATAAAAATGCAGGACCACACCTCGAACTTTCAGGTTCCGGTCCGATAAAAAAGATTCGTTCCGGTGAAGTTGCTGTTGGATTTGGTCTAAGACATCAGGCTGTCCGCGATAAAAAAGCCGGTCTTCCAGTTGATTTCGTAGATCCAGTTGAAGGAAATTTTTCTCTTACTGAATCTATTGCGGTTATCAACAAGAAAAAATACAATCCGCTTGCAATGGAAATGGCGGAATGTATCGTGGAAAAAGCGCGCGCCGATATTCTTAAGGATTATCCTGTTGTGCTGTATGAAGGCGAAACTGTAAGCGCAGAAAACCAGGCTTCCAACAGCAAAGTTTTCCCGGAAACTCTTACAACAGAACTTTTAAGAAAACACCAGGAGCTAAGCGAAAGCTGCAAATAAAAAAAATTCGGCGAACTTTTGTCCGCCGGATTTTTTGAGCATTCTTTTAATATTCGATTTTTTCCCAGCCGGAAAAATCATTGAAACCGTTTTTTACAAGAAAATTTGGTTTTTCAAGCAGAATGTATTTGTTGAAAGTTTTCTTATTCTTAGCTAGATAAAGTTTGAAATTTCTGTGTTTTTCTTGCTGCAGCTTATGGTTCAGAAACGGATTTTCAAGATTTTCAATAATTCCGTCAGCTGCTAAAAATATTGTGTCGGCGTTTGTCATAATGGAACTGTCGGATTTTATTTCCGAATTGGAATTGAAATCCTTGACCATAAGAAGCGGATTGAAAAAAAGCATTGTCTGGTTGTAAAATTCTGTTTCCTCCGCCGAGCCGGATTTTATGTTGTTTCTAAAACCATGGTCTGAAGTTATTACTACGCGGGTATTATTTAGACAGCCGTTTTCTTTCAGATAATCCAGCCAAAGCGCGATTTGTTTTAATGTTGCGGCGAAAACTTGATAATTCATAATCAGGTTTTCGTCATTTGTGTTCAAAGTTTCAGGAATATCGCTCTTTTTTTCGTCAATTGAAATTTCATCATATGTTTTTGTATTTAAATAAGTTGCAAAATGAGGAGTGTCATTCCCAATAAAAACAAAATTTTTTTCATCTGAAGAAAAATCCGTAAGATTCCGCAAAAAGTACAATGCTGAAAAATTATTTATGAAGGATTCTGAATCTTCATAGTCAATGTTTTTTGAAATTCTGCAGAATGAATTTCTAGTTCCAGGCAGCAAAACTTGAAGAATTGAAAAATTGGAAATTCCTTTCCGGCAGATTTCGTCAAATTTTATGTTTTCGCATTTTTCTTTTGAATACCGCCTTAAAAATTTCTTGAAGATTCCGTAGGTTTTTATTTCAGGATAATTTTCAAATTCGTGGAAATCATTTTTTTCCTTAATTTCTGTAGACGGCAGCCCTGAAACAGACACGGAAAATCCATTTTTCAGGAAATTCAGCGGCATTACAAGCGCGGATTCATCGAATTTTTTCTGAAGCGGCACGTCTTTTCTGCTGTTTATGTTTTCCGGCGTGTAGTCGTAGCCGCCAAGCATTGCGGGCGAGCCGTACAATGTGCAGTTTCCAAAAGAAATTGTGTTTGGAAAATAAGTGAATCCTGCAAATTTTTCTGCAAGTTCCGGCATATCTTTTTGAAAAACCGGGAAAAACACGGAGGCGGCCCGGTCCAGAAAGAAAACAACAACATTTTCTTTTGTTTTGCTCAGGTGAAAAATTGGTTCAATGTCGCAGTTCAAGTTGTCTTCTTTCTGGCTTGCAATATTTTTATTGTATGATTCAAAGGTGGTTTTTGTTTTCAGCGCGGATTTTGCGGAAAGAGCAGAAAGTGAAATTGTCAAAATAACGCAAATATAAAGGCTTGCTTTCTTCAGCTTTTCAAAGTTGAAAGTTAAAACAACGAAAACGGCAAAAAAACTTGCCAGCGATAAAAAATTCAGCAAAGGATAAGATTTTCTTAGAATTTCTCCTTCAACTGTAAATAAAACGTTCAAAGTTCCGTAATTGAATTTGAATACAAATGCGTTCAGAATTGCTGCAATGAAAACCGTGAACATCACTTTTGTCATAAGAATTTCAGATTTTTTATCCAGCATTTTGTAAATCAAAAGCGGCCAGGCAACGCAAAGCCCTAGGAACAGAAAAGCGGATGTTTTTACATAAGAGAAAGGGCTTTCTGTTGCGCCGATGAATGAAAATTCAGCCGCATCAGAGGAAATTACATTCAAAGGAAGCGCGAGCCCCAAAAGAACGGCGAGCCCTATGCTTGAAAACAGGAACAGAGGAAAAAAATCTTTTTCTGCTGTCTTATTGCTGAATCTGGCATTGATTTTTTTCAAAAAATGAAAAAGGGTTGGCAGCGCGCAGATGAACAATGCGGCGGCAGTAAGCAAAATCTTTTTTAGCAGATTTGCGTCTGGCTTCAAAATCCAGAAAAGCAGGCACAATGAAATAGAAAGAACTGAAATCACGATATTCAGGATTCCTGCTGGATTTCTGCAGGATTTTACTATGTTTTTCGCAAATGAAAACAAGTTGTTTAAAATCCAGTAGATTACAAGCCCGCTAGGCGAATCGTACAGAAGTATAAGAAATATGCACGCTAATCCGTAGATTTGTATTTTTTCACGTGCAGAAGATTTTCTTGAATAAACTGCGGTTGAAAGAACATTGATCAGCGTCATTAAAATCGGCAGTAAATTTATGAAGAACGTATGGTTAAAAATCTTGAAACTGTAAAAATTGTCAGGCTCGGAAAATGAATTTAAAATGTTTTTAAGAAATGAAGGGGGGGGGGAGGCTTTCAGCAATTCGCAGTTTGAAAGATAATGGTACGCCGCTATGAAGAACGGAATTTCAATCAGAATCGAAAGTGAATTTTTAAAGGCGTAAAGCGGATGGTAATGGTTTTCCTTGTAAAAAGTCTGAAGAATCATAAAACGCTCGTCGCCAAAGAAAACCGCTTTTATCCGCTGAATTCCAGGTTTCAGTTTTTCCTGGATTTTTCTTTCCTTGTCCTGCAGGGAGTCTGAAATATTGTAAATCGGCAGGGCAAGGAAATTTATTGCAAGGCTTACACCGACAATAGCTCCTAATATTCCAAGAAATGGAAGTTCCCTTACAAAAAAATTGAAAACCCAGTCTATTATGAGCTCTATCGGTGAAATAAAAATATTGTAAAAAATCATTCTTTCTCTCGAATTTATTTGCTAGAAGTTTCCACTTTGCTGAGCATGAAGTCAGCGATATTTTTTCCGGCTTCGCCTTCGTGCATCCAGGCTTCTGCTTTTGCGGCGTGGCGCGCTTCTTCAAGTTTCTTGCTGTCGCTTACAGACTGAATAACTTCTTTTATGTTTGCAAATTGCTCTTCTTTCAATTCTGTTCCGAATTTGCGCAAGACTGAATACTGCCACAATTCTTTTCCGTCCAAATCATAGGCATCGTACGGGCGCAAGTCCATTCCGGCGTTCACGTACATAACAGGCTTGTCGCAAAGGAATGTGTAGTCAAAAATAATTCCTGAAAAATCAGAAATCATTATGTCTGCTTTTTTCAGAGAGAAAATATTCTGCCGCTCATAATCCCAAACGATATTTTTGTTGTCTTTGTAGCGCTCCGTAAGGTGTTCGAGCATTTCTGCCTCAGATTTTTTTGACTGCGGGTGAGGGCGCACAATAATTCTCCATCCAGTTTTAGAAAGCGGATCAAGAAGTTTTTCTCCATATTTTTTAAGGAGCCCAACATCGCCCCAGCTTGGCGAAACAAGAACTGTAAACGGATGATTTTCTTCTTCTGGAATATTTGCGATATTCTGTTTATAAACGTCAAGATAAGGACAGCCGACTGTAACAAGCTCTTTTTTGTTGATTCCGCGTTTTTCTTCAAGGTAGCGAAGGTCTGTTGCCTGATAGTCGCCTGTAAGAAGAACAGAATCAAAAAAATCCAGCCCGAAAAGTCTGTAAGTTGTTGCGTCATTTGGCATATGAAGGACGTGCGAGTAATGTTTTACATTTTTGCTTCTTTTTAGCTGGTAAACCTGAAGTCCAGGTGTTGTCATAAGAACAATTCCTGCGCTCAGCATATTAAGTTTTGCAAATGCTGAGTTTCCTTCGCCGATGAATTCCGCTTTTACATAATTATATTTCTGCTCAAAAATCGGGTCGTTTTTTGAAGATGTAAGATATTCAAGAGGAATTTTTCTTGCTTCAAATTCTTCAACAACAGGCTTGAACGTGTTCCAATACTGATTTCCTTCGTTATAGATTACATAAGGCTTGTATGAGGAATCCACTTGCGCGCTTCCGTCTTTTTTGCCTGAAAAAAAGAATTTTATTTTTAGGATTAATGCCCTGAATAAAAAGAAAACTGTTGCGGCAGCTCCAATCAAAATACTGAAAAGCATTGAGCCCGTACCTGGATCAATATAAAGCGGTAAAAATGTTGTAAAAATCATAATTTCTCCTATTGATTTTGCAAATTTGAATATTTTCTTCTATATATTAATTATTTAATTCCTTTCTGCCAGTTTTTGGCTTCAAAGATATTTTCTGAAATTGTGTACCAGTCTTCTTCTGGAACTGTGAATGTGTTCAGCCCATTTCCGCCTGGTCGCCAGTTATGTGTAAGAACTACGCCGGAAGCCTTTTTTTCTGCCGGAGAGATTTCCTTGATTTCTTTGCCTGTCGCCGGATTTTTTGGATTTTGAATAATTCCTTTTGTGGCAATTGCCGGAACATCCGCGTTGGTCATAAAATCTTCGTTTACAGAAAGTTTTCCTTTTGCGTTAAAATCTTTTACCAAAAGCAGCGGATGATTGTGGTCAGGATTGTAGCCTTTTGGAAATTCAGTCTGCTCAAAATCCAGCTTAAATCCTTCGTCTGTTCCGATTCCGTGGTCAGCAACGAAAATAATGCGCGAATTGTCGTAGCAGTCGTTTTCCTTTAAATACTGAATCCAGTCGCCAAATCGTTTTAGCGCGGCAATATTTCCAGAAACGCTGCGGTATTTTTCAACTTTTGAAGTTGTCTTGTTTTCAATATTGATTGCAGGAACGTAATCCGGTGCCTGAAGTTTCTGCCCGGAATGTGTTGTGTCATTTACAATCGCAAAGAATTTGTTTCCTTCGGCTGTAAAATCTGTAAGTTCCGGCATGTAGTCAAGCGCAGAATAATAATCAATAAATTCCATTATATCAGAAGTTTGCTCATCAGATGACCACCACGAGCCGTCGTCGTAAACACTGTCGCGCGCAAAAAGCGGAACTGCCTTAAAAAGGCTGAACCATACAAGATTTCTCTTTAGGCAAGTGCTTGTGATGTTCGGACGCACTTTGTCAGGATTTTGCTTTACCCAAAGGTCTGTGTATTTTCGCTCAACATTGAATCCTTCAATTTTTTCGTACGGCGCGCAGATTGACATATCTGGAATCCAGCTGTAGTTTGCCCAGCTTAAATCCGAAACTTGCGCTGTAAAATCTGCCTGCTCGGTAAAAATTCGTGGGAGCGTTAGAAGCGCTTCATTCTGTTTGTCTACAAGGCGTTCAGTTTTTCGTTTGTTGATTTCTGAAGGAATGTATTCATATCCTCCAAAAAGCGGCGGAGAAGCAAGCAGTGTTCCCTGGTTCCATGAAGCCGTGTTGTGATAAAGCGTAAATCCGTCGTAAATATCGTATAATTCCGGAAAAGCTTCAAAAATCGGCACAACATAAGAATTTTCCGCGCGGTCAAGCATGATTACAAATACATTTTTTCCTGTTTTTGAAACGTGATACAGCGGAGTTATTGTGTGGACTTCCTGAACATCGTCTGCAACAGTTTTTTTGTATTCTGAATATCCATTTTGAATCTGAACAATATGAACAAGTGAAAGCCCTGTTTCTGCAATAAGGATTACAGCAAGAATTCCGTTCAAAATTTTTTCTTTTTTAAATTTAAGAAGAAGAACTGGAATGCAGATTGCAAAAATTATGCAGACCAAATTCAATATTATCTGCCAAAGCGGAGCAGAATCAATGTTTTCCGCAAAAGTTATAAGCCTTGAAAGTGTTCCGTAGTCGCCTGAAAAAACAAACGCATCAATCAATGCAACAAAAAGAAGAACCGGCATAACAACCGCAAATCCTGCCTGAATACGCGCATTGAACAAAAAGTATACGCAGCTCATCCAGAACACAAAAAGCCCGAAAGTCTGTATCGTTGAATTGTAGATAAAGTAAAGCGGCGAACCGTGTCCGTCAATATTTGAAAATTCAACCGGAGAAGAACCAATAATAAACGAAGGAATTACTGTTCCTGCAAAAAGGCAGAGCGCAATGCTTGAAACAAAGAAAATTCCAAAACGTGCTTTTTTGTTTTCTGTAAGAGGCTTTAAAGTTGTGTCCAAAAGATGCGAGATATATTTTACAAGGAAAGGAACTGCCAAAAGCAAAGTTGCTACAACAGCAAGCAAAAGTCTCTTGTGCAAAAATCCGTTGTGCACAAAAAGAACATAAAAATCCAGCCCGAAAATTGCCGCCGCAAAAACTGCATACAGAACTTTTGCAGGATTTTTTATTTTATAGAAGATATTTTTTACAAGCGAAAAAACGTTGTTCATCGTCCAGTAAAGGACAAGTCCGGCCGGAGAAGAATAAAGAATTACAAGGAAAATCAAAGCCATTCCGTAAATTGTAATCTTATCCTTGAATTTGAATCCTTTTGTATAAATCGCGCCGGCAACAATATTTATAAGCGTCATAGCAATCGGAAGAACGTTGATTGGAAAACCGCCGATTGAAAAAAGCGCGTCCTGTGCGCCCATGTCGCGTATAAAAAGAAACGAATATCCGCGCAAAGATTCAAGATTTGAAAGGAACGAATATGCCGCCATAAAAAACGGAATCTGAATCAAAAGCCCGAAAGATGAGCGCAAAGCCATAAGCGGATGGTAATGATTTTCTTTGTAGAATGTTGTAAGAATCATGTACTGTTCGTCGCCTTTAAAGACTGACTTGATTCTTTGAATTCCCGGATCAAGTTTTTTTTCAGTGTCGCGCTGAATCTGCTGCCAATGTTCGGCAACAATGTAAAGCGGAAGACAAAGAATTGAAACTGCAAGACTTACTCCGATAACTGCGATTCCTTCATTTTTAAAAACGCTGTCAAAAAGTACAAAAGAAAATTCAATTATCTGAATAAGCGGATAAATTATTACTGTGTAAAGAAAATTTAACATTTGCCATATCCTTGAAAAAATGTTCTAAATTATAGCATTTTCAATAGGCAATAGCAATTAATAGATGAATTTGAAATCAGGCTGGTAAAATATTACTATTTTCTGTATGATGTTTTCATTTGAATTTTAATGCTTATCTTGTTATCTTTATAGTATGAAAATATCAGCAGAAACTTTAGTACACAAATTTATTCGCTCATATCAGGAGCCTTTTTCGCTTGAATTTTTTTCTAGTTTTGTTACAAAATTCGGAGTTAAATTCACAAAAGAGGAATGTAAAAGTTATCTTGAAGAAAATCCGAATATTTTTACTTTGGCGAATGGTTTGTATGCGACTAGAGCTTGTATGTTCACAAATCAGTATTTCAGCATAAAGCCGGAAAGAAAAGAACTTGATAAGGGCGTTTTTATAGTCGGACACCGTTGCATGCCGTTTGTTGATCCAGATGTTTTGTCCTGCAGCATAGCTTTTGTTTATAAAAGACACGCGTTGCCTCAGAAAGTTGTTGAGATGGACAGTTCATTCTTGATGGATTTGTTTACGCTTTACGGTGATGAATATTCTCCTCAGTATATTGCGCAGGATCCGGCAAACAAGGGAATGGATTTTTCCGCTTTGGATTATACTTTGCCGCCAGTTGTAAAAATTACAGGATTTTCAACAGAACCGCTTGTAAAAGATGGATTTAAGCCTGGCGACAGACTTATCTGTAAAGTTCTTGACTGGGATAATTGCGTTGTTGGTGTGGAATTCGTTCCCCGCGGGGAAGAGCAAAACTGTTTTCAAATGACGAATGAAGACATTGAGCGCGAGCGTTGGTATTCTTTGCTGGAAAAATATCTTCTGGAAAGCTTTCAAATCATGGGACCGGGAGATTCCATTGAAGAGCAGCTTTCCGTTGTTTTTGCGGAAAAACGCTCTGAGCTTTGTGTAAAGAATTGCGGCTCGATAGAAGAATTTTTTCTCAGAACAAAAAAAATCGGCTTTGAGCTTTTCGGTGTTGAAACCCGGCTCTGGTTCAAAGGACAGGATGTTCCTGCAATCGGTAGCTGGAACGAAAAAGATTATATTCCTCCGGAAGATGAGAAAAATATAAAACCTGTTGCTGAAAAATTTGAGCAAATTCCTTCATATATTATTGACGCGGCCATAAAAGATCAGCTTTACGATAAGGTTTGCGATATGGAGCTTCTGCTTAAAAAACTTTATCCAAATTCATATAGAATTTCTGCGGTTCAGCGCAAGATGATGTTATTGCACTTGAAAAATCGACATGATATACTTTCTGCAAATTATAATCGTTTTGCAGACTCTGAAATAAGCGGAGTTCGCCATAGGATTCTTGAGCTTTTTACCCAGGTGAATGCGTTGGTTTACGCTATTGACTTGGTGGGAGCAGATCTTTCGGTTTTTCCGCAGCAGTCGCTCGTTGTTCTTTCTCAGATTTATGGGCATATCAATCATGTGCTGGAAGCTTCAGAACTTGACCCGGCTTCAGTTTTGCATGATATGAATGAAATCTCAATTTCTGTTGATGGAATGCAGATGAATTTTGACTGTATTGAAGAAGATTTGCGTGCGGTTATTGCCCGGGAATCCAAAAATGGATTTGTAGTCTTGAAATAATTTTTATCGGAGTAAAAAATGGCAGTAAATCTTGCGGAACTTATCCACGAAGGTGGAGTTTTTAAGGATGTTGAAGGTTCTTCGCCGGAAGAAATTTATAAAAAAATCACAGGAATGATGAGTCTTCCCGTTGGATTGTCTGCGGAAGTTGTGTGCAATGCGCTTTGCGACCGTGAAAAAATTATGAGCACGGCAGTCGGAAACGGAATTGCCTTGCCGCATGCCAGAATTCCTCTTTTAAAAAATGAAAGCGACCAAAGAATCTGCGTTGTTTATCTGAAAAATCCTATTGATATGAACGCCCCGGATGAAAGAAAAGTTTTTGTTATGTTTGTGATTCTTACTGCGAACCAGCATACGCATCTACAGGTTCTTTCAACTCTTGTGCAGCTTTTTCAAAAAAAAGAATTCAAAAAGCTCCTTGAACAAAATGCAAGTGAAGCTGAACTGCTTAATGCGATAAGAAATTTATCCTAAAGGCAACAGTTTTACATATAAAAAAGGGATTTAAAAAAATACAGAATTTTTAAATCTCAAAATCACTTTAGAGGTTAAAGATGAACGAGAAAGCGATTAAGGCTGTAGCAACTTCTATCCGAAGTTTGTCAATGGATGCGATTCAGAAAGCAAATTCTGGACATCCGGGAACTCCTCTTGGTGCGGCAGAAGTAGCCGCAGTCCTTTACGGAGAAATCCTTAAGCACAATCCTGCTGATTCTAAATGGGCGGACAGAGACAGATTTGTTTTGTCTGCTGGACATGGTTCAATGCTTTTGTATTCGATTCTTCATTTAAGCGGATACAAAATTACTCTTGAAGATATTAAATCTTTCCGTCAGGTTGGAAGCGTTTGCTGCGGTCATCCTGAATACGGAATTACAGATGGTGTTGAATGCACTGCAGGTCCGCTTGGTCAGGGTGTTTCCATGGCTGTCGGAATGGCTGTTGCTGAAAGTATGCTTGCGGCGCGCTTTAACACTCCATCGCATAAAATTGTTGACCACTACACATATTCTTTGGTTGGCGAAGGTTGTCTTGAGGAAGGTGTTTCTTCAGAGGCTTCGTCGCTTGCCGGAAATTTAAAGCTTGGAAAACTCATTGTTTTCTATGATATGAACAAAATCTCAATTGATGGTTCTACAGACATCACTTTTAATGAAGATATTGCAAAGCGTTACGAGGCTTACGGCTGGCAAGTTCTTCGCGGTGATATGTATAAACCTGCCCAGATTTTGAAACTTGTTGAAAAAGCAAAAAAATGCACGGACAAACCAACTCTTATCATCCTAAAGTCAATAATCGGTTTTTCTTCACCAAAACAAGGAACTGCTGATACACATGGCGCTCCGCTTGGAGAAGAAGGAATAAAATACGCAAAAAAATTCCTTGGAATCCCAGAAGACAAGGAATTCTATGTTGTTCCTGAAGCCTACGAATATTTCAATTCAAAAAAAGCTGGCTGGGCTGCAAAAGAAGAAGCGTGGAAATCTGAATTTGAAGCATGGTCGCAGGAAAATCCTGATTTGCGCAAAAAATGGGATGCCTATTTTAATAATCAGCCTACAAAAGAAGTTGAAGAACTTGAGTTTGCAGAGACAGATAAAATGGCGACCCGTGATGCAAGCGGAAAATCATTGAACTTTATTGCCCAGAAATATGAAAATCTTGTTGGCGGTTCAGCTGATTTGGCAGGTCCTAACAAAACTGTCCTTAAAAACTGTGATGGAATTTTTAATCCTCAGAACAGAACTGGAAGAACAATTGAATTTGGAATCCGCGAATTTGCGATGAGCGCAGTTGTTTCAGGAATGAATCTGCATGGCGGATTACGTCCTTTCTGCGCTACATTTCTTGTGTTTGCGGATTACCTCCGTGCCCAGCTTCGTGTTGCTGCGTTGATGAATCTGCCGAATATTTACGTTCTTACACATGATTCAATCTATGTAGGTGAAGATGGACCGACCCATCAGCCTGTAGAAACTTTGGCTTCATTGCGTGCAATTCCAAATGTTCAGGTTTTGCGTCCTGCAGATGCGCAGGAAACTCTTGAAGCGTGGGAAATGGCTTACGAATCAAAAAATCATCCTGTATGTATTGCGCTTACACGTCAGGCAATCCAGGGATTTTCAAAAGCTGACAAGGACTGGAAAAATTCAATCCGCAAAAATGGCGCGTATGTTGCTCTTGACTGCGAAGGAACTCCAGAAATCACAATTCTTGCGACAGGTTCAGAAGTTTCAACTTCAATTGAAGCGGCTTCTATTTCTGGAAATAAAAAAATCCGCGTTGTTTCTGTTATTGACTACAACAAATTTGACGAGCTTGATGAAAATGTTCAGGCCGAAATTATCGGTGGCGCAAAACGTGTTGTATGTGCGGAAGCTGGAATCAGTGCAAACTGGAAGCATTATGCCACAAGCAAAAAAGACTTGTTCTGCATAAATCGTTTCGGAGAATCTGGACCGGCCACAAAAGTTGCTGAAGATTTGCATTTTACAGCAAAAGATCTTGCGGCTCTTCTTAATGCCTAAAATAAAATATCGAGGTAAAAATATGTCTAAAAAATTAGTTCCTATAACTTTGCTCTGCGGCTATCTTGGAGCCGGAAAAACAACTTTGCTTAATAAAGTTCTTACAAACCAGAAAGGCTATAAAGTTGCGGTAATTGTAAACGATATTGGTGAAATCAATGTTGACCAGACGCTTATTTCAAAAGAGGCAAATATCACAGATACATCAAGCATTATCGGACTTCAGAACGGTTGTATCTGCTGTACATTAAAATCTGATCTTGTAAAACAGATTGAAAATCTTATTGATTCTGGAAAATTTGACTACATTTTGATTGAAGCTTCTGGTGTCTGTGAGCCAATGCCGATTGCCCAGGCGATTATGCAGATTGAAAACGGTCGCCTTGACAATGTTGTTTCTGTTGTTGATGCAAAGCGTCTTGTTGATGAATTTTCTGGCGGAGACAATCTTCTTAAAAAGGATATGGACGAAGAAGATTTGGAGTCGCTCTTGGTTCAGCAGATTGAATTCTGTTCAACTTTGATTATAAACAAAAAAGATTTGGTTACTCCAGAAGAAATGAAGAAAGTTCACGCAGTAGTAAAAGCGCTGCAGCCACATGTGAAGGTGATTGAGGCTGAGCGCGGAAATGTTGAGGTTGAAGACATTCTTGCTACAGAACGATTTGATTTTGATGCGGTTTTTGAAAGCGCAGCGTGGGTTCAGCATCTTGAATCTGCGGAAGAAGATGATGATGACCACGATGAACATGAGCACGAGCACGGACATCATGAGCATGAAGAAGGACATGAGCATCATCACCATGAGCACAAGCACGAAGGCGATTCTGGAAGCGATGAAGATGAATACGGAATTGGAAATTTTGTATACTACAGAAGACGTCCGTTCAACCGTGATAAGCTGGAAGAATATGCTGGCAGATGGCCAAGAAATATTATCCGCTCAAAAGGCGTTGTTTGGTTCAGCGATGAGCAGAATATGGCTTATGTTTTTGAAACTTCAGGAAGACAGATTTCTGCCGGGGCTTCAGGAACTTGGCTTGCGGCAGCTCCAAAAGCAGAACAGGAAGAAGTTCTTGCCCAGGAACCAAAGATGCGCGAGGAATGGGATGAAAAAGTCGGCGACCGCATGATAAAGTTGTGCATAATCGGTCAAAAAATGGATAAAGCCAAGATTACCGCAGAGCTTGACGCATTGCTTGACTAATTTTTTCACAGGATAATTTATGTCTACAGAAAACAAGATGGGCTCAATGCCCATCATGAAACTTATTTTAAATATGTCATTGCCAATAATGTTCTCAATGTTCATTATGGCTTTGTACAATATTGTTGACTCAATTTTTGTCGGAATGATAGGAGAGGAGGCTCTTACCGCGGTTTCCCTGGCATTCCCGATTCAGAATCTTATGATTGCATTTGGCGTTGGAACAGCAGTTGGCGTAAACGCTTTGCTTTCTTTAAGGCTTGGTCAAAAAAATCAGGAAGATGTTGATAAGGCCGCAATGAACGGAATTATTCTTTCTGTTATAACATGGATTGTTTTTGCGGTGGTTGGAACTCTTGTTACAGGTCCTTATCTTCGGTCTCAGACTTCAAACCAGACTATTATTGAATATGGAAAAGAATATCTTGACATAATTCTTATTCTTGGGCTTGGACCGATTGTTGGTACAATGTTTGACAGACTTTTGCAGGCAACAGGAAGAACTTTTCTTTCTATGATTTCTCAGATTGTCGGTGCGGTTTTTAACTGCGTTTTTGATCCTCTGTTCATTTTTGGACTTGGACCATTTCCGGCAATGGGAATAAAAGGTGCAGCATTTGCAACTGTTCTTGGTCAGATTATCGGTGGATGTGTTTCTGTTGCATTGAATATAAAGAAGAATCCTGACATTCAGCTTAAATTTAAGAATATGCTTCTTGAAGGCCGGATTGTCGCGCAGATTTATAAAGTTGCAGTTCCTTCAATATTGATGACGTCGATTACTTCTGTAATCACTTATTTTATGAACATAATTCTTGGCGGAACTCTAAACGGCGGTGATACAGCGATTGCAGTCTATGGTGTTTATTTTAAGTTGAACAGCTTTATCTTTATGCCGGTTTTTGGACTTTGCAATGGAATTATTCCTATTATTGCGTACAATTTTGGCGCGCAGCATCACAGGAGAATCACAAATGCGATCCGTGGAGCCTTGCTTTTGGCAATGTGCATTATGACGGTTGGCGTTATTCTTTTTGAGACAATTCCTGGCTATCTTTTTGCAATGTTCAGCGCGACTCCAGAGATGAAACGAATGGGAATTGTGGCATTGCGTCTGATTGCTCCGAGTTTTTTCGGGGCGGCGGTAGCGATTACGCTTTCCTCTGTTTTTCAGGCGTTTGGAAATGCGGTTTACAGCATGATTGTTTCATTCAGCCGGCAGATTGTTGTTTTTCTTCCGGCGGCATATTTTCTTTCCAAGACAGGAAATGTAGATAATGTCTGGTGGTGCTTTATAATTGCTGAATTTATGTCCGTTGGAATGTCGCTGTTTTTTATGCGCAGGATCTATGTAAAAAAAATCCGCAGTATTCCAATGGATGAAAGCAGATAAGTCTGCTTAAAATGAAATGTTTTTGTATATTTACGCAAAAAAAGTGCATAAATATAAACAAAAATGGATAAATATTTAAAACCAAAAAAACTTGAAAATTTCATAGTGTTTTTTTTATGTTTTTTTTAGCAAAGTACACTAAATATGGTTTTTTGAATGGAATTTTAATTGAGTTTTGGTGTTCTTTATATTATTATTTAAAAAGGACGGTTTAAGACGTAAAATGTTTTGCCGCTTCTAAAAAGTAAACTAATCATTTTTTTGAGAGGTATAAAAGATATGATCCAGAAAGAAGAATGGAATGGTTTTGCAGGTCGTTTGTGGAAAGAAGAAGTAAACGTTCGTGACTTCATTCAGAACAACTACACACCTTATGATGGAGACAACAAATTTCTTGCAGGTCCTACATCAGCAACAAAAAAATTGTTTGATGAGCTTCAGAGACTTCAGAAAGAAGAACACAACAAAAAGTCTATCGGTTTGGATGGAAAAGAAAGAACTGGTGTTCTTGATATGGATACTGACATTGTTACAGGTCTTACATCACATAAACCTGGATATATCTGCCCTGAAGGAAAAGAACTTGAACAGGTTGTAGGTCTTCAGACTGACAAACCTTTGAAAAGAGCTTTCATGCCTTATGGTGGAATTAAAATGGCTGAACAGTCTTGCGAAATGTATGGATACAAAGTAAATCCAGAACTTCACAAGATTTTTACTGAATATCATAAAACTCACAATCAGGGTGTATTTGATGTTTACACACCAGAGCACAGAGCAGTTCGTTCTGCACATATCTTGACTGGTTTGCCTGATACTTATGGCCGTGGCCGTATCGTTGGTGATTACCGCCGTGTAGCTCTTTATGGTATTGACTATCTTATCCAGGAAAAACAGAACGACTTTGCAAATATCGGTGACGGAACAATGACAGAAGAAGTTGTTCGTCTCCGCGAGGAAGTTTCTGATCAGATTAAAGCTTTGAAAGGCTTGAAAGAAATGGCTGCAAGCTATGGTTTCGATATTTCTAAACCTGCAAAGACAGCTAAAGAAGCATTCCAGTGGCTTTATTTTGGTTATCTTGGAGCAGTAAAAACACAGAACGGTGCAGCTATGTCTGTAGGTCGTGTTTCTACATTCCTTGACATTTATATTGAACGTGATATTAAGAACGGAACTCTTACAGAAGAGCAGGCACAGGAACTTGTTGACCACATGGTTATGAAGTTCCGCATGGTTCGTTTCGCACGTATCGAATCATACAACCAGCTTTTCTCTGGCGATCCAATCTGGGCTACACTTGAAGTTGGTGGACTTGGCCAGGATGGACGTTCAATGGTTACAAAGAACGATTTCCGCTTCCTTCATACATTGGAAAATATGGGACCTTCTCCAGAGCCAAACATGACTGTTTTGTACTCAAAGAGACTTCCTGAAAACTTCCGCAAATATGCTGCAAAGATTTCTATTGATACATCTTCTATCCAGTATGAAAATGATGATGTTATGCGTCCGGTTTGGGGCGATGACTATTCAATCTGCTGTTGTGTTTCTGCAACTCAGACTGGTAAGGAAATGCAGTTCTTTGGTGCACGCGCTAACCTTGCAAAAGCTTTGCTTTACGCATTCAACGGTGGTATTGATGAAGGCTTGAAGAAGGGAATGCAGGTTGGTCCGGAATATGCTCCAATCACAGCTGATGTAATCGATGCTTCTAACTATGATGAAGTTCTTCGCAAATACAAGGCGATGCTTGAATGGCTTGCAGATGTTTACGTAAATGTTTTGAATGCAATTCACTATATGCACGATAAATATTACTACGAAGCAGAAGAGCTTGCCCTTGAAGATACAGACATCAAGAGAACTTTCGCAACTGGTATTGCTGGATTCTCTCATGTTGTAGATTCACTTTCTGCAATGAAATATGCAAAAGTTCATGTAAACCGCGAGAAGGTTGACGTAAAAGACAAGGCTGGAAATGTAATCAAAACTGTAACTTTGGTAAAAGACTTTACAGTTGAAGGAGACTTCCCACGCTATGGTCAGGATGATGACCGCGCAGATGACATTGCAGTAGATCTTTTGAAGTCATTTATGGCTATGATTAAAAAGCATCCAACATACCGCAATGCTGAACCTACAACTTCTATCCTTACAATTACTTCAAACGTTGTATACGGAAAGGCTACAGGTGCTCTTCCTAACGGACGCCCGGCTGGAGCTCCATTCTCACCAGGTGCTAACCCATCTTACGGTGCAGAAACAAAAGGTCTTATCAAGTCTTTGAACTCTGTTGCTAAGCTTCCTTATGAATACGCTTTGGACGGTATTTCTAATACACAGACAATCAACCCAAGCGCACTTGGTCACAACGAGGATGAAAGAATTGAAAACCTTGTAAACGTTCTTGACGGATACTTTGATGTTGGTCCGGAATCTGGTCATGCAGGAGCTCACCACTTGAACGTAAATGTATTTGGCGTTGAAAAATTGAAGGATTGTCAGGCTCATCCAGAAAAACCTGAATATGCTAACTTTACAGTTCGTGTTTCTGGTTATGCTGTACGCTTTATCAACCTTACAAAGGAACAGCAGGACGATGTTATTGCTCGTACTTGCCACGCTAGCCTTTAATTTTAGGTTGAAGACTTTTTAATCTTTTTATAAAAGTTCAGGCGCCCCTTGTTTTGTGCAGGGGGCGTTCTGTTTTTAAATTGTATTATTCTTTTTTTTGTGTATAATTATAAAAAACGATTTTATATCGAAAGGAGTTTTTCTATGAGAAAGTTTTTAATATTGGCTTGTATTGCAATGTTTTTCTCGGTGGGGGCATTTGCAAAAGAAACGGCTCAGAATCTTGATTTCAGTATTCCGGTTGATACTAGGGAACTGGATTTCAGCAGCGATGATTTCCCTAAGGATTTGAATGAAAAATCGACATCTTTTGATTTTGATTATTCTATGATGACAATAAATGAGAGCGGTTTTTCCTTTATTTTTGGCGCGAATGTCGGTTATACTTCCACAAAACTTGATGGTTTTGATGATCTTACAGGACTTGATCTTGGCATAAAACTTGGATGGGGCGGACTTCCGGTAAACACAAATAATTTTCTTCTTGGTTTTCATGGTTTCTTTGGATTTGGTTTTAGAAGTCTAAAGTTGAACGAATCTTCTGTTGATTATAAATTTTCTTTGTTCAATATAAAACTTGGTGCAGATGTAGTTGCAATTTATCGCTTTAGTGACAATGTCGGAATAAATGCTGGAGTGGATTTGTTCACGAATCTCCCGGCAGTTGGAACGCTTTATGCTGATACATCTTCGGACGATCATGGCTATGGATTTTCTTGCATGGGCGGAATTGGCGTTGTTCCAAAAGTTGGTGTAACCCTTTTCTTCTAGTTTTTTGATGTGGAGATTTAAAAAAGATGAGAAAAAATGTATTTTTTGTAACTTTTCTTATGGTTTGCGGATTTTTGTGCGCGGAATCAGGACAGATTTTAAATGATGGAAGCGTTTATGTAATCCGGGAAAAAGGTGATTTTGAAGATAATATAAAAATTTCTAATAAAACCGATAGAACATTGACTGTCAGTGTAAAAGGAATCCGAAAGCGCAGCGGAAAAGAGGAATTTCTTGGAAATCAAAAGATAGATGTTGGAAAAACTGAACGCTTGCACACGAATTTTAGCGGAAGGATGGATTTATTCTCTGATTTTACTTTTCGTTTTTCGGAAGGGGCTGTTACTGGCTTTGAAACTTCGCTTGAAAAAAATGATTTGTATCTTTATATAAATGGAATTGAGGAAAAATCTGAGCAAAAAGCGGAAGTCGATTCTGTCTCGGCCGGTTCTGTTGAGGATGCCGCTGATAAAATCCTAAAATATAAGAAACTTTTGGATATGGGCGCAATCACTCAGCAGGAATTTGATTTGCTTAAAAAACAGATTCTTGGATTTTGATAAAATAATTTTGTTGAATTCTGCTTTTTTTGTTTGTATTTTTTAGTATCATCATATTGTCTTATTGAAATTTTTTGGAGTTTTTATGCAAGGTTATGTTCATCAGTTGGAAAGTTTTGGTTGTGCGGACGGTCCTGGCTCAAGGTTTATTATATTTTTCAGCGGATGTCCTATGCGTTGTAAATTCTGCCATAATCCTGATACCTGGGATATGAAAAAAGGTGGAACTTTATGGTCGGCAGAGGATTTGCTGAAAGAAGCCCTTTCGTGCCGTGCGTATTGGGGCAAAAAAGGCGGAATAACTGTGAGCGGCGGGGAGCCTCTTGCCCAAATCGATTTTTTGCTTGAACTTTTTACTCTTGCAAAAGAAAAAAATGTTAATACTTGCATTGATACTTCTGGTGCGCCGTTTACGCGTGAAGGTAAGTGGTTTGAAACTTTCAAGAAGTTGATGGATGTTACAGACCTTCTTTTGATGGATATAAAGCATATAAACGAAGATGAGCACGTGAAACTTACAGGTCATACTGGCAAAAACATAAAAGATATGTTCTATTATCTTGATGAAATTAAAAAGCCGATTTGGATTCGTCATGTTTTGACGCCTGGAATTACAGACAACGATGAATATTTAACAGAAACCCGTGATTTTATACGCACTTTGCATAATGTTCAGCGTGTGGAAATTTTGCCTTATCATGGTCTGGGCGCAATAAAATATAAAGATTTGGGAATTGATTACGTTTTAAAAGATACTCAAAGTCCTTCAGAGGAAAGAGTTAAAAATGCGCAAAAAATTCTTGAATGTGATAAATACGACGGCTGGAAAAAATAATTTTTTCAGTTTTTATGCCGCGGAAAATTAAAGTTTGTAGAAATTTTCTGCGTTTTTCCACATTATATTCTCAAAAGAGGAAGCTGGAATTCTTTTTGAAAGCTCATGGAAATAATCCTGATACATTGAGCGTTGTCCAGATTTATTTTTTGAGTAAGTATCAATACCGTCAATTGGCATATCTGAACCGAACATAAGTTTTTCGCTTCCGGCTCTTTTTACAAATTTTATTGCTTTTTCAAATGGAACCCAGGCTGTGTCGCCGTAAAGATTCGGGAGTTTTGTGCATAAGTCAATTGCCTCATCATTGTTTGTTCCAAGTTCAAGATGCGCCATTACAAATTTTGTGTACGGATATTTTTTTGCCATGTTGTAGACTTTTTTACATTCAGAAAATCCATCATTTGCGGTATGGACAATTACCGGAAGCTCCAGAAGTTCCGCCAGTTCAATATAAGGTTCGACCTTTGGACTATCAAAAGGTAATGCTGAATAAAAAGGATGAATTTTTATGGCTTTCACAAACTGCGGATGGATTTTCAAAAGGTATTCAAGTTCTGCGGAAGGCTGTTCAAGGCGCGGTTTTACCCAAATTGCCGCAAATATTGTTTCTGGATTTGCTTTTGCAAAATCAATTGTATCTTTTGCAGCCTCAAGCATTGGAATTTGCTCTTTTTCTGGCAGAATTTTGTGCTCTGTGTCAACTTCAACGGCAGAAACATTTGAAACGATTGCCTTGCTGATGTTGTATTTTTCCATTGCGGTAAGAACATCTTTCTGAGGCATAGAAAAACCAAGGCTGTTGCCAAAATGAACGTGCGAATCAATAATCATTTTTATGTCCTTTCGTTTATTATAGCATTGTTTTTGCGTTTTCAATATAATAAATAATAATTTTGTGGTAAATCTTTTCTAAGGAGTCTTTTTATGGCAGATATGAAAGTTGAAATTCTGGACAGCACTTTGCGTGATGGAGCTCAAGGTGAAGGCATTAGTTTTTCGGTTCAGGATAAAATTCACATTTGTCAGGCTTTGGATGAGCTTGGGATTGCCTTGATTGAAGCTGGAAATCCTGGTTCAAATCCAAAAGATATGGAATTCTTCCAGGAAATGAAGAAAATTCAGCTTAAAACTTCAAAACTGGCCGCATTTGGTTCAACGCGTCGAAAAGATATAAAATGTGCGGAAGATGTTAATCTTCAAAGTTTGCTTGCGGCTGGAACTGAATGGGTTGTGATTTTTGGAAAAAGCTGGACTTTTCAGGTTACGGATATTATAAAAACTACGCTTGAAGAAAATCTTGCAATGATTCGCGACACTTGCGCTTTTTTAAAGGAACAAGGAAAGCACGTTGTTTATGATGCGGAACATTTTTTTACAGGTTTTCAGGATGATCCGGAATATGCGTTGAAATCTCTGGAAGCTGCTGTTGAAGGCGGTGCAGAAACTTTGGCCTTATGTGAAACTAAGGGCGGCTGCATGTTAAAAGACTGTGAAAAAGCCGTAAAAGCCGCTGTTGAAAGAATTGGAAATCGTGCAGTAATCGGGATTCATACGCACAATGACTGTGGACTTGCGGTTGCAAACAGTTTGATTGCGGTGGAATCAGGCGCGCGTCATGTTCAGGGAACTTTCCTTGGATTTGGAGAGCGCACTGGTAACGCAAATCTTAGCTGTATTATTCCAGATTTACAGTTAAAACTAGGCTATAAGTGCATTGAAGATGAAAAAATGAAGAATCTTACTTCAATTGCAAAACGTGTTGCTGAAATTACAAATATTGCGCTGAATCCTCAGCTTCCTTTTGTTGGTGGCGCGGCATTTAGCCATAAAGCGGGAATGCACATTGACGCAGTTCTGAAAAATCCTGAGGCATACGAGCATATTTCTCCAGAATCTGTTGGAAACGAGCGCGTTTTCTTGATGAGCGAGGTTGCAGGCCGTTCAACAATCATTGAAAAAATCCAAAAAATCGATCCTACAATCACAAAATCTTCACCGCAGGTTGCTGAACTTGTTGCAAAAATGAAGGAACTTGAATTTGAAGGATACCAGTTTGAGGGCGCTGATGGTTCATTTGAGCTTCTTGCCAGAAAAGTTATTGGCCGCTACAAGCCGTTTTTTACGCTTCATTATTACCAGACAAACGGCGTAAATCCTCGTCCGGAAGAAGGTGTTTGCGCTTGCGCTCAGATTAAAGTTGAAGTTGAAGGACAGATTGAAGTTACAGCGGGAGAAGGCGATGGTCCTGTAAATGCACTGGATATTGCCTTGCGAAAAGCGTTGAGTCGGTTCTATCCTGCGGTAAACCAGATTCGTCTTACTGATTATAAAGTTCGCGTTCTGGATGGAAAAAGTGCTACAGCATCAAAAGTTCGTGTTTTGATTGAATCAAGTGATGGAAAAAATACATGGACAACAGTCGGTGTAAGTTGCGACGTGATGGAAGCCAGCTGGCTTGCGCTCTGCGATTCATTTGAATACAAACTTATAAATGATATTGAGAAACATTTGGGGCGTTAGAATTTTTCTGAGTTACTGATTTAATTGAAAATCATACTTCAATTCATTAATATAAATGTGTTTGGAAAATAATTTTTAGAGGTTCATAAATGGAAAAGACTATTGCTTTGATTCCTGGTGATGGAATTGGTCCTGATGTTGTGGCTGAAGCTGTAAATGTGCTTGATGCTGTTGCAAAAAAATACGGCCACAAGTGGAATTACACAAATGTTTTGGCTGGTGGTTGCGCAATTGATAAATTTGGAAAACCGCTTCCACAGGATCAGCTTGATATTTGTTTAAAGTCTGATGCAGCTTTGCTTGGTGCGGTTGGCGGTCCTAAATGGGATAATCTGCCTTCTGAAATCCGTCCGGAAAAAGCTTTGCTTGGTCTTCGTGGCGGAATGAAGGTTTTTGCAAATCTTCGTCCAGCTGTAATGTGGAAGCAGCTTAAAGACGCTTGTCCTTTAAAGGATGAGATTGTTGGCGACGGTCTTGATATTCTTATCGTTCGAGAATTGACTGGTGGTATTTATTTTGGAGAACGCGGAACTTCTGAAGATGGAAATACTGCCTGGGATACAGAAAAATATACTCGCCCGGAAATTGAACGCATTGTCCGCATGGGATTTGAATACGCTATGAGCCGCCGCAAGAAGCTTTGTGTTGTTGACAAGGCAAATATCTTGAATTCTTCACAGTTGTGGCGCCGCGTTACAGAAGATGTTAAAAAAGATTATCCGGAAGTTGAACTTTCATATTTGTATATCGATAACGCTTCTATGCAGCTTGTAAGAAATCCAAAACAGTTTGATGTAATTGCAACAAGCAATATGTTCGGCGATATTATGTCTGATGAAGCTAGCCAGATTACAGGTTCAATCGGAATGTTGGCTTCTGCTTCTTTGGGTGATGGAACTGGTCCTGGATTGTATGAGCCAATTCACGGTTCTGCTCCTGATATTGCAGGAAAAGATTTGGCTAATCCGTTGGCAACAATTCTTTCAGCTGCAATGCTTTTGCGCTACAGTTTTAAACTTGAAAAAGAAGCTAAGGCTATTGAAAATGCGGTAAATGCTGTTCTTGATGATGGCTGGCGAACAGGCGACATTGCTGGTTCTCATATTGCAGAAGTAAAAGCTGCTGGAAAACTTGTTGGCACAAAGAAAATGGGCGAACTTGTTGTTGAATATTTGAATAAATAATTTATAAAAAGAAAACACAAAGTGACAGAAGTTACGTTGTGTTTTCTTTTGTAGAACTGCCGGCAACAATATTGCCGGCTTTTTTTTATTTTTGTGGCAAAGTTTTTTGTAATTTTTTTACAACAAGCAAGAATCCGATTGTTAAAACAAGACCGAATACAAATGACAACGGTGCATTTTTTACAAATCCTGCAAAAATATATGTTATAAATGATATTCCTGCACATGAAAGTGCATACGGAAGCTGAGAAGAAACATGTTTTACGTGGTTGCACTGCGCTCCTGCGCTTGCCATGATTGTTGTGTCTGAAATTGGAGAAATATGGTCACCGCATACAGCTCCTGCCATACATGCAGAAATTGAGATGATTCTTAACGGATTTGATGCTTCAGGGAATACAGCGATGCAGATTGGAATTAAAATACCGAATGTTCCCCATGAAGTTCCTGTCGCAAATGCAAGGAATGAAGCGATTACAAAAATTATTGCAGGTAAAAAGTTCATTAATGATGATGCGCTTCCGCTTACAACGCTTGCAACAAAATCTTTTGCGCCAAGAGAATCTGTCATGGATTTTAATGTCCAGGCAAGGCAAAGAATCAGGATTGCAGGAACCATAGCCTTAAATCCGTCTGGAATACAGCTCATGCAGTCGGTGAATTTAAGAGTTTTTCTTACTGTGTAAAGAATTACTGTAAGAATCAATGCGGCGAATGAACCTAAAACAAGACCTACTGAAGCGTCAGAATTAGCAAAAGATTCAATAAAGTTAAGATATGTTTCATTTGCAACCATCTGACCGTCTGATTCAACAAATTTTGTGAAGAATCCACCGGAATAAATCATTCCTATTGTGCATGAAACAATCAGCACTGCAATCGGGATGATTAAATCAAGAACTGTACCATTTCCTATGATTTTATTTTCATCATCGCTTGAATTTGAATCCAATATTTGAAATGCTTTTTCGTATTTTGCCATTGGACCGTATTCAATTTTCATTAAAACCATTGCAAACATTATGACAATAGTAAAAAGCGCGTAAAAATTAAAAGGAATCGCTTTTATGAATAGGGCAAGTCCGTTTTCACCTTCTGTTACAAATCCTGAGACAGCTGCCGCCCACGACGAAATTGGAGCGATAATGCAGACTGGAGCCGCTGTTGCATCTATAAGATAAGCCAGTTTTTCACGGGAAACATTGTGCCGGTCAGTTATTGGCCGCATTACTGAGCCAACTGTAAGGCAGTTGAAATAGTCATCAATAAAAATCAAAATTCCTAGACAGATTGTTGCCAGCTGCGCGCCGACTTTTGTCTTTATGTGTTTTTTTGCCCATTCACCAAAAGCGTTTGAACCGCCCGCCTTGTTCATCATTGCAACCATTACGCCTAGAATTACAAGGAACACCAGAATTCCTACGTTGTATGAGTCCGATGTGGAAGAAATTAATCCGTCATTAAAAACATGGGTTAAAAATCCGGAAAATCCAGATGCCGCATCTATTGCGTAGAAAATTCCACCAATTACAATACCGATAAAAAGTGAAGAATAAACTTCTTTTGTTATTAAAGCCAATGCAATAGCAATAATTGCAGGCAGTAAAGACCAGAATGTGCCGACCATTATTTTCTCTCCAATGCTGAAGCTAGTTTTTTGAAATCAACTTCCATTGGAACTTTGATTCCCGCTTCCTCGAATCTCTGAAAAATTTCAATAGCGTAGTCAATTGCTTCTATTGAATTCCTGTTTGTGTAAGTTTTTATTTCTTGCAGTGCCCTTACAACTTCATCGTTGCTCATGTAAACAATATCTCTCATAGAAACCTCTTTGTTTATGATAGCACAGTAATTTGAAATTTTACAAATTTTTTGTTTCTTTTCTGTATGTTATTGCAAAATAAATTATTTCAAAAATTGCGGTTAAAAACCAGCTTACCGGATACAAAAGGAATAGGCTTTCAATTGTGCGGTAATGTGCAAATATTGTGTAAATCCAAATAACACGGAAAAAGCACGAACCAATGAACACAAAAATTGAAGGAATGAATGTCTTTCCTAATCCGCGGTTTGCGGCGATTGTTCCATCCATGAATGCTGAAATTCCAAAACTGAATGTCATTATTCGGAATTTTTGCATTGCATAGTCAACAACTGTTGTGTCTGTTGTAAAAAGTCCCAAAAATTGCGGTCCAAAAACGTAAAGCACAATTCCTAGAATAATTCCTAAAATGGCGGCGTAACCGGTACTTATAAAATATGATTTTAAGATTCTTGTCTTGTTGCGCGCTCCGTAGTTTTGTCCTATAAAGGTCGCTCCAGCCGTATAAAAAGCCGCCATAATATTGTAGACAAGATTATCGCCGTTCATAGTGGCTGCGTTTCCGGCAACCATCAGCGCATCAAAAGAATTTACGCCAGCCTGAATAAAAAGATTTGCAACTGCAAAGACAACATTCTGGAGCCCGGCTGGAATTCCAATTTTTACAAGCTGCATTGTCTTGTGGATATTGAGTTTCAGAACTTTCCTGTTAAACTGAACATTTCCTGTATTTTTAAAAGTTGCCTTGACTGTAAGAATACACGAAATATATTGTGCTACAACTGTGGCAATTGCAACTCCGGCAACGCTCATCTTAAAGACGATGACTAAAAGCAGATCCAGAAAAACGTTTGCGATTCCAGCGAGCGCCAAAAAAATCAGCGGAAGTTTTGTGTTTCCATGCGCGCTTAAAACCGCATTTCCGAAATTATATAAAGCCATTGCCGGCATTGAAATAAGATAAATTCTAAAGTAAAGAAGGGCATCTTTTAAAAGTTCTGGTCTTGTCTTCATTATTTTTAAAACCAGTGGAGCGGAAATCCAGCCTATAATCATTATCGTAAAACCAGAGATAAGGCAAAAAATTGCTGCCGTGTGAACCATGTCATTCAGTTCTTTTTTGTTGTTTTGCCCAATGTAAAAAGCTACAAGAACGTTTACACCGCCGCCAATTCCAATCAGAAGTCCAGAGCAAAGAAAACAAAGTTGCCCATCTGAACCAACCGCACCGAGCGCCAAAGCACCTGCGAATCGTCCTACAACAGAGGAATCCGCCATATTGAAAAGAATCTGCAGAAGGTTCGTGAAAACCAGCGGAATGCTGAAAAGAAAAATATTTTTTAAAAGCGACCCGTTTGTGATTTGAATTTCTGATTTCATAGACTGCCCATTATTATGAAATTCAAGTTTTATTAAGCGAAAGCGTGAAGAAATTTTCAGAATTTGCTAAAACTCAAAATTCATACTGAATAATATAGTTAAACAAAAAAATGTACAATGAATAAAAAAAATGTATAATGAATTTATGAAAAAGTTTTTGTTGTTTTTTTTAGGTTCATTTTTTTTGTCTGAAATATTTTTGTTTTCAGAGCCGGTTTCTTCTATTAAATTCAATGGATTGAAAAAAACAAAAGAATCGTATATGCAGAATCTTTTAAAGGATTTTATTGGCAAAGATAGCGGTGAAGTTAATTTTAATGAAATTGAAACAATTTTGCAGGCGGAAGGACTTTTTTCTGAAATCAGCATGGATTTTGAAAATGATGAAAATTTTCCGGTGGCAGAACAAAATGAAAATCCTGGTGTGACTTTAAACGTCAATTTAAAGGAGAAAATAACTTTTTTGCCATTGCCGTTCGCTTCTTATTCAAGTGATGGTTTTATGGGCGGCTTTATGCTGATGAATATGAATGCTTTCGGCCGAAAAAATAATCTTATCACCGGTGGCGTTTTTTCAAAGAATATGCAGATGGGGCTTCTTATGTTTTCAAAGCCGGCGGGAGACATAAAACATCCGGGATTTGGAACTTTCACAAATTTTTCGCACAAAGAAAATGAAATTACTGATTTTGATGACAATACGCTCTTTAAATTTGACTCGATAAATTTTCGTGAGCGGCTTAATTTTACTGAAAAGTTGAACAAATATTTTTCACTTGAAGTCGGAACTGAATATTTTTACGGTCATTTTTACAAAGACGAAATGGATGATTATCATCAGTGGACTGTTTCTAGCTCGTTGAATTTTCAAAATGTTAACTGGAATGGCTGGTATCTTATTGGAAACGGCGCTTCGGTTGGATATTCTGCAGGTTATTCAACTGAATGGAAAATTATTCAAGGAATTTCTTTTAAGGCGAATTATCAGATTCCAATCGCAAAACGAAACAGGATGATTTTTAATGCCGCAGGAACAATTGAGACTGGAAAAAACGTTATGCTTCAGTCTGACAGAGGAAATGTTGGCTGCTCAATTATGAATTCAAATTTTAAGACTGAACGGATTTTTGGAACAATGTTTTCTATGGAAGAGGCTTTGTTCCGCCACAAAATTGCAACCGTAACTCTTTATGAAACATACGAATGTGCATTTGCCGAAGATTTTTCCGGAGATTTTGTCTATTGCCACGGACCAGGGGCAGGCTTAAAACTTTACATGAAACAAATTGCTTTTCCAGCGATGAACATGGGATTTTCATACAACGTGAACCAGAATTTCTTTAAATTTGTAATTTCAATCGGAATGAGCATGTAAGATGATTTTGTTTAAAAGAAATTGAATGAGCGGAAGGAAAAAGGCAAGTTTGGCGTCCTTGAAGTGGCTTTTGCCGAATGGCATAAAAGAATTATCGAGCATTTTCTGAAAGAAAAGCGCAGATAATTCTTCCTAAAAAACACTTCACCATAGCAAAATCTTGCCTTTTGACTGAAAGCTCATTCAATTTCTTTAAAAAAATAATAAAATTTTTCAATTTTTTTTGTGATTCATTTCATTTTTTAACTTTTATTTGCGTTAAATATGCAGAGGTTAAAAAATGAGAGTCCTATTTGTAACTTCCGAGCATCCGGGTTATCTTTTTGGCGGGCTTGGAACTTTTACCCGGGAATATGTCCGGGAGCTAAGAAAATATTGTGATGTAAAATGCGTTTATTTTCATCTTTCTGATGGAAGAATTCCACTTCCTGATGAAACTGTTGATTATGTTTTTGCGCCTGAGCAAATTTTTGATGCATTCACGCCTGAAGCTAGAATTCTGGAATCTGCGGCAAGTTTGCGGAAACAGCTTGAACCGTTAATGCAATCTTTTAAACCTGATGTAATTCACTGCAATGACCGTCAGACTTATATGCCATTCAGGTTTGAAAAAAATGTCTTTTATTCATCTCATTTGATTTTTACGGATTTGATTGCTTCCAGTTATCTTGATGATTTGTATTTTCAGGAAGTAAAAGTTGAGCGCTGTGCAATCGAAAATAGTGCGGTTGTTGCGTCTTATTCAGAATTTTCTGCGAAATGCGTTGAAAAACATGCTGGAAATTTAAAATCGGCGGTTGTGCTTCCTCTTGGACTTAGGACTGAAAAATTCCATAGAAATTTTCGAAAAGATGGAAAAATCCGTGTGTGTTATTTTGGGCGGTTTGAAAATGTCCAGAAAGGTGTGAATGATTTTATTTATGCGGTGAACCAGCTTGGACCTCAATTCAAAAGACGGAATTCTGTGGAATATTGCCTTTATGGTCGCGGTCAGATTGATGTTGGAATGGATCTTTCTTTGTTCAATAAGCCTGAATTTCTTGAAGGTGATGAACTTTTTGAAGCGTATGCGAATGCGGATATTGTTGTTATGCCTAGCCATTATGAGCCTTTTGGACTTACTGGGCTGGAGGCAATGGCTTCTGGCGCGCTTTTGCTTGTTACAACAGGACTTGGAATGGATGAATATGCAGAGCCTGGCCGTAACTGCATTGGTTTGTCTGGAAATGCCTATGAAATGGTTTCGGCGCTCCGAAATGCGATTCTGGATTTGCCTAAGTTGAATTTGTTGCGTGAAAATGCTGTTCGGACTGCAAAAAATTGGACTTGGAAACGCTGTGTAAAATCTCATCTTTATTTTTACAGGTTTATTGCGCAGGGAAGGATTCCTTTTGTAAATATTGCTTATGAAAAAAATCAGCGGAAAATTATTTCTGCGTACAAAAAATCAAATGATGTGGAAAAAATATACGCTGCGGAAGAGGAGCGGGTTGCGTTTACTTGCATTTATGATTCACTCTCGGATTTTGCGCGCCAAAGAAAAACTCTTGTGCTTACAGGAAATTTTGTGCCGGATGAGGATTTTTTTCCTGATAATTTTAAATTTGTTCCGGTGCTGGAAGAATCTGAAGATGGAGTTGTTGTGCGCCCGGAATGTCTTCCGTTTGCGGACAATGATTTTGATTCGGTGATTGTTTGTGGCGCATGGGAATCTGTCTTGAATCCTTGTAGTTTTTTGATGGAATTAGAGCGCGTTGCGAATGAGTCTGTGCAGATTCTGTATAAGACTGGGAAGCCGCGGGAATGGCAGACTTTTCAAATGGAAAGCGAAGATGATTGGACAAAAATAAATCAGTCTGGCTGGATTTGCAGGACAAATTCTGGTTCAGGAGTTGAAAGGTTAAAACAAACTGTTTCATTTGATTCAGTTGTTTATAGAAATCATTCTGACAGTAAGGAGGTTTTGAATGAAATCATTGCTTAAGCAGTACAATGTGCTGACAAAAAACGATCTTTTAAAGATCAACGGTGGCTATGGCGGTTCTAGCGGAGGAGGCTCGGGCAGAGGCTACAGTGGATGTTCAGGTGGAGGTTCCAGTTCTTCTAGTTCTTTTGGCTATTCTGGACGTAATTATCATAGCGGGAGTTACAGTGCTTCTAGCGGTTCTTGTTCAAATCGCAATAGCTACAGTTCTTCAAGTAGTGGCGGTTCAGCGACAACTCGTCCTGATTATGGAAAGCTTTCTGCTAGGAACCCGGCCGGTTTTGTTTGTGCTTTACCGTTTGCTCCTACTCATGGTTTTAAGTTTTAGGTTTTGATTTATGAAAAAGTATGTTCTGGTTAAACAGCATGATGAAACTGATTGTGGAGCGGCTTGTCTTGCGAGCATTGCAAAATATTACGGAAAAAGGATTTCGATAAGCAGAATCCGGTATTTTTCAGGAACAGATTGTTTTGGTACAAGTGGATTTGGTCTTGTGAAAGGTGCTTCTGCGCTGGGGATGTCTTGCCGTGGGATTATTAGCAATGACAAAAAATTAGATAATGCTCCGTTTCCAGTTATATGTCATGTGAAGAAAGACGTTATTGATCATTATGTGGTTGTCTATGGCAGAAAAGGGAATAAAGTCATTGTGGCGGATCCTGATGAAGGAATAAACTGCGTTGATTGGATTTCGTTCTGCGAGAAATGGAGTGGCGTTTATTTTATTGTTGAGCCTGAACAGAAATTTCAACGCACCAAGGAAACTAAAGGTTTATTGGCAAGATTTGCATATCTTCTTAAGCCTCATAAAAAAAGTATTATAGAATGTTTTGTTGCTGGTTTGCTTTTAAGTATTCTTGGTGCGGCTTCTGCGTTTTATTTTAGATTTTTGATAGATGATGTTCTGTATTCTGGTTTGAAAAATACTCTTGCGTTATGTTCGTTTGCGTATCTTTTTGTGATTTTATTTCAGGTTCTTACGGAATTTTCAAGAAATCAGCTGATGAATTTTCTTAGCAACAAGATTGATTTAGTGCTTGTGAATGATTATTTCAGCCATATCATGAATCTTCCTATGAATTTCTTTACGAGCCGAAAAACCGGGGAAATTATTTCAAGAATCGGAGATACAGTTACAGTGCGGCAGACTATTTCAAGCATGACTTTGTCGGTTGTAATTGATTCTTGTATGTTGATTTTTGGCGGAATTTTCCTGTTTGCGTTCGGAGCTGAACTTTTGTGGGTTTCAATGATTCCGGTTGTTATTTCTGCGGTTATTGTCTGGCTTTTTGTGAAACCTTTTAGAAAGAGGCTGAAACTTCAGTCTGTTCTGGAGGCTGAAAAACAGGCGGTTCTTGTTGAAAGCGTTAATGGAATTGGAACTATAAAGGCGTTGGCGGCGGAAAAAGAAGCTTCAAGGAAACTGGAGGAAAAACTTTCAACTTGTGTAAGGAAAAGTATTTCTTTGGGAACAATGGCGAACTGTGAGAATGCGCTTCAGAATCTTGTTTCAAGTGCTGGTACTCTGGCGATTTATTGGGTTGGAAGTCTTCTGATTTTTAAAGGTTCGATGTCTTTGGGGCAACTTATATCGTTTGTAACTTTGTCTGGATATTTTCTTGGTCCATTGGCTCGGCTTTTGACTTTGCAGGAAAGCATTCAGCAGGCAGTTATTTCTTCTGACAGGTTGAGCGAAGTTCTTGATATGCCTGAAGAAAGCGAGGAAGAAACTGAATTGACAAAAGTTGACACAATAAAAGGTGATATTTGCGTTGATAATATTTCTTTTTCGTACGGGACTCGGGGAACTGCGTTGAAAGATGTCAGTCTGGATATAAAAGCTGGTGAACATGTGGCTTTTGTTGGCGCGAGTGGCTCTGGAAAATCCACAATGACAAAACTTCTTATGAAATTCTATCAGATTGATTCTGGAAATATTTCTGTAGATGGTTTTGATTTGTCGGATGTTGATACTGTTTCCTATAGGAATTGTGTTGGGTATGTGCCTCAGGAATCTTTGTTGTTCAGTGGTTCTGTTGCGGAAAATATTCAATGGGGAAATGGCGGTTATTCGATGCAGGAAATTGTTCAGGCGGCAAAAGAAGCTCAGGCGCACGAGTTTATTTCAAAATTGGATTACAGGTACAAAACAACAGTTGGCGAACGAGGAGCTTCGTTGTCTGGCGGAGAACGTCAGAGAATTGCGCTTGCCCGAGTTTTGCTGAGAAAACCGAAATTGATGATTTTGGATGAAGCAACGGCTAGTTTGGATAGTATTTCAGAGCAAGGAATTATGGAAACAATTGATAAATGTTGTGCTGACTGCACCATGATTATTGTTGCGCATAGACTTTCAACAATAAAAAATTGTGGAAAAATTTATGTCTTTGACAATGGTTCGATAGTTGAATCTGGAAATCATGAAGAACTGCTTGCGCGGAAAGGCAAGTATCATCAGATGTGGACAGCTCAAAATAGAATTTAGTTCAGAGGTTTTTAGTTTATGAAAAGATTTGTTGTTTATCCTGATTATATGCTGGATGATATGAGTCAGATTCTTTGTAGAGAAGAGCCGTGGTATCTTCATTCTATTATATGGATTGTTTGTGGAATCATTGCTGGAATTGCATTTTTTGTCTGTTTTGGGAAAGTTGATGATGTGGTAAAGGCAGATGGAATTGTTAGGCCTGTTATGAATATTTCTACAGTCAGCAATATTACTTCTGGAGAAATTGAATTTCTTTTTTATAAACCTGGTGATTTTGTAAAGTCGGGAGAAAAACTTCTTTCTATAAAGAATGATAGTCTTTTGGCGCAGAAAAAATCGGCAGAACTTCAACTGAAAGAAAATTTTGGGAAATTGAAGGGATTGGGCATTCTTCTGGATGGTTATGAAAATGATGCAGAAAAGATTGAAACGGATAATTCTACTGTTTTAGCTAGGTTTGAATCTTTTGTTGCAGAAAAGAAACTTTTGAATGCGAGAATTTATAGAACTAAAGAACTTCTCGCTGAAGAAATTGGACTTCCTGAAAGTTCGACGACTGTCAGTGAAATTGAAAAAAAGCGATATGAACATTCTGTTGCGGTTATGGAATACGAGCAGTTTTGTGCGGATTTTTATAGTTCTGTGAAACAGGAAATTGATGCGTTGAAAATTGAACAAGAGGAATTGCAAAAACAGCTTGTGCAGGTAAAAGAAGCTCTGAAGAATCTTGTGTTGGTTTCTCCTGTGGACGGTTTTGTGCAGGAAAAATCTTCGCTTAACGTTGGAGATTATCTTTTTGCTGACCAGCAGGTTTTGAATATAGTTCCTTCTGCGGATAAGAATTGCAGGATTGAACTTCATGTTCCAGCGGAGAGTATGGGAAAATTGGAAAGAGGACAAAAAGTCAAGTTAAGATTTCCGGCTTTTCCGTATTCAGAGTTCAAAGGAATTGATGGGGAATTGAATGTGATTCAGCCGGACTCAGAGATTTCTGATTCAGGATTTCTTTATTTCACTGTTTATGCTACAGCCGATTCGATGGAATTGAAAGACAAAAAAGGTTTGTGCTATCAGATAAAACCCGGATTTGAGGTGAATGCGCGGATTGTTCTGGAGAATCAGACATTATTGTATTTTCTTTTGAAAAAATTGGATTTTGCTGTATGAAAAAATTATTTCTTGTTTTTTTATCTTTTTTCAGTGTGTTTTTTTGTTTTGGACTTTCGCTGGATGAATTTTCTTTTAGTGATTTGAATTTCTTTCAGATTGCTAAGCTTAATCAGACAATTGCGTCGCTTGAGGCAAAAAAATATAAAAATTTTTATGCACCAAAACTGTATTTTAATGCAAATGGAAATTTTTCAGGCGATATGACTGACGGCTGGAATGACATTTTTGTTTCTCCAGTTGTCAGTTTTTCTCAGGAACTTCCGTTTCTTGCTTCAATTTCCTATGAGATTGGAAGCAATTTTCTTTTTTCGGAAGATGATTTTGTATTTTCAAATTCGTTGTCCCATTCAATTTCTATGAATTTACCTCTTGCATTCAAAAAATCTGTTTTTGAGACATTTAATGATTTTTCAAGAAATTATTACCACAAAAAAAATTATCTTGCCGCGCTGAATTTCTCCAACGCAATTTCAGCAGGAACCAAAGATTTTATTTCAGCAGTTGGAAATGCGCTTTATTATCGACATTTGATTTTCCTGAACGAGAAACGCATTGATTTTTTTGAAAAACTAAACGAAGATTACGAAAAACTCTTCGGCTTGGGAAAAATCACGAGCATTGAGTTGAATGAGCAATTTTCAAAACTTCGGGATTTGATAAATGAACAGCAAAATTGCCGGGTTTCATTTGTTTCCTTTGAACAAAAAATTTTTGAGCTTGGAGGAACTATTCCTGGTGAAGGAATTTCTTTTGAAGATTTCGTAATTTTTTGTGAAGAATTATTTGCGTCCAAAAAAGAAACTTTTTTCACGGATGAAGCCGAATTTCTTCAGCTTGAAACAGAACGGTTGAAAAATGCAAGTTTCTACAAATCTTCTTTAAGTTTTTTGTCGGCGGGCTTTTCTGTTTCAACAGGATATTCGCAGAATGATTTTCCATCTTTGAAAAAATCGGATTGGAGTTTCAGTTTGTCCTTTAAAATTCCGTGTTTCCCGGATGTCTTGAATATTTCAGAAATGAATAAATATGCATTTACAGATAAATTATATCAGCTTGAAAAGGCGAAAATTCTTCGCCGTCAGGAATGTTCAAAAAAGAGCAGGGAAGTTTCTTTAAAATTATATGAAGAATCTGTCCGTTCAATGGAAAATTCTCTTGCTCTTGAAGAGAAACGCTTGGAATCTTATAAACAGCTTCTGCTTGCAGGAAGATTGTCAGAATCAGATTTTTTGTATCAAAAACATGAGGTTGAATATTCAAAACTAAATTTATTTTTTTCAAGATTTCAGCTGGTTGTCTTGAAGGCAGGTTTTTATTGATTTTTGCTGATGCATTTTTGTGTCATCGGCAATATTCTGTATTTTTTGTTGTGGCTGATGTCATTGCGTTAATATGAATATTTATTTATAATATTGTATAAATATACGCTGATAAAAGAGGCAATTGTGAAGGAACGTCTTAGTCGGTTAAAGACAATCAGAAAACTTATAAAAAATTACCGCATTGAAAGTCAGGATTCACTTCTTGCTTATCTTGAAAAGGAAGGGTTTGAGGTTACACAGGCAACTTTGTCCCGCGACCTAAAACTTCTTAAAGTTGGAAAAATAGCAGACGGCAATACTGGTTATGTCTACACTTTGCCGGGTGATGATGAGCGTCAGGAATCTGAAATGATTTACGTTCAGGATTTTTTGCGCGGATATGTCAGCATTGATTGGAGCGGAAATATTGTTGTTATAAAAACTTTTCCGGGGCATGCGAATACAGTTTCAAATGCGCTTGACAATATGAATATGGATGAGATTCTTGGAACGGTTGCCGGTGATAATTGTCTTTTTGCATGCCTTAGGGAAGGTGTTACCGGTGATCAGTTTATGTCTGAATTAAAAAGAAGAATTCCAGAGATAGAAGAGTAAAGTATGTACGAAGTTAGAGTGACTGCTGATTTTGCGGCGGCGCATTTTTTGCGTGATTATAATGGAAAATGTGAAAATCTCCACGGGCATAATTATAAAGTTTACGCCCATGTTCGCGGTGAAAAATTGAATGAAGGCGGAATGTTGATGGATTTTTCCGCATTGAAAAAAACTCTTCGGGAAGTCTGCAAAAAACTTGATCACACAAATCTGAATGATATGCCTATTTTTGACCAGAATCCGAGTGCGGAGCGAATTGCAACTTATATTTTTAATCAGATTATCGAGATTCTAAAAGAAGAAAAAATTGATCTTTCTTATTCACCTGAAAAAAAAGAACCTTGGCTTTGGGCGGTCGATGTTTTTGAAACGGAAACAAGTCGCGCCCGTTATTCAGTCTGCTGAAAATTATTTCCAGAAAAGTTCTGATTCAAAGCAAGTTGAGCCAGATTGTTTTCCGACGATTGTTATTTTCTTTTCCTGGTCGCAGAAATTTCCGAAAAGTTCGATTTTTTCACCCTGTACAGCTTCTTTGTTGTAGTTAATTCTGAAATCCGAGAATTCCTTCCCCTGGTATTCTGGTGGCAAGCAGTCAATTACAAAAGCTCCGTACCGGGCATTGTTCATGTGTCCGTTTCCGTCAATATCGCTGTACCAAATCGGGCGTTCAAGAATTCTTGTCATTTCTGATGGCATGGAAATTTTTCCCGCAGAAAAACAATTGTGCTCTGTTTGAATGGTCGGTTCTTCCCGGAGTGTAAAGTCCTTGATTTTCATAAGCCGCCGTTTGTTCAAATCAACCAAAAGCCATGTTGAAATTCCACTCACAAGATTTTCATTTGTTTCTGTGTCAAAAATTTCATAGGCACGGACAAATTGAAGCGGCTCTGGTTTTTCTTCCCAAGTTTTTATCGTTATTTTCTGATTTCCAACTGGCATTTTATGAAAACGGAATGATTGTCTTGAAACAAGAATTCCAAAACCTTTGTCCGTAAGAATATCATAACTCATAACGCGTTGATTAAAATCTTCAACAGCTGCATCTGTTACAAGCCGCAAGAGTTCAAAAAGATTCAATTTATGATGTAAATCGCACTGGCAAAAATAAACCTGGTTTTCACTGAAAAATTGAAAATTAGGACCGTCAACTTCATGCCATTGTCTGTATTCTGTCATTTTTCCTCCGAATTTAGAATTTACAGGCGGACTTGAATTCCGTCTTTTTTCAACGAATCTTTTATGGAATTTACTGTGTATTTTCCAGAGTGAACCATTGTTGCAATCAATGCTGCATCAGCTTTTCCTTCTGTAAGGACTTTTGCCATGTGCTCAGGAGTTCCAGCTCCACCAGATGCAATTACAGGAACAGGAACTGCCTCGGAAATCATTTTTGTAAGCTGAACATCGTATCCATCTTTTGTGCCATCTGCATCCATTGAATTTAAAACGATTTCTCCTGCTCCAAGTTCAACAGCTTTAACAGCCCATTCTTGTGCATCTAGTCCAGTTTCAATGCGCCCTCCGTGAATTGTTGTTCCGTAGCCACTTGGTTTTGACGGATCTTTTTTTACGTCCATTCCAAGAACAATGCATTGTGAGCCAAAAATTTTTGCACCTTCTTTTATAAGTTCTGGATTTTTTACCGCAGGACTGTTCAGGCTGACTTTTTCAGCTCCGGCAAGAATTGTCTGCCGTATGTCATCAATTGTATTGATTCCGCCACCCACACAGAATGGAATAAAAACTTGGCTCGCGACTTTTGAAATAAGCTCAAGAATCGGACCTCGACCGCGAGCAGATGCGATAATATCGTAAAAAACAAGCTCATCAACGCCCTGTCTGTAATATTTTGCCGCCATTTCAACAGGATCACCGATGTCAACATTGTTTAGAAATTTCACACCTTTTGTGGTTCTGCCATCTTTTACATCCAGACAAACAATTATTCTTTTTTTCAGCATTATTTTTCCCCCACAAAATTTTTCAGAATCTGAAGTCCTTTTTCGCCTGATTTTTCCGGGTGAAACTGAAAAACCGTTATGTTGTCTTTTTCAATACATGAAGGAACTTTGATTCCGTAATCGCAAGTCGCTTTTATAACATTTTTGTCTTCCGGACAAATTACATAGGAATGAACAAAATAAAAATCTGAATGTTCAGGAACTTTTTCAAAAAAAGAAGAGCCACCGTTTGCAAATGTCAAATCGTTCCAGCCCATATGCGGACATTTCAGAGAACCGTCGATGTTTGTTCCCGATTCTTTCCACAATTCTTTAAAATGTCTGATTTTTCCAGGAATTAATCCAAGACATTCAGTGTTTCCTTCTTCTGAAAAATCGAAAATTATCTGCGCTCCAAGGCAAAAACCTGCAAGTTTGTTTCCGCTTTTTACAAAATCTTTCAGAAAAATGTCAAATCCAGTTTTTTTCAGTTGCTCCATTGCGTAGGCAGCATCACCGACCCCTGGAAAAATAATTTTGTCGCATTTTTCCAGAGCCGCCGGATTTTTTGAAAGCACAAATTCTGCGTTCAAAAATTTTAAGGCTCGCTCCACGCTTGTTATATTTCCTGCGTTGTAATCAATAATTCCAATCATACACATATTATAAAAATTCCAGGAATTTAATTCAATTAATCATAGAGTTTTCTTTTTGTAAAAATCCGCATTATTTTTACCGATAAAAAAATATGAAAATTTCGGAACTTTTGCCAATTTTAAAGCAAGTTTTTACAAATCCGTATGTAATCGGAACTGCGGTTGTTGTGATTTTTTTTATGAATTTCTGTTGTTTCGTCTGTAATTACAAAAAAAAGCCGCCAAAATCAAAGAAGAAAAAAATTGCAAAAACAGCGGCTGCTCCTGCAGCTCCTAGTGGACAGACTGAAACTGCTGAAAATTCTGCCCAATCTTCTGAATCAGAAGAAAAATCTTCCGCACAAAAATAAAAATTTTCAGTTTTATAAAACAAATCTGGCGAAGAAATTTATTTTTCAGTTTTTTATTTTTTCGCCGGATTTTAAGTCTTCCTTTCCATGGCCATTTGCAGATTTCAATCCTTCGTTTTGATAAAAGCGCCTCCAGCACCGCACAAAAACTTTCATGATTCCAAACATTCACTGCAGTAAAGGGGGTCGTAAGTCTGTTCATGTATCTTATGAAAAATTTCTCAAAACTTTCCCTTGTAAAATATTTTTCGCATAATTCTATCAGTCTAAAAGCAATCTCCTCATCATTCGGAATATTCCACGAAGGCATTTTCTTGTCAGAAAAATGCTGGTTTGAAATTCTATGAAAATCTGAAATTCTGCTTGTTATTTTTATTTTTGAGACGGACTTTCTAAAAAATCCCCTTGAATTCCTGAAAATCTCGGATTTTTTTCCAATTTCAGCTTCAATTTCTTTTGAACGGCAAATATCACATCCGCTGCAAACAGCCTGTTCTGCACCCAGCGCATCCAGCAAAACTTGCCGCCTGCAATTCCTCGTCTCCGCAAATTCCTTTAACGCCGCTTTTCTTGTTCCCGCAGGAAATTCCTCAAACTTAAAAGAATCTTCAAAATTCCACAAAAGAATCGCATTTGCAACACTTCCATCGCGTCCGCCACGGCCGGCTTCCTGAATATACGCTTCCGCAGTTTGAGGCGGATCTAAATGAACTACCGTATGAATGTCTTTCTTGTCAACGCCCATTCCATAAGCGCATGTCGCGCACAAAATAGCATCTTTCTGTCTGAAAAACCATTCCTCAATTTTAGTTTTTTCCTCGCGCTCCATTCCGGCGTGATAAAATTTTGCAGTTTCTGCTCCAAATGCTGTGTTCAGTTCCTGAGCCATATCTTCAGTCCGGTTTCGTGTTCCGCAAAAAATAATCATCGGGCGCGCTTCCGTTTTTGCAAGAACCAGAGCCGCAGTCTTTTTTGAGGCAACTTTTTTCACATAATAATGAATATTCGGGCGGTCGCTTTCACTTCGAACAATATGAGCCTCGCCATCAAAAAGAACATCGGAAATCCGCGCAAGAACTTCCGGAGAAGCCGTCGCCGTAAAAGCCGTTACCACCGGAACATCCAGTTTTTTTATGATTTTTCCAAGTTCAAGATACGCCGGCCTAAAAGAATCTCCCCATTCACTTACACAATGAGCCTCGTCAATCGCAATATGAGAAATTCCATAACTTTTCAGCTGTCCGGTCAATTTTTCATCCAAAAGAATTTCCGGATTCGCAATTATTATTTTCGCCCCTGTATCCAAAAGCCTGAAATTTTCCGCGCGCTCCTCATCACTCTGCCCGCCACGAAAAATCGCGGCCTTTATTCCACCAGCAATCATTCGCCGGTACTGATCGCTCATCAACGCAAGCAGCGGATAAATCACAAGAGTCGGCCCATCCATCAGAATCGCCGGAATCTGAAAACACAACGATTTTCCAGCTCCAGTCGGTAAAAGCACAATCTGTTTCCCGGCGCAATCCAAAAGTTCCTCTGCAGTTTCCTGATTTTTCGCCGCAAAATACGAATCCATAATATTCGCCACAACCAGCCTTTGCCACGGAAAAAGATATTTTATTCCAAAATTTTCCAGAGCCGCTAGCGTCGCCGGGTCATCACAAAAAAAATCATCCGCATCAAATTTTACCAGTTCGTCCATTTTATCCGCCAAATTTATATCGCAAAAAAAAATCAAAAACGGAAATGAACGCACATTTTTTTTCTTTTTTGGACGCAAATTTCTTCCGAAACGGGCTTTTCGGGGTTTCATTGCTGCGCAAAAAGCCTTCGGCTTTCCCCTCCAATCCCGCGTAAGATTCTCTTTCAACCTTTTGCCATTCCCGCCGATAATAAAATAAATCTGAGTTATTTATGCAATAAAATATCTGCGCTTCCAGTCAAAAGCCAAGATTTGGCTATTGTGAAGTGTTTTTTGGGAAGAATTATTTGCGCTTTTCTTACAGAAAATGCTCAATAATTCTTTTATGCCATTCGGCAAAATCCACTTCAAGGACGCCAAACTTGTCTTTTTCCTTCCGCTTAGATATTTTATTGCATATCTGAAATCAAAATTCGATTCCGAGGTGTTATGAAAAAATCATTTTTATTTATTCTTTTCTGTATTTTCACTTTTTCCGCTTTTTCGCAAACTGAAAATCAGAATTCAAAAATGTTAAAATTCAAATTCCATAAAAATGATAAAAGCCGGATTCTTTCAACTGTAAATGAGGATGTTTATTTAAATGGGATTTTGAACCATAAATCTGTCATTTTGAACCGGATTTCAAGTGAAGTTACAGATGTTTTGCCCGATGGCTCGGGAACTTGCAGCGCGATTTTTATGACTTCAGAAAGCGCAACAACCAGAAACGGCATTTTTGCGGAAAATTATACTTGGGGCGAAGAATACAAAAGCATTTTTACGCGCGATACAACCGGAAAATATTCAATCGATGACATTTATTTTATGCCTACAGTCCGCGATGTTCCGAAATTTCCAGATTATCCTGTAAAACCAGGCGACACTTGGCAAGCAGAAGGGCATGAAGCTCATGATATGCGCAGGACTTTCAATATTCAAAAACCTTTTAAAGTTCCTTTTGTTGCCGACTACGAATATCTTGGCGATACAACGGACGAAAACGGAAGGATTTTGAGCAAAATCAGCATTTTTTACAAACTTTATTTTGAAAGTCCTATGCAGAATCTGAACAATCAGAATTACGGAAATCTTCCGCATATCACAAAAGGTTATTCAAATCAGACTGTTTTTTGGGACAATGAACGAGGTTCAATCGATCATTATTCCGAGGAATTCCGCATTATGATAGAAACTTTTTTTGGCGACCAGATTCTTTTTACAGGAACGGCCCATGCGGAAGTTACTGATTTTGAGCGCGTAAACACAAAAGAAAACCGCGAGAAAATCTCAGAAACTCTGAATAATCTTGGCTTAAAAAATGTTGAGTTAAAAGAAAACGAAAAAGGGCTTACAATTTCAATTGAAAATATCCAGTTTTTGCCAGATTCTTCAGAACTGATTCCAGCTGAAAAAGAAAAACTGGCGCGCATTGCAGAAATTCTAAAAGGCTTTGAAAACGATCTTCTTATAACCGGGCATTGCGCAAACCGTGGAACTCTCCGCAACCAGCAGCTTATTTCCGAACAGCGCGCATCATCTGTTGCGCATTATCTTTCCGAGCTGAAAGTCCGGGAGCCAAAATGTATTTTCACGCAAGGCAAGGGCGCTTCCGAACCAGTCGCATCCAACGCAACAGAAGCCGGCCGCGCAAGAAACCGCCGCGTTGAAATAACAATCATGGATGAATAATTTTTTGCTCGGCTTGGTAATAAATCTAAATGTCGAGTTTTTTATTGAATCAATAAATTGAATGGGCGGGAAGAAAAAGAAAGCGGCAACCGAGCTATTCTGAGCGATAGCAAGCAATTTTTGAAAAAAAATTGCGCAGTCTGATACTTTGTACGCTCAGCATGGCGAATTGACGCGCTTTTTCTGGTAGCTCATTCAATTTTTTTACTAAATTAATAAAACTCGGCATTTAGCCGAAATTATTCAGCAACTGTGCTTGCCAGATTCAGCAGTGCGGATTTGTTTCCTGAAATATATTCCTCGCAGCGTTCCTGGCTCATCGGTTTTCCGAGTAAAAATCCCTGGATTATGTTGCAGTTGAATTTTTTCAGAAGTTCAAGCTGAGAATTCTGTTCAACGCCTTCTGCAATTGTTGTAAGCCCCATGTTTGAAACCATCGAGATTATTGAATTTGTAATGTTCGCCTGAATTCCGTTTTTCGATGTTATGTCATTTATAAAAGACTTGTCAATTTTTAAAGTGTCCAGCGGAAGCATCTGCAGATAACTCAAAGATGAATATCCTGTTCCAAAATCGTCAAGAGAAACCCTAAAGCCCATATCTTTCAGCATTTTCAATTTTGAGACAGCGTCATCCATATTGTCAATCATAATGCCTTCCGTAATTTCAATTTCAATGAAATTCGGATTCAAATCGTAAGTTATAAGAAGATTTTTCAGCTCATCAAGAATATCCGCTTGTTTTAGCTGAATAGGCGAAAGGTTTACAGAAATAACACCAGTAAAATTAAATTTTGTCTGCCATCTTTTTAGCGTTGAAAAAGCTGTGTTCAGAACCCAAGTGCCAATCGGCAAAATAAGTCCACATTCTTCTGCAAGCGGAATAAAAACTGAAGGAGGAATTTGCCCGAACTGTTCATCGTGCCACCGGATAAGCGCCTCAAAACCACGTAATTCTCCGGTTTTTACATCAAACTGAGGCTGGTAAGAAAGCGTAAAGCTGCTTGAAAGAACCGCCTGCGTCATCCTGTTTTGAATATTCAATTTTTGAATAAAAATTCTCTGCATATCAGGCTTAAAAAACTGGAACTGATTTTTTCCGTCTTTTTTTGCTGAATGCATCGCAATATCCGCAAAACGCAAAAGTTCTTCCTTATTGCAGGAATTGTCCGGGTAAACAGAAATTCCACCGGAAACATTTATTTCCTGAATCATAAACGCTTCAAGAATTGTGTCGGTGATGTTTCCGATTGAATCTGTTGAAATGGAATTCTGTATTACGGCAAGAAATTCATCTCCACCAAAACGATACGAGCTTATAATTCGTTTTGAAAACTGCTTAAGAATCTCTGCCGCCTTTTTTATGATTTCGTCGCCAGCCTGATGTCCCTTTGCGTCATTTATATTTTTTATGTTGTCAATATTTATAAGAAGAAGTCCGAGCTTGTTTCCATCAAATTCAGCACGTTCCAGCATATGCTGAAATTCCTCATCAAACTGATTTCTGTTCGGAAGTGAGGTCAGAGAATCTAGAAATGCTGTGTCCCTTAGTTTCTGCTCGTTGTTTTTCTTTTCAGTTATGTTTGAAAGATTCACAACAATCATTTTATCTTTTGTGCCGCGAATCTGGACTTCAAACCAGGAATTGCTGAGTTCAGAATAATAATCAATCGGAGAAACAAAAATTTCGTTCAAGGCTTTGTCGCCTAAGTCAATCCAAGGAACATTGTGGTTCAATAAATCTTTGAATTCTGAAAATTTGTGGCATTTTGAAATTTTTGGACTTACAGAGCTAAAAAAACTGTTATTTGCAAATACAAGCTCAAAATCAATAATCTTAGAACCGTCACGGATTGGTTTTGCAATCAGAATCGGTGAAGAAAATGCGTTTAAAATCGAAGAAAAATCCGGTTCATTCATAAAGCAATTTTAAGTGCAAAAATCCTATTTGTCAAAAAAAATAGCTGGAAATTTTTAATTTTCCAGCCATCAGGTAAATCTCAGAAAATTCTAGTTTGTTGAGATTCTAAGCGATTCCCACATTGAATAATATTTGTCCAGCCAGTCGCCAATATCATTCTTAAGTTCACATTTTTCCATGATTTCTGCCGGATACATTGGTTTTGTTGTCCGGTAATTTTCTGCCTCAAGGTTCACATAATCTGGAAATCTGAAAAAATCAAGGAATTTCGCATAATTTTCAGGAACATGAATAAAATTTATAAATTCTGAGGCAAGCTCAACATTTTTTGAGTCTTTAAGAATACACATGCTGTCCAGATAAGAAGGACCACCATCTTCTGGAATAAAAAAGTCGATTGTGCTTTCCCATTCTTCTTCTGGAATTTCACCGTAAATGCATTCCGCGTAACCTTGACAAAGCCACAAATCGCCACGCGCAAAATCTTTTCCAAAACCTTCGGCATCAAATTTTACAATATTAGGAAGCCATTTTGTTTTTATAAGATTAATTGCGGTTTCCAATTCCTGCTCATTTTTTGTACATACGCTATGATTCTGATATTTTAACGCATCGCCAATAACTTCACGGTAATCGTCCATCATGGAAGCGTGTCCTGCAAACTGCGGGTCGGCAAAAATATTCCATGTGCGCTCGTAATTTCCGCCAGGAACTTTTTTCTTGTTCACAGAAATTCCTGCGGCTCCAAAATAATATGGAACGGCGTAAACCATTTCTGGATCATAAGGAACTTTTTCAAGAATTTTTGGATTTATTTTATTTCGGTTTGAAAATTTTGACTGATCAATTGGCTGCAGCATTCCTTTTTTCAGCATGATTGAAACAAAATCCTGAGAAGGAACAACAATGTCAAAACTTTTTGCGCCACCATTTACAATTTTGTTGTACATTGTCTCATTTGAATCGTATTCTGTAACAACGACTTTGCAGTTGAATTCCTTTTCAAATGCGGCGACTACATCAGTTGGAGTGTAGTAAGTCCAGCTGTAAAGTTTTAAAACTTGCTTTTTTTCACAAGAAACAAGACCGAATGCAGCAGCAAAAACTATAGCGGCAGCAATAATTTTAGAAGTGATTTTCATAAATCAGCCCTCCAAAAATAAATAAAAAGTGAATATTTAAAGCTATCTTTTTGATAGCTTAATGACCTGCGGCAAAAGTTTTCAATCCTTTGCGCAGAGCAATTGCCATAAGACAAATAATGATTATAAGAACAAAACTCAATGCGTTTATAACAGGACTTACTCCATGTCTTATCATGTTGTAGACATAAATAGGCAAAGTCTCGACATTTCCGTTTACAAGCGATGTGATTACAAAATCTTCAATTGACATTGTAATGCTCATCATAAATCCGCTTAAAATTCCAGGAAGAATTGCCGGTACAATAACAAGCCAAAGAGTCTGGCTTTCAGAAGCGCCTAAATCGTGGCTTGCCTCAATAATTGAATAGTCAAATTCGTCAACCCGCGCGCTTACCATCAGATAAACAAAAGGAAGACAAAACGTTGTGTGCGCAATAATTATTGTCAAAAGTCCAAGATTCATGTGGATTCCGCTTAAAAAAATCAACAAAGAAACACCCATGATAACTTCCGGCAAAACCATCGGCAAAAAACTTACAGACTGAATGTAATTTTTTCCGAAAAATTTGTACCAGCTGATTCCAATTGCGGCCAGCGTTCCCAGAACTGTTGCCAAAAGAGCAGAAACAATCGCAACAATTGCGCTGTACAAAAGGCTCATCCAAAGCCGCCCGGAACTGAAAATCAATTCCTCATACCAGCGGAAAGAAACTCCTGTAAAATCCGTTCCTTTTGATTCATTGAATGAATAAAAAATTATCACAAACAAAGGAATAAAAAGAAACAGCAGGGAAATAAAAAGAACAGTCTTTGAAAAACTGAAAACTGGCGCGTGTTTCTTCCAGAACCGTTTTGCGTGTCTGTGGTTTTCCGATTTTGGATGACTTGCTTTTTCAAAAATAGATAAAATTACAGAAACTAAAAAATCCATAAAAATTTCCTTATTTAGATTTGCTGTCAGAAACACCAGTTTCTTCACGCGCAGTTGATTTTTTCAATTTTGCGTCCTGCCGCTCGCTTATAAGCATTGCAAGAATTGCAAGCATACTTACAACTGTAAGCAATACACTGAATGCGGATGCCAGCGGAAGATTTCGTGCCTTGTTGATTTGATCCATGATTATGTTTCCAAGCATATAGCTTTCTGTTGAGCCGATAAGCTGTGGAACTGTGTAGTTTCCAAAAATCGGAATAAATGTAAAAATTAGCGCACTGATAATTCCACTTTTTATTCCCGGAATAAGAATTTTTGTCATGGACTGAGGTTTTGTCGCGCCCAAATCCCGTGCCGCTTCTAGAAGAGAAAAATCAAACCTATCAACAGAAGTAAAAATCGGCAGAATCGCATAAGGCAGATACATATAAATGCTTACAAGAATTACAGCGCCTTTTGTGTACATAAATTTATGCGGAACAAAAACTGCTCCATCTTTTTTTATAAAATGCACAAAATCAAAGAAAACCTTGCATATTCCGTTCAAAAGCCCATCCTGACCAAGAATTGTCATCCATGCAAAAACACGGATGAGTGAATTTGTAAGGAAAGGAATTATCACAAGAATCAAAAGCAAAGTCTGATGTTTGCTTCTTGCAATTGCATATCCGCAGGGAAGAGCTATAAGAATTGAAATCAATGTTGAAATTACAGACATCCATAGCGTTCTAAGAAAAATAAACGCATACGCTTTGCTGAACATCCGTTTGTATGCTTCAAAACTGAATTCTGGAATTACTCCGCCAAACATATCTCTTTTCATGAATGAATAGCAAAGGATAATTGCAAGCGGAATTACAAAGAAAACTGAAAACCATGCGCCCATCGGCCAAGCGTAAGCCGGACCAGGATTTATTTTTCTTGCTTTTGCCTCGCGCGCTTTTTCCGCAAGACGAAGCAAAAATGGCTTTTTTTCGGCTGAATCAATTTTTTTTCCAGTCGGTGGTTGTTCTTCTTTTATTTCTTTCATGTTTCTGCCTTTATTTATTGATATTTTCAACAATATATCCGTCTTCCGCGGACCATGAAATATATACGGTATCCTTCCATTGAATTTCAGGACCGTCATCAAGGTAATTTGTGTGCTGCTTGAACACTTTTACAATAGTTCCATTTTCAAGACGGACATAGAATTTTGACTGAAAACCAGTGTAAATCGGCTCTTCTACAATTCCTTTGAAAACATTTATATCTTTTCGTCCGGCAAACGCAGGTTCTTCCAGTGTAATTCGTATTTTTTCCGGCCGTACAGTAAATGCGACTTTTTGTCCCTCGTCTGTGTGTTCAAAATCCGTAACAAGAATATTTTTGTCTTCCTCGCGTGTTGCGGCAGTTTCTCCTGTAAGCTGTGCCTGCATTCCAAGTGCCGGTGTGTTTAGCGTAACCATGTGTTCAATGTCCGGTTTTCCTGGAACCTTGTATTCCTCGCATTGAACAACCGTGCTTTCAAAAAGGTTTGTTTCTCCAATAAACTGAGCAACAAACTGAGTCGCAGGGCTTTCGTAAATCTCAAAAGGCGTTCCTACCTGAAGAACATTTCCTGCATTCATTACGGCAATTCTGTCGCTTACAGCAAGAGCCTCGCTCTGGTCATGTGTTACATAAATAAAAGTGATTCCGATTTTATCGTGAAGATTATCAAGATCAATCAGCAGGCTCGAACGCAATTTTGCATCAAGAGCGGAAAGCGGTTCATCTAAAAGAAGAACTTTTGGCTCGTTTATAAGCGCTCTGGCAATTGCAACGCGCTGCTTCTGTCCACCTGAAAGCTGATTTGGCTTTTTGTAGATGTGCTGGTCAAGCTGAACAAGATGAACATATTTTCTGACTTTTTCATCAATCACATCTTTTGGAACTTTTCGTAGTCTTAGCGGAAACGCAATATTGTCATAAACTGACATGTGCGGAAAAAGCGCATAAGTCTGAAATACCGTATTTGAATGGCGTTTATTCGCTGGAAGTCCGACAACATTTTTCTCATCAAAAAGAACTGCGCCTTCATCAGGAAATTCAAATCCGGCAATAATGCGCAGAAGGGTTGTCTTTCCACATCCTGAAGGACCTAGCAAAGAAAAGAATTCTCCTGGTTTTATTGTAAAATTTACGTCATTAAGCGCAACAAAATCTCCAAAGGTTTTGTTAACGTGATCAATTTTTACCTGACTGCCATTCAAGTGCGTGCCCTCTGCTAAACATAATTTATTTTTGTTACAATGTAACTAATAACTAGAATAGTCAATAATATTTTTCCAAATATTTTATATTTTTTGAAACTTTTTTTCAAAACTTGCAGAGTGTGGCATTCTGCATTATAGTTAAATATATTTTTTAAATGAGGTAATACGATGGTATCTCTTATTATTGGTCTTATTTTTATTGCTTTTACAGTTTTTTCTGTTCTTCCGAATATGCCGCTCAACTGGGGCAGTGATGTTGTTCTTTTTCTAAAAGGATGCGCGCCTGTTCTTGCCGCATTCCTCGGATTGATTCTTCTTTTTATTGGTGCTGCTGACATAAAAGATAAAAAGGAAGCTAAAAAAGAAGAAAAAGAAGCACGGGCAAGAGCAGAAGAAAACAAGGCATAAATCTATCTTTTTACTATTGACTTGTAGATTTATTTTGTAGTACATTTAAATCCCCGTATATAGGAATGACGACTGCTCATCGTTGTTCTGCAGTTTATTTTGTCAGATGCAAAGACATTTAAACGGCGTAAAACTTTAAATATTAAGGTATATACATGAAAACTATTTTCGTAAATGAAAAAGCTCAGAAGCGCGACTGGTATATTATCGACGCTGCTGGCAAACCACTTGGACGCGTAGCTGCTAAAGCTGCTGCCATTGCTCGCGGTAAGAACAAGGCTACTTACACACCAAATCAGGAAATGGGTGATTATGTTGTAATCATCAATGCTGACAAAGTTGCTGTAACTGGCGGTAAAGAAACAAAAAAGATTTACTACAAATATACAACTGGTTTTGTAGGAAGTCTTCGCGCTCATACATTTGAAAAATTGATTGAAAAACATCCAGAAGAACCAATTACTCTTGCAGTAAAAGGTATGCTTCCTGGCGGACGTCTTGGACGTGTTCTTCTTTCAAACGTAAAAGTTTACGCTGGTACAGAACACCCACATACAGCTCAGAACCCAAAGGTTATTGAACTTTAATTAGGAGTCTAAGATGGTAAAAAACATTGCTATTGGAACAGGTAGAAGAAAAACAGCTGTAGCACGTGTGTTTGTACGTGATGGCTCAGGAAAAATTGTTGTAAATGGAAAAGATGTAAAAGAATATTTTGTTACAGAAGAACAGGTAAAAGTTGTTCAGCAGCCATTGCTTGTAACTTCAAGTGACAGCAAATATGATGTTCTTATCAATGTGTTTGGTGGCGGATTGAACGGACAGGCTGCAGCTTGTCTTCATGGTCTTGCACGCGCTTTGACACAGCTTGATCCAGACAACAGAACTTCTTTGAAGGCTAATGGATTCCTTACTCGCGATTCACGTATGGTTGAACGCAAGAAGTACGGACAGAAGGGCGCTCGCCGACGCTTCCAGTTCTCTAAACGCTAGGGCGTTTTTTACGTTAGTTTCCGTTTTACGATAACGCGTTTATTTTACAGGAAAGTTTGTTGATAGTGCTTTCAAAAGAGCAAGTTTCGGCAGAAGTTATGAAAATATCTTCTGATTCGGGACTTGCTTTTTTTATTCGGAATTTTTATCTCAAAATTGTAAAACCTGAATCTATTTTTGAAAATGCAGAGTTTTTGGATGAGGAAGAGCAGGATATTGTTGATGCAGGACTTGCGTTTGCGGCAGAATCAAAAGCTGTTGAATATCTTTCGCGTTCTGAGCAGAGTCGCTTTGGACTTGCAAAAAAACTCGGCAATAAAAACTATGAAAGAAAATCAATAGAAATGGCGTTGGATTATCTTGAATTCAAAAATTATCTTTCGGATGAACGTTTTGCCCGCGCTTGGCTTAATTCAAGGCGTATAAATCATTCTGAGGGGCGTGCGAAACTTGCGGCTGAACTTGCTTACCGCGGAATAGATAAGGAAACGGCAAGGCTTTCTTTGGATGAATTTTTCCAGGAAAATTCTGAGATTGAGCTTTGTAAAAGGGATTTTTATAAAATTTCAAAAAACTGCGCAGATTCAGAAAAAATAATCCGTAAGCTGATTGCCCACGGATTTTCGTATTCAATGATAAAAAAAGTGATTTCTGGTGATAGCGATTAAACTAAATATTTATTTTGTATAGAGATATGCCGGATAGCGAATTGTCGCTTCTTGAGCTATTCCTTCAAAAAGTTTAGCCGCTGGAGCTGCGGAAGAAATCTTTCCTAAAAGTAAATCGTAAAGATTTGCTGATTTTTCGTATTTGTAGTCAACAATCTGGTATTCTTTTCCACCGAATTCTGCCTCAGACATATTTTTCAGCATGTTTTCCCATGAATCAACTGCGTCTATAAGTCCGTTTTTTAAAGCCTGCGCTGCGGTGTAAATTCTTCCATCTGCAAGAATTTTTACATCATTTATAGGAATATTGCGGCTCATTGCCACGATGCCTGTGAATTGTTCATAACATTCATCAGAAATTGACTGCATGATTTTCCGCTGTTCATCCGAAACAGGTTCATTTGAATTGAACATATTCTTGTTTTTGCCAGAATGGATTGTCTCTGACTTTATTCCAAGTTTTTCAAAAAGCCCTGTAAGATCGTATGAACTTCCAGTTATTACGCCGATTGAGCCGGTCAAAGTATTTCTGTTTGCATAAATTTTCTTTGCGGCGCAGGAGATGTAATATCCTCCGGATGCGGCAAGTTTTCCCTGGTAAACATAAACTGGTTTTCCGGATGTTTTATAGTCTTGGAGCGCAAGGTATGTTTCATCGGCCTCGTAGACAGTTCCGCCTGGAGAATCTATGAAAACCGCGATTCCCATATTTTTCTTGTCATTTTTCAGGTTTTTTATTGTCTCCAAAAGCCATTTTTGATTGTAGGTTTGATTTTCTTCCTGAATTACACCTTCTATGTAAAGCGCGGCCACATAATTTTTTGCCGGTTTTCCAAAAACAAAAGTCTGATGTTCTGGGGTTTGTCCGGAGCTATCCTTTTGTGCAAAAAGTTTTAGAATTCCGCAGACTATAGCAAAAGCGATTATAAATATAAAGACAATCAGTCCAGCTTTCTGTTTTTTGTTTTTCATTTAGTCCTCTGTAAGATCTTCTGGTTTTAGTCGTTTTGTCTCAATTGCTTCTGTAAGAAGTGCATGGTAAACATTTGTCATTGTCATAAGATAATATGGTTGAATCCAGAAAAATCCGATTCCTGCAGTTGCGGCTCCAAGAATGAACCATCCTAGAAAACTTAAGTCTGTCATAAAAATGTCCATTTTGTGTCCGCGTGTGATTTCAATGCTTATGCGCATTGCCTTGAATACAGAGATTTGCGGATATTCAAGTGCCACAAATTTTGTCATACAGTAGGAATAATGTTTCACGATTCCAGGAATTATAAAAAGGCAGAACCATAAGAAAGTCCAGAGTGTTTCCCATAAACCGCAAAGGATTGCACGGCTGAATTTGCTGAAACCTTCAAGAAAATCTCCAAAAGTGATTTTTTCCGGTCCGCGCGACATTTTCAGGTGAAGATTAATCTGGGAATATACAATTATCATCACAATACAAAATTCAATGATAGAAAAGAAATTCACCAGAATTTCAGCTCTCTCACTTATGAATGATGATGAAGTTGCCACGCTGTAAAGTTCCGGAGCATTTATCAAAGCGCAGACTGCATAGTAAATAATTGCTGCAAGGACAGGAATTGTCCATCTCTTTTTTAATTGCACTAAGGCATATTTTTTATATTTTTTTCTATTAAACATAACTAAAATCTACTCCTGATAAATATTGCTGTCAAGAATGATTTTCAAGTTCTTTCAGCATCTCGCTGTAGTAACGGTTTTCAATGTTTTTTTCTGGAATTCCGCATTTTGAAAGAAGAATTTTCAGCTCGGACTGGATTTTTTCAACAGTTTCCGGGTCGTTTTTTGCGGAAAGAATTTCTATTTCAATAAAATCTCCTAGTTTTTGAACATTGCAAAGTTCAAGGTTTGCGTTTCCTTGCGCGGTTTTTGCCGAAAAAATCATGACTTCCTTGTGTTTTTTTAACACCGGCACAAAACCTATGTCATCAAAAAGAATTTCCACAGCCTCGGCATTTGAAATTTCAGTTTCTTTTTCGTCATTTACTTCTATTGAAATTCCTTTTGAATCAGTTTTCAGCTCCTTTTTTTTGTAAGTAAGAAAATTTGAGGTTTTTGTTCTATTTTCCGTTTTTTCAGTCTGCCTTCGGATTCTTGCGGAAATATAATTTTTTCCGGCAGATTTTTTTTCAAGGTGAAAATATGTGTCATCTTTTGTTACAGTTTTTTCGTATTTTGCAAATGAATTCAGGTTTTCAATAAGTTTTTCGCGGTTAAAAACGTGGGCTTTAAGTTCAATTTCTGTCATATTTTTTAGTATACAGGATTTTCAAAAAAAATGAATAAATGCTAATATTTTTGAATGAAGTTAATTTGCGCGCCTATGGCAACTTTGAGTCATCCGGCTTTCAGGATGTTGATAGAAAAATTCGGCGGTTGTGATGAATATTACACAGAGATGATAAATGCGCCTTCCTTGCTGAATAATGGTCAGTTTGAAAAATTTTATATAAATCCGGCGCCTGTTCCAGAAAAAATTGTATGGCAGCTTACGGGAAAATCCGCTGGTCCGATTATAGAGGCGGCTTCTGTTGTTGCGGCGTTGGGCGGAATCGGTGTTGACTTGAATATGGGTTGCTCTGCACCGGAAATTGTTAATAGCGGAGCTGGAATTGCCTGGATGCTTAAGCCTCGGACGGAAACTCTGGAGCTTGTGAAAGGCGTAAAAAAAGCGCTGGAAAAATACGAGGATGAAACTGGAGTCCACAGAAGATTCAGTGTGAAATTCCGGCTTGGAGACGAGAATTTTACCGATGAAAGTTTTTTTTCATTTGCGGATATGCTTGTTGAAAACGGAGTTGAGCGGCTGACCCTTCATCCCCGGACAAAAAAAGAAAAGTATAGGGATTTGCCGCGCTGGGAATATGCGCAGAAACTCGCGGAACGGTATTCCGGAAAAATTTCTGTTGTTGTGAACGGCGACATAAAAGATTCTGAGTCCGCGGAAAATGCGGAAAAAATCTGCCCCTTGTGCGATGGGCTTATGATTGGCAGAATGGCGGTTCAGAAACCATGGATTTTTGCGGAGATTTCAAAAAATCTGAACGCTTCTGATTCAGAAAAAAAGCCGGTTGATTTGCTGCAATGCGCCCTGGATTTTATTGATTTTGTTGAAAAGTTTCAGCCGCCGGAATTTTATAAAAGCCGCCTTCAGCGTTTCTTCACTTATTTTTGTATGAATTTCTCTTTTGCGCATTACGCCCAGACTCAGATGCTGAATGCAAAAAATATTGAGGATTCCCGCGCAAGAATACGCGAATATTTTGAAAAAGTTCCGGAAGATCGTTTTAAATTCAGTGTGTAGGAAACATAAAACTTGACGATAAAATACGGCCTATGTTATTCTATAAGAACTGAAAATTTCAGTAATTTACATATTTAAAAAGGAAAAAAGACATGTCGTTTATTTCACTTCTTCAGGAAGCCGCTGGTGCAGCTCCAAGCGCTTCTAGCACAGCAGGATTGCTTTCTACAATCGTTCCATTTTTATTGATTATTGTAATCTTTTATTTTTTCTTGATTCGTCCTCAGAACAAGAAACAGAAAGAAACAGAAAAGATGATTGCCGCTCTTAAAAAAGGCGACAAAGTTGTAACAATTGGTGGAATCCACGGAGTTGTTTCTTCAACAAAAGAAAAGACTATCATTGTAAAAGTTGATGACAACTGCAAGATTGAATTCAGCCGTTCTGCAATTGCTGGTGTTGAGTCAGAAAAAACTGAAAAACCAGAAACAAAGAAAGACGAAAAAGAAGAGGCTTCTGTAGAAGCTGAAAAAAAATAAAAAAACGGGGTAAACAAGATGAATAAACGTGCGCGTTTAGTTATTCTTCTGGCTGTTTTAGCAATCTGTTATGCCTTCCTTTATCCATCGGTAAAATGGTATTGGGGTACTCCAAAAGAAGTTCAGGCTTTGGCTTTAGGTTCATTGGAAAATATCAGGGATTATGCTACAGCGCAGGGTGCACAGGATGTTAATGCAGTAAAAGAAGCTGCAAAAACAGATTTGAATGCAAAAATTGATGAAAAATATGCATGGCTTGAAAAAGCTGCTGCAAAAAAATATAAGGCTGCCAAGCAGAAAGTTCCGGCAGAAATGACAATTGGCGCAATTCTTGATGCATATTCAAACGAGGCGGAATTCCTTGAGGAATTTACAAGTCGTTACCGCGAGCAGATTCTTAAGGCAAAAAAGAATTATCAGAATTCTGTAAAACTTGGTCTTGACCTTTCTGGCGGTATGAACATTATTGTAAAAGCTGATCTTGATGCGGCTCTTGTGGCGCAGGAAGAGTCTGGTGTTGTTACAGATGCTGAGGCTTTCAAGAAAAACGCAATGGCAAACGCTATAGAAAATCTTTCAAGCCGAATTGACCGGTTTGGTCTTACAGAACCAGTTATCCGTCAGCAGGGTGAAGACAGAATCTATATTGAAATGCCAGGTGCAGCCGAAGCGGATTCAATCAACGCTCTTATCATGGGTAAGGGAATTTTGAATTTCCGTCTTGTTGATGATGATGCCACAAGCAAATTCCTTGCATATTATCAGCAGCATATAACAACAACGTTCAATGCTTCTGGCGAGCTTGTTGATCCTTCAATTATTCCTTCTGACTGCGAAATTATCGGTCATTATACGAAAGATGAGTACGGTCTTGATGAAAGAATCGGTTATCTTGTTGTAAAGAAAGAAGTTGCACTTGAAGGTGCTCACATAAAGAGTGCGGATGTTGGTACTGACCAGTACACAAACCGTCCAGAGGTTGACTTTGTCCTTGATTCTGAAGGTGCTGAGATTTTTGCTAAATTTACAGCGGCAAATAAAGGTAAGAATCTTGCGATTGTAAGCGACAATAAAATCAAGTCTTACGCGCGGATAAATGACGCGATTACTGGTGGCCGTGTCGCAATCAGCGGATTTGGTCTTGAAGAGGCACAGAATCTTCAGAAAGTTCTTCAGTCTGCATGGTTGAATGTTCCGCTTTCTGTTGAATCTCAGCAGGTTATTGGTGCATCGCTTGGAGAACAGGCTATTGCCCAGGGAATCAAGGCGATTGCGGTTGGTCTTATTCTTATCATGATTTTTATGCTCATCTGGTACAAAGGTGCTGGTGTGAACGCAATTGTTGCCCAGATTTTGAACCTTTACATAATGTTCTCTGTTCTTTCTGCGTTTAATTTGACTTTGTCGCTTTCTTCTATTGCCGGTATGATTTTGACAATCGGTATGGCAGTTGATGCTAACGTAATCATTTTTGAACGAATCAAGGAAGAACTTATTGCAGGAAAGAGTCGTGTTGCGGCAATTTCCGCTGGTTTTGACAATGCTTTCTGGGCAATCATGGACTCTAACATAACAACATTCATTGCGGCAATCTTCCTTTCTCAGCTTGGAAGCGGTTCTATCCAGGGATTTGCTGTCAGCCTTGCGATTGGTGTTGTTTCTTCTGTATTCACAGCATTGTTTGTGTCTCGCTTGATGTTCGATTTTGAGACTGATGTCTTGAAGTCAACAAAGGTAAGCATCGGCTGGAGGATTAAATAATGGAAAAGAAAGTTATACATTTCAGTAAATTCTTTTTGCCAGCGGCAATAATCAGTTCTGTAATTATTATTTTTGGCGTTGTTGGTTTTGTTACACGCGGAATAAATCTGGGAATTGATTTTAAGCCAGGTTTTGTTGAGGAAGTAAGAATTGCTCCTGTTGCAGTTGAACTTACATATTCTGGTTCTGCAAAAGTTACAGCAGATCTTTCAAAAGACAGTTTTGATCTTATCATTACTGGTTCTGGCGCAGAAAATGAGACAAAGGTTTATCCTTACAGCGAATATGCTACTGTAAATGACATTGCAAAGGCGTTGAATGAAGTTGAAGGTGTTTCTGCAGCAGTAAAAACTGAAGGAACTGAAGATTCTGCATTGCTTTTTGTGAACTCTGCGGTTTCTACACAGCTTACAAATTCTCCGCTTTTCTTGTATGCGGCTCAGAGAAATGTTTCTGTAGATGAAGTCCGTGAGGCACTTTCTGCTTTTGAAGGTTTTTCTGTAAAGGCTTTAGGTGGAAACAACGGTGCAAGTTATCAGGTTCGAATGCCTGAATCTTTTGGCGACAAATCTGGTTCTGAGCTTCAGAATGCTGTTCTTGAGGCACTTGACGCGAAATTTGGTGAAAACACTGTTACAATTGTAAAAACTGATTTTATCGGTTCAAGTTTTTCTAAGACTCTTGCAAGCAAATCTCTTATTCTTTTGATTGCGACTTTTGTTCTGATTTGGTTGTATGCGGCAATTCGTTTCCACTGGGATTTTGCGCTTGGTTCAATTATTGCTTTGATTCATGATGCGCTGATTATGATTACATTCATCGTTTGGACTCGCATGGAATTTACAGCAACTGTTCTGGCTGCAATTTTGACGATTGTCGGTTATTCCATCAACGCAACTGTTGTAATTCTTGACCGCGTTCGTTCAAACCTGCGCCTGGCAAAATTCAATAAATTCAATGATATTTTGGACAAATCGCTTTCTGACACTTTGGGACGTTCGATTATTACGACTGTAACAACTTTGTTTGCGGTAGTTTCTTTGTATCTGTACACAACAGGAAGCATTAAAGATTTTGCCCTTGCATTGATTGTCGGACTTTTGAGCGGTTGTTATTCTTCTATCTTTATTTCTAGCGGCTTTATTTCAATTTTAAGAAAGAACTGGAAGCCTGAATTTGGCGTTCATCATTCTTTGAAAACTGAAAAAGGTGTTCTGCAGATGGATGGAATTCAAATCTAACTTAAAGCTGATTTAATCTGAAATTTTTAAGACCTGGAATAATTTTCCGGGTCTTTTTTTTGTTTATTTTAAATGTTATAACTTTTATGATGAAAGTAATTCTTGCTGATGTGCTTGGCTATTGTATGGGCGTTCGCCGCGCGGTTGAAATGGCTGATGATTCTTTAAAAAATTGCGGCGCCAAAAAAGTGTATTCTTTTGGTCCATTGATTCATAATCGGATTGCGCTTGAAAATCTTGCGAAAAAGGGACTTTCTGTTTTAAAAGAAGATAAAATTCCGGGTATTGAAAAGGGAAGTCTTGTTGTAATCCGTGCGCACGGAGTTCCGCCTGCGATTATGGAAAAACTTTCAGATTCTGGCTGCCAAATTCTGAATGCGACTTGCCCGAAAGTTATGGCGAGCCAGAAAAATGCTGAAAAATATGCAAAACTTGGATATACAGTGATTCTTGCCGGGGATTCTAACCATGGCGAGGTTGCAGGAATTTCTGGATATGCCGGAAAAAAATTTGTTCTTGTTCAAAACAAGGATGAGGCTGAAAAAATGCCGCCGCTTTCTGATGATGAGAACGCAGTTCTTTTGTGCCAGACAACTTTTAGCAAGGAAGAATTTTCGCAGATTGTGGAGAAACTTTCAAAAAAAATAAAAAATCTTAAGGTTTTGAATACGATTTGTTCGGCAACGAAGGAACGTCAGGATGCGTTGAAAAGGCTTTGTCCGAAAGTTGACGGAATTCTTGTGGTTGGTGGAAAAAATTCTGCGAACACAAAGCGGCTTTTGCAGATTGCTGGGGAAAATTGCGGAAAAGCGGTTCTTATTGAAACCGCTGAGGAAATTCCGGAGGATTTTTTTGCGCTGGATTCTGTGGGAATAACTGCCGGCGCGAGCACGCCGAATTCTGTGATTAAAAAAGTTGTGGCCGCGCTAGAAAACTAGCGGGGCGTTGTGGGGTGTCCCCGCACGGTGGGTAGACGAAAAAGTTGAGCATTGCGAAACATTTTGAGGCGCAGGGCGGTTGTCCGCCCTTTTTTAGTGTGAATGGAGTTGTCTGCCTGTAAAAAACATTTGTTGAAAGATACTTCTTATTGATATATAATAAAAGTTATGACACGATGTTTTGCTATGTTGAAGCCTGGCGTGCTTAATCGCCGTATTGTTGGACAAGTTATCAGCCGTCTTGAAGGCAAAGGTTTGAAGCTTGTTGGTTTAAAAATGATGCAGATTAGCGAAGAGCTTGCGCATAAACATTACGCGGAGCACAAAGATAAGCCGTTTTTTAATGATTTGTGCAGTTACATAACTTCTGCGCCGGTTGTTGCTATGGTTTGGCAGGGTGATGATTGTGTTACTCTTGTTAGAAAAGTAGTTGGGGCGACAAAACCGTCTGAAGCGGCACCAGGAACAATCCGTGGAGATTTTTGTGCTCATACAAATTACAATGTGATTCATGCTTCTGACTCTGATGAGAGTGCTAACCGCGAAATCGGGCTTTTCTTTAACGAAAATGAGATTTTTGACTGGAAAGATAATCTTTCTGAATGGATTTAAATTGCGGTTTTCTGCGGACTTGAAGTTCACGGAATAAAAAATAAATTGAATAAATCGGAAGAATATAATTAAGAAGGTTTTTAATATGCAATCAAAATCAATTGGAGTTCTTGGTGGCGGTGCCTGGGGAACTGGTCTGGCTCAAGCTTTGGCGAACGGCGGACATAAGGTTCAGATGTGGGCGCTTGAACCGGAAGTAAAGGATTCTGTAAATAACGAACATGAAAACAAAAGATATTTGCCAGGATATAAACTTTCTCCAAATCTTACAGTTTCAAACGATATTATTGAGGTTGCGACTGACAAGGAATTTTTGATTGTTGCTTCGCCTTCTTTGTATCTTGCGAGCACAATCCGTAAGATTACCAGCGTTCCGAATGTTGCTGATGGAACAACTATTTTTGCGGCTCTTACGAAAGGTTTTGTTCCTGGGCGCGATGGTCCTAAGCTGGTTCTTGAAACGATTGAAAATACATTGCCTGGAATTTATAAGGGAAATACTGTTTATGTTGCAGGTCCTTCCCATGCGGAAGAAGTTGTAATGGGAAAAATTACTGGTCTTGTTGCGGCTTCTGAAAATCCAAAGAATTCTATCCGTGTACGCGAGCTTTTGCGTGTTCCTGGGATTTTGTGCTATTCAAGTTTTGATGTTATCGGTGTTCAGATTTGTTCTGCGGCAAAAAATGTTGTTGCGGTTGTTTACGGTGCTTTGGATGCTGTGGCACAACATTCTCAGATTTTTGGTGACAATACAGAATCTTTGCTTTTGGCTGCTGGTTTGAATGAAATTCAGACTTTAGGAATGGCGATGGGCGCAACTCATTCGGAGACATTTACTTCTATTGCCGGTGTTGGAGACCTTGATGTAACATGCAAAAGTAAATATGGAAGAAACAGGCGTTTCGGACAGGATCTTATCAATACAGATATGCTTGATAAATTCAAGGATTTGGATGATTTGATTGCAAATATCTCAAAAGTTGGTTACTTGCCGGAAGGTGCTGTAGCCTGCAAATATATTCACGAGATTGCGCAGAAAAAAGGATTGAAGCTTACAATCTGTGATGGACTTTATAGAATTTTGAACAAAGAAATACGACCATTGGAATTTCTTGATGAACTTTTAAATTTTGGAAAAAGTATAAATGCTTGAGAAAATAACAGACACATTCAGTAGCATTGTCCGCACCATAAGCGGAAAATCTACTATTACAGAAAAAAATATTGAAGATTCTGTTGAACAGATAAAAATGGCTTTGCTTGAAGCCGATGTTAATCTTAGAGTTGTTCGACGCTTTGTAAATTCGACAATTGAAGAGGCTAAAGGTGAGAAGGTTTTAAAGGCCGTTGACCCGGGACAGCAGTTTGTAAAAATTATTTATGACAAAATTGTTGCCATGCTCGGCGATGAAACCAAAAAGGAACTTTCTCTCCGAGGACCGGATGTTACAAGTGTTGTTTTAATGCTTGGTCTTCAGGGTGCCGGTAAGACAACTGCCGCTCACAAATTGGCGTATAGGTTGAAGAAACAGGGGCGCCGACCTTTGCTTGCGGCTTGCGATTTGGTTCGTCCGGCTGCGGTTGAACAGCTTTCTGTCCTTGGTGAGAAAATTGGTGTTCCTGTGTTTAAGGAAAATGCAAAGGACGCTGTAAAAAATGCCGAGGAAGCACTTAAGTTTGCAAAAAAGAATCAGTATGACACATTGATTATTGATACTGCCGGTCGCCTTCAGATTGATGAGGATATGATGGAGGAACTTTCTAAAATAAAGAAGGCTGTTTCTCCTGATGAAATTCTTCTTGTTGCCGATGCGATGACTGGTCAGAATGCTGTTGATATTGCAAAGACATTTGATGAGCAGCTTGGGCTTACGGGAGTAATTCTTACAAAGTTCGATTCTGATGCCCGTGGTGGTGCGGCGCTTTCTTTAAAGACAATTACTGGAAAACCGATTTTATTTATTGGTACTGGTGAAAAAACAGAGGATTTTGAACCTTTCCATCCGGAACGAATTGCAAGCCGAATTCTTGGAATGGGCGATGTTGTTTCGCTTGTGGAAAAAGCGCAGGAAACTGTTGACGCCCAGGAAGCTGAACGTCTGCAGAAGCGCATGATGAAAAATGAATTCACTCTTGATGATATGCTTTCGCAGTTTCAGCAGGTGAAAAAAATGGGTTCAATGCAATCTTTGCTGGATATGATTCCTGGAATGGCAAACCAAAATGTTGATTTGAGCGGAATGAAAAAGCAGGAAGCGATTATTCAGTCTATGACAAAAAAAGAACGCGCAAATCATCTGATTATCGGACCTAGCCGCAGAAAAAGAATTGCTGCTGGTTCAGGAACGACCGTTGCGGATGTGAATAAACTTTTAAAGCAGTTTGAAAAAACAAAGCTTACAATGAAAAAACTTACCCGCAATAAAGGAATGCAAAGCCGTATGATGAGCCAGTTAGGAATGGATCAAAATGCGCTTGCTGGAATGGATATGTCTAAACTTCAGGATTTGGCAAAACGCTTCGGAAGATAATGCAAGAAGATAATGCGATTGCTTGAATACTTGAGTTTTTTTTACAGGTAATAAAAAAACTCAAGTGTTCAGCAGATTAATTTACTATTATTACAGAAGTTGTTCTGCCGTCTGCGGTGTACGCGCGGTTCGGGTTTGTTTTGTCCACAATTGCGTTCATTCCTAAATAATAATTGTAGTAATATTTTCCAGTTGGAAGCGGCAAATTCAGTTCATAAAAGCCCGGTTTTGTCTCTTTTAGTTCATAAATCCAACTGTCCCAGTTTGTAAAAGTTCCGCTTAATCGTACTGTTTGGCCAGGTTCTCCGTTGTATATGAATTTTGTTCCGCTTTCCTTTGTTACATTTGTAATCTCAGGTTTTGTTTCTTTTATATCTATTTTTGAAATTGTAATCCCGCTTTCATTGTCGTAATAATTGTTGCTGTTGTTCGGGTCAAAAGTCCAAAGTCCGTCTATAACCAATCTGTATGAAATTTCTTTTAAAAATGCAGGGCGTTCAAGAATGTAAAACATCACAGAATTTGTGACATTTCCTTCTGCGTCGCGGTTTTTATGAAGCATAAATGGATGAATCGTCTGGTAATTCTCAAAATCAAAAGCGATTCCTATGAATCTAGGGCCGCTTTTTTCTGTAAAGACAATATAATTTTCTGTTATAACCGGTTCTTGTGGCGTTTCAAGCTTTGCGACAATATTATTGTATTCGTATAAATCTTTTTCAGGCAAAACTGAAGCGTCTTCTGCATAGGCAAAAAATGAAATCAGCATAAAACCTGCTGTGATTAATGCAAAAAATCTTTTCATACTAGAAATATCGGAGAAATGTTAGCTCTGTTTAAGCGAAAAATCTGATTTTATGATAAAATATTCTATAAAGTGGTGTGATTACATTTCCGTAAATAAAAATAAGTGGGTTTCCATTTTTTAATTTTGCACTGTTCTAAAAAGTGCTAATGGAGTAAAATTATAAAGATATGCCTGGTTTAAGTCAGCTAAAAAAATTCAATGCAGATATTCTTTCTCTTGGTAATGAACCGGCATTGCGAGCTTCCCGTGGTGAAAAACCTGTTACAGTTCCTATTCCAAAAGGTTTGAAAGATGTTAATGATTCTGATGATTTTTTGATGGGAATGCCTGAACCAGTTGAAAATGTTGCTTCTGAAAATCAGCCAGAAAATGTGCCGGAAGATTTTTCGGATATTATGGGAACTGAAAATTCTTCTGCGGAACAAAAAAACGCTGATTCAGGCGCTGCACCGCAGATAAATCTTTCTGTTCCTGATATTTCTACAATCGCTTCTGGCGACAACAATGATTCTGTGCCGGATCTTTCTATGTTTGACGAGCCGGTTCAGCAATCTGCGCCTGAGGAACCAAAAGAGGCAGAACCTGAAAAAGAACCTGAAATTGCAGATCTTAGCCTAGAAGATCTTTTGGGCGGTGAAGGTTTTGATGGAACTCAGGGAAAAGATGATTCAGCTTTGACTGAAAATGAAAATCCTGATGATGACCTGGAGACTCTTCAGGAAGTTGAAAATATTTCTGAGGCAGAACCTATTTCAGAACCAAAATTGCAAGATGAGCCGAAAACAGATTCCGAAAACGAAAATTCTTCTGCCGAAAAAGAAAAATCTGTTGATGAGCTGATTGCCCAGGCGAGCGGAAAAGCTGAAGAAAACAACGAGCAGGAAAAATCTGAAGAACCTGAAGATTTGAATGTTGAGGAAAATTTTAAGAATTCGGATTTTCAGGATATTGCTGACCTTGATATTGATTCCCCGGATTTTTCGGCGGAACCTGAAAGTGCAGAAAATACAGAAATCAATGAGAAAACGGAAGAACCAGAACCTCAGACTGAAACTGAAAATAAAAATGACGAATCTTTTGATGATTTTGACTTGCCGGATGTAGATTTTTCTGTGCCGGAAATGAACGAGGAATCTTCCGACAAAAAAAGCGAAAATCCGGAAAAAGAACAAGAGGAACAAAATTCGCAAAATCCGCCGGAAAGTGTTTCGGATGCAGAAAAACTTGCTGATAATTTTGGCTCTGATTTTGATTTTTCATTCCCTGAAAACGATGAGGATTCAAATTTTTCTGCACCAGAATCAGATAATAAAGATTTTGATTTTGATGGAAACGCGATTGATATGGGAGAAGGACTTCCGGATTCAATTACGGAAAATGATTCTGCACCAAAAACAGATGGAAACGAAAATTCAGAGAAAAAAACTTCTTCCGCTGAGCCTGAGCAGAATAATGAAAAAAAGCCACAGGAAACGGAACAAGCGACTTCCAGTGATGAAGATTTTTCTGAAAGCGATGATTTTCCTTCAGATTTCAATTTTGATTTGAATGACACAGATTCTGACCCGGAAAATTCCGATGATGGTTTTCAAGAAAAAGCCCCGACTGAAACATTTGACACTTCTGAGATGGAAGGCCTTGATTTTGGAATTCCAGATACAGACAGCGCCTTGGAAAAAGGAAATTTTGAGCTTGGCAATTCTGGTGATTTTTCTTCTGAGAGCAGTGATTTTGAAATTCCTGGTTTTTCGGATGTCCAGACTGTTGATGTAAATAAAAACGGCAAATTCAAGGTTTCCAGTGCGGAAAAAGCTCAGAAAGAGTCGGAAGGCGATCTTCCGCCGAACACTTTGTCTGACGAACAATACAAGAAATTTCTGAAGAATCTTTCATCTTATCCTCTGAATGTCCGTATGGCGGTTGAGGAGCTTATTGTAAAAAATGAATTTACAGATGAAGCTGAATTTGAAATCATTCAGAAAGTCTTAAAGAAAGTTTCCGCGCGGCAGCTTGCTTCTGAGCTTGAAAAAATGCTCGACATCGCGATTCCTGTTCCTCGCGATTTTGAACGTCGGACTGCTGAAGAGTATGAGGCGTACAAATCGTCTTTTCAGTATCAGCTTAGCAATAAAATTATTCCTGGAGCAATTATTTCTCTTGCGGCTCTTATTGTGTGTTTTTTTATGTTCCAGTTTACAAAATATTTTATTTATCGTCCGGCGCGCGCATCATCTTTGTATAGTCAGGGGTACAAATTGCTTGAATCTGAAAATTTTCCACAGTCAGAGACAAAATTTTCAGAAGCGACAAAATATCAGCTGATAAAAAAATGGTTTTTTAAGTACGCACATGGTTATAAAGACCACAAGCAGTTTATCCGTGCGGAGCAGATGTACAAAAATATTCTTTATTGCTTTAATTTTGATAAAACTGCCGGGCTTGAATATGCTGAAATGGAATCAAAGGATCTTGCGAATTATGAAAAGGCCGAAGAAATTCTTTTGCGCGATGTTCTTGATCATCATATAAACGATGCCGATGGAATTTTAATGCTTGGCGACAATTATCTTGATTGGGCAGATGAAAAAAATCCTGAAAAATATGACGAAGCTTTAAAACGTTATGCAGAGCTGGTTCAGCTTTATGGTCCAACAGATAAATATATGGCGCGTATGATGCGTTATTACATTCGTACTGACAATTTGAAGGAAGTTCTGAATTTAAAGGAAAGATTCTTTCCGCGGCCAAAATCTCTTGAACCTCAGGACTGGACGGAACTCAGCGGATATTGTCTGGATAAACTTTACGGTTCTCTTTCTCCATCTGATGAATATTTGCGTACAAAAATTGAAGATGTGAAAAAAATGCTTGTGCGTGCGGTTCAGGCTGATGGCTCGAATCCTGTCGCTTATTATAATCTTGGACGTTATTACATAAATACAAATAATTCTGAAAATGCTGAAAAAACATTGCGGCAGTCAATCTCTTTTTTTGACAAGGCGAATGTTGTTAAAAAGAAGGATTATTACAAAAACATTGATTCTTACCGTCTTTTGGGCGAAATTTATACAGGCGAAAAAGAATATTTAAAGGCGATGGAATCTTTTACAGATGGAATTACGCTTTTTACAAACGCAAATGTTTCCAGCGGACTTGAAGGCAACAGCAAAATCGGAAATCTTTATGCCGACATGGGCGATATTGAATATTTTATTTCTGGAAATTACGATAACGCGCTGCAAAACTATCAGGATGCGGTGAATACAGATTATGACAATGGAAAAATCCGCTATAAAATCGGATATATCCAGTATTCAAAGAAGAATTATTATGAAGCGGTCGGTTCTTTTATGAAAACTGCGGAAGATTTTGCAGATGATCAGAGTCTTTTGCTTGCGATGGGAAATACGCTTTCCTTGCGGAATGATAATTTTGCGGCGGAAGGATATTACGAGCGTCTTCTTGACCAGATTGACAGTTACCGGGAACAGCACGGTGTTCTTTTTCCACAGTCCAGAAAAGATGAAAATGAAATTGTTGAGACATATTTAAAGGCTTCCAATAATTTGGGAGTAACTTTGTACCGGCTTGCAAAACGAACAGGAAGCAGCGCGATGAACGCAAAATCAATGGTAAAACTTCAGGAATCAATGCGCGCCTGGGATGCTTTGACAAGAAACCAGAAAACTATGGTACGGCTTGGTGGCAGCAATCTTGCTGAGCAGAATTTAAAATATGTTACAAATCCGATGCCGTATTACGAGCCTGCAATTTACACAGAATTGCCGCGGACATTGACTGTTGAAAAAGGATTGAGCCAATGAACGACAATGATTTTCAGAAAGGAATTTTAATAAAGCAATATAGAATCAGTATTTTCAAGGAAGTCTTTAGAAAATCGATTCATTTGTGCAGCGCATTTGTTCCGACTCTGCTGACTTTTGCATACAAACCGGTTCTTGTGCTTTTGTTTGCTGCATTGATTTTTTATTCGTTTACAGAATTTGTAAGATTGAAGGGAATAAATGTTCCTGTTGTTTCAAGAATCACTTCAATTGCGGCAAGAAAACGCGATGAAAACAAATTTGTTCTTGGTCCTGTAACTTTGGTTGTTGGAATTATTGCCGCCGCGCTCTTGTGGAAGCCAGATGCTGCCAGAATTGGAATTTACGCGCTTGCATTTGGAGATGGACTTGCAAGTCTTGTTGGAAAACTTATCGGGCGAATCCATATTCCATTCACAAAAGGAAAAACTGCCGCCGGAAGCCTTGCGTGTTTTTATGCGGTTTTTATTTCTTCGTTCTGCGTTGGAAAAAATGCTCTGGTTTCGTTGATTCTTGCGTTTGTCGCAATGATTGTAGAAATAATTCCTATGACAGATTTCGACAACATTGTGATTCCGATTGTAATTGGCGGACTTGCGCAATATCTTCTTTTTTAGTTTGTTAATTCCAAAGATATTGGCTGTGCAGTGCCCTTAAGTAATTGTATGTTCCAACAAAAAGCGGAACAGTTCCCAAAATTGTTGTAAGAATGCTGTAGGATTGAATCATTATAAAATATCCGATAATCAGAAAAATAAAGCTTACAAAAAGTTTTGAGTTGCTGTGCGTAAGGATTTTTTTTATAAGCTGAGAAATTATTGCCACAATAAAAACAATCATCAGCATAAAATAAATCATTTTCCCGAATCCGATTCTTAAGGCTCCAATCGGAAGAACAAGATTTGTGTTTACCGGAACAAGTTTTGCAATAAAAAGTGAAAAAACAATAATTCCAATCAATGTCTGCTCAGTGTATTGCCGGCTTTCAGAATTGCTGTAAATCACGGAAAACAATAGACTTAGCGGAGCGACAGTTCTTCCCAAAATCAAGGTGTTTGTTACAAAAATTTCAAGTGCGTTTGCGTTTTCCCATAAATTTAAAAATGGAGTTATTAGCCGGTGATGTTCCATAAAAACCGCAAAAAGAAACATGACAAAATATATTATTTCAGTTGACTGGGTTTTTTCAAATTCAACATTGATGAATACAAGAAACGCAAAATCATATATTAATAGAAGAAAAATGCTTGCGACAATCGCGTAAATGTTACATTCAGTAAGAAAAAATCCTCTTGGATAAGATTCAGGAATGTTTGATGGCAAAGAAATTCCTGTTGTGTAAAGCTTTATTCCAAAAAAAATTCCATATCCTACAAGTGTAAGAAGAGAAATGAACATCAAGCAGCTAAAAATTATGTTTCTGGTTTTTATTTTCATCTGAAAAAATATTAACCTTTAAGCAAATATTAGTAAAGAGTTGCTTTTAATTACCGAAAATCAATATGTAGAGAATTTTAGAAATGTTGATTTTATAGCAGCTTTTCTTGGGGGAACTATGAAAAAGTTAATAGTTTGTGGGATGCTTGGAATTTTTACAGCGTTTGCTTCTTTTGCCGGCGATTCTGCGGTTCTTGTTGACAATGGTTTTTCTGCGGATGGAAATTATTATATTTTTGGTCAATACGGAAAAATTGACAAGAAATTTCAAGGCTGGGCTGAAATTTACACAGTTGATGTTTTAAAAAATGACTATGTTGACAATGAAGTTTACAAAGTAAAACCTTCTGCTGTGACATTTGATAAGACTGGAAAAGAAGTCTACGAATCGCTTGCGGGAAAAAATTATCTTTCAATAAAAAAATATAATTGCACACAAAATAGCCCGAATCAGATTTTGTATATCCGGGAGGAAGAAAAAAAATCTGGAACGGATAAAATTGAATTCAAGGATTTTATCAGTTCTGTAAGTGACGACCAGGCTTATTACCACGTTAATCTTGTTCCTTCTGTTAGCGGCGAAGGACTCAACGTAAAATCGTCTTTTTATATAAATCTTGAAAAACAGGATTCAAAAGGAAATATTCTTGCGCGTCAGAGAATCGGAAATCCTGAAATTACAAGAAAAGGTGTAAAAAATTATAAAATTGAGCGGATTGTATGCGATAAAACCGGAAAAAATCTTGTCTTCATTGTTGAAAAAACAATGGAAGATAAAACTGGAATAAATATTCGTTATATGATTGAAACTGCAAGACTTAATGATGATTTTTTTACAAATCTTGCAGAACCTGAAAAATCTGAAGAAAATCTTGATTCAGATGAAGGCGCGAATGATTCTGTTGAAGTTTCTGATTCTTCAGAAAGCGCCGATCTTTACATTGATGCAAAATAATCTTTGAGGCGGCAAAACGCTGTCTAAATGATCTTTTTGTCATATTTTACCTCCATCCACTGGTTTCGTTGATTCCGGTGGATTTTTTTTGCAAAAAATTTGTGATTCATTTCCGTTTTTGATATTTTTTTGCGATAAATACTATGAAAAAGAATCTGGATAAAATCGGATTTTTTTTCTGGAGGTTTTATGTTCAAAAAAATAAAGGAAGTTCCGGGTTTTGTGTGGATTTTGCTGAAAACACTTTTGATTTCTGGAGTTGTGCTTGCTGTTTGCGGTCCTGTTTCGTGTAAAGCTACGGAGGAAGGAATTGTTCTTGTTAATGACAGTTATTCTTGTCCGAAAATTGAAGATTTTTATGTTACCGGGGAAAATTCTGCGCGGATTGTTTTTGATCAGAAAGTTGCTTTAAAAGGCTTTAGTTTAAATCCGTTGGTTTCAGTTGAAAAAGTAAATGTGGAATGTTCGGAAAGTGAAGAAAGTTTGTGTCTTGTTGATGTGATTTTTTCTGAGAATTTACAGATTGGCGAAAAATATAGTTTTTATGGAGAAGTTTCTGATAGAATCGGAAATTCTTTGACTTTCAGTTTGCCGTTGCTGGGATTTAATGGAAGAATTCCTGATATTGAGATTACAGAAATTCATCCGAAATATGCAAGCGGAAGCAATTCTTCTGGAAAATATTATAAATGCGAATTTATTGAGCTAAGGATTTTGAGCGATGGAAATCTTTCGGGGCTGGAACTTTACAGTGCCTATGACGGAGCGGCGAAAAGTTTTGTTTTTCCTGCGCTGGAAGTTTTTCGTGGCGAGATTTTAATTGTTCATTTGCGGAAAAAAGATGATGCTGCTGTGAGCGAACTTGGAAGTGATTTGACTTTATCAAAGTCGAAGTATTCTAGCGACAAGGCGAGGGACTTGTGGGCGGAAAATGAAAATGCGCGGCTTGGCGATGAAATGGATGTGATTTTGCTTAGGAATTCTGGGAACGGCACGATTATTGACAGCGTTTGTTATGCTGAAGAATCTTCTGTAGATTGGAAATCTGATGAGATGAAAAATGCTGCGAAAATGGCTGTGGAATCAGGAAAGTGGAATGATTCCAGCATTGCGGGTGCGATAAAATTAAACAAATTAACAGCCAGCAAGTCAATCGAGCGAATCGCGGAGGAATGTTCTGCCGAAAGCTGGCGGATGACTGCAACAAGCAAAGAAACTCCTGGAGAAGTGGCTTATTAGGCATGTATAGTTTTTTGAACAAAAACCTTCATTTTTATCTTCTGTTTTGTAATATGGACTAGTTGGCTTTTCTGTGTTAAATTATTCGTTATGTGTGAATTATTAGCACCTGCGGGTAATATTGAATCATTGGACGCCGCTATTGGCGAAGGCGCTGACGCTGTATATCTTGGCTTAAAATCGTTTAATGCAAGACTTAGAACTTCTAATTTTGCCTGGAATCAGTTTGAGGCTGCTGTTGGAGCGGTTCATCGTCTTGGAAAAAAAGTTTATGTTACTGTAAATACCGTTTGTGAGGAAAAAGAAACTGAACGGCTTTACAGATTCTTGGCGTATCTCGACAGAATTCATCCCGACGGTCTTATAGTTCAGGATTTGGGAATTATTCGTATGTGCCAGGAATTTTTTCCGAATCTGGAACTTCATGCTTCAACCCAGATGAATGTAGAAAGCGCGGCTGCTGCGAATCTTTTGTATGAAGAAGGTTTGAAGCGCGTTGTTGTTGCCCGCGAGCTTGGTTTTGAAGAAATAAAATATATAAAAGAACACACAAAAGCTGAAATTGAAATGTTTGTTCACGGGGCGCTCTGTGTAAGCGAATCTGGACTTTGTCTGTTTTCAAGTTTTTTGGGCGGAAAATCTGCAAACCGCGGAATGTGTGCCCAGGCTTGCCGCCGTTATTACACTGCGGAATATCCGGAAGGAATAAAGCAGGGCTATTATTTTTCTCCCTGTGATTTGCAGCTTATTGAACAGATTCCGGAGCTTTGTGATTTGGGAATCAATTCGTTTAAGATTGAAGGACGCATGAAGAGCGCTGAATACGTTGGAAGTGTTGTTGCGGCTTATCGTTATGTGATTGACCATTACAAGGAAGACAGAAAAGGTGCTGTTGCAACTGGAAAACGGATGCTTGCTTCAGATTTTGCCCGCTCAAAGACAACTTATTGGTACGGATTTAAGGATGTAAAGGATGGCGTTGAAAATGCCGGTTCTAAGATTTTGAATCCAAATCAGGCTGGAGGAACTGGAATTTATTTAGGAACAGTTTCCCGCGTAAGAAAAGCTCCTGACGGTCTTATTGAGGAAGTGAAGAAAAATGCGGCTCCAGATGCAGATCCTTCAAGCCTTAAAATTCAGATGGCAATGCTTGCAGGTGGAAATTATGACCCTGATCCGGGGGATTCAATTCGCTTGCACAGTAAAGATGATTCTGGCAGAACGAGCCATAAAGTTCGCAGTGTTGAAATTGATGATGATGGACACCGCTGGGTAGATATTCCTCTTAGCCACAGAATTGGAGACAGCGTTTATCTTCTGCAGATAAAATCGATGTCAAAACGTTATCCAAAAGTTTTGCCTGGCGATTTGAGCAAATTCAGAAAGCAGCCTGCTGATGAAAAACTTCCGTTCCTTGATGTTACTCCAGTTGAGGGCAGGGAACTTTCTTATTTTCCTGAAGGAATTTATGTTCAAGTTTCTACAATTGATGATGTGTTCCTTGCCCAGGCTCTTCATCCGGTGCGGCTTATTATAGAATTTACCTGCGACACAAAATATGACTTGCTTACTGGAAAAACAGTTCTTCCGATTTCAAAAAAAGCGATTTATATTTCGCTTGACCCTTATTGTCCGGCTTCAAAAGAAGAGGAACTTCGCGCGGATTTAGAGAATCTTATTGAAAAAGGTTATACAAGTTTTGTTGTTAACAATATTGCCCAGATACAGATGCTAAAAGGAAAAAATGTCCATATAATCGCGGGACCTTATCTTTATACATTCAACAGGTGGGCAGTTTCTTTTTTTGAAAATCAGGATATTGGTGCTTTTGTTATGCCGTATGAAGATTCTAGAAAAAATCTTGAGGCAACTTTTGACCAGAATGTACGTGCAAGGGTTTTGGTTCCTGTTTTTGCTTATCCTGCACTTTTTAGAATTAGATTCAAACTTCCAGAAGATTATGGATTCACTTATTTTTCTGACAAAGAAGAAGGAATGTTCAAAGTTGTTTCTTCTGATGATGGTTCATTTGTAATGCCGGAATTGCCGTTCTCTTTGCTTGATAAGACAGAATTTCTTTCCCAGGCAGGATTCAAGAAAATTCTGGTGGATTTTTCAAAGACAAAACTTACAAAAGGTCAGATAAAGAATGTAAGCAGCTCATTGTTTAAAAAGCAGCCTTTCCCGGAAGTGAACCGCTTTAACTGGAAAGATGGTTTTTATAATCCTCAGCAGATTGAAGAATATAAAGCCAGCAACGAACGTGCTGCCGCCGCAAGATTGGCTCAAACAAAGGGAGGTAGTCGCAAGCCTAAAGCTCGTGGCGGAGTTGTCCGCGCTGGCAGGAAAAATCAAAACAGAAAATACTAGAAATTCACCTTTTCTGTTCTAGCCTAAAAAGCTATTGCTTCTTCTGGAATCTGTTCCTGAATTTCCTCAGAAACGGCAGCCTGATTTGCTTCTTTCATTGCTTCAAGTTTTTCTTCAGAAGTGCCTGCTGTTTCAGAAGAATTTCCTGTGATTTCAGAAGTAAGGCGTTTTTTAAATTCAACGTGTTCTGCAATAATTGATATTCTGCTGGCAGTTTTGCCTTCGCTGTTTGTCCATCGGCTCTGCTTTAGCCGTCCAACAACTCTGATTCCTCTGCCTTTTTCACAATTTTTCTGGCAAGATTCAGCCATTTTCCCGAAAGTTTCAATGTTGAAGAAAGAAACTTCATTAACGCCTTCACCGTCCGTATTCTTGTAAAAACGATTTACCGCAACAGGAATGTTACAGATTTTGTGGCCATTCGCAGTTTCCTTGAATTCTGGTTCGCGAGTTACATTTCCTTCAATAATAAGAGAGTTTAGTTGATTCATAAAAATACCTCATTTTGAATGCAATTTGCTTTTTGCCGGCTATAAAAAGCGACGGTTTATTTTTGTCCGTCACTTATATATAGCAATTCTTTTTCAAAATAAGAAATGAATCACAAAAAAAATTGAAAATTATTTGATTATTTTTTATCCATTTGAAAGAAGTCTGAGCATATAAAGTTCAACGTAGATTGTAAGGGCTTCCTCTTCCTTGATTTTCTGCATGTTAGGAGTTTTTACAAGACCTTCCGCAAGAGAACGCAATCTGTTTTCGTCAAATGTCTGTGCGGAAATTGTACGCATTATTTTCCGTGTGTAATCCCTGATCAGGCAATTTACATCCTCTGCAAGGCTGTTATGAGCCTCTTTTGTAATCATCTTGTTCCAGATTTTTCCGTATGAATCAAGTTCCCTGTCGATTGTTGAACCAGAAGGAACAAGCTCTTCCGCGATATTTTTTGCGGCGGCCTGAATCGCTTCTTTTTTGTTCATGGATTTTGCAGGTTTCTGAAGCTCTTCATCATCTGGAATGTCATCTGCGGTAAATTCTTTCTGGGCAATTTTATTTTGGGTAGTTTTACGTTTTTTCTTTGAAAAAAGACTTGCGAGCCACGAGATAACCGGAATTGTGTACCAGAACGGAAGCATCATTTTTGCATTTGCAAGAATTGTCGTGTTTTTCAGCATAAGAAGTTCCGAATATGAAACCAGTTTTCCGCCCGAAAAAATATGGAATGTCGGTTCAGAAGAATTATGGTCACTTTCATAGTTGAGCATTGTAAGAAAATTTGCGTTCAGCAAAGCGTACAGAACAGGAGAAAGGTCGTGGATTTCTTTTTTCAGGCAGTTTTCAAAATCTTTTTCGCTGCGCATTTCCGGTAGTTTCTCGTAGTTGCTGAGAATTTTAAACCATTTGTCTGTAAGATGTTTTTCAATCGTGTCGTGGGCTTCGTTTGCAAGTCTGATTACAAGCGGAAAAACTTTTGTTTTATAGATGAAATATCGCGCTCCAGTTTCAATTTTGAACACAAGAACCTGCGGAAGCTCGTTATTTTCACATTCAGTTGTGATTTTCTGAAGAAATTCCTTTAAATCTTCTTCGTCGTATTGTCCGTAAAGCAGAGCGCCTTTTGAATCTTTAAGTTTTAAAATGCTTTCCATTGAAAAGAAATACGGCGGACGCGCAAGAGCGGCTCTAAGTTCGTTCAACGCATTTTCCTTGTTCTGCTGTTTTGAGGCTTTTTCCTTTAAAGTCATCATCCAGACTTCAGAAACCGCGACTGCCTGCAGGACATTTGTGTCTTCTGTTGTGCGGTCTTTTATTTTTTCAAAATCAAGGCGGATAAAATAGCAGAGCTGATTCCAAAAATAGAACGCATCGCCTGAAAAATCAAAAGTCTGGTCAGAAGTGTCCGGGTGCTGAAGAAATTTTGTAAAAAACGCCTGCGCGGCAATTTCTTTGCTTGGATTCGCGACACGCACTTTTTTCTGGAAGTAATCGTGATATTCATCTTTTTTGAGCATATTGCGGATTTTAGCCATTGCATCACGAGTAACAAAATTTATTGGAACACATTCAGGAACAAGAAGAGAAGGAATATCGCGCGGCATAAGAATGCAGAAAAGCTTTGGAGATTTTGTGTTCTGTTTTATCTGCCATTCTTCTACAGCATCTTCAAGTGATTTTTTTTCAAGTGCCTCTGCTGGAAGTTGCTTCGGAAGGTCATTTACGCACGGAAAAGGAATCTGCGGATTTGATAAAATTTCCTTGTATTTATTTGCATAATAAATTGAATATGCCGTTATGCAGGCAATTGTGATTTTTCCGCCGTTTTGCTGAATCAGAAAAACTTCATGCTTGTTTTGGTAGTCTTCCAGTTCTTTTAAAAGAGTCGATTCTGGAACTTCAAGATATTGAACCAAGTCAGGTTGTTCTTCCAGATTTCGTGAAGCGTATTTTTTTAAGTAATCACAAAACTCTCTAAAATTGATGAAAGCCGATCCCTGTTTTTTTGCGTATTGCCTAAGAATCGTTCCCAAATTTGCAGATGTAGACATAGAATTAATTATAAACGTAAAATATTTTATTCACAAGAAGTTTTAGAACCTTGCGCAAAAATTAATTCATTCAGCTTGTTTTATTGAATAAAAACATTTATAGCAATAAAATATAAAAAAGGAAAAAACTTATGATTTCAACACGAATGGAAAATTTACACCCTTATGTTCCTGGTGAGCAGCCAAAAGACAGGGTTTACATAAAACTTAATGCAAATGAAAATCCTTATCCGCCGTGTAAAAATGTTGTGGATGCGGTTTCTGACTTTGTAAAAAATAATCCGATGCGGCTTGCGCTTTATCCAGATCCTGATTCGCTTGAGCTTCACGCCGCAATTGCAGAAATGCTGAATAAAACTGGCGGCGTTCTGTGCAATGCTAAAGTTTCCGGCGAAAAGGTTGAGCCTTCCGAAAAAGACAGAATTCCTTTTAAGGTGACTCCGGAAATGATTTATTCAGGAAACGGAAGCGATGAAGTTCTTTCTTTTGTTTTCTATGCTTTTTTTGACAGCGGAAAACGGCTTGTGCTTCCTGAATTTACTTATAGTTTTTACCCGGTTTATGCAGGTTTCTACAATATTCAGACTGATATTGTTCCAATGAAAAAAGACTGGTCTCTGGATACGGAAGAAATGCTTTTGCGCGCCAAAAAAAATAATTCCGGGCTGATTTTTGCAAATCCGAACGCGCCGAGCGGAATCGGACTAAAACGGGATGACGTACGTGAAATGCTGAAAAAAGCTTCTCCTGACCAGATTTTTGTTGTTGACGAGGCATACTGCGATTTTGGCGGTGAATCATGCATCCCGCTGCTGGAAGAATTCAAGAATCTTCTTATTGTACGGACATTCAGCAAAAGCCTTTGCGGGGCGGGGCTTCGTCTTGGCTACATTGTCGCTTCTCCTGAAATTGTGAATTATATTACAACCGTAAAAAACAGCCTTAACCATTTTCCGATTGATGCGATTGCCCAGTGTGCAGGAATTACAGCCTGCAAAAATCCTGCATATTACTGTGAATGTGCAAAAAAAGTTGTTGATGAGCGGGAAAAATTCCAGGATTTCTTAAAGGAGCAAGGTTGGATTTTTATTCCTTCAAAAACAAATTTTGTGCTGGCAAAAAATCCAAAAGTCAGCGGTGAAAAAGTCTACGAGGAAATAAAAAAACAAGGAATTCTTGTGCGCCATTTTAACACAAAAGGAATAGAAGATTTCGTCCGCATAACAATCGGAACAGAAGCCCAGATGAACGCACTGAAAACCGCAATAAAAAATATCTAGTGGAGAGTTCTTTAGCCAGAAAAAAGGAATTTATATGAAATTTTTGATTTTGACAGACATTCATGGAAATGTCGCTGATTTGGATAAACTTGATTCGGAATTTAAAGCAGCTGATGCGGTTATTTTTGCCGGCGATTTTTGCGAATGTTTTAAGACAGAAACTTCCAAGCCGGTTCTGGATGCGCTTGTAAAAAAGCATGATGAAATTTATGCGGTTTTAGGAAACTGCGACGAGCCTGAATTTATTGAGCAGCTTGAGGACGCAGGGATAAACGCAGAACGGATTTTGAATTATACAGATGGAATTGCAATTGTTGGTTCTGGCGGCGGCAGCAAATTTACAGGAAAAACTCCTAACGAACGCGAAGAGGATGAGCTTATCTCTGATTTTGATATTTTGAACCAGCAGGAATTTAACGGCGACTATTCAAATGTGATTCTTGTAAGCCACAATCCACCGAAAGATACAAAATGCGATGCGGTAAATTCAGAGCTTCATGCAGGTTCTGCAAAATTCCGCGCGCTTATTGAAGAAAAAAAGCCGCTTGCTGTTATTACAGGACACATTCATGAAGGTGTTGGAACTGACAAAATTGGAAATACGCTTGTAATGAATTCAGGTTGTTTTGGCGAAAACGGAACTTACGGAATCCTTGAAGTTGAAAAACAGAACGGAATCTGGTCTGTAAAAAACGCAGAAATCAAAAAGATTGAAAAATAAACCTGTTCTGCAGTGAGTTTTGGCGGTTCAGATTATTCCTGGAAATTCTGGACCAGCCGGAATCCCATGTAATCGTAACATTCGTTTGCGTCATAGCCGTAGCGTTCTGCGGCAAAGCAAAATACTGTGTATTCAGAAAAACTTCCGCCGCGGCAAGTTCTTTGGCTTCCGTATTCAGGGCCGGCAGCTATTTCATTCTGTTTTTGTTCTGTATAGTCCGCAAACCAGTCCCAGCAGAATTCCAGAAGATTCCCTGACATATCAAAAATTCCGGCGGCGTTTGCGTTTCCAGTTCCCGGGGAAGGAAGCTCATCCTCTGAAAATGGAGTTCCTGCCGTTCCGACTGCCATTGAAGCGTCTGCATTTTCATTTGTCCAGGCATATTCTGTAGTTCTGTTCGCTTCATCCGAGGAAAAATCGCCGCTTGCCTTGTTTCCTTTTTGAAGTCCGTTTTTTGACCAGCGTGCGGCAAATTCCCATTCTGCTTCTGTCGGAAGCCTGAATCCGTTTGCGTTAAAATCGCATTTTGCAAGGTCGCATTTTGCTGTGTCTGCGGAATTTCTTAGGATTTCGCCATTGTATGTGTAGCAAGGAGTTAAACCGCAATATTCGCTGAACGCATTGCACCAGACAATTGCATCGTGCCAGCTTATCATTGTTACTGGCTGACCGAATCCTTTTTGCGTTGGAGATTTTCCGCGGCGTGCCCTTGAGCCTTCCTGACCAGGATTTTGGAATCTGTAGCCGTTTTTTTCTGAATCTTTTCTGACTTGAAACCAAAGCGTGTAGGGCGTTTCGTATTTATTGATTAAAAATGATTTTACATTTCTTTTTGCAGTGTATGTCTGTACATCTTCGCCGATTGTGTATGAGCCTGAAGGAATCTGCACCATGTCAAGCTCGTTGAATGTTGCGCGCTCATTTTTTTGCGCAAAACAAACTGCTGAAACTGCAAAAAAAAGAATGGATAAGATTTTGTTTTTCATGAAATTCTCTCATTCCTCCTGATATTATGGTTTTGCCTGTATTTTTTAGTCCGCATTAGTTGTTGCAATAGAACAAGCCTAAAAAGTTGCACTCTAAGCAAAATTCTGATTTTCAATCAGTCCATACAAATACAATGCGCTTTGACCGTATAGACCCATGGAGTCGTCTTCAAGAAGTTCTGCTAGTGGAGAATTGTAAATTATCCGCAGGGCTTCATTTTCTGTTAAATTTTTATTTTTCATCAGAAGTTCTGCAATTTGAGGAATCAAAATCGTTTTTACAAGATGATGTGTGTCTGCCATTTTTGCCTCATTTCCAACTGATTTTCTGTACCTCATAACTTTCTTTGAAGTGGAGCGTTTTTAAAGCTTCGTCGGTGCAGAAACAAGTCTGATCATTTATTTTTTCAAATTTCAGATGTTCCACGGCATCTTCTTTCCGCATAATTCCTGCAAGAACATATTCCACTGTTTCGCCAACTTTGTCATCTGCGATTTTCCCGGAAACAATATCGAATCCATGCTTAAAATCCAAGTCTGAACGGCAGCGGACAACAAAATCAAGCCAATCCAAATCCGGATTTGCAAATGTCTTTATTTTTAGATTTCTTGCAAGTTTTTCATCAAATTCATAAATATTAACAATGGCTATTTCTTCTTTTTCAGTTTGTTTTGAGTATAGCCTTGCAACTCTGACTGCCCAGCGTTCAGCCTGTTCCTTTATGGAAGTTGTGTAAAATCCAAAGCCGAAGTCGCGTCCTTTTTCTTGGAAGAGAATTTTTGGATTTTTAATCTGCGTGTATGAACCGTGATATAAAATCATTTTTTGTTCTCCGTACCACCTGAAAGCCACTTGTCAAAATAATTCATCAGATATGTTTTTCCCATTCCATGCAAATCTTCATAGTCACTTTCAAGATGATTTAGAAGTTTGGTTTTTTCAAAATCCTTAAAAACCTTAGATGACGGAAGATTTTTATATTCGGCGTAGTTCTCTATGCAATATGTTTTAAATGAAAGAAGTGACATTTTTTTACTCCACTGATATTTTTCAAAACAATTTGGAATTTCGCCTAATTTTAATATTGGAAACCGTAGATTATTATAACATAGACCAGAAGATTTTTTAACTGTTTGTGAGTTAAATAAAAAAGTCCACTGCCTGATAATTCGATAAAAACATCTTCTTAACTGGTATTACCATTCTTGATACTGTGATTCTTGCGTTAGGGATTGTAGCGAAAATGAGCGCAGCGAATTGTAACGGAAAGCCCGACAGCACGGATGTGCTGGAACGCCCAGATTATTCTTCCAGAGCGGCTTCGATTGATTTTAATCTTCGGGCGGCTTTTCGTTCTTTTCGTTTTTGTGTTACTGATTTTTTTTGATATTTTGGTTTTCGCGGGTACTTTGTCTCGTAGAATCCAAGGATGACATTTGTTATAAAAATTGAGACAAGGCAGATTGCGGAGATAATCCAGACTGAAAGGCGGCCGTATTTTACAAAAGGTAGGTCAACGTTCATTCCGAAGAAACTTGTGATGAATGTTGGAACCATCATGATGATGTTAAGGATGGAAAGTCGCTTCATGTAGACGTTCAGGTTGTTTGAGATTACGCTGTCGAACGCGTCTGTTACGCCTAAAAGGACGTTTCGGTATGTGTCCGCCATTTCAATCGCCTGCTTGTTGTCGATTTCAACATCTTCCAGCCAGTCCATGTCGTCGTAGTCGAGCTTTATGAGTTTTGTCTTGTGGAATTTTTCAAGAAGAAGCTGGTTGCTCTTTAGGGAAGTTGTAAAGTACACAAGGGATTTTTCAAGGCTAAGGAGCTGGATGATTTCCTTGTTTTCAATTGAAAGCTGAAGCTCGTTCTGGATTGCAGTTGAGCGCCGGTTGATTTCTTTAAGGTAGCGAAGGAACGTTATGTTTGAACGCCCGATAATGCGCATGATGAAAGCCGGAAAATCCGCAAGGACAATTCCTTTTGCGCGGCCGGTTGCAAAATCCCTAAGAACTTCGCAGTCGGTCCAGCAGATTGTGATGATTACGTTGTCTTTTAAGATGATTCCGAGCGGAATTGTGAAATACGGAGTTTCTGCGGATGGCTCGAAAATCGGAAGTCTAAGAATTGTAAGAACATAATCGTCGCCATCTTCCAGGCGCGAAAGTTCATCCGGGTCAAGAATGTCAAGGATGTGTTCCGGGTCGATTCCGTAATTTTCCTGAAGCTGCTCAACGTCGTCGCGGGTTACAATTCTAGCGTCAACCCAAGTTCTAGCCTGTGCGTCAATATCATCTTCTTTTACTTTTACAAGCTTTCCACCTGTCTGTTGCTGCCAGTAAGTAATCATTGAAGTTTCCTCGGATTACGGATTCTCTGCGGATTTACAAAACCAAAATGATAGTAACATAAAAAAAGGCGATGGGCAAGGATGGGGAAGAGGCTGTTGGCTGGGAGATTTACCAGATAGTTTTTACTTTATATGAAGGAATTTTTGAATCTGTTGTTACAATTGTTAAATCATTTTCTATTGCTTGTGCAATTAATAATCTGTCAAATGGATCTCTATGGATATCTGGTAAAGTTTTTATTGTTTCTGCATCATATTCTGTTGGTGGAAGATATATAAATTCTTCATTTTCTAAAACAGATTTTAATCTTGGAATATCAATGTCAAATTGTAAGCTGCCTTTTGTCTGTTTAATCGCAATTTCCCATAATGAGACAAAACTGAAAAAACATCTTTTTGTTTCCATGATTTTTCTTGCAGTAGGAGAAAGTTCTTCATTACCTGAGACATACCAAATTATTGCATGAGTATCTAATAAATACATTACATATACTCCGCAAAATCTTCGATCGGTTTGTCAAAATCTGGAGACATTTTGCATGGTATATTTTTTAAACAACCGAACCCTTTTTTCTTTGTCTTTTTATTATTTTGTTTTTCAGAGGTAGTGAATTTATAAAAGACATAATCTACATATGAAGCAACTTCTTCAAGTGCGGACTGAGGAAGTGTTTTTAATTTTGTATAAAGACCTGAATATATCATAAAATACCTCCTTGTTAATTTCGGTTTTATTATAGCATATCTGATTAAATTTTCTACTATCAAATTTTCGGATTTCGCAGAGTTCTTATGTAGAATCTATGTTAAATTTAAAGAAAAAAGATTGCTTTTGGAATAATTCAATTTTATACTGAAAAGGAATTCTCTTTGAAAAAAGGGAAAAGGAGACAAAATGAACAACGTTTTTACAAAATCAACTGTGCTTTTGGCACTTTTGGCAATTTTGATGGGGGGGTATGACTTCTTGTAAAGAAGACAGCGATTCAGGTGATTCGCAACCTAGATATGTTGGAAAAATCTATTCAGCGAAAGACGGCAAAAGCTATTTAAAAATCAACACAAAAGACACTGCGACTTATTATGTTTGGAAAGATGGCACTGAAGTTCAGGCTTTGGCAAGAGCGGCAGAAACTAATTCGACAGTTTCTGGGCATTATGTGGAGTATCAGGGAAAATACACTGTTGACGGAGAAATGTTCAGTTTAAAAATAAACTGGACGGATGATGATGGAAATGAAACTGAACTGACAATTGATGCGGATCTTACGAATGGAAGTACTCTTGTTAATTTTAAAATCAATGACGAATCAGTGGATTTTGTAAAGGTAAAAACTAATCCTAAAAAACCTGGTGATGTTGTTATTGATGAAGATGATTCTAGTGATGATGGTTCTGATACTGATGATGTTACGGTTTTAGAAGGTGGTTTTGTAAAAATCCCTGCTAAATCAATTAAAGGAACAGAAACTTGGACTCCAGAGTCAAAGATTTTTATAAATGGACGGAAAATTGAGATTAAGGCTTTCTATATGTGTGACCATCCTGTAACAAGAGCAGAATATAAGGCTATCATTGGCTCTGATCCTAGCAGAGCAACTGCTTATGATAAAAAAGGAAATGAGCTTACAGGAGATGCAGTTGGAAATAATCCTGTTAATAGTGTCTGTTGGTACGATGCAATTGTATATTGCAATAAACTATCTATTAAGGAAAATCTGACCCCCTGCTACTCAATAAAAAATTCAACAGACCCTGATGAATGGGGATATGTTCCTCGCGATAACGATAAAATGTGGGATGCTGTAATTTGCGATTTTTCTGCAGATGGTTATCGTTTGCCTACAGAGGCTGAATGGGAATGGGCTGCACGTGGTGGAAAAAGTTATACTTATTCTGGCAGCGATAATATTGATGAAGTTGCATGGTATAAAGAAAACACGAATGGTACAGGAACAAGAGATGTAAAGTCAAAAAAAGCCAATGGATATGGACTTTACGATATGAGTGGAAATGTATGTGAATGGTGTTGGGACTGGAGGGATTCGTATTCAACAATATCAAAAGATACAGATGAGACAGGTCCATCTTCTGGTACTAAACGTTGTCAGCGAGGTGGTTCTTGGATTGACGTTGCTGGGCTTTTGGAGATTTCTAACCGAAGTTCTATAGCAACGTATAGTCGTGATTGGATCTACGGTTTCCGTGTAGTTCGCACAGCAAAATAATATTTTAGTAGTACATCATATTGTGTATACCTCTGGCAGATTTTTGTCAGAGGTATTGCTTATGATAATGCTTTAATTTTTCTTGGTGGCTTTCCCATAGATTAATATTGTCTTGAGTAGTTGCAATTCAATCTCAATAAAACATTTAGATTTCATACAAAATTCTATCTTCCAAATAAATCTGAATGTGAACCTGTCCGAGACAATTCCAATACAAGTTCATCATTATTGATAAAATAAATAAGCAACCAGTCCGGCTGAATATGACATTCCATGTGTTTTGCCCAATTGCCAGAAAGTTGGTGGTCTTTATTTTTTGCGGGAAGAGGCTCTTGTTTTATCAGTTTTTCAAGGACTTCAATAAAAAGACTTTCGTCTTTTCCTCTTTTCAAGGCAAGTTTATAATCTTTTTTAAATTGGTTTGAATAACGTGGTTTAAGCATGGAGTGAATCCATTAGTTCTGCTATTGAATCAAATGCAGGACTTAAATTTTTGCCTTCTTCTGTTTCTTTCATAACTTTTGCGGTTAATGAGTTTGGAGTTTCATAGCCGATTTCAAAAGGAATTCTTTTTTCTCTTATAACTTGCTTTAGAAAAACATTGATTGCGCTTGTCATTGAAAGACCAAAATCTGCAAAAAGCTGTTCTGCTTTCTTTTTTGTGTCTATATCCGTTCTGATATTTATTGTTGCCATTGTGTTCATTTTGATTTCCTGTATTGCATAATATAACATAATGTGTTGCAAAACGCTATATGATTTGTATCATTTTTCATGAATACCCAACAGCAAACTGCCGTTCCAGGCTTACCCCAGAATCTATAAATATTTTTCTTATCCGTATAAATTCTCAGTATGTAGGGTATTATGTTTTGTTAAACTAAACATAATGATTTGTTACTGAAAACATAATCTTTTGTTACTGAGAATATAATGTTTTCTTTAACAAAACATAATACTTTGTGTAACAGAATAAAATATTTACTTTAACAAAATATTATGGTCTACAGTAACAAAAAATCTTGTGAAATATTTCCGTTTTTGATTTTTTTTTGCGATAAATTTGTATGAAAAAGAGATGTAAGATGATTTTTGTGGGGTTGATGGCTGTTCAGTTTTGTATTTGTGCATGTGTTTCTGTGCGAGAAACTGCGCCGTATTTTGCTTCCGTGGAATTTAATTTTAGGCAGGAAGGGCTTGCTTTTGGCTTCAATTTTTTGAACGAAAGCTTAAAAACTGTTGAAAAAGTTGATTTTGCAGTTTGCGTCGCTGATTCAGTAAATGATGATTTTTCTGCACGCAAATTTTTTGCCTCATGTAAAATCTGTGTACCGCCCGCTGAATCTGTTGAAGATTATTTTGAAGTGCAGGATTTTTTTGACTTGTTCGACTATGATGATTTTAATGAAACGAATTTGCAAATTGAATCTTTTTATGCGGAAAAAATCTATTACTCAGATGGGAGTTTTTTTGAAGACGCGTTCGGGCGTTTTGCAAAATAAAAAATGAGTTTTGTGGCGGCTTCAATAAGTTCAGCCACCACAAAACATTCTGTCTGCAATAATTTTACAGTGGAATATTTCCGTGCTTTTTAGCAGGCTTGTCCATTGACTGTTTGTCTGCTAGGAAGCGGAAACTGTCTGCAACATATTTGCGTGTTGCGGAAGGTTCAATTACTTCAGAAATATAACCGCGTTTTGCCGCGATTGTCGGTGTCATGATTTCCTGTTCGTACTGAGCTTTCTTTTCTGCAACGTATTCAGCTTTTTCCGGATCTTTTAAATCTTTTGCGTACAGAATACCGATTGCGCCGTCTGCGCCCATTACTGCGATTTCAGAAGTTGGCCAGGCATAAACGTAATCTGCACCGATGTGTTTTGAGCACATTGCAATGTAAGCACCGCCGTAAGCTTTTCTTGTGATTACAGTTACTTTTGGAACTGTTGATTCACTGTAAGCATAAATAACTTTTGCGCCGTGGCGGATAATTCCTTTCTGTTCCTCCTGTGGACCTGGAATAAATCCTGGAACATCAACAAATGTCAGCAAAGGAATATTGTATGCGTCGCAATAGCGAACATGACGGGCGATTTTGTCAGAAGCGTCGCAGTCAAGAACACCGCCCATTCCGGCAGGATTGTTTGCAACAATTCCAACTGAACGTCCTTCAACTTTTGCAAAACCTGTTACGCAGTTAATTGCGAATTCTGAGGAAGTTTCAAAGAATGAGTTGTCATCTGTAACATCTTCGATTACTTCGCGGATGTCGTAACCTTTGTGTGTGTTTTCTGGAAGGATTTTTTCAATATGTTTTGACTTTTTATGTTCGTCGTACTTGAATTTTGCAGCCTGAACAATTTCATCACCATAGTAGTGTGGAATATAGTCCAAGAGTTTTCGTACTTTTTCAAAACATTCTGGTTCAGAAATACATCGGAACTGGGCAACTCCTGATTTTTTTGAATGGATTGAAGCGCCTCCAAGATCTTCTGCCGAAATATCCATGAACATTACAGATTTTACAACTTTTGGTCCAGTGATAAAGAGCTGGGAGATTTTGTCTACAGCAAAAATAAAGTCTGTGATTCCTGGTGAATAAACTGCACCGCCGGCACAAGGTCCTGCGATGATTGAAATCTGTGGAACTGAGCCAGATGCCCGTACATTCTGATAGAAAAGGTCGCCGTAACCGCAAAGAGCGTCTACGCCTTCCTGAATACGTGCTCCGCCCGAATCGTTGATTCCGATAACAGGACAGCGGGCCTGAATTGCCTTATCAATAAGTTCCGCGATTTTCTTTCCGTGCATTAATCCAAGCGAACCGCCTTGAACTGTAAAGTCCTGTGCGTAAACCGCTACTTTTCTTCCGTTAATTGTTCCAAAACCTGTAATTACGCCATCATAAGGAATGTCTTTCTTTTCCATTCCAAAACTTGTGCAGTTGTGGCGAACTCCAGAATAAATTTCCATGAAAGAGTCTTTGTCTACAAGATTGTTGATTCGTTCAATGGCATGCCATTTGCCTTTTTCGTGTTGTTTTTCAACATTGTATGTGTAAGCCATTTAAGTGGTAACCTCCAAAAGTCACTTATCGTTTTTAGTTTATATAATCAGTCTTTTAGTGTCAATGACATTTTTTGAAAAAATGTCAGAATGAATTTTTATCATCTTAGGTCGTTCTAATCTGGATTTTTTAATATCCGATTTTGTCAAGCCGTTCTTTTTCGAGCTGCATTGATTTTTCTGTTGGAAGCCATGGATATTTTTTCCGCAGGGAATTTATGGCTTCAATTTCGTTCTTGTTGTGTTCCAGAAGAGCCTGCTTAAAATCCAGCGAAACTTGAATCGGCGAAAAATATTCTGAAGAGCTTGTCTGGTCCAGTTTTGTGATTTCCCACGCCTTGCCGGAAAAACGTAAAGTTACGGCAGTTGTAAATTCCTCAACTTCAATAAGATTGTCCTGATTATGGACAAGAAAATATTTTACTTTGTGCGTTGCGTCCGACATTTTTTCAATTTTTGTTTTTGAGCCGTCCTCTGCATAGACTTTCCGTGCAGGATGATTTTTCTTTGTTGGAACTTTTATGTCCAGCGCGGAATTTTCTCCGTCAATGCAAAAATTTGTGATTCCGTAAATGTAGTGTGAATAAGATTTTGTTGAGTCTGGCTCAAAGAAGAACCAGTTTTCCGGTGTTGAAATTCCTGAGTCAAAATTATACGCGCTTTTCATCTGGGTTGTGATGTAAATCTGCGGAACTTTTGAAATGTAACCTTGCGCTTCCGGGCAGTTTTTTGCGGCGCAAAGCATAAGGTCTGTATCCATTGTGTGGATTCCTTTGTAAAAAACTTCTGTAACCTGAGTTGAGTCAAGTCCGATTGCGCTTGGCTTTTTTGAATTCTCGCTGATTATGGAAGCGGCGGCGATTGCAACAAAAAATGCGGCACAAAAGATTGCGGCGGCGATTGCGCGGTTTTTGCGCACAAAACGTTGTCTTTTCAGCCTGGAATTTTGCTCATTCTTGAATTTTTCAGATTTTTTTTCAAATTCTGATTCTGGAATTTTGTGTCTTATGCTTTCGTGGTCAAAAATTTCTTTTTTTAGTTCTTCCAGCGGAAAGTCATTTTTTAAGTTTTTTCCGGCCAGAAGAGAATTTATTGCACCGGCAAGTTTTTTGTCTATTCCGTTGATTTCATGCTCAATTGGAATAAAATTCCGGTCGCTGAGTTTTTTGTCGTTTTCTTCCGAATAAGGAAGTTTTTTTGCCACTGAAAAATATGCGATTGTGCCAAGCGCAAAACTGACCGCGGAATTTCCTGTGGCAATGTAATCGCGCCAGTCGTTCTGGAAATAATTGTACAAAGTTTTTCCAAGATTTGCCGCGGAACGGTCAAAAGTTTTTTCCGGCACAAAAAGAATTTTTTCTTCCTCTGAATTTATAATGATTCCTGCCGCTCCGTTACATGGAATTTTCACATTTTGTTTTATTGCGTTTGAATAAATCTCACATACGGAAAAAAGCGCGTCTTCAGCCTTTTGGGAATCTACGCCTTCCGTTTCAATTATTCGCAAAAGTGAAGCGCCGCAGAAATCTCCGCAAAAGTAGACTTTTTCATTTATGGTTTTTATTTCCTCAAATTTCCACGGTGAAAATTTATTCCATGTCCCGTCCGGCTGTTTTTCCGCAAGAATCCCGGTTTCTTCCAGCAAAAGCGAAAATTTGGTTTTTCCGAACATCATTTCGTTCAAATTTGAATTGAGCCAAAGTTTTTTGTTCTCAGATTTTATTAAATCAACAGGCGCAAGCACGTTTTCCATTTTTTCCTCAACTGATTTTTATTCTACCATAAAAACAAAATTTTTTTTAGCCTGATTTTTTTTCTGTGATATAATTAGTGGAAATCAGGAAAAATTAATGTAGAGTTTTTATGATTGTGAAAGAAATTGAATAAGCTACCAGAAAAAGCGCGTCAATTCGCCATGCTGAGCGTACAAAGTATCAGACTGCGCAATTTTTATTCAAAAATTGCTTGCTATCGCTCAGAATAGCTCGGTTGCCGCTTTCTTTTTCTTCCCGCTTATTCAATTTGTTTCTCGTGAATAAAAAACTCAACATTGATTTTATATCTTGAATTTTGGAGGACATCATGAGTTACAGAATAATTACAATCAGCCGTGAATATGGTGCTGGCGGTCATGCGGTGGGAAAAGAGCTTTCTAAAAATTTGGGAATTGCGCTTTTTGACAGCGAGATAATCCAGAAAGTTGCAATTGAGAGCGGTTTGAGTGAAAAATATATTGCAGAAAAAGGTGAATACGGAAACAAAACCGTATTTGAAAGTTATTTTTCTGCCGGAATGTATTACAAAGGTATGTCGCTGGAAGATGAAATCTGGGCGGTTCAGACAAAAATAATCAAGGAACTTGCAGAAAAAGAGCCTTGTGTAATCATCGGGCGCTGTGCGGATTTTATTTTAAAAGAAAGAAATGATGTTCTTGATGTTTTTCTGCACGCATCTTATGAGGAAAGAATCAAACGGCTTGTCTCAGAAAATGTTGAGCTTGGAAAAAAGCCTGAAAAATTCCTTCATGACCGGGATTGCCGCCGTTCATCTTATGTTCATTTTTATACAGACATGAAGTGGGGCGAATCCCGAAATTACGATATAACCTTGGATACCGGAAAGTTCGGAATAAAAAAGTGCGCTGAACTTATTGAAGATATTTACAAGTCGTAAGTCTGCGGAAAAAACGTTCAAAGTGGCTGGAGATTACCAGTCCCTTTGAATGTAAGTCGCTTTTGGCCGTGCCGTTATGTCTACGCGGCGGTTCTGCGCTCTTCCTTCTTCTGTTGCATTGCTCGCTACCGGTCGTGTTGCGCCATATCCTTTGTATGTGAAAATCCGTTCAGGAATTCCTTCGCCAACAAGTGCCTTCATAACCGTTCTAGTTCTTTCTATAGAAAGATTCATCTGGCCGACAGGTTTTCCAAGATCCGCGGTGTGTCCTTCAACAAGAATTGTAAATTCATTGTTTTTGATTATTTCCTGCAGCATTTCCGCGATTTTTCTGATTCGTGGTGCTTCCTGCGGCAAAAGTTCAGGTGAGTCAGGAATAAATTTCAAATCAACGCTGAAAAGAATTCCTGTAAGACCGTCAGAAACTTCAACATCAGGAACTTTATTTTCATATATGTATTTTTTGATTTCTTTAAAAGTCGCGTAGTAATCCGGCGTTTTTTCCGGCAGCTTCACATCGTAAATCAGATTTTTTTTATCAAGAAGAATTATGACTTTTCCGTCGCGCAGAAGTTTACGGTTCGCTTCAACTGTAATAATTTTCAGGGCGTCTTTTCTTCTGATGATAGGATCGGTTCTGTTTCTTCCATAAACTTTGTACGCTTTTATGTAAAGCGGATTTCCGCCTACTTTGTTTTCGTAAAGCTCAAAATCGTCCTGCCAGTTATATTTAACAAGACCTTCTGTCTGGACAATCTGGCTGTCTGCAATATTTTTTTCGTAAACAATATTCATGTTTTCATCCCAGATTGTTGGAAAAAATGCTGGAAAAACTTCGCTTGAAACAAATTCTCCGTGAACTGGAACTGTTCCCCGTGCGTCAATGATTATTCCTGTGTATTCGCGGCTTGAGACAATGTCAATCGGTTCTTCCGGCGTGTAGGGATAGCGGTGGCGGACAAGAAGTTTTCCCAAGGTATTCATGTCGATTGTGTTTGTTGTGTCCGCAGATTTCCCGTCGGTTGAAAAAACTGCGAGCGTCTGGTTTGCGTTTTCAATTATTCCAGTGATTTGCTCAAGGGTTATTGTTTCATCAAGAATCACGTCGCCAATGTAGTTTGCTGAGTCAACATAAAGTGAAAGAACAGGATTTTTTAAAAGTGAGGGAGTTTTTATTTTTATCAGGCTTTCTGCGGAATTTCTTCCGGCTGGAAGTTCTAGTCCGGCTTTTTTTACATCAAGAGAGATTTTTGAGGTGAATTTTTTTTCAGTCCAGTCAACATGACTTTTTGAGGACAATGTTGAATTGTCAATTTGTGCGTAAAGTGAATTTGATTTTCCGGCAATTATTAAAAATGCGGAGAATGTAAGCGCGAACAGAATTTTTTTCATAGTAACCACCACATTGATTTTCGGCGGATTTAATTGGATGTTTTAGTTAAATATCCCATTTGGTTCAGTGCATAAGCCGCTGAATCTTTCATTCCTTCCGGAAAGCGCAGCGTGTACTCTTTGTTTGGGGGAGTAACGTGCTTTGTAAGCGCGCTGTTCAGGTCATAAAGCTCCTGCCGGTCGATTCTTAGCTCGTGGGAAAGCGCGTTCAGATAAACTGAGTCGTAGACTGTAACGTAATCAAAAATTCCAGCTCTGGTTTCCAATGTTGTTCCATTCCATGCGCGTGCCTGAGGAAATTTTACACCGTAATATTTTGAATTTTCAACAACATCCGCAATTGCAAGAAGTTTGGGAATATATCCGCTTGCCTGTTCGCTAAGAAATCCTTTTTCCCTAAGATACCAAAAATCCCGGCTTCCAGCTTTTTTCATGGCTTTTTTTAATGCTCCAGCTCCGCAGTTGTATGCGGTTATCGCCAAAAGCCAGTCGCCGAAAGTCCTGTAGTTCTCGTTTAATTTCTTCAGCGCAGCCTCTGTGGATTTCCATGGATCAAGGCGCTCATCAACGAAGTCGTTATATTCCAGAAGCCCTGGAATGCTGTTCAGCATAAACTGCCACAAGCCGGTTGCGCCGGAGCGGGATTTTGCGTAAGGATTGTAGTCGGATTCAACAACCGGAAGATATTCCAGAATGGCAGGCATTTTCCGCTTTTCAAGTTCATTGCGCACGAAAATTCTGTACTGCTGTCCTTCATCAAGAACTTTGTAAAGGTAATTTTTGTGCGTTGTTAAGTATTTTTTGCGGAGTTCTTTTACCGTGGCGTTGTTCATTCCCGGAAAATTCAGATTTTTGTACGCAACTTTATTCGACGCATTTTCTGCGGAAAAAATTGAGCCAGAGAGAAAAATTAAAATAAATAGAAAGAAAACGCTTTTTTTGCGCATTTTTAGCTGCTTCATCAAAGCTTTTCGCCAATGTAGATTCCAGCCCATTCCCAGTTTCCGTGTATGTCCGGGTCAAGCGGAAAATTCACTTTTCTAAAATACAAATACCATACAGAAACGTACTGCGACCAGCCCCATGTTCTAAGATAAGCCTCGTTTGAAGTTGACATTTCGTCCAGCTCAGCGTTGTAACGAACGCGGTTTCCGCGCATAAAGTTTCTCATGCTGAATTCTTCCTGCGCGTTCGGATCCATTTCGTCCTGCTTCCATGACATTGAAAAAAAGTTCACGCGAGCCCTGTATTTGTCCAGCGAGCGCCAGTCGTAGTTTCTGATTGCTTTTTTTACAGCCTGCTCAAGCGCTGGAAGGCTTTCAAAAGTCCAGTCTTTTGGAGAATTGCTGAAACCGACAAGCTGTCTCGCTTTTTTGTATGCGTTAGGTTCTCCGGCAATCTGGATTGTTGAGGAATCCGGCTGCGCAAGAAACATTGAGTACGCTTTTAAAGCCTCGTTCCAGTCGCTTTCCTTTTCGTATTCAAGCGCAAGCCGCAGATAAAGTTCTGTAATCGAGACATTTGTTGGAAATCGGTTTATAAGTTCATTGAAATAATGGATTCTGCTGCGCGGATTTGTCGAAATCTGGATTAAATTCTGCAGGCACGTAAGATGGATTGAAACTCCTTTTACAAGCAAATCCTGATAATTTACAAGAATGCGATCAAAATAATATTCCGCGACCGGCTCTGCTCCGTTGGAAAGATAAGCGCACGCTGTAAGATAAAGCCAGTATGCGTTGTAGGAATCTTCGGGATGTTCTTCAACCCAGTTTGTAAGAAAAAGTATAAGCCCCTGCTGGTCGTTCAAGGAAACAAGATTTGTGGCAATCTGATTTACAATTGCGTATCGGCTTACAGGTTCAAGGTCGTTCTGTTCAAGAAGAATAAAAAGCTCGGTCTGGGATTTTTCAATTGCGGCATTTCTTTCGTTGTATTCAGTTTTGCATGAAACAAAAATCATCGCTGAAAACAAAAACGCGGCAAAAATCAGTTTTTTTAATCTCATATTTTAAATTTACCATGTTCATTAGTTGTTGGCAAGATAAGGCTTCTTAGTGTATTCTATTATAATTTAGTTATATTTTAAAATGTTGAATTTTAGGAGTTTTCATGAAAAAGCCAGGCGTTAAGCTTTCTAATACGATTCTTGCATTTGGAATGTTGCTCATTTTTGCCGGAGTTCTGCTTGCTCTTGCATTTGCCGGAAAAAGTCCAGATTTTGTAAGCTGGGGAATTCCTGTGGGAATTTTTCTTGCGGGGCTTGCAATTCTTTACAGCTACATTGCATTTTCCCGTTCTCCTTTTAAGCTTTTTTCCGGGTTGAGCTTAAGTTTCTTCGGAATATTTTCGCTGGTTCTGGCCTTTGACTGTTTCTCCGTCGGGCTTGAAAAACTCTGGCCGTTTTTTGTTATTCTTACAGCTTTAAGTCTTTTGATTGCGGCGCGCACAACAGGAAAAGTTTTTGCGATAAACTACGATTTGCCGGCGCTTTCGCTTTTTATTCTTGGAATTGTGTTTCTTCTGTTTTCGTTCAATGTGATAAAAATGCCGCTGAGCCGGCTTGCCTTGCTTATCTGCCCTTTGACCTTGATTCTGGCAGGAACATTTTTGGTTATTCTGTTTTTTCATAGAAAATCTCTTCTGGAAATTCTTCCAGAGGATATGTCTAAAGAACTGAAAAACGAACCCAATTTCACCGATACTGAAGAATAGCTGGAAAGACTTTTGTGACTTTAAAAAAAATCGGCGGCATAAAATATTTTATCTTCCTCATTTTTAGTGCGCTTTTTTCAACGCTGATTTTTTCATGCGCAAGCACGCCAAAGCAATCCCAGACGAACGGAGGACTTGTCTCTGGAAAATTCACTGGAAATCCAGATGAAAAGACTGCGATAAATCATCAGGCTTCGGAAGAAAAGAAAAACCGGAATTATACGTATTTTTCCGCAATTCCAGAATCAATAATGAAGGATGTTGAAGTCGGTTCACCTTCGTCATTAAGGCGCGCGATTCAGGCGATAAGAAAACAGAATTCTGAACTTACAGAAAATGAGAAAGTCCTGATTGCAGTTGAATCAAATATTATGCAGATGGTCTGGACGAACGAGCGCGTTGACTGGGAATCACCGGATGTTTCGCAGGGAAACTCTTATCTAGGAGCGATAAATTCTGCTAAAAATGGAATTTACGACACAAGCACCGGAAATGTTGATTTTCTTACAATTGTTCTGCCGTCATTGGTTGTTACAAAAGTTTCAGATGTGTCGCCGTTTTTTTCTGATTCAGAATTTGCGCTGAAAAAAGGGCTTCAGCTTTGCCCGGAATCAGTACTTGCTTCTTATCTTCTTGGAATTCTTTACAGGAAAAATTTAATGTATGAAAAGGCGGTGGAGCAATTCCGGGACGCCGCGAAAAAAGCACCAGAGATTTTTCAGGTTTTGTATGCGTATGCGGAATCTTTGTATCTTTCCGGAAATGAGCACGAGGCTGAAATTCAAGTTAATTCACTTTTGGAAAAATATCCTTCCGACATGGGAGTTTTAAAGCTTGGCGCGCAGATTTATTTTCTAAAAAAAGATTATGCAAAATCAGAAACTTATATTTCACGCGTTCTTCAGCAGGAACCGAATGATCTTGAGTCAGTTCTGTTCCGCGCAAAAATTCTTATCCAGAAAAAAGATTATATCCACGCCGCCTCGTTGCTCGATGTTTATTCCAGACAAGACAACAGCTCAAAGGAATATCTGCTTTTACGCTCGCAAATCCAATTTGAATGGTCAAAAAATAACACCGCAGCCGTAGCAACAATAGAAACCGCGCTTAAAAATTATCCAGGCGACAAGGATGTCCTTCTGTACGCCGCAAGAATTTCCAGCGCTACGGGACTTCCTGTGGCTGGACAATCTGCGGAATACTACGCAAATCAGGTTCTTTCCGTTGCTCCCCAGGAAAAAGCGGCTCTTTTTTATGCTACAGAAGGATTTATCCGCAAAAAAGAATGGCAAAAGGCTTATGATACAAGTTCCAGGCTGATTAATGAGCCGGATTCGGACATGGAAACTCTTTTTAATCATGTTGAGATTTGCCTTGCGCTAAAACGTTATGATGAGGCGTGGAATCTGGTTTCTCAGGCTTACCGCCAGTTTCCGTCTGATGAGAATGTGGTTCAGGCTTATATTTCTGTTATGGTTGCTTCCGGCAGAAGTGCGCAGGCTTTGTCTCTTATAAACCAGCAGATTGATTCGGCCGGCGCAAAATTGAAGAGTTTTTTGTATTACCAGCGCAGTTTTTTGCGCGATTCTGAATCCATGAGTCTTTCTGACCTGCGTTCAAGCCTTATCGCGAACCCGAGGAACAGCGATGCGTTGTTCCGCCTGTACGAAATTTACTATGCAAAAAATGATTACCGCAAAGCCCAGTATTATCTTAAGCAGGTTGTCGCCCTGAATCCGAACGACCCTGAACTGCGCACTCTGAATGAAAAGCTGAATTCTCTGATACGGTAAATTTTTCTTTTTCAAAAAACTGAAAATTCGCATTAATAAATTTGATTATTTTTTTTTAGATGATATTATTATTCCTATGAAAAAAATTATTCTTGCCGCCTTTGCGGTTCTTCTTGGTTCTACAGGACTTTTTGCAAAGCCAAAAGCTGTTGTTCCTGTAGCTGTTCCTGGTTCATTTGAAAACGCGGCTCCAGCAAAAATGAAAGATATTCTTGAGCTGGACAAAAAATTGTCGCCAAAAAATGATGAGTTAGTTATCTATTATTACAGAAAAGATGGAAATTATGCGCCTTGGGCATTGTGGATTTGGGCAAACCCGGGCGGGGACGGCGGTGCAAGCTGGCCGTTTACCCAGAACTGGACTGTCTCTGACGGAATTGGTTATATGCGCCTTAAGCTCAACGGCTCTTCAACTGGCGGAACAAAAATCAGTTCAGAAAATGGTGGATTGGGGCTTATTGTACGTCAAAAAGATGAATGGAATAAAGATGGAAGCGATGACCGCATGTGGAACATCAACACATCGAAAAAAGTTGCGATTTTTTCAGGCGACCAGCAGACTTATGCCGCGCTTGACTATAAACCTTCTGTAAAAAATGCGGAGCTTCTTTCCTTGAATCAGATTTCTGTTTCTCTTTCAGGCGGATTTGCTCTTGATGTTGACGGTGGAGTCTCAGGTTTTTCTGTTGTGACTTCAGACGGAACAGAGTATGAAATTCAAAGCGTTGTGAATGCGGATTCTCCAGCCGACCTTTCGCAGAACATGGCAAAAAATATTCTTGTAACGCTAAAGCAGAATGTTTCTGTAAGTGATTCTCTGGTTGTAAAAAATCCTTCATTCCTTGCGGATGCAAAAGTGAACGGCACAAATCTTGCTGTAAAACTTGCGGAGACAATGGTTCCTGCCGTAAATGAAGTCTTGGGCTGTTCTTATTCAAATGCTTCTGCAACATTTAAATTATGGGCGCCGACTTCTTCTGAAGCAGTATTGAATCTTTACAAGACAGATAGCCAGAAAGAAAGCGATTATTCTGTTCCAATGCAGATGAATTCAAAGACTGGCGTCTGGTCTGCGACATTCAGCGATGTTGACCCTGACGGAATGTTCTACGACTATACTTTGAAAAATTCAAAGGGAACTGTGACTGTCCTTGATCCTTACGCTTCTTCAATGGCTGTTGACTATGGAAAAGGTGCTTTTGTGCGTGCCGCAGTAATTGATTTCAGCAGTGAAAAAGCCGGAAAAGTTGATGAGCCTTACGTAAATCTTGTGAAACGTGAAGATGCGGTAATATATGAAATCTCTGTCCGCGACTTTACTTCAAGCCCGGATGCGAATGTAAAGAGCATTCCTGGAACTTACAAGGCATTTATTGAAAAAATTCCATATTTGAAGGAACTTGGAATCACTCATGTGCAGCTTCTGCCTGTTCTGAATTTCTACAGCACAAATGAAAATGACAAAAGCTATGAAAATTCTGGAACTGTAAACGGAAACAACTACAACTGGGGCTATGATCCTTACAATTATTTTACTCCTGAAGGATGGTACGCTTCTGATGCTTCAGATCCATACTGCCGCGTGCGCGAGTTGCGTGAACTTATAAATGAATGTCATAAGGCAGGAATCGGCGTTCTTCTTGATGTTGTATATAACCATATGGCAGGAACTCGTTTCCTTGATGATATTGTTCCGGGCTATTATTTCCGTACAAAGCCGGATGGTGGCTACACAAGCAATTCAGGTTGCGGAAACGACACTGCGACAGAACATTTTATGATGAAAAAACTTGTTATGGATTCAACTTCACACTGGGTAAAAAATTATAAGGCAGATGGATTCCGTTTTGACCTTATGGGACTTATGGAAGCGACTTCTGTAACTGATTCTTACGCCCTTTGCGCAAAAATAAATCCGTCAGTTCTTTTTGAAGGCGAAGGCTGGAAGATGTACAACGGCCCGAAAGGAACATTCGGAATGGACCAGAATTATATGTTAAAGACAAATTCTGTCTCAGTTTTCAATGATGAATTCCGTGATGTGTTCAAGGCTGGCGGATTCAACGAGACAGGCCGCGGATTTATCACAAAAAAAGGCGCTTCCAGCGAAAAAATCCTGCGCAATGTTCTTGGAAATCCTGTTGTTAATTATCATGCGGATCAGCCGGGTGACAATTTGAACTATCTTGTATGCCACGACGGACTTACTCTTCATGACGCAATTGTAAACAATCTCCGCCTGGACGAAAACAAAGACAGAAAAGAAATAATCCAGCGTATAAAAATGGGTAACTTTTTCGTTCTTACTTCTCAGGGGCTCTCATTCCTTCACGGAGGGCAGGAGCGCGGAAGAACAAAGCCGAATATTTCCGGCGCGAAAAATGAATGTGTAGGAAATTTTGTGCGCAACAGTTACGATTCTTCTGACAACATAAACCAGTTTGTCTGGAAAATCGATTCTGACTACGAAAACCTTCTTGAATACACAAAAGGCTTGATTCAACTTAGAAAGTCTTTTAATATTTTCAGAATCGGAAATGCCAAGAAAATTCAGAAAGTTGCAAAAGACCTTGAGCTGGAAGACAATCTTACATTCGGGTACACATTAAAAGACGGAAAGTCCACTTGGGCTGTGCTTGTTAACGCAAAAAATGAAAATATTAAAATAAATGTTGGCGTTTCTGCAAGAAGTAGTGTAATATATTGTGATAGCGATACTGTTGATGTAAATGGAATTCAGTCAGCTTCAGGAGTTTCTGTTAATGGCTCGGAAGTTGAACTTGCTCCGTTGACCGCAACTGTAATCCGTTTTAATTAAATAGTTATTTTAGCCACTAGTCAGGCTTGAATATGGAGGAAAAAATGAAAAAATTGTTTTGTGCAGTAACTGCTATGGCACTCGCTGCAACTACTTTTGCTGCTCCAAAAAAAGTAGCATTGAAAGTATGGGAATCAGATGGTCCAGAAAAGGCTTTCATCACTTTTGCTGCTCGTCAGTATAAAAAAGTTGATCCAAGTGTAAAAATCTCTTACGAACCTGTTGCTTCAACAGACGCTCGTGCAAAGATTGAATTGGATGGTCCAGCTGGAGTAGGTGCTGATATCTTTGTTGCTCCACATGATCATATTGGTGCATTGGTAGAAGGTGGACACGTTCTTCCTGTTGATGATGCAGACGAATATCTTGCAAACTTTGAAGACATGGCAAAAACTGGTGCTTCTTACGGTGGAGCTGTTTACGGTTACCCACTCGGAGCTGAAACTTACGCTTTGTTCTACAATAAGTCTCTTATCAAACAGGCTCCAAAAACTTGGGATGAAGTAATTTCTTTCGCAAAGACATTCAACAACAAGGCAGAAGGAAAGTACGCTTTGGTATGGCCAGTATCTGATGGTTACTATGGATATATGTTCATGGCTTCTTTCGATGCTCCATTGTTCGGACCAAAAGGTGATGACCGCAAACAGCACAACTTGAACAGTCCTAACGCTATCAAGGGTCTTACATTCTTCCAGAATCTCCGCAAACAGATTCTTGACATTCCTGCATCAGATGCTTCTGGAGACTTCTGTAACGCACAGTTCTCTGAAGGAAAATCTGCTATGATTATCACAGGACCATGGAAGATTACAGACTTCAAGAAAGCTGGTGTAGATTTCGGTATTTCAACAATTCCTGCATTCCCAGGATCTAATCACCCAGGAAACACATTCTCTGGTGTTCGCCTTGCATTCGTTTCTTCTTACTCAGAATTCCCAGAAGAAGCAAAAGCTTTTGCTAAGTTCATTACTTCAAAAGAAATGCTTGAAAAACGCTATGAAATGACAGATCAGATTCCACCAAGAAAAGACATTGCTGCAACAGGCGAACTTTCTAAGGGAATCAAAGATCAGCTTGCTTATGCTAGACCAATGCCTACAATTCCACAGCTTGGAACTTACTGGTCAGCAATGGGTTCAGCTTATTCTGGAATCTGGGACGGCGACGATGTTAAGACTGACCTTAACGCTGCTGCCGCTGCAATGGAAGCTGCTAAATAAGTAAACCTTTAAGGTTTTTTGTTGGGACAGTTACAGGGTGAAGAACATCTTCGCTCTGTAACTGTTATATATTTGTTATTGGAGTATGGAATGAGTAACGACGTGAACCCAAAGAAACTTGAAAAAGCGCCAATTGCGTCTTCATGTTTTATGGGATTGGGTCAGATTTTGTTCTTAAAGCAGTATGTTCGCGGAGCTTTGTTTGCTCTTGTTGAAGTAGTAATGCTTTGTGCAATTATTTTTGGCTCAAAGAAAATTATCCCTGCGAATAATAATGAATACAATTATTTGAAAGGGATTCCGGATACAGAAGAAATTGTTGAGTATCTGGAAGACGCAGAGTATTCAAAACTTGACAGCGTTTTAAAGGCTCGTGCCAAGGCGATGTCAAAATTCTTTAATAAGTCGGCTGCCAAAGCTTCTGGAAAGGCTGCTTACGAGCTGGCACTTTCTGACGCTGAAGAAAAAAAGTCTGACAAAGAAGAATATAAAGAAGCAATTGCAGATGCTAAAGAAGAAAGAGTTTCTTTGGTAGAAGAATTGCAGGCAACTTTTGCCGATTTTGATTTTAATTATGATGCGGATGATAAACTTTCTGCTTATAATGTAGAACTTGAAGCTTCAGATTCAATCATTGATTATGATGATGTTTATGGAATCTATGAAGATCTTGCTGCAAAATATGACCACAAACTTGCAAAAGTTATGGCTAAAATGGAAGCAAAGAACTTTAAGGAATCTGGAGAAAATCTTTTCGATGAACATTATGACGGTTGTAGTATCTGTCGTGCTGCTGCTGGCAAAGGTCACAGATCTCTTGCACACAGAGCATGGTTCAGAGGTCCTATTGTAACTTCTATCGCTGGACTTATTACTCTTGGTTCAAAACAGAATACAACTGTTACAAAATATATGGATCATTCCATCTTTATGATGATTAATGGTATTATGGCTATTATCATCATTGGATTCTTTGTTCTGCTTTACATTTTGAACATCAATGGTGCAAGAGCTGCAGTTGCAAAGATTAAGAAATCAGGAAGATTCCCTACAATGAAAGAAGCAAAGAACGATATTTCACAGAATTCGTTTGCTTCAATCGGTATTGCGCCTGCCATAGTTCTTATGGCAATCTTCTCAATTATTCCATTGCTGTTCTCTGCATTGGTTGCATTCACAAACTATTCTTCACCGGAGCATATTCCGCCGAACAACCTTGTTGACTGGGTAGGATTGCAGAATTTCCAGCAGATGTTCTCTTTGAAGGTTAGTTCAGAACTTGGTGGTGGTGCTTGGGCTAAAACATTCGGTGCTTCTGCATTGTGGACAATTGTCTGGGCTATTTTTGCCACATTCACTTGTTTCTTTGTAGGTTTCTTCTACGCATTCGTATTGCAGGACAAGCGTGTCATTATTCCAAAATTCTTCAGAACTGTTTACATTCTTCCGTATGCTATTCCAACAATGCTTTCGCTCTTTGTTTGGGCAAACTTGTTGAACGGTACAATCGGACCAATCAACAGAACTTTGCAGCTTCTTAGAATTATTGAGAAACCTATTCCGTGGCTTTCTGATCCTTGGGTTGCAAAAGGTTCGTTAATCTTTGTAAACATCTGGATTGGATTCCCATATTCAATGATTCTTACAACATCTGCGATGACAGCTATTTCAAACTCTTTGTATGAAGCGGCTGTAATTGACGGTGCTACAAAGTGGCAGCAGTTCAAGAGCATTACATATCCTCTTGTTATGTTCCAGTTGAAGCCTACTTTGATTATGCAGTTTGCGGGAAACATCAACAACTTTGGTGCGGTATTCTTCCTTACTGGTGGTGGTCCAAACATGCCTCAGGCTGGTTTGACTACAATTACAAACTGTGGTGCTACGGATCTTTTGATTTCTTGGATTTACAAACTTACGATGAACACACCTTCACGATACAACCTTGCGTCTGTTCTTTCTTTGCTGGTATTCGTTGTTCTTGTTCCATTCGCGTTGTATAACTTTACAAGAACAAAGTCATTCAAGGAGGGTGAAGTATGAAAAAGCATTTTAGTAAGGCTACACCGATTAGCGTTATACTCAATTTGATTTTGATTATTAACGTTATTATTGTTATTTACCCTGTTCTTTTTACTATCAGTTCTTCTTTGACAAAGTCTAATTCTTTGGCAGCGACTTCTGTAATTCCTTTTACCGAACAGACAGATAAGTCAACTGTTGAAAAATGTGAAGTTTGTGATGGTAAGGGCTACCGATATATTGATGTAAAATCATCATATAAAGAAAATGGTAAGACAAAATCTTATATTGGCCGTAAACTTGTTGACTGTGACGTTTGCCATGGTGAAGGAACTGTTGCTGTTTTGAAGACTACTTTCAAAATCAAGAAACCTTCTCTTTATCAGTTCCGCCGCTTGCTTACTGGCTCTGAGCAGATTGTAAAGGGCGAGACAACAGTTCATGGTACTAACTATAAAAACTGGTATTTGAACACATTGAAGATTGCTGTAATGAACACAATTCTTACTGTATTCATTTGTACAACAACTGGTTATATTTTCAGCCGATTCAGTTTTACTGGACGAAAGCAGATTATGGCCGGAATGATTGTTCTTCAGATGTTCCCAAGTTTTATTGGAATGGTTGCCACTTACGTAATTTTGTGGAAGTTCAATGCGCTTAATACATTGTGGGGATTGGTTCTTGTTTATGCGGCAGGTTCTATTCCTTTCAATGCGCAGCTTATGAAAGGTTACTTTGATACAATGCCACGCGATATTGCAGAAGCCGCTTATATTGACGGTGCTTCACCGCTTGTTGCATATCTTAGAGTAATTCTTCCGGCTGCAAAACCGCAGATTGTATTCCTTACTTTGACAAGTTTTACTGGTCCATGGATGGATTACATCTTCCCTCGAATGGTTTTGCGAAGTGATGACAAAAAAACATTGGCTGTAGGTCTTTATGAAATGATCAATGGCCGTTCAAATGATAACTTTACTATGTTCGCTGCAGGTGCTATTCTTGTAGCAGTTCCATTTACTATTTTCTTTATGGCAGGACAGAAGACTTTGCTTATGTCTCTTGCCGGAACTAGTGGTAAAGAGTAAAAATAGCTTATTCCGTACTAAAAGCAGTCTGTAACTTTTTGCAGGCTGCTTTTTTTATTTAAAACAGTAAGTTTTGTTTCTAAATTGACAAAAAATGATGTATACTATTTAGAACTTTCAGTTATGATATTTCAGGAGTTTTTATGAAAAACAGTAAAAATCTTTCTAAAAAAATTCTTGCATTTTCTATCTTGTGTTTGTGCGCAACAGGAATTTATGCAAAGAAGAAAACTGCAAAACTTGACCCGGAACTTGCTATAACTAAGCTTGCTCCTGTTCAGAGAGTTGCAAATAAGCCTACAACTGGTGTTTATTATAGCCTTTTTGTTCGTTCTTTTGCGGACGGAAATGGTGATGGAATTGGTGATTTTAAAGGACTTACAAAGCGTCTGGACTATCTGAATGATGGTGATGACAGCACAACAACAGACCTTGGTGTTACAGGATTGTGGCTTTTGCCGATTTTTGAATCTCCTTCTTATCACGGATATGATGTTGATGACTATTACAAAATCAATCCGGAATATGGAACAATGGAAGATTTTGAAACTTTTGTAAAAGAAGCAAGAAAACGCGGTATTGATGTTATAATCGATATGACATGCAATCATTCTTCTTCTTATAATAACTGGTTCATTCAGTCTAAAAATCCACAGAGCCCATACAGAACTTGGTACCGCTGGATTACAGACAATGATTCTGTTGAGCGCGGCGGAAAGTATAACTTGAACCAGAAAATCTGGGGACACAAAGTTTGGAATATTGACCTTACAAACCAGTCTGATCCGGACAATTATTCTTATTATGCTGGAGTTTTCACTTCTTCTATGCCTGATTTTAACATGGATGAACAGGCGGTTCGTGAAGAATTCAAAAAAGTGTTCAAATTCTGGCTTGATAAAGGTGTTTCAGGTTTCCGTTTTGATGCGGCTGGACATATTTATAACAGCGTAGAAGTTGAGCCAGGCTCTGAAACAATTACAAAGGCGGTTGCGTTCTGGAAAGAGATGAATGATTATATTCTTTCTATAAAACCGGATGCTTATAGCGTTGCCGAAGTCTGGGAACCAACTGCAATCCGTGCAAAATACATGGCTGGAATGCAGTCTAACTTTCATTTTGACTTGGGAACTTTGATTACCCAGATTATCAATAACCAGGAAATGAATGACAACAAGAATACTCCTGATGATCCGGATACTTCTACATACAATGGATATGCGCGAAGTCTTGAAAGCGAATACGCAATGTATGCCGCAAACAATAAGAACTATATTGATGCGCCGTTCCTTTCAAATCATGACCAGGCAAGAAGCGCCGCAGCTCTTAGAAATAAACCTGCAAAAATGAAGCTTGCCGCAGATATGTATATTTTGACAGAAGGAATTCCATTTATTTACTATGGCGAAGAAATCGGAATGAAATCTGGTTCTGATGATCCTACAAAAAGAACTCCACTTGTATGGAAACCGGAAGGAAAAGATAAGATGACTCCAACTTGGTGCAACAGCGGTGCTTATGGAAATGTGAATGTCTATAATAAAAAGACAGTTCCGATTTCTGAGCAGGAAAAAGATCCAGATTCATTGTTGAACCATTATAAACGTGTAATCCGCGTAAAAACAGCGCATCCTGCTTTGTATGAAGGCAGATTAAAGGCCGTTCCTACTGGAAGCGCAGTTCTGGAATCTTATGTGATGGAGTCTGATTCGGAAAAAGCATTTGTTGTTCACAATATTTCTTCAAAACGAACAGAAACAGTCCAGTTACCGGAAGGCTTGGATATGCCGATTGTTTACATGGCAAATCCGGGCGCAGAAGTAAAAGACGGAAAACTTACAGTTCCGCCAATGACATCTGTAGTTCTGGCACAGAACAAATAAAATCAGCTGTTATCAGTTGTCCGCTGAAAATTGAATAGTAAAAAATCGGAACATAAAAGTTCCGATTTTTTTTATAAAATAAGCTCTTTTGTTGGAAAAATAAAAATTCTTATGCTATAATTATGTAATTGTAGTTTTTTTTGATTTATTACTTTTTCCAATTTTGGAGGGCTTATGAAAAAGTTTTGTCTTTTCTTTTCTATTTTAGTATTGTTGTTCTCTTCTTGTACTGAAAATTTGGAAAATCAGGATACGCAACAAAAATCAGGAAATGTTATAATTAAGATTAAGGACACAAATAGTTCTTCAAGATTTTTTTCTCCTGTTGACTCAATTGATATTTCAAAAGTTGAGGAATGGAAACTTACTTTTACTTCTGTAGCTCCTAAAGCAGGCGAGAAATCTGAATTTACTTTAAAAGATGAACAAAATTCTGTAACACTTGGAGTTGGCATATATAATTTTTATATTGAAGGAAGTTACACATTAGATTCTGATACGGCAAATACAATAATGCTTGCTGGTTCAAAGGAAAATATAACTATTGTTGAAAATGGAACTGCGACACTTTCTGTTTTGGTTGGTCTGAAAAAAACAGAAGCTGGAGAGGGCGAAATTTCCTTTTCTTTTGAATTTGATGATAGTGCTGATAACGGAACAAGTTGGACTAACTATTATACGGATTACGGAACAAAAAATGCTGATGGAACGACTAATTATTCGAACGGAATAAAAGTTATTCTTGTTTCTAGAAAAGATAAAACTGAATATTCTACAGAAAATGGATATTTGAAGTTTGTTGATGTTGTTGATAATTCAGATTCTGATTTAAAGTATTTAAAATTTTCTAATGATAATAAAATTCCTTCTGGCTATTATTACCTTGAACTTTTTGCTGATTATTCAAATAAGAATTCCAGTACAGGTTCTGCTGTAAGTGATGCTGCTGACGATTGGCGAAAAATATCATTCAATTCTGCTAGTTTGATTGAAATAGCTGATGACCAGACGACAGTTTGCGATTTTGTTAATCTTTCTTTTCCTAATAGTGGCACAACAACATATACTTATTACGCTTCTGATAATGGAAGCGAAGACTCGAATGGTTTAAGCTCCTCAAATCCAGGAACACTAAATAATATTATTGAAAATATTTACGCAAATAAGGCTTTAACTGAAGCGACAATAAACTATACTTATTCTGATAAATTGGAATTCGATGTTTCAAAAATTCAGACAGGAAAAGAGATTACGTTTGATTGTAAACAAGCCGATGATTCGTCAAAAGCCATTGAATTTATAGTGAATTCTGATGGTTCTGCGGCTTTTGTTTCATTTAATGATCAAAATGGAATAAGTTTAACGACTACTGATGAAACAAAAAAAGTTTTTTCTATTGATAGCCTTTCTGGATATAGTCTAGTCTGTTTGAATGATGGGGTTTATTTAGATTTATGTTCTCTTCCTGTTGATGATCAAAATTCTCCAACAATTTATTTTAATGTTTATGATATTGAGTATTATAAGAATAATCCAATGGTGGTTAAGCCTGAAGAAGAGATTAATGTTTCTTTAAAATTTAAGGAGGCAGATTTTTCTGAATATCAAGAGCAGACACAACTGACTGTATTTACTTATGAATTTTCTGTAAAACAGAACTCAGAAGGTCTTTATGAAGTTTATGCACAGGAGCCTTCGCCTGTACATATTTTGTATTATGGAAACGAATCAAACTGTGATACTGGGTATTATATTGGAAATGACACAAAAAGCTTCCAGAGTGATTCATCGTCTATTGCTTCTTGGTGTGATGATGGGGAGGGAGGAATTTATATATTTAAAGCTAAGACACAGAAAGATAGTACATGTTACACTTATAATCAATTAGTAGATTCTCCAAATTATAATATTACGCATTATAAAAAAATAGAAAGTGATGATGGAACTTCGTTTATATTAAAAACAGAAGAGATTAATTATCCTGTAAATAATGTTCCTGTTAGTATGTGTACTGATGGTGCATATATTTATTATGTTGAATCTGTCTTAGATATTTCTGGTTATGGTGGTAAAAATTTTAATTTTGGTACTTTGGGTTCATGGGTTCATAAAGATTACAAAGTCAAGTATTTTTCAATAAATAACACTTCACAAACGAATGAACTTGATTTTTCAAGCATATTTACAGATGGAAAAGTTACTACAGGATTCTGTCAGTTCTGTTCACACGTACGATGCTCTGACCATAGGAATACGGAACTCCGAACCGACGCCCTTCATAGGTGATGAAGCCGTCAAAGC
>ONHK01000021.1 GCA_900317625.1 uncultured Treponema sp.
ATCTTTTCTCTTTCTTCCCATGAATTTGTCCTGCCTTGACCTTAGCACAAATTCGTTATTTTTTCTCCTCCATGTCTAAATCTGAGGCTTATTATAGAAGTAAATTCGCCTTGCGGAATTATTCCGTTCGTTAAAAATATGCTTAGACAGCTTTCGGAATCATTCCGTTTTAAGAAATTGCCTTTAGTCAGCAAACGGAATAGTTCCGATTCAAGAAATTACATTAATTTGGCTCGCGGAATTATTTTATAAGGGAAAATTGAACAAAATCGAACCATGAAACTTTTTACATGAGCAAAAAATGCGTTGGGCAATGCGTGAAATTATTTCATAAACAGAAAATTCGTCCACTAACTAAAATAATTATGCAACAACAACATCTTTTGTGTTGTACTCAAAACTGTTTTCGTACATATAATCCGGCGAGCAGTCGATTTGTCCATTTGAAAAATTCGCAGGATAGTTCGATCTTCCGCAAGGCAGGGAATCCCCAAAAAAAGAAAAATATTGACGAATCATAAATTAGCTTGTATATTTTATGCAGAAGGTCTCCATTAACCTTTGATGAATGTCATAAAGAGATGAAGATTAAAGCAGACCGCCCTTTTTGGACGGTCTTATTTTTTTTGATAGAGGTCAAATTGTTTTCTTTAAATGGAAATCTCAAATTCATAAATATAAATCATGACAAGAATGATTCAGCGGACTTAAAAAAATACAAAATCCTGCTTAACCTTGAATATACATTCTGTCTTAAAATAATTGACCAGATAATAACAAAAATTTCCAGACTTTATGAAAAGCAGATGAAAACTGGAAAAATCATAAAATTCTGTTGCAATTTCAAGCTTCTTGAACAAAAATGCGATGAATGGGAATAGCTCATGGAACTTAGAATCTTGCGGTATTTTTTGGCGGTTGCGAAAGAGGAAAATTTTACCAAGGCGGCGATGTCGCTGAACGTGAGCCAGCCGGCGCTTTCAAGGCAGATTGCGCAGCTTGAGGACGAGCTTGGGCAGACGCTTTTTGTGCGTTCGAGCCACTGCATTGTGCTTACGGACGCGGGGCTTCTTTTAAAGCGGCGGGCGGAAGAAATGCTTTCGCTGGAAGACAAAATCCGCCGGGAATTTTCCAATGACGGCGATGAGATTTCGGGCGAGCTTGCGTTCGGGTGCGGCGAAAACATGGGAATGTTGGAGCTTGCCGAAAAACTTGCGGAATTCAAAAGGCAGAATCCGAAAGTCACTTTCAGAATTTACAGCGCGATTGCCGACGACATAAAATTCCGCCTTGACCAAGGAATTTTGGATTTTGGGCTGATGAGCGAGCCGGTCGAGATTCTCCACTACGATTTTGTGCGCATAAAAACTGTGGAGCACTGGGGAATTCTTGTTCGGAGCGATAATCCGCTTGCCGCAAAAAGTTCCGTAACGCCGCAGGATTTGACCACAATTCCGCTTTATCTTCCGTGGCGGACAACAATGCGAAGCGAGGTTTCAGCGTGGCTTTCCGACTGCGCAGAAAAAATCACTGTCGCCGGAACTTACAACCTGCCGGGAAACATAACGCACCTTGTAAAACTTCAGAATGCCGCAGCAATCACCGTTGAAAAAATCTACTGCTACAATGGTCTTGCATTCGTTCCGTTTGAAAAAGCCAATCCGATGACTTCGGTTCTTGCATGGAAAAAATCCGCGAATCTAAGCCCCACAGCAAAAGCGTTTGTGGATTTTTTCAGAAAATAGGAAACAAATTACATCAAACTTGAGAAAACTGCTACACCGCCCTGCTTTTATGGCATGCAAAATAAATCACCTGATTTTCTTTTGCAATTTCTTTTACAAGCTGCAAAGCATTCGGAATTTTTTCGTCATCAAGATTTACAAACGGATCATCTAAAATGACTGGCGGCTTGATATTTTCAAAAAGCGCGTCCACAAGCGCCATCCGGGAACAAAAATTCACCATATCCTTGTAGCCATTGCTAAGAAAATTGCTTTTGTGCGTTTTTCCATTGTCATCAAGCAAAACTTCCAAATCAGTATTTATAATCAGATTTATAGAAGAACCGAGCATTTTTACATATTTTTCAAAGCCTTTTTTCATCGGGTCGCTGTAATTTGCGTCAAGATTTTCTTTGGCTTTTTGAAGCAACTCCAATGTTTTTGAAAAAATTTCGTATTCAGCAGATTTTTCGCGTTTTTCAAGCATAAGCCGCTCGATTTCAGTTTCAATGTCGTCTTTTTTTTCGGTGTCGGCAAGATTATCATTGATTATTTTTTGATAGTCAGACAAAATTTTGTTTTTGGAAGAAATTTCTTCAGAAACGGCGGAAAGTTCATTCTGCAAAACATCAACCGATTTTTCTGGCTTTTTTAGATTTTCAAATGATTCAATTTTGTTGTTCGGGTCGTTCTCAAAAAGTTCAATTTTCTTTTTTTCTGCAAGAATTTGATTTTCAACGTTTTTTATTTCCGTAAGTTTGCTGTGAATTTGCAAAACCTGATTTGCATAACTCAAAGTTTTTTCAGTCTTGTATTGAGAAAGAATTGCGTCCAGCCGGCTTTTTTCTTCACTTTGAATTTTTAAATTTTCAGAATCTGCGTTGATTTTCTTTTTAAGCTCATCGAGTTTTGCAAGTTTTTCGTTCAAAATCTGAATATCAGCAGGCACAGAAAAAATATCGTCCACTTTGCAGTAACGTTTTGTAAATGCCAGGATTTTTGTCTCATATTCTTCCGGCATGATTTTTTGAGAGTTCAGCCAATTTTTGTATTCGTTTTCTTTTTGCAAAAGCCTTGAATAATTGCTGAATTCCGTGCTGATTTTTGTGAGCGCGCCAATTTCCGAAGGCTCGTTTTCAGAATATTTTTTGATGAAATTTTTATATGCCGCCTCCAAATTCTGCGCATGGCTCTGTTTTTCAAGAATTTCTTTTTTAAGACCAGAAATCTTCTGTTCAATTTCAGAAAAATCCTGTTTTTTTCCTTTTGAAACAATCGCCAAAATCATAAAAAGAAGAAAAATCACAATTCCAGAAAGTCCAAGAATTATGTTGTTCACGAAAAATCCAAAAACTCCAGCCGCCACGCCTAAAAATCTAAGCAAGATAAACGCAATTCTTTTTGGATTTTTCTGTTTTTGCTGCAAAAGCGCATTCAATTCGTTCTCTTTTTCCAAAAGTTCACTTTTTAGCTCGTTGATTTGATTTTTTTCCTGCTGAACTTTTGTAATATCAGAAATGCATCCGTCGATTTTTTCTTTTGAAACATCAGAATTTTTGTATTTTTTGTCCAAAGAATTAAATTCCGCGGATTCTGCCTGAGTCAGTTTTTTTGCGCTTTCAGTCTGCTTAAAATTTTTGTATTCATTGTCAGTTTTTAAACATTCCTCAATCTGAAATTTTGAAGGAATATCGCCGGCAAAATAATTTTTTAAGCTTTCGTAAGAATCTTTTTCAGATTGGCTTGCGGACTGATTTTTTATGTTCGATTCAATCGTTGTGTAATTATTTGAAATTGAATCAATTCTTTTTACAATTTCTTCGCTTGGAATTTTTCCATTGAAAAAATCACAAAGAGATTTTTTTTCGTTTTCTGATTTTTTTAAATCATTTTTCAGCTGTTCGTATCTTGTTTTGCCTTCAAATTTTGCACAGACAGAAATTTGTTCCGCAACAGATTCCTGCTGTTTTTTTAACTCAAGAATTTCTTTTTTTAAGCCAGCAATTTTTTCTTCACAATTTGCGTTTTGCTTCAATTTTGAATTAATTTCTTCTATATAATTCCTATCGTCGTCAATTTTTTGCTGAATGGCTGAAATCTCGCCAGTGCCTTTGTTTCTTCCTTGCAGCTCTTTCGCTTTTTTTTCAAGAATTGCAGCCGCTTCCTCAAAATTAGAAATATCGCCGCTTTCAACAAGATTGTTCAGTTTTGCGGTAATGTCCGCTGAGCCAACCGGAGAATCTTTCAACGTTACAAAAACGCTTCGCGCATAGGAATCACGGTTGATTCCAAAAAGTTCAGTTCCCAAGTCTTCCGAAAAATCAGAGGAAGGCTTGTTCGTCTTTAAATCGCGCAGTTCAAAAGTATCTTCGTTTTTTTTGAGTCCAAAAGTTCTGTTCACTAAATATTCTTTGTTGTTGTGGCAAAAAATCATGTTTCCGCCGTAAACGCCGCCCTGCCACGGAAAATATTTTAGCTTTTCATTTTTTTCAACATCTTTTGAAGTTGTGTATTCCATTCCGTAAAACATTGATTTTATAAAAACTGAAAGAGTTGTTTTTCCCCATCCGTTTTCATAGACAAAAGAATTTACGCCTTTTTTCAAATCTATATCAACATTGTGGAATTTTCCAAAATTATTTATGTGAATTTTTACTATTTCCATTACTACAATCTCCCTGCCAACGCTTTTATGCCAGTCATAATAATCTTGATTTTTTGCTCTTCAGAAAGATTCTGCTGATTTTTTACAAGCCGGATAAATTCTCCTTTTAGCGAAACATCTTTTTCATATTTTGTATAATCGATTTTTGTTTCAGTTTTGTCTTTTACGCGCACATAAAAATAATCCGAAGCCAAAGCCGACTGATAAGATTCTGGCTCGATTTCCGTTTCTTCAGAAAGTTCACCAGTCAAATCAACTTGAACAATATCTTTGGAAGAAATTCCCGCAAGCAAATCAGTTATTTTTCTCATAATTTCAGAAAAATTCTGCACACCCGAAAGTTTTACAGGAATTTCGTGAACAACTCGCTTTGAAACAGGAACAAAATCCGCCTTAACTTTATTATTCTGAACATCAATCAGAACAAAACCTTTTTTTCCACATTCGTCAAATCCGCGCCCTTCAAGGCAACCCGAATAACACCAGGAGCAACGATTATCAAGTTTTTCAATCTTAAAATCGTGGATGTGCCCCAAAGCAATGTAATCAATATTTTTATTTGTAAGTTTTGGCAAGGAAATCGCCGGAGCGTCATCTTTTGGTTTATATTCAGCAATCTGTCCGTGTAAAACAACAATATTTATGCGGGCCGGATCAGGATTCAGTTCGCTGTAAGCCGTCAACGGAATTGAAGAGCCAAATTCGTGGCCGTAAATATCAATATTTTCATACGAATACTTTTGCCATCTTGATTTTGAAAAGCGTTTTAAATTCGAAATCGATTTTTCTTCAAAAAAATCCACATCCTCGTCATGATTTCCGCGGAGATACAAAAAATCAATTCCAGGATTTTGTTCAATGATATAAAAAATCCGCTGCTTAATTTTTTTCTGCTGATTTTCTTTTGTGTCAAACAAGTCGCCTGCAATAATTATCACTTTTGCGCCATTTTCCCTTGCAAACTCAACCATTTTTGCAAAAGAATCGACAATCTCGTTTCGCCGGGTTTCTGCCTGTTCCTTTGTAAAATGCGTTCCCATTTTTGAATCAGCATGAATGTCTGCGCAATGTATAATTTTCATCAGTTGATAGACTCCTTTGTAGATTCTCTGTTAAAAAATTACCACAATATAATCCGTTGTTCCGGCAAAAGATAATATTTATCGCCATACTGGACATCATAAAGTTCATACCAATCGTCGATATTGCTTACAGGACCTTTTACGCGGAATTCAAAAGGTGCATGCGGATCTTCAGTCAAACTTTCTTCATCCATTTCTGAATTAGCCCAGGCAAGAACATAAGATTGAAAGAAAACTTTTCTTTGTTTGGTCAATGATTCTGTTGTAAGTTCTGTACTTTTCTTGTTTAAAAATGTCTCATAGGCAACAACAAGACCACCGTAATCAGCCATATTTTCGCCAAGAGTTTTTTCGCCATTAACAACATAGCCAGATTCCATCATATACTGATTGAAAAGTGTTGTCATTTCCTGCTGCTTTTGCTTGTAACGCAGTTTGTCACTTACAGTCCACCAATCAGATTTTTTTCCCTTTTCGTCATATTGAGAACCAAGATTATCGAACGCATGGCACATTTCATGCCCGATTGTAGACGCGCCCAACACCGTATAATTGTATGCATCAGCGTAATTCGTGTCAAAAAACGGAGAATTCAAATTTGGAGCACAAATATTTACCGCATTAACTTCTGGAAAATAAAAAGCATTTGCAGTTACAGGTGTATCTATAAAAATAATAAAGTCAAAAACCTTTTGTTTCTCTGAAAATTCATTAGAACAAAGGCGTTTTATATATTCACAAACTGATTTTTTAGAAATTTCTTTGTAAAAAGTTATAAAATCTGAATAATCTTCTGCGTTTTCATCTTCAAAAATCAATTCTGCAGGAATTTCATTCGGATAACCTGCAAGAAAATACATTTCATCTGCTTTTTTTATCGCATTCTTCTTTGAAGTTTCACTCATCCAAGTATTATTTTTGATTCTGGATTTAAAAGTTCCGCGGAATTCTTCACACATTTCAAGAGCGCTCTTTTTTGCCTCTCCATTTGAATCAATTTTTTCCTTGTAAACTTTTAAAACCGGATAATAAAATGGCTGAGTCTTAAAAATATCTTCCAAACCAGCTTTATATGTATTTGAATTTTGAACCGCACAGTATTTTAAGAATTTCTTCGCATTTTCCAACGAAAAATCTACCGCTTCAGTTCCATTTTCTTCTTCAGTTTCATCGTCCGTTTCAGAAACAGCAATCCTATCAAGGATTTTTATAATATCAAGCTCTGGTAAATCCATGCCAATATCATCTTTTAAAAAGTCATTAAAAAAAGGATATGCTACGCTTGTTTCTTTCTGCCAGTCAGAATCTGGATTTTCTTTTTCCAACGCATCAAAAAAAGCTTTGACCTTATCTAAATCATATAAAGCCGGATTTTCCTCGGATTCAATTTCTTCAACACCAACATTTATTGAAATAGAAAATTCTCTGCCAAAATAAACCGGTCCAAGCACAAAAGCAGAATTCTGAACAAAAATATTTTCAGCAATTTTTTTATACAACTCTTCAAGGGATGAAATTGAATCAATTCCCATAATTTCAGCAGCCAACGCTTGTTCAATATCAGTTTCTGTCAACGTATCTTTAAGCGTTTTTGCAATTTCACCAAGTTTAAAAGAAGGATTTTTTGCTTCATCTTCATAAAATTCAGCAAGATTCTCTTCCTGCTCAACTAGAACACTTTTTAAATTCTCATTCGTACCGTCAAAAAGACGTCCTGCAGCAAAATTATAAAAATCATCGCCCGGCTTTATGCTTTTATCAGAGGTCTGCCATTCATCAAAAACAAATTCAAATTCTTTTGTCTCGGTTGCAGAACCGCTTCCTTCTATCATTTTCCATTTTGCATAAAGCGTGCAATTTTCTTCTATATTAATAACTTGTGTATAGGTGTACGAAATCTGCCTATCATCAGAATCCAAACCCCAACCGGCAAAAACTTTTCCATCCGGCGCAACAAACGAATTCTTTGAAATAGCCTGTGCTTTTCCTTTTTCAAAAGTCTGGCTTTTCATTTTGCCAGTTCCACCATTTGCGTCAAAAGCAACTGTATACGAAGTTATGTAATATTTTTCAGTTACCTGTTGACAAGCCGTAAAATAAAATGCCGCAACCAACAAAACAATAGAACCAACAAAAGAAACCTTAAAATGCCTCATCTAGAAACCTCAAAATCAACGCAAGCCAGCGATTCGCGCACCGCCACACACAATTCTATTTTTCGTCAGCCGGCTTTTTTACAAATTGCAAAAGAATTTTTCCATCTTTTGAACGAATTGTAAGATTCTCGCCAGAAACCGAATAAGAATCCGCCTGATCAATATTTACAAAAAACAGACGCTCAAGTTCCATAGCCTCTTTGCTGCCGGAAGCCATTAAAGTAGAAGCTCCAAGCGTAAACGAAAGTTTTTTGCCTTTTTCATCAATAGAATAATCCATTGTGTAATAATTCACACCAGAAAAACCAGCCGCTTTTCCTTCTTCTGTAAATTTAAGCGTTGGAAGCTCATTTTCCTCAACATTTACGCTAACAACGCCATCGCCTTTCAAAATAGAAGTCAAAACCCATTCGGAATCTTTTAAAGAAGCCCGTGCAAAAACCATTTCTGATTTTTCAGCAGAATTAAAAATATACAAAAACTGATTTTCGCCTTCAGATTTTACTTCCACACCGTCAGCTCCAGCCAAAGAGTTTAAAAATGAACGCTCAAATTCCATATCTTCTTTGCGTCCAGCCATTCTTGTTGTTGCAAAACCATCGCCAGCCGCAAATTTTCTTCCATCAATCTTGCACGAACCAGAAAAACTATTCACGCCCGAAAAACCAGAAACTTTAAGTCCATTTCCTTCCGCCGCAAAAGAAACCGACGCCTTTGAAAAATTAATCGCATTTCCTTCTATATTGTACTGAATTAAATTCCAATCACCAAAAACCAAATCCGCTCCCTTTGCCTTACAACCCGCAAAAATTGCCGCAGCAAACGCAAAAGCAGCCGCCAAAATTACCTTTTTCATACGAACTCCTAAATTTATTTGATTTTCTTATTCTGAGCGTGCCGGCTAAAGCCGTCGGGCTTTTCATGCTTCCGTTTCACTCCATTGCTTCGCAACTTCGGCATTACAATCCCTCACGCATCCGCTCAAGCTTTACCGGTAATCATCCAAGGAGCAATCTCCTTTACAGATTCCATATCAATTTTTGAAACTAAATTTTCAACCGTGCTAATCAAATCCATCAAACTTTCAAGCGCATTACGAACATATATAAAATAGTAAACCTGCGTTCCTTTTTTGTGGCTTATAATCATTCCCGCATCTTTTAAAATACGCAAATGGTGCGAAATAGCCGGACGCGAAAGATGAGTTTTTGCTGTTATATCCTGCACATCCATGCCGTCAGTTCCAGATTCAGCCAGAATCAAAAGAATTTTCTGCCGCACAGTATCGCTCAAAGTCGTCATGTAAGGCGTACAAACACTAAATTTTTCTCGGATTGCATTGATTTTTTCCTTAAAATATTCACTGTTGAAAGAATTCATTCTACGCCTCAATCTCATTCGGTTTATAAGTTTATTCGTTTAAGTTTATAATCATTCATTTTCAATGTCAAGTTAGATGATTTGAATGTATTTTACTGGAGAAACAAAATTCACTCTAAATATGATAAAAAATTTTGTTGACGTTATTTTATAAAATTATTATATTTAGTTTATCGGTTTAATTTCTTAAACTTATAGACTGCAAATTCATTAGGAGGATTTGTATATCATGAATCGCTTATTCAAGCACCCATGGTTAATTATCATTGTAACACTGGCTGTTACTGCGGTACTTGGCTTCCAGCTTGGAAATATCAAGATGGATGACTCAACAAGACTTTATTTTCCGCAGAAACATGAGTCTTACAAACAGCTTATTGAAACCGAAGATCGTTTTGGAAGCACAGTTGTTATTGGTGTTTCTCTTGAAACCGACAAGGGAACTATTATAACTCCGGAAATTCTTGGAATCATTGACCACATTTCAACTGATGTTGAAAATTTGCCTACTGTTGACAGAGTTGATTCTCTTACAAAAATTGATTTTATCGAGGATGTTGACGGCGCGCTTACGGCTGGAAATATTATTGATGCAGAACGCGATGAAAACGGTTATCTTCCGCCACTTACAGTTGAACAGACAAACCAGTTAAAGCAAAATCTTGCGGATTGGGATGAAATGTATACGCGCTCAATTATTTCCGATGACAATAAAGCTGCACAGATGCAGATTACGCTTGTGGCGAACAATCATCCGGATGAAATTGCGTACTTAGGAACAGTCACTCCAGAACAGTCTGAAATTCTTGCGGACGCAGGAATCAAAACTTTCAAGGATTTCAAGAAAGCGCAGAAAAAAGGAACTCTTTCTTCTATTGAAGGATTCTCTCCTGAAGAACTTGATTCTCTTACAGAAACAATAACTACTGCCGCGGCAAACGCAAAATCTTCCAGCGACATTGAAAAAGAAACTCTAACAAAAGTAAAGGAAATCACAGAAAAATACACAAAAGGCACAAACCTTAAAGTTATTTATTTTGGTGACCCGGTTGTTTCTGAAAATATGCACGAATTCATAATTTCAGACCTTGTTAGACTTATTCCTCTTGTTTCTGTTGTTGTTCTGCTTACATTGTTCATCAGCCTTAAGACATTGGATGGAACAGTTCTTCCACTTATTACAGTTCTTCTTTCAACAGCCTGCACTTGCGGACTTATGGCTGTATTCAACTTTACATTTACAATTGTAACAAGCATTATTCCAGTTGCACTTATCGCCTGCGGTTCGGCCTACGGAATCCACGTTCTTACGCATTATTACATTGCGCTGGATGAGGCAAAATCAAAAGGCATTGAAATTACAAAAGACGTTCACAAAGAAATCGTTCTGAAAGGTGTTGGCGACTGCAAAGTTGCTGTATTCCTTGCCGCTATTACTACAGTAATCGGATTTATTTCTCTTGTTTCAAGCCCAATGCAGCCGCTTCACAGTTTTGCAATCTTTACAGCAATCGGTGTTGCGCTTTCTTGGCTTTTCTCTGTAACTTTCATTCCTGCCGTTCTTATGGTAAAACCTGTAAGCAAAATCGGTAAAAAATCAAAGATTATGCAGGAAGTAACAACAAAGGTAAAAAAACACACAATCAATCGTGGAAATGCTTCTCACGATTCTTTGTACGGAATTTTCCTTTTCTTCTGCGGTTCAAAACCAAGAATGTATATTTTTGGCGCGCTTATAATTATCTGTTCTTTCTTTGGAATTAAAAAACTTCACATTGACACTTCAATTATCAACTATTTCCCAAAAGAAAGCCAGTTAAGACAAGATATTGATTATGTTGACAAGCGTTTTGCCGGAACAAATCTTATTTTCATGGTTATTGACGGTCCAAAAGTAAAAGATGCGGACGGAAATTTCCTTGATGAAGATGGAATTCCTGTAATGAACAAAGATGGAAAATATCTTGATGTAAATGGAAACATAATCAAAAAGTCTGACGGAAGAAAAATTGCGCTTGAAGAAGGCTCAATGAAAAATCCGGACATTCTTGAAGCGTTGGACGGACTTCAGGATGATATTTACACAAAATTCCCTTGCGTTGGAAAAATCATTTCGTTCTCAACTTTGATTAAACGAATGAATCAGGTTTTACACGCTCCAAATGCGGAAAGTTTGAACACAGTTGCAGTTTCTTCCGGCTCAAGCGATTTTGGCGCAGATGATTTTGCGGATTTCGGTTCAGATTTCGGCGACTTTGGCATGGATGATTTCGGTGATTTTGGAACAGACAATTCTTCTTCAGAAGAAACTTACGAAATGCTCCCGGATTATGTTGATCCAAACGTTGCTTATGTAAAAAAACTGAACAGCACAATCACAGTTGAAGAAGGACTTCAGCTTCTTTCTTCTGCTTATGCGGAAGCTGGCGGAAAAAATGCCACAATTGATGAAGTTGTAAAAGTTCTTGAAAAAAAGCTTAACTACAAGGGAAGCGATTTCTACGAAATTCCTTACAATGAAGCAAAATACGGCTACGCTCAGCACGAAGCGCTGAAAAATGTTGTTGGAAACTTCCTGTTCATGCTTTCAGACAAAGAAACTCTTGGCCGCTGGGCAAATGACCCGCAGAACGAAAATGTTTTGAATCCAAACCGATTGCGCGTTCAGATGGTTTTCCGCTCTCAGTCAACAGAAGATATTGAATCTGTAATTTCAGAATGTAATTCTTATGTAAAAAATCACTTCCCGGAAGGCTATGAAATTTCTTTCACAGGAAAAGGTGAACTTGAATCTGTAATGACAGACATGGTTGTTTCTTCACAGATTCAGAGTCTTGCGTTCTCATTGTTGTGTGTATTTGTTGTAATTGCACTTTCTTTCCGCTCTGGATGGGCAGGATTGCTTGGCGCAGTTCCACTTGCTTTCACAATTTTCTTGAACTATATGACTATGGGATTCGCAAAAATCAACCTTGACCTTGTAACTTCAATTATCGCTTCTGTTGCAGTCGGAATCGGTATTGACTACACAATCCACTTCCTTGAAACTTACCGTGCAGAACGCGCGAAAACAACGGATGTTCACGCTGCGGCAAGAAGAACTTTTGCTTCAAGTGGAGTTGGAATTCTTACAAACGCGCTCGCGGTTGGTCTTGGATTCCTTGTTTTGTGTCTTTCAAAGTTCGCAGTTTTGCGCTACATCGGAATTTTGATTGCAATTGTTATGTTCACAAGCTCTATGCTCGCAATGACAATTCTTCCAGGATTCCTTACAAATTATGATCCAAAATTCAGCCGCCCTAAAGTTGAACCAACAGAAGATTTGGGAACGGACGAAGATAAAACAAACAAATAATTTTTATAGGAGATTTATATGAAACTTATGAAAAAAACATTTTTTGCAGCTGCTCTTCTTGCTGTTTCAGCAATGATTTTTGCTCAGGATGCGCGTTCAATCGTTGACAAAGCATTGAACATCAAAAAGCCGAATTTCAACCATTCAATTATTGAAATGGATTTGATTAACAAGAGCGGAAAAATTGAAGAACACCGAATTATTGATGAACTTGGCCGACACAACCAGAGCACAGACACTTCTGATGTTGTAATGAACTTTAAGTCAAGCACAAACAAGTCAAACGAAGGAATCAAATTCCTTCAGAAAGAAAACAAAGGCAAAGATGATGACAAATGGATTTATATGCCATCATTGAAAACAACTCGCCGCGTAAATTCTTCTGAAGGCAACAAATCTTTCACAGGAACAGACGCAACTTATGATGATATGTCAACACGCGAACTTGACGATGATACTCACGAACTTTTGGGCGAAGAAGAAAAGAATGGCTACAGCTGCTGGAAAATTCAGTCAACTCCAACAGATGCAACATTCGCAAAAGCTCAGTACAAATATCGAATCCAGTGGATTGACAAAAATACATACACTCCAGTTTACGCAGAAATGTATGACAAAAAAGATGGAACTCTTGTAAAAACATTGACAGTTGATAAGCTCGAAAATATTCAGGGTTACACAATCACAACTTCAACAACATTGAAAAATGTAAAGAACGGACATTCAACAAGAATTGCCGCTCAGAAGAATGCAAAAAGCCCGAACGGCTACAACATCATCCTTGACAAGGCAATTCCAGACAGCGTATTCACACAAAACTACTTGAATACAGCTAAATAAAACATTTTCCGCCGCAGCTTTGCGGCGGTATTTTTATATTCAAAAGGATTTTTTTATGAAACGAACAAAAATTCTTGCCCTTTTAGCGGCAGCCGCTTTATGCACTTCTTTCGCAACCGCACAGGATATGGATTTTGGTGATGATTTTGGAAGCGACTTCGGCAGTGATTTTGGCGACTCTTCATCTTCTTCTTCATTTTCTGCAACTGCATTGTCAATAAATGGCGAAGCACAAATCAATTTCCGCGCTTATGTGGATGACGAAGGCACCATCGGGCTTCCAATCGATGAATGGAGCACTTGGGTTGATCCAAAAGGAAAACTTGGCCTTAATTATTCAAACGACGCAGTTTCCGCAGATGTAAAATTCGCACTCAGCAAAGATATAATCACAGATTACAAGTCAGATATTATTGATGAACTTACTCTTGAAGCATATCTGGGTAATTTTGTAATTCAAGCCGGAAAAATGAAAGTTGTCTGGGGAAAAGGCGATAAACTCCACGTAATTGACAATTTTAACGCAAACGATTACAAAGACTTTTTGATTCCAGACTACATTGACCGTCGGCTTTCTGAACCAATGGTTCGCGTTCTTTACAATGCGCCAAATGATGTAGGACCATTCACTTCAAACCGATTTGAACTTGTATGGACACCATTTATAACCGCCGACCGCTATGCTTCTTCAGGCAGATGGGTTCCAACCCAGGTTAAGGAATTGAAAAATGAATTGACTAAGACTGCTGGAGAAGCAATTGTTACGCAAGGAATTGCTGCTGGAACTGCAAATGCTAAATTAGCCAGTGTTAAAAATTCATCTGAAAATGATATATTATCTGCAAAAAACGAAGCTACTCAAGCTCAGGATCTTTACACAAAAATGCTTAGCAACTCCTCTTCCCTTGCAGATGACCTTTACCCGGATTTATACCAGCTTAAATATATGCAGGCCGGCGCACGATTCACAACCACAACAGGTTCTTGGGATTGGGGCGTAAGCTATTATTTTGGACGTGACAAACGAGCTTCATTTGATTACAATAAAATGTACATTTATGTTCCAAAATATCTTAAAGGCAAAGCAAATGAAGACGACAAATTCATTGACTATGACTTTTTGCAGGTTTTTGGAATTGAAGCGGCAAAAACTTTCGGTGCATACAATTTCCGTGCAGAAGCAGCCTACAATCTTACACAGGATATAGCAGGCGATGATCCGGCAGTTCACAATAATTCTGTTGCCTGGGTTTTCGGATTTGACAGAGATCTTCCAATCAGTGAACTGAATTTCAATCTTCAGACACAGGGAAAATACATTCTGAACCACGATGAAATTAAAAAATCAGGCGATACAGAAAGCAATACTTATGAAACAGACAATAAACTTGTTCTGAACATTTCTGATAATCTGGCGCACGGAAAATTGAAACCGGAAATAAGCGCAATTTATGGTTTTGAACATTTTGATCTTATCATCATGCCAAAAATAACTTGGTATGTTTCTGATGGACTTGAATTTTCTGCAAACGGAATGTATATGCAGAGTTTTATTAAAAACCGAAGCGAATTTGGCGACTGGCACAACAACAGTTTCGTTCAGATTGCCGCAAAATATACATTCTAAAAACAGTTCAAATATTGAGTTTTGTTAATTGTGAAAGAAATTGAATGTGCGGGAAGAAAAATACAAGAATTTCTTCTCGCCCATTTTTTATATAAAACCCAAAGTTATTTTATCTTTCTAGCCAAATACAAATCTGCAGAAACTATATGTTCGTCAACGTTTTCTGTGCCATAATTATTCTCGTATTTAAAATAATATGAACTTTTTAATCCAACCGATACATTCTTTTTTACTGAATGTTCATAAGAAAGCGCAGTTTCTGTGATATATGTCGCGCCTTTTTTTGCATAAGAAGGAACTGCTGTTTCAATGTCAAAGAATCCAAGACAAACGGCAGAAAAATTCAGTTTTCCAAAATATTTTTGCTTTGCGCAAAATCCATAGCGTCCGTAAAAACCGACTCCGTAATCGTAAAGCCGGCGTTCAATTCCATCATCAGGAAGTTTTATATGGCCACGGTAAAGCGCGTAACAATCTCCTGTGGCAAAAAACGTTCCGCTCAAATTTAATTTTTGTTCCAAAACAAATCCATTTTGAAATTCGCTCAAAGAATTGAACATCACGCCAAGTCCATTAACTGAATAGCTGGAAAGTTTTGTCCAGTCAACTTTAAATGTCATCGCAAGCGCAGCAGAAAATGAACTTTTTTCTGAATATTTTGTTCCGAATCTAAAAAGGCTTCCTTCAACGTTCGTTTTTACTTCATAATATTTTATTGTTCCGCCGCCTTCCAAATCAAAATTAAAATATGAAAAAGGAATTTTCTTTTCGTTTCTGAACGGATTTCCGTAAACCAATGCAAATCCTCCGTGAAGATTTCCGTTGATATTTTCATCGTTGTCATAAGATTTTTCTGCAGAATGAGTTCTTTCAGCAATTCCGCCAAGGCTTATAAAATTTTCAAATGAAGTTACGCCCTCTTTTGTGTCGCGAACGCAGGAATTTCCGGTAATCAGCGAATTCAACGCGTCCATCGGGCTTACAACAAATGCAAAAATCGATTTCGCGCCGGAAGCTTCTATATAAAGCCGGTGAAAAACTTCACCCAAAGCAGCTCCTCCAAAAGGCGTGCAAATTAAATCATTCACGGATTGACGTTCGGTTTCCGCAAAATATTCCCAAGTTACGCTTCCAAGCAACGCAAAACCAATCGATTCATAAAAATTAAAATCGTTCGCGCGTCCTGCCGCAAAATAAAACGAACCTTGATAAGGATGCCCAAGCTGATTCACAACAAATTCGTCATTGTCCCAAACCCAGCAATGCGTCAGATTGTCGTAAATTGATTCCGGCGAAATCTGCGCATAATCCGCCCTAAGAATAAATCTGTTAAAAGTTGACAAAAGCACATTGCTTCCCAAAGTTTCGGCAGTTGCAATCAAACCGCTTTTAAAAGTCGGCAAAACAGGTGTAAAAACCGGCACTTCATAAGAATTTTCTTCCGTAAGTTCTGCATCTTGTGAAAAATCTTGCGCAAAGACAAAAATTCCCAAAAAAATAACTGTGAACATCAAAATTAATTTCTTTAATTTAAAAAACATATTTAAAATATAAGAAGAAAATCAGATTTTGCATAACTAAAAATTTTTATTGATTATATTTTAATTTTACGTCAATTTTACATTATTCAATTGTAAAAATTAAAATAAAAGGCGAAAATTGAAAATGGAGGCGATTTTATGATATATCTTCTTGAAGATGACGATTCCATCCGAAAACTGGTCGATTATACCTTAAAATCTCAAAATTATCAGACGGAAAGTTTTGCGCTTCCTTCTGAATTTTGGAAAGCAATGACAAAAAAGCCTGATCTTATTCTTTTGGACATAATGCTTCCAGAAGAAGACGGAATTTCTATTTTGAAAAAACTTAGGGCAAACAAAGAAACTTCGGGAATTCCTGTGATTATGCTTACCGCAAAAGATTCTGAATTCGATATTGTAACTGGACTGGATTCTGGCGCGGATGATTATGTTACAAAACCTTTTGGTATGATGGCACTTCTTTCACGCATAAAAGCCGTTCTTCGCCGCTATGAAAAAAACAACGCAATTCAATCAAACAAAAAAGAACTTTCGCTTGGAAACATAAAATTAAACGAAAGCCGGCATACAGTTTTTGTTGGTGAAAAACAGATTTTTCTGACAGTAAAAGAATTTGAACTTCTTGCCTTATTAATTGAAAACAAAGGAAATGTCTTAACGCGCGAGCAGCTTTTAAATTCAATCTGGAAAATTGACGCTGACATTGAAAGCCGAACCGTTGATGTTCACGTAAGAACGCTCCGGCAGAAAATTGGCGATGAAAATGGAGAAATTATTGAAACCGTGCGCGGAATCGGGTACAAAATCGGCTAAAACCACACTCTGAAATATTTATGGGAGGAAACTTTGAAATCAAAATCTTTAACATTCAGAATTTTTTTAAGCACTTTTTTGGTTGGAACATTGGTTTATTTTTTGTGCGCAGTTTTTTTTATCTCAAATATTTACAGTTATTTTGAACGGAAAATTTTTAATGAGCTAGAAACCGAAGCCGTTTTCCTTGAACATTACATTGAAAATTCCGATGTAAGTGAGCTAAAAAAATTTGATTCAATAAAAAACCGAATAACTTTAATCGGCAAAGATGGAACTGTTTATTTTGATAACATGGTTGATGCTTCCAAAATGGAAAACCATGGACTGCGCGAGGAATTTATTGCCGCAAAAGAAAAAGGAAGCGCAAAAGTTTCGCGTTATTCTTCAACGATGACGGACAAAACTTTGTATTTTGCAAAACTTCTTTCAAATGGAAATGTGCTGAGAATTTCCTGCGACCAACATTCAGTTGCAGTTCTTGTGCTTGGAATGAGCCAAACGCTTTTGATTATGCTGGTTCTGGCGATTATAATTTCTGGAATCGCGGCTGTCTGGACTTCAAAAAAAATCACAAACCCGTTGAACCAAATCAATCTTGAAAATCCGGAAGATTGCCTTGTTTACGAGGAGTTAAAACCTTTCACAAAACGAATTGCCGAAGAAAATTTTGAAAAAACTCAGCGCGAGGAACTGCGAAAACAGTTTACCGCAAATGTAAGCCACGAACTAAAAACTCCGCTCACAAGTATTTCTGGATTTGCGGAAATTTTAAAGAATGGCGGCACAGACGAGAAAACCACAAAAGATTTTGCAAGCACAATCTACGAAGAAAGCCAAAGAATGATTTCTCTTGTGAACGACATCATAAAACTTTCAAAACTTGACGAAAAATCAATCAGCATGGAAAAAGAGCCGATTGAACTTCTCGGACTTTCCAAAGAAATCGCAAAAATTCTTTCTGCAAGCGCAAAAACCAAAAATGTAACACTAAAAGTTCACGGCGATACTGGAAAAATTTTCGGTGTTCAACCTGTAATCTACGAGATGATTTATAATCTGATTGACAACGCGATAAAATACAACAAACAAAATGGAACTGTTGAAGTAATTATAAAAGATGAAAACAAAAATTCATCTGAAAATGAACCTTTTGCCGGCAAAACAACAATTTCTGTTCGCGACACAGGAATCGGAATTCCCAAAAATGAACAGGAACGAGTTTTTGAACGTTTTTACCGCGTTGATAAAAGCCGCTCAAAGGAACTTGGCGGAACCGGGCTTGGACTTTCAATTGTAAAACACGCGGCAAAATATCACAACGCAACAATAAATCTTTCTTCAAAAGAAGGCGAAGGCAGCACTTTTACTGTAACGTTCTGTTCATAGAATCGTTAAAAACCCAAAGCTATAGGTATTTCTTTAAATCCTTACCTTCAACCCCGGCATAAAGTTCGACTAAAGGCTTTGCCGGGCTGCAATTTATTTTTTGCAGAAGAACTTCTTCTATCTGGAAAAATCCTACATCCGCGCTCATGTGAACTTCAATTTTAATCGGTTTTTCTTCGCCGCTCAAAATTTTTACGCTCTCAATTGAATTTGCTGAATATTTATGGATGTCACCAACGCTCGGTTTTGTGTTGATTTCCATAGGAATCCTGGCGCGGCCTTTTGTCATATCGCAACCATCAGCAATCAAAATAAGCCCGGCCTCAATTGAATGAATACGCCGAGTTCCCATGTGCCCGACAATTCCTTCCAAAGCCATAGAACGGATTGTAATTTTTCGTTTTAAGTCTTTTGGATTTGGCAAAACTTCATCCAGAATCTTATTGACTATCGGCATTGCCAAAATTCCTGAATAAAGCTCATGATCCTGGCGCGCAATTGTCATTCCAAAATCGTGCAGAAAGCTTGCAAGAATCACAGCTGTTACGCTATCCGCAAAAGTTCCAGCCTCTTCCTGTTCAAGACTGGTTTTTATTCCTTTTGAATGAAGAATTTTCAGCATTTTAAGGCAATTGCGGCAAACCGTCCTCATATGAACCGGTCCATGGTCATTAAATCCAAGCCGAACGATTGAAACGTTGTTCGCATAATCCTGAACAGCCTGAATTTCCGGATCATCAATTAAAATCTTAACCACGCGCAACGGCAAATCATCTTTTTCCGCCATGAGTTCTATGATTTCTTTTGTAAGCACGACCAGTTTTTGGTCAACAGAAAGTTCCTTTGGTGATTTCATAAAACCTCCCATTCTCTTCTTTAAATAAAAAAACACATCTTCGCTTTTATTATAACCATAAAAACAAAGATGTGCTTGTTTTTAACTGCGATTTTTAAGTTGCAGTTTCATTTTTAGTTTCAGACTACTTTTCTGATTTTACGCTTACAGGAGTCCATTTCCAACAAAGTGGAATGCTGAACTTCTGAAGTCCGCCGTTGTCTTTCAAATCCTGGAATGTGAATCGAACGCCAGCCTGAACGGAACCCATTTTTTTAGGCAATTTGTATTCAACGCTTGGGTAAACAGTTGTTGTTGTTGAATAATCTTGTCCCAGCACTGTTGAAAGTTTTACATCACCTTTTACTTTAAGGTTTTCTGTTGCAGAATATGAAGCAGCAACGCGTGTATAGAATGGATAAACTTTATCGCCATCAGAGTTTTTGTATTCATAAGTGTCGCCACCTGAAACATATTCGTTTGTAAGAACTGAAACAACATCAGCGGCAACCTTGATTCCTGCATCCTTGAATGTATAAGCAGCGGAAGCCTGAGCAGCGTGTTTTGCAGAGAAAACATCATTATCATTGTAGATATAGCCTACGTTCAAAACAAGATTTTCTACAGTTCCAAGACCCGCAAAAACACCGAATGTTCTGTCATCGCTTGTAGCATTTTTCAAAGTCGCACCGATTTTTACAGCGTTTGGAATTGCAAAATCCGCACCAAAATTAAGTCCGAGTTTGTCAAGGTTATCTGCCTTAGAATCTCCTGCCCAGTTTGCAACAAACTTGAATGTGTTGAACTTTGCAGTGAATGCCAATCCAGATTCTGCCATTTTTCCAGAAGAATATGTATCATCTGCGGCAGCAAGATAAGCGGCTGAAACACCATATTTTGTGAAAAAGTCGTTTCCTACGCCAAACTGAATCTGTTCAATCGGTGTAAAGCGGGCAAATCCACGAAGACGCAGAGAACCATTTTTTCCACCAAGGTTGATTGTGTAAGCATTTTTAGTTGTAACATCTGTCACAACATTTACAGAATCTCCAGCACCATCAGTTATATTTTCTTTTGTTACTGATGTTTCTGCACTGTGTGTTGAATTGCTGAACTCCAGACGGATTCGTCCATCAATTTTCTCAGAAGAATAATCAAGCTGCAATCGTTCACTTACATTTGCAACAGATGATTCAAACTCATCACTCTCATCTCTGTCTGTTGTAGCTGGGTCATCTTTTTTTCTTGACCATGACATAAAATCATTGCCCCAAATATTGTCTTCGTCTCCACCAAATGTGTTTGCCAAAGAAATATCCGCACTTGCTACAGATGCCGCCAATAATAAAGCTGCGCCACCAATCAATGTCTTTTTCATTTTTGACTCCTTTTATAACTTGTAAACAAACTGATTTTCTACTTTTCCTATTTTTAATTCGTTATTTATACTGATATATCTCTACATTGTCAACCTATTTTATTATTTTTGGTTGACATTTACAATTTTTGCCATCTTTTTGTAGATTTCGGTGTTGTCGTAGTAACCTACAAAGTTATTCTGTCCTGCTCCAAGCGCATAAACTGGAACTGGAAGCCCTGTGTGCGAGTTAGAAGTCCAGCCGATTCCGCATTTTGCATTCAAGATATGTGTAATTGTGATTGTCAAAGGTTCGTAAGTTCCGTAAATATCGTATTCATGCTGATTTCTTGACTTATCATTTTTGATTGTCTTGTTGTAAGCATCGCGCAATCTGCCATATTCGTAATCAGTAAGAACCAGTCCGCCATCTTTGTCTTTTCCGCTGCTTCCTGGAACTTTAAGACCAAAGCATTTTTCAACATCTTTCATAACATCTTCAAATGAAGTCTTATTTTTCTTGTAGTTCACAACATAATCATCATCAAACTTCTGGTAAGAAACTGTCTGTTTGTCCAAAGTTCTAAAGAACAAGTTGTAGTCTGTTCCCGCATAACCGATTGTAAGTCCACCAGTTTCATGGTCAGCTGTTACAAGAATCAAAGTTTCTGAAGTATGTTTGTTGTAGAACGCAATTGCTTCTTTTACTGCATCAGAAAGTGCCAAAGTATCTGCAATGGAAGAGCGCGCATCGTTTGCGTGGCAGGCCCAGTCGATTTTTCCGCCTTCAACCATCATGAAAAAGCCTTTTTTGTTGTCAAGAACTTCAATTCCTTTGCGGACATAGTCGCGTAAAGCCCAGTTTTTTGCCTCGCGGTCGTTTTCATAAGGAAAAGCGTCTGAATCTGCAACATCTTCTGCAATTACAAGCGCCTTGTCGCCATTTTTAAGTCCAGCCGCCTCTGACTGCTTAAAGCAAACTGTATAGCCAGCTTTTTTCGCCAAATCGTAAATTGACTCTTTGTCCTTTTTCTTGTCCTGTGGTTCCATTAAAGCACCGCCGGCAAAGTAGTCAAAATTTGATTCAACAAGCTGCTGACCAATTTCGTAGTTTGATTTTCGGCTCGCAACATGCGCATAAGTTGCCGCAGGAGTTGCATGGTTGATATTTACAGAAGAAATTACACCGATTTTCCAGTTCTTCTGGTCACGAAGCTGTTCTGCAATCGTTGTGTATCTGATTTTTTTTGAAATATCCACGCCGATTGAGCCAGAATGTGTTTTGTATCCTGTAAAAATTGAAGTCGCTGTAGAAGCTGAATCTGGAGCAAAAGATGTTGCATCGTAAGTCTGCGCTGTTCCTACAACCGGAAAATCAAAAAAGCTCAATTTTCCGCCAACAGGAGAATCTTTTGAATCTGAAGATTTTTTTGTTTCATCAACTGTTCCCAGCGCATCTTTTCCAATGTAATAAGCCGCGCTCTGAATCTGCGGATAGCTCATTCCGTCACCAACAAAAACAAAAACGTATTTTGGAGTTCCTTTTCCATTTGAAATTTTCTCAATAGTCTGTGCATGTCCAACACCCGACAACCCCATTGCAGCAGCAAGCAAAGCAGCCGACGCAATCTTAAAAACATTCAAAGCAGTTTCCTTTTTCATTTATTCCTCCATAAGAAGTTCATCAAGGTATGCCTGAACAATAAATGAAAAATGTTAAGTTTTGAAAAAGAATCTGTTATTGATTTGTTAGATGTTTGTAAAGGAAAGAAAAGATTTTTGCATTAGGCAATGGAACCCCTTTAGTTCCAGAGCAACCGCAGGTTGCGGCGGAATGAGCGGCAGCGAAGGGTGGAACTGCCGACGGCAACGTATGTTGCCGGAATGCCCAGCTATGTTAATTTAGTTTGAATTTTTTCCGCGAAGAACCATTCCACTGACCAAGGCTGTGAACGGTGCGGTTGAAGCAAGTCCAAAACTTCCGGCAACTGTATTGATTATTTCGGAAGCAACGATGTTGTTGTTTAAAATATTGTAAAGCGGTGTTCCTTGCGCCATAAAAGTCATTAAAAGCGCAATGCAAGTTCCTGAATACGCCAAAAGAAGTGTTGTTGTCATTGTTCCCATTGCGGCGCGGGCAACTGCCATTCCGGATTTTATTGCGTTCCGGCGAGAAATTGTAGGGCAATTTTTTACGACTTCGTTCACCGCGCTTGTAATGTCAACGCTTAAATCCATAACCGAACCGCTTGCGCCCACGCAGACTGAAGCCATAAAAATCTGGGTCAAATTTAAATACTGGTAGCCCGAATACAGCAAGGCTTCTGAATTCGCCATAACTGCTCCATGGATATGAAAAGCTTTTGTGCAGACAACAGACAAAACCGCCGCAAAGAAAATTCCAAGCATCGAACCGCAGAAACTTGAAAAAAGCCTTTTATCAAAACCATAGACAAGAGCAAGAATACAAAAAGTAAGAATTGCCACAACAACAAGTCCGACAAAAATCGGGTTGAAGCCTTTTAAATAAAGCGGCACAAGGATTTTCCAGAGCACAAGAATTGTAATCACAAAGGACAAAACCGAGCGAAGCCCTGTTCCGCCGGCAAAAATAATCAGAAAAACCGCAAAGGCAACCGCAAGAATCAGTTCGCCGTGCAGACGGTAATAATCGATAAGGTTTGCGGAAATAATTTCATTTTCATTATGATGAACAATAACCTGCGCAACATCGCCCGGATAAAAAATCTTGTCCTGAGCAAGCGAGCCAGACAAAAGATTCCAACCTTCCGCAGTTTTTCCCTTAAATTTTCCGCTTAAAAATTTAATTTCACAAACCTGCTGGCCAGTTCTAATCAGCCCGGTGTCAATTATCCGAGAATTGTCAACAGATTCAATTTTAGCGCGGCATTTTTCAGCATCTTTAAACTGAACCGCGCCTTCATAACCGGTTGGAACAAGAAAAAGAATTCCCGTAATTATCAGCGAAACTCCAAGAATCGGCAATGCGCCGCCTTCAGACTTAAGTCCTTCCTTTAAGCTGCCAACAAAAAATCTTTTTGCGGCAACAACAACCGCATCCAAAATCTTGTTCCAAATTTTTTTCATTCTTTTTTTCCGGTCAAGGCAAAAACAACGCGTTCGGCAATGTTCACCGCATGATCGCCGATTCGCTCAAAATATTTTGCAATCAAAAAATAATCCAAAATCTGTTCGCCTTCTTCTGTTTTTTTTATTTTTTCAATCAAATCCTTTTTTATAATATGATAAAGATTGTCAACCAAATCATCGCGTGCAATAACGTCTTTTGCCTTGTTGTAATCGCGCTCAATGTAAGACTGGATGCTGTCATGAATCATCCCGATAATTTCAGACGACATTTCCGAAATTTCGCTCATTCCGCTATATTTCAAGTCAGAAAGATTCAGAACCAAATCCGCAATATCAACCGCATGGTCACCAATCCGCTCCATATCAGTAATCATTTTAAGCGCGGCAGTAATAAACCTAAGGTCAGTCGCCATTGGCTGCTGCTGAAGCAACAGACGCATACAAAGCGATTCAATTTCCCGCTCCATATTGTCAATGTTCTCGTCGTTTGCATGAACAGTTTTTGCCGCCTCAATATCGCGACCCATCAACGCAAGAATTGTGCTTTCTATAGCAACTTCAATCATTTTTCCCATGCTCAAAACGCTGGAATTCAACTGAGCAAGCTGTATCTCATATTTTTCACGCATAATTTACTCCATCAACCGAATCTTCCGGTAATGTAATCTTCCGTCTTTTTTTGTTTAGGCATACTGAACATCTGTTCCGTTTCGCCGCTTTCAATAATTTCACCAAGCAAAAAGAAAACCGTTTTGTCGCTTATTCTGACCGCCTGCTGCATGTTATGAGTAACAATAACAATCGTGTATTTTTCCTTTAGCTTCAGAACACAATCCTCAATTTTCAGCGTAGAAATTGGATCCAACGCAGAAGTAGGCTCATCCATCAAAAGAATTTCCGGCTGAACCGCAAGCGCACGCGCAATGCACAACCGCTGCTGCTGCCCGCCCGAAAGAGCCAACGCTGATTTTTTCAGATTATCTTTAAGTTCATCCCAAATCGCAGCTTTTTTCAGCGAATCTTCAACAATTTCATCAAGTTCGCTCTTTTTAGTGATTCCATGCGTGCGCGGACCAAACGCAACATTATCGTAAATGCTCATCGGAAAAGGATTCGGCTTCTGAAAAACCATTCCAACATTTTTGCGCAGAACATTCACATCAATTTTCTTGTCAAGAATATTCACACCGTCAATCTTTATTTCTCCGGTAATCTTGCAGCCCTCAACCATATCATTCATACGGTTTATGCTTTTCAAAAGAGTAGATTTTCCGCATCCACTTGGTCCAATGAACGCAGTAATCTCATTTTTTTCTATCTCAAGATTTATATTACGCAGCGCATGAAAATCGCCGTAGTACAAATCCATATTTTCAATCTCAATTTTTGTGTTTTTATTCATGTTTCCGCCAAAATCCGCCATAACAATATCTGACATATCCGCTCCGCTTTTTTAAATTTTTCAAAAATCCGACCTATTCAATTTATTCAGCCTAAACCTAATCTTTTTGAATTTTCCGCGCCAACACAGCAGAAAGCGCATTTATTCCAATCACAAGAACAAGCAGAACAACCGCAGTTGCAAAAGCCTGATTCGTGTGTAAACCTTCCGAACTCAAAACATACATATGAATCGCCAAAGTTCTTCCCGAACCAAAAACATTCAACGGAATCTGCGCAACCGTTCCAGCCGTGTAAATAAGCGCCGCAGTCTCGCCAACAACTCGCCCGGTAGACAAAATAACTCCATTCAAAATCCCAGGAACCGCAGCCGGCAAAACAATCTTAAAAACCGTGCGAACCTTTCCTGCTCCCAGACCAAAACTTCCCTCACGGTAAGAATCTGGAACCGCAAGCAGCGCCTCTTCCGTAGTACGCATAATTGTAGGCAAAACCATAATCGCAACCGTGCAGCTTCCGGCAAGAAGCGAATATCCCCACCTTAAAGTTCCAACAAAGAACAAAAGACCGAACAAACCATAAATTATGGAAGGAATTCCCGCCAAAGTCTCAGTTGTCATCCGAACCAGCTTAACAAATTTATTTCCGCGGCCAGCATATTCCACCAAATAAACCGCAGAACCAATTCCCAGCGGACACGCAATGCAAAGCGCAATCACCGTTACAATAATCGTGTTCACCAAAGCCGGCACAACCGAACAGTTTTCCGAGTTATATTTCCCAGAAAAAAGCGACGGCCGCAAAAACGGAATTCCGTGCACCAAAATGTAGCCAAGCATAAAAGCCAAAATCAGAACCGTAACCGAAGCGCACGCATAAACCAAAAATTTCACCGGACTCTTCTTATGATTTTTGTGGGGCGCCTGCCCCTCGGTCGCATTCAAAAGCCTTGCTTTCGCTTGCTCCCTACCCCCTCTAACAGGCTCAAACGCCGCCTGTAACGACCGCTTATTTTTTACCGCAAAGTTCAAATTCATTTTCACTTCCTTTTAATGTTCCTGTTATTTCTTAGTCTTTATCATATTGAACAACAAATTAATCAGTAAGATAAAAACAAACAGCACAACACCAGTCGCAATAAGAGCTTCCCTGTGCAATCCAGTTGCATAACCCATTTCCAGAACAATATTCGCCGTAAGAGTTCTTACACCTTTCAGCACAGAATCAGGAATTCTAGCCTGGTTTCCTGCAACCATAATTACTGCCATTGTTTCTCCAACAGCACGTCCAACACCAAGAATAATTCCAGCCAAAATCCCGGATTTTGCCGCCGGCAGCATCGCGCAGAACACAGCCCTTTCGTGGGTTGCACCAAGCGCACGCGCTCCGTCATAGTAACTTTCAGGAACTGCCCTTAGCGCACTTTCAGAAACGCTTATTATTGTCGGCAGAATCATCATTCCCAACAAAAGACTCGCCGTAAAAATACATGAACCGTTTCCACCAAAAACATTGCGCATAAAAGGAACAATTACCATCAGACCAAAAAATCCGTAAACAACACTAGGAATTCCGGCAAGGATTTCAATCGCAGGTTTAAGCACCTTATAAAGTTTTTCTGAACAAAACTTTGCAAGAAAAACAGCCGTCATAAGTCCAATCGGCGCGCCAAAAAGAACAGCGCCAAAAGTAACATAAAAACTTCCAACAATCATTGGAAAAATCCCATAAAGATCGCTGCCAGGCTTCCACTTCAACCCAAAGATAAAGTCAAAAACGCCAATCTTTTTCATTGCAGGAATTCCATTAACAAAAAGAAACAAACAGATAAGCAAAACTGCAATAATGCTAAAAGCCGCCGCTGCAAAAAAAACTGCTTCAAAAATGCTTTCTTTGGTTTTGCCAGCAACAATCTTTATGTTCATACTCAAATCCTATAAATCCTTAAAAGTCTTATTTAACAAATTCTGACCATTTTGTTGATTTGCCAGTAAAAATCTTTTCAATATTATCTTTTGTAAGGTCAGAAACTTTGTTTTCGTTGTTTACAACTACCGCAATACCGTCAATCGCAATTGTAACTTCCTTAATGCCTTTTGCTTTTTCAGAATCTTTCAAACCGCGGCTAGCCATTCCAATATCACAAATGCCATTTATCGCGTTTGTTACGCCAGTTGTAGAATCAGAAGTCTGAAGTTCAACAGAAACATTTGGATTTACAACCTTGTAGGCTTCAATCAATTTTTCCATTACAGGAGAAACAGAGCTTGAACCAGAAACAACAACTTTTCCAGAAACATTTGCGCCCTTAAAAGCACCTTTGTCTTCAACTTTGATGTATTTGTTCTTTTCAATTATTGCCTGACCTTCTGCGCTAAGAATAAAGTTTTCAAAATCTTTGGCAGCAGCAGAAAGATTTTCTTTTACAGCAATATTGAACGGACGACTTATTTTGTAAGAACCATTTTTGATATTTTCAACAGTTGCATCAGCGCCATCAATCTTCAAAGCCTTTACAGTCTTGTTCAAAGAACCAAGAGAAATATAACCGATTGCATATTTGTCGCTTGCAACACTTGTAAGCATAACCGCAGTAGAATTTGTAACAGCAGCTTCGTCAGTTGTGTAGTCAACTTTTTTTCCGCTAGCATCTTTTTTTTCAATTCCAAAAAGCTCAACAAAAGCACCACGAGTTCCAGAACCTTCCTCACGGCTCAAAACATTGATTGCTTTTTTTGAATTCCATTTTCCAGCAGCAAAACAAGAAGTTCCGGCAGCCAAAACCATTGCGATTCCGGCAATTTTCTTTAAACTGATTTTCATAATTTACCTCTTTATAAAAGATTTTCTCTTCGATTGCCTAAAATCTAAAACCGTTTTGTAAACAAAGAGTGTAAATTATGTAAAGTTAATGTTAAATAAAAAAAGACCTCGTGAATCCACGAAGTCTTTTGACATTTCCCAGCTATTCTAGCGATCGCCACGAGAAGCAGCTCTCTGAGCCTTCTTCTTGTTAAGGAAATTTTTGTGTTCCAGAGTTGTTTTCTTCTGGTGAAGAACTGCAGAAGGTTTTACGAAATATCTTCTGTTCTTATATTCACGAACGATACCTTCGTTTTCAACCATCTTCTTGAATCTTCGGATAGCTTTTTCCAAAGGTTCATCGTCTCTGATGTTAATTGTAGCCATTTATAACTACTCCTACTTATAAGTATGTTCTGCTATTATCCTAAATTAACACAAACCTTTCAAGAGCAAAACACATAAAAAAGAAAAAAAATCGTATACACTATACAAATTATATATTATAATTAGAATATTGGAAATGCTTGAACAGGCGGTTATCTCCCAAAACTCAATCGGTCAATACCGAAATTTGAATATGGGAGACTGCAAAGATGACGATTTACGAAATTATTTCGTTAGCTATTAATTTAGCGATTCTACTTCTTGCAATCCTCTCTTACCTAAAAAATAAGTAGAGAAAAAAATAGCCGCCAAGTCCCAAAACTAGCGCGGCTAATCAAACTAGTGGAGATACCCAAAAGTTCGGGCATTTCCTTTTTTCAATATATCATATCATTTTATATTCGTCAAATCAGAAATAGGCTTGTTGAAATTTGAAAATAGAAACCTAGTTTTTAAAATTGTCTGCAATTATAGAAAGAAGTTCAGTTTTTTGGGGAGAAAGAGTTTCGCATTTTTGAATCAAAGAATGATATTTTCTGGAAAGACGCAAATCTTCATATTCTTTTGAAGTGATTTTTTGATTTTGCGTTACCTGCGCACCGTTTACAAGATATTCCACACTTACGCCAAGTTCCGCCGCAATTTTTACAGCGGTTTCCGCGGACGGAGTGGAACAAAGTTTTATTCCTTGCCCGATATTTGTAACACTGAAATTACATCTTCTAGCAAGTTCAGCTCGATTCATTCCTTTGAAATCTAATTCTTCAACAACTCGTTTCCAAAAATCGCTCATTAGATAAATTATGTAAGAAATTTCTGACTTTTTCGCTAGAAAGTAAATAATTACTGAATAAATATGTTATAATCAGAAATTACTGAATTATTAAATTCAAGTGTGAAATTATTTATTTTTGGAACGAAAATATGGCGAATAAAACATTTGATAAAGCAAAGGAAAATAAAGAAGATGAATTTTATACTCAATTAAGCGACATTGAAAAAGAACTTTCGCATTACAAGGAGCATTTTAAGGGCAAAACAATTTTATGTATAAGCTAAGCCCTTTGTCCAGACAGTTTGTCTGAAAAATAACGAATTTTATGCAGCCATCTTTTTGGTGATGATTGCAGAAGGAAAACTTCCTTCCT
>ONHK01000005.1 GCA_900317625.1 uncultured Treponema sp.
GAATCAGATTAAAAATGATATAAGGTTCTATCAAATTTTAAAAAAAAGTCCAAGAAATCGTACGCACTCTCGTGTGGCTGAAATCGGCGAGCTCTAACATCGGAATAATAATCAATCAAAACAATACCCATATAAGTCTTATTTGGATAATAATTATATTCCTTAATCTCTGTTAAACTCGCAATTTTTTTTGGTAAATATGTTGTATAGTATGAAAGAAGTGAAAACAAACTTGGCTCTTTATTCAATTTTTCAGATAAAAAATAATCTACTGCTCCTTCTGCTCCTTTTATCCCAACTACTTTTTCAGAAGCAAGGGCAACGCCATCAACTAAATACTGTCCATCGTATTTTTTATCACTATAAACTGAAACTTCCGGCCAATCTTTTAAGTAATCAAGATTCCATTCATTTTTATAGGCTTTTTTAAATCCAGTTTGAATAATTTTATCAATATTGTTAAATTTTTTGCATTTTTCCAAATAGATTCCAACCGTATAATTTGCAGTTTTTGTTTCAAGATTCAATTTTTGCCTAACAGGTTTTGCAACATGAAATATATATGGGCAATTTTCTGTCCAATATTTTTCATAATCTTTCAGCAATGAAATCCAATTATCTGCAAATTCAAACTCATCAAATTCGCCTAGTCCGGGATTTCCGTTATTTATTGAATCTGAAATAGCCGTCCATCTATTATAAGCACTAGTATAAGTATCAAAATTGGTATTGTCCAAACCTAAAAGTGCAAGATTTTCAGCCATAGCATCATAATATTCACCCAACGCATAAATCCACTTTTTTTGAGCCTCATAATCTTGCGCCCTTGAAAAATGAATATTAAGTTCTTCATTTTGAGCAAAGACATTAACGACTAAAAACAATGTTACAGTTAAAGTAGCAATTTTTTTCAAAAATCTATTAATACATATCATAAACACCTCCACATATAAAAAAAACAAGCTTTTTCCATTATCTTTTTCAATGGAAAACCATTATTTATATTAATGGTCTACCGTGTTGTTTGTCAATGAAATTCTGTTTATTTTGGTTACTATGATAGAAGAGGAATTTCAGGAGCAGCTGAATTTTGTGCTGAAACGTTTAAAAGAAGAGCGGCAAAAAGCGAATATGTCTCAGATTGAACTTTCTTTTGCGGCTGGTTTGTCTCAAAATCAGGTGAATTGCATTGAATCTGGCAGGAATATTCCGAATCTATACACAATCATAAAACTTTGCAATGCGCTAAAAATCCGCCCGGAAATTCTATTTTCACCAACAGAGGACGAAAAAGAGGCGGCAAAAAACGAGATTATCGCATTGATAAAAAAGTATATATGATAGAAGAATTGTAAAACTTCTGAAACTTTTTTTCACAGTTTGCAAAAAATTCGGCTTTCAACCATTATAATTGAAAAAAATCAAAATCTCCGTTAGGATTCTTAAAATCATTTTGGAGCACCGGCGGTTATGCTTTCTTTAAAAAATTTTTTTCCAAAATTCAATATGTTTGAAAAACTCCTTTGGACGATTTCTGTTGTTGGAGTTACTGTTCTTTTTATGTTTGTGCCACAAAAAAATCCAATTACGCTAGCCGCCACAATTACTGGTGTAACTTCTCTGATTTTTGTTGCAAAGGGCAATGTAATCGGCCAATTTCTGATTGTTGTTTTCAGCGTACTTTATTCAATTGTTTCTTTGGAATTCCACTACTACGGCGAAATGATTACCTATCTTTTTATGAGCACGCCCAGCGCGATTTTCACAGCGTTTTTATGGCTAAAAAATCCTGCCAGCTCACAAAAAGTTGAAGTAAAAATGGCTCATCTTACGCCAAAAAAGTCCGCAGTCGCATTGATTTTAACAGTTTTTGCCACATTTATATTTTATTTTGTCTTAAAAGCGCTGAACACGGCAAATCTTGAAATAAGCACAATTTCAATTGCAACAAGCATGTCTGCCGCAGTCCTTATGATGATGAGAGTTCCATATTACGCAGTAGCCTACTCCGCAAACGACATCGTTCTGATTCTGATGTGGCTAATGGCCTCCAGCAAAAACCCGGTTTATTTTCCGATGGTATTCAACTTTATGATTTTTTTGGCAAACGACATTTACGGATTTGTAAGCTGGAAAAAAATCCGGGGAAAACAGGAAAGGTTGTAAAAATAAAATCTCCTGCAAAACATTTTTGAATCCTACACATCACTCAAATTTTCTGATACAATGTAGAAATGGCTAGAGAAAGATTAAGCAGCAGACTCGGATTTATTCTGCTGAGCGCAGGTTGTGCAATTGGTTGCGGAAATGTGTGGAAATTTCCGTGGATGGTCGGTCAGAACGGCGGTGGTGCGTTTGTTTTGGTTTATCTTGTTTTTCTTGTTTTGCTGGGACTTCCGGCACTGACAATGGAATTCGCGCTGGGAAGAGCATCTCAGGCCAGCCCGGTCCGAATGTATCAAAAGCTTGAAAAACCTGGCTCAAAGTGGCATATCCACGGGTACGTTTGCCTTTTGGGAAACATTTTTTTGATGGCATTTTACACTGTTGTTACCGGCTGGCTGATTTATTATTTTGTCTCGTTTATCGCAGGAAAAGCTGGAGAACTCAGTTTTGGCAAAATGATTTCAAATCCGCGAATAAATGTAATGTATCTTTTTATTGCGGTTGCCATATGTTTTACTATTCTAACAAGAAACCTTCAAAGCGGACTTGAACGAATCACAAAATATATGATGGTCATGCTTCTTGTGCTGATGACAATTCTTGCTGTACGAAGCATTACATTAAAAGGAGGAACAAAAGGCCTTGCTTTTTATCTTGTTCCAGACTTTAAAAAACTGACAGTTCCTGTAATCGTTGCCGCAATGAACCAGGCATTTTTTACGCTTTCAATAGGAATCGGTGCAATGGCGATTTTCGGTAGCTACATCGGAAAAGACCGAAGCCTTATGGGCGAAACCGTAAAAGTCATCGTGCTAGACACATTTGTTGCAATTGTTGCCGGGCTCATAATTTTTCCGGCGTGCGCATCGTTCAACATCGCGGTAGACGCAGGTCCTTCACTGCTTTTTAATACAATGACAACCGTTTTCAACAACATGGGCGGCGGTCGCATCTGGGGAAGCCTTTTCTTCCTATTTATGGTTTTTGCCGCATTCTCAACAGAACTTGCCGTTTGCGAAAACATACTTGCCTGCGTCCGCGAACTAACAGGCTGGTCGCGCGCAAAAGGAAGCCTTATCTGTGGAATCGGAATCTTTTTAATCGCGCTAACAACCGCCCTTGGCTACAGCATTTTCAAATTCCATCCGTTTGGCGAAGGCTCATCATGGCTAGACTTCTGGGATTTTCTTGTAAGCAACAACTTGCTTCCACTTGGTGCATTAATATTCTCGCTCTTCTGTTGCAACAAATTCGGTCTAGGGTGGCAAAACCTTATGACAGAAGCAAACGAAGGCGAAGGCCTAAAAGTCAAAAACTGGATGAAACCGATATTCGCATACTTCGTTCCTCTGTGCATAATTGCAATCTACATAATCGGACTTGTAACATTCAAGTGGAAATAATTATTTTTGTGGGGCGGAACACCGCCCCTCGCTCCAACAACGTGCCCCCGTTTTTACACATTCTCATAATGCGAGCAACACTGAATTATCTGCAGAATGTCATTTTCTATTCTATAAACAAGCCGATCTTTTTTATTAATTTCCCTACTAAAAAAATCGTTCAGTTCATGCTTCAAACGTTCAGGCTTTCCCAAACCTTTTAGAGGACCGTTTTTTATAATATCATCTATAAGAAGATTTATCTTATTAAATGATTTTTTATCTCCCTTTTTTAAATAAGCAAGATAATCATTCCAGGCATTATAATCCCAATTTAATTTTAACTTCATTTTCCAAACTTAGGCTTTGAATCCGCAACTTCAAGTGTATCTACCATTTTTTTAAATTCCTCATAAGTTTGAGAAAAGCATTTCCCTTCATCTATTCTTTTTTTTGCGGCAAGCAAAGCGTTTATATTCTCTTCGCTATAAAAAGGGTCAGAAAGTTCAAAAGGAATCTTATGTTCGCTCACAACTTTTTTTACAAAAACATTTATTGCCGCAGAAACGGAAAGTCCTATTTTCTCACAAATCTCGGAAAACTTATTTTTATCATTTTCGTCAAGCCGAACAGTTAAATTACTTAGTGCCATGCAATCACCTCTAATTGCAATGTACCACATTTGCACATAAAATGCAAATTTATTTTAAGTATTTTTCAAAAATATTCTTTAAAACAAAAAAGCCATCATCCTAAAATGACGGCCTTCCAAAGAAAATCAATCTGATTTATATAAAAATTAAATCTATTTTGATTCTTTAATTCCATAACGCTTGTTAAAGCGGTCAATACGACCTGCTGTGTCAACAAGTTTCTGTTTTCCTGTATAGAATGGGTGGCAAGCTGAACAAATTTCAACGTTGATGTTTTCAACTGTTGAACGAGTTTCAATTACATTGCCACAAACACAAGTGATTTTTGTAAGTTTGTATTCCGGGTGGATTCCCTTTTTCATCTTTTACTCCCACTGTAGTTGCCCGATAATGCAGAGCCTTACCTCATTCCATTACCACAATCCACAATATTTAGATATAAGTATTTTTTAATTATAATAATTTTAAGAAAACTAATCAATATAGAATTCCATTAATTATCAAAAATTCCGCATTAATCAGAAGCGGCAGTTCCAACATTCATACTTGCAAGGAATGCGTCGTTTGTCTTGCTTTTCTTCATTCTATCAAGAATAAGCTCAAGAATCTCCGCATCTTCCATTGGAGCAAAGACTTTTCGCAAGATCCAAAGTTTCTGAAGCTCATTTTCAGAAAGCAAAAGTTCCTCGCGTCTTGTTCCAGATTTTTTAATGTTGATTGCAGGGAACAATCTGCGTTCTGCAAGTTTTCTGTCAAGATCAATTTCGCTGTTTCCAGTTCCCTTGAACTCTTCAAAAATAACTTCATCCATTCGGCTTCCTGTTTCAACAAGCGCTGTTGAAATAATTGTCAACGAACCGCCTTCCTCAATGTTTCTTGCCGCACCAAAAAATCTTTTCGGTCTATGCAATGCGTTTGAATCAACACCACCAGAGAGAACTTTTCCAGAAGTAGGAACTGTAATATTGTATGCGCGAGCAAGGCGTGTGATTGAATCAAGAAGAATAACAACATCGCGTTTATGCTCAACAAGGCGCTTTGCCTTTTCAAGAACCATCTCCGCAACCTGAACATGGCGTGTCGCCTGCTCATCAAATGTAGAAGAAATAACTTCGCCCTTGATGGCGCGTTCCATTTCTGTAACTTCTTCAGGTCGTTCATCAATAAGAAGAACAATAAGATAAACTTCAGGATGATTTGTTGTGATTGAATTCGCAATTTTCTGCATCAATGTAGTTTTTCCGGCTTTTGGTGGAGCTACAATCAAAAGACGCTGACCTTTTCCGATCGGTGCGAACAAATCAACAATTCGGCTTGAAACTTCTGTGGAAATTGTCTCAAGACGCAATTTTTCCTTTGGATAAAGCGCTGTAAGATTCTCAAAAGGAATTCTTGTCTGTGCAACGCGCGGCTCATCAAAGTTTACAGTTTCAATTCTTAAAAGAGCAAAAAAACGTTCTCCTTCTTTTGGGGAACGAGTCTGTCCGTAAACTGTATCGCCAGTCTTAAGGTTAAAAAGACGAATCTGGCTTGGAGAAATATAAATATCATCCGGACCTGGAAGATAACTGTTCTGTGGTGAACGCAAAAATCCGTAACCGTCTGGAAGAATTTCCAATGCACCAGAAGCAAAAATAATTCCACCATGTTCTGTGTGAGCTTTTAGGATAACAAAGATAAGCTCCTGCTTTTTCATAGGAGCAAGATCATCAGGATTAAAACCATATTTTGTAGCCAAATCACGGAGTTCGTGCATTCCCATTGCAGTCAAATCATTGATAAGAAGACGCGGTTTAGAAGAATTTTCGTCTGTTCCATCTCCGCAAGGCTGCATTACAGAAGGATCAATCGCATTTGTAGGAACCGGCATTTCGCTGTGCATTGAGCCAAATCCGCCTCTTCTGTTGTTCTGCATTCTGTGTCCGTTATTGTTACGGCTATTATATCTTGTGTTCTGGTGAGTATAATTTTCAGATTCTGAATTAGAATTTGTTTCCTGGTTATCTTCCTGAGATTGAGAACGTTCAACTCTTACTGGAACTTTTCTTCTTGTTCTTACAACTTTTACAGTTCTTTTACGAACTTCTGTCTGCTCAGGATTTTCTTCTGTTTCCTGTTCTGATTCCGTTTCGGCCGGTTCATAAGATTGTTCTTCAGATGAATAGTCATCGCCTTCCGATGAAATTGATTCAGAAGCTTCATACGATTCTGGCTGAGCTTCAAATTCCAACTGATTCTGAACATTTTCCTCTTTCTGTTCAGTTTCTTTTTCTTCGTTGTTTTTTCGCCGTCTGATAAGGGCCATAAAACACTCCATTTAAAATATTGATCTATATGATTTTTGAAAAAGTCTTGTGATTGATTTACCTAAAAAAGAAAGGATGTATATTTATTATTACCAAAAAAAAGAATCATTGTCAATAAGAACTATTTTGTAAAAAAGAACAAACTTTTATTCAATAATATCAGTTCTAAGAACCATTGCCTGTTTATATTCATTAGAAGCCGAGGCAAAAAGATTTTCCTCTGGAATTGAATCCAACATAGTTATTTCACCTTCAAATTCCACATTGTTTTCAATTCTTATGCGAGATGTAACAATATCCCCTTTCACAACTCCACCATTACAAATTTCAACCCTTTCCAAAGCCTCTATATCGCCTGTTACAGTTCCAGAAATAACAACTGATTTTGCAGATATTTTTTCAACAGTACAAATGGCATCGCGGGCAATCTCAAGATTTCCTGTAGCTTTTATGCGTCCATTGAATTTACCTGTGATAATAAGGTCATCACTAAATTCAAGCACGCCATCAAATTCTGTTTCCGGTCCAAATACAGTAAGAGTTCTTTTTTCGTCTAGTTTTTCTGTTGATTCTGCCATAACTTTCTTTATTTTATAACATTATAAGAATGATTGTCAAATCTGCTTATCTTTGTCTTTTATTTCAAGATTCCACAAAGCCTTCTTTAAATCCTGCCCAGAACGGAATGCTGCAACATAATGCGGTGCCACCGAAAGTTTTTCACCTGTTTTTGGATTTCTGGCAGCAGAACGACCTTTTCTTAGTCTTGGCTCAAAAGTTCCAAAACCGCGCAATTCGATTGTACAACCGTTTTCAAGTGATTTTTTTACTTCATCAAGAAATTTTTCCACAACATCCTGAACCACATATTTCTCACAGTTTGTTTTTTGATAAATTGCCTCAACAAGATTATATTTTGTAACTTTGTCAGCAGACATTGAAAATTCCCCTGAAATAAAATTTAACAATAAAAAAATCCAGTTGGAATTTTTCCAACTGGATTTTTTGACAAAAACAGCCTTATCCAGTTATTTAGCTGCTTCTGAAGCAAAAGTAACATTATAAAGCTTTGTCATGCGTGACTTTTTGCGAGAAACAGCGTTTCTTGTAAGAACGCCCTTGCTGCGTGCACTGTCAAGTTCGCTAACAAGTGTTCTAAGTCTAGACTGAGCAAGCGCCTGATCTTTAGCGTGTACAGCTTCTACAAACTGTCTTGCGTATGTCTTACAAGAGCTTTTAATAGCCTTGTTATGAAGTCTTCTAACTTCACTCTGTGCGTGACGTTTCTCTGCAGATGTTTTTTTAGTTGCCAAAGGGAACCCCCAAATTAAGTTAACTTGACAAATATATTAATAAATGGCTTTTATTTGGTCAATAGATAAAAAATTAAGAATCACAACTAATTGACTAATAACACACTTTTCAATAATATATTTTGCAATACGTATTATTTTTTTATGGAGGAACCCCATGGCTGGAGCAAGTAAAAACTCCCGTACTACAGTTGCAACACAGAAATTCATTTGTCCTGATTGCGGTGGCGAAATTGTTATGAAGACTTTGTACGAAGGTGGAAGACTTAAGAATATTGCTGAATGCTCAAAATGCAAACGCACAGAACGTCGTCCAAAGGATTTCAAATAATCCTTGATTCATACCAATAGAAAAGGACTGGTTTTTGCCAGTCCTTTTTTGTTTTTGCAGCTACATTCTGTCTGTAGGAATTTTTCGCCATTCTTCAAGCTGTTTCTGAATAAGGGAACGGCTTTCTTCAAGAATCTTTACTTCTTCTTCTTTTGTTTTTGGCGAATCAAAAACTTTCAGGACTTTTACACGGTAACAACCATTCTGAAGGTTGCTCATGATATTACGCATATCGCGGATTTGATAACCGCCGTCCAAAGCACAACAAGCAACAGGAAGTTTTGTAGCTTCATTCAGTTTTCTAAAACCAGCCGAATAAAATTTTCCTACATTGCCATTTTTTGTGCGAGTTCCCTCCGGAAAAAGAATCGGAATCTGATTATTTGCCAGAACCTGCTTTCCAAAATCATCAATTACTTTCATTGCAATCATCGGGCTTCCTTTCCTTGGAACCATACAATGTTTTTGGGCACGCAGCATTTCTGAAACAAGAGGAATATGTCTTGAAAGATTATCTTTTGCAACAAAACGCAATTCCTTGTCACGAAGAAAATTCATATAGCAAGGAATATCTATCAAACTCTGATGATTTGAAATTATAATATACTGTTCGGGAAGAAGTTTTTTAGAATCATTATATCCAAAAAAATGAAAATGCCTGTATGTGTTCAAGATTGAGAAAACCCGAGGAGCCAATCTTTTTACAATATATTCAGAAATTTTCCGGCTCCATCTTAGACTGACCGGATAAGCAATGATATTCAATATTGCGGCTGGAATTACAGCTGTCAGAAGGCAGCACAAGGTTAAAAAACTATACAAAATCGGCTCCAAAAAACTGTGATATTTTTATTTTATATACAAAAAATTCATCTGTCAATTAAAGATAAAAGAAGATAATGAGTCGCATATTTTTTCAAGGTTTTCATAAAGCCTTTTGCACTGCGGAACATTTGCCAAGAATATTGAACCGTATTTTTTTTCATAGATACGGCGGTCAAGAACAACAACAGCACCCTTATCGGAACTGCGGCGCATAAGCCTTCCTATTCCCTGGCGGAATTTTATCACTGCTTCAGGAACGCTTAGCTCCATAAAAGAATTTCCGCCTCTTTTCTGGATTGCTTCCGCACGGGCTGTAAAAACCGGATCATTAGGAACTGTGAATGGAAGTTTTACAATTATCACCTGGGAAAGCGATTCTCCAGGAACATCAACACCTTGCCAGAATGAATCCGTTGCAAACAGTACACTTTTTATGTCTTTTTTAAAATTATCCAGAAGCCGGCCGTTATCATCATCACCTTGCTTATAAATCGCACCGCCAAAACCTTTTAAATACCTTACCGCAGAATTAAAGCAACTTCTAAGAGATTCATAAGATGTAAAAAGCACAAGCGTTCTTCCGTCTGCGGCATTTATAAGACGAACAACAGCAGCTTCAATCCAAGCCTGAAAATTTATGTCATCTGGAAATGGAGCATCTTTTGGAACCGCAAAAAGCATATTTTTTTCATATGGAAAAGGAGACGGAAATTCCCCGAACGCAACCCTATCTTTTTCCGCAAAAGAAACTCCCGAACGCCGCAGCCAGTAACCAAAATCGCGTCCGGTTTTCAATGTCGCAGAAGTGCAGATAACTGTTTCCATCGGCTCATAAACGCCTTCGTTCATCATTGGCGCAATATCCAGCGGAGTTTCATTTAAAATCACATAAGAAGAATTTCCTTCACCACCGGCAAACTCTTTTGAAAGATTGCGTCTTGTAATCCAAAAAACTTTGTCATGTTTTTCATCCCAGACAGAAAAATCTCTAAGAACAATCGAAGAATCTTCCATGCGGCGCAAAAGAACTTTTGTTTCAAAATAAGCCGGTACAGAACGGTCATCCTCATCAACGCCTTCCATAACATCCCGGCAAAGCCCTACAAATTCATCAATGCTTTTTGCCAAGGTTGAACAGAGCGAAATCAACGCGCCGAACTTACGAGAATTTCCATCAAAAAGGCGGAGCGTATAATCCTCGGACAGAAGATCCAAGGCCGCAGTTTCCATATTGATAATGTCATTTTTTATTTTTTCGACTTTTTCGTAGGCAAAAGCGGCTTTTTCCTCATTGCTTGAAAGAATTGCGATTGTACACAAATATCCTGCTTCAGAATTTTTTCTTCTGCGGTAAAGCTGATTCAACTGCTTCAACAATTTAAAACGATTAAAATTCTCGCTGAAAAAACTTGTTGCGGCGGATTCAATTCCGTGAGCCTCATCAAAAATAACACGTCTAAATGGCGGAAGAACCGCAACATCATCGTAACCAGCTCCGTGCATGCGTGATTCAATGTCCGCAAAAAGCAGATGGTGATTTACAACAATAATATTTGCACCGGAAGCCTCTTTCCGCATTTTCATAACAAAACATTCAGAATGAAACGGACAGCGAAGCCCCATGCAAGCGTCGCTTTCTGAATTAATACGAGTCCAGATTGATTCCGGCGGCAAAAAACTTATATCGCTTTTGCTTCCTGTGGAAGTAACTGAAATCCATTCCGAAAGCTTATCAAAAATTTCTGTGTCATCGCCAAAAAGTTCCCGCTGAGCAGAAGCATCGGCAAATCGTCTGCGGCATACAAAATTCTGACGTCCTTTCATAAGAACAAATTTTATATTTGAACCGATTATTTTTTGCGCAGCCGGCAAATCCTTTTCACAAAGCTGCTGCTGCAAATTTATTGTTCCTGTAGAAATAACAATTCGTTCCTGATTTTTTAATGACCACAAAATCGCAGGAATCAAATACGCATAGGATTTTCCAACACCAGTTCCTGCCTCAAAAACCCCGATTGATTTTTTGTTGAACGCCTCAGCAATTTTTCTTAAAAGCTGAATCTGAACCGGTCGCTCCTCAAAATCATCAGAAGAAGCAGCCAGCGGTCCGCCGTTAGAAATATAATTTCCGGCTTCCTCAACATCAAGATAAGAAACTGTTTTTTGAACAACAGGTTTTACAACAACATAAATTTCAGAACATTCATTGTTGATTATATAAAAGCCCTGCGTATTTTCAGAGGCAACAGACGCAACGTTTATATCCGCATCAGATGGAACAAGATTTCCAGAAGGATGATTGTGAATCAGCACATGCCCTTTTCTTGCTTCCGCAAAATTTACAGGAACAGAATGAGAATTGCCTTTTGCAGCCGCAACAACAGAATCAACTACGCCTTTTTCATTTATTTTTCCGGCAAAAAAAACTTCATTTCCATCTGCATCTTTTATTGAAGATTTTATCTGCGCAACGACTTCTTCTGTAAAATAATCCTGAATATTTTTATGTTCCATAATTTTTGGATTTTTTAGAATAAAAAAGCCGAACATTTGTTCGGCTTTCTACATCTCCTAGCAGAATTGAACTGCTGTTGTCGGGATGAAAACCCGATGTCCTAACCACTAGACGAAGGAGACATACATCAATTTGTTTTTATACTTTATCAAAATCTTATAATTATGTCAAATAAAAATAAGCGATATTTCAAAAAAATATATTTTCTGCCATTTACATTTTCATATCGAATTTTTCAATCAGTTTTGAATGCAAAGAATCCAATCCGGGATCTTCAAGTCCGAGCTTTTCTGCTGCAACCGCATCATTCATCGCCTTTTCAAATTCGCCAAGTTCAAAATAAGAAACGGCCCGCCTATAAAACGCATGGCTTTGGATTCCGTTTATCTCCAGCGAAGTTGTAAACCATTTTACAGCTCCGTTGTAATCTTTTTTTATTGAAAGCACAATTCCAACATAATAAGCAGAGCGGAAAGATTTTTCATCAAATTCAAAGGACTGCTTGAAATCCAAAAGCGCATTCTCAAAATCATTCTGAGCAAAATATGCCATCCCACGGTGTTTTAAAATCACTGAAAGCACAATGTTGTTCGGAGTCGGTTTTGAATCAATAATCTGAGTGTAAATAATTATTGCATTTTTTAGGTCGCCGGAGTTATGCGCGTGAATCGCCTGAAGAAGCATATCATCAATCGTGCCACGGACATAAGGATTTATGCGTTCAAGATTCTTTTCTTTTTCAGAAGGTTTTTCACCGTCAACAGTTATAAGATCATCTGCTTTTTCATAAAAAGACTGACGACGCTGAATCATTTCGTTCTGAAGTTTTTTCTGATAATCACGGATTTCCTGAAAAATAATATCCGCAAGGCTCAAGGAAGCATTCATTGATGCAAGCTTTCGCTTTAACGGCATATCAAAAGGAGTAAATTCGGTTTTATATATAAGCTCGTGCTCAACTTCCGCCCAGGCGTCCTGAAGAATTGTACGGATTTGAATTTCGCACACAAGTTCCTCCGGTAGCAAAATATCATCCGGCAAGGAATTCGGCTTGCAGTCATCCGGAACAGAAACAAGAACATGAACTGACTCATAACCGAATTCTTTATAACTCTGCGACGCGCCTTTTATCTCAACTTCCCTAACCTGAAACATTGATTTTATTTGTTCCTGAACATCAGTAATATCCTCAAGGAAAGTGCAAATAATGCGGATTCCCATCATATCTGTAAGACAAACAAGTTTTTCAGATGCAACAGCTTCTTCCGGATGTTGACGTAAAACTTTTTTGTAATATGAATTAAAACTTTTTATCCGTGATTTATATGTCGGCTGGGATGTCAATTTTATTTTTTCCTGAAGCCGTTCCTTTATATTTTCCATAATTGTCTGAAAAACAGGCGTATAACGTGAATATATTTCGCGGATTTTGTTTTTTGCAGGGATTTTTTTGTACAAATTATCAGTAATATTTTCGCTCATACGTTGTATTGTAAAGCACAATAACGATTTTAACAAATAAAAAAGCCCCTTCCTTTGGAAGGGGCGAAATTAACAACTTGCTAGCTAAAATTATTTAGCATCAGCAGAAGAACCTGTTCCTGTTGACTGAGCATTAGAGTTTGAATCTTCGCTCAAGCTAGAAGAGAAACGATCTTCTGTAGCCTGCTTTGATCTTTCAAGGAAGCGGTTAACCTGCTTGTTACCAAAACGGCTCATTTCATCTGCCTGGCGAGCAGCTTCTTTCTTGTTGATGATTCCCCAAAGGTCTTCATCAGCAATATCGCGGTCAGAAGTAAGAAGAGCTTTATCGTAAATGATAGAAACATCTTTGAAATATCCGATAAAATCGCCACCAATATGGTTTGCATCGCGAGTAATCTGGAAACCTGTGAATTTTACGAATGGAAGTCCACGTGGATAGATTGGATATACACGGATTTCGCGGTTACGGATTTCTGTAATGTACTGTGGATTGTTCCATGTCAATTCACGCCAACCATCAAATCCCAAATAACCCATAAAGTAGCGGCGCTCAATGTTATCATTGTCCTTAAGAAGAACATAAAGTCCCTCCGGATAGTTCATACCCATTGTAGTAACTTTGATAGATTTGATTGTGCCGACATTTTTTACAACACCGAAATCTTCTTCAAAAAGTGTTTTTCCAGATGCTTTTTCTTCATCTGTAGGTTCCTGGCGAACACCATTTTCATCTGCAGAAGAAAGTGGTTCATAAGCAGGAATCTCGAACGGTGGGCGGATATATGCATAAGCATTTGAATTCCAGTCAGGGAAAACAATTCGTACACCCATAACCTCGCTGCCAGCGAAAGGAACCTGTGCGCTATCCTTTACTGGAGCTGCAACTACTTTAGAAAGTCCAAGACTCTGTACTGTGCGTGCTGAAGAATTCAAACTAACTTCCCATTCAGGAAGTGCAAGTGAAGTTTTCATAAGATCCTTCTGATCTACAGTAAAAGTTGCACCAGCAGAAGTAGAGAAATCCATTACTGTGCGGCTGTTCTGTGTCGGGTTTCCATTTTCATCTGAAACACAGTCAGCAGACAACTTTGTAAAATCGATGAGAGTGCTTTCCTCTGCAAAAGCACTAGCACCTGCAAGCAGCATAGCAACTGCCAAAATTGAAAAAGTCCTCTTCATAAGAAGCTCCTTTTAATAATTCGATGTAGCCTTGTATAAACAGTATTATCTTCCAAGAGATTCATTTTGTCAACGCAAAAAGCAAAATCAAATTATCTATTTTTATATAAATCAGTCACCGAAAGGAGTTGTTCCATCGATGAAAATTTCCACTTTTCGTATATTTGGAAAATTCCGTGTTATATTTGTCTTGAAAAGTTCAATCTGAGACTTAAAATCTGTGTCAAAAGCGTTTGCCTGAAGCAATTCCTTTGAAAGATTTACATACAATGTGTCATTTTTTTTGGAACAGCTCAAAACTTTTGTTCCTTTCTGAAAAATTCCTTTACAATGTTCAGAGATTGGTCCCAAAAGCAGCTCATTTATGTAATAATGATATTTTCCCTGCGGAGGATTTACAGGTTCATATCTTGTCTCAAGCCGGAATTTTTCTGAATCAGAAGCCTGAAAAATGAATGTCCTGCGGATTCCTGGAAATTTCACAATCCAAATCATAAGAGAGACAAAAAAATAAAGAAAAATAAACGCAAGAATAAAATATGAAGATTTTTCTAATTTTGGAATTTTCATTTTGTGGATATAAAACCTCTGGATCTTTCAAAGTGTGTAACAAATGCACTGATTCCATTATAAATTCCTAACGCGGTTTTTTGCAAGTAAGGTTCGCTATTTAAATTCAAAGCTTCCTTTTCGTTTGTCACAAATCCTACTTCAATAAGAACGCTAGGCATATTTGCATTCCGAACGACAAACCATTCTTCAGCCTTTATTCCACGGGCTTTTGAAAGATTTCCAATCTGTGCGCTGAGTCCATCCATTATAAATTTTGCAATAAGAATGCTTTCTGTAGTGTACTCTTCTTCCATCATTGAATTCAGGATAGGAAAAAGAGATTTGTCTCCTTCTGCGGCAGATTTATCAATAACTGTGCGTCTGTAGCCCGGCGAAAGGTACCAGACTTCATATCCGCTGGAAGATTTGTTCAGCGAAGCATTCGCATGGATTGAAACGTAAAGAATCGCTTCTTTTGGCGCGAGTTTTACGCTGTTTGCAATATCCGTCCGTTCACTAAGCTGAGGAAAAGTATCTCCGTAACGAGTCATTATAATCTGTTTTTCTGGATAGGCGGCCTTTAGTTTTGAATAAAGCATTTTTCCAATTGAAAGGACAACATCTTTTTCCTGAACCTTTATTGTTTTTCCATTGACTTTGAATGTTCCCGAAGCGCCTGGATCTTTTCCTCCATGACCTGGATCTATCAGGATTGCACCGATTTTAAATCCGTCCGCACTGCTTGTTGACTTGAAATATTCATCCGCAGAGGAAATAAATTCTTCTGTAACGTAAAGTTTTCCGTCTTTTAAAACTGGAGCATCGGTAATTATAAGGGCGGAACTATCCAGCATGCAAAGAGGATTTTCAGCTTGAAAAGATATTTGATGTCCGTTTTTTTCTATTATTCCAGAAGAGGAAAATGTGTCCCAATAAAGCGTCATTCCGGCTTCCTGGGCTTTTTCATTAAGAAGATATTCTTCTGAAAAAAGCGAAACTGAAAAATTTGAAATGCAAAAAACTGCAAGAAAAACGAGAAAATATTTAATTTTAACAAAAAATTCTTTTTCCATATTTTATTTTTCGGAATCTGAGCTGGAATCTGAAATATAAATTGCGCCCTGCAATCCGCCTTTAAAAAATGCTTTCCAAAAAACAGAACGTTCTAGAGGCGGATGATTTTTGCAGATTGAATCAAATTTTTCCGCCACGCAAAGCGCATTCTGGTGCGTCCAGTCTTTTTCCGGCAGTTCAAGGATTTTTTTTAGCGCTGGAAAATTTTCCGCATCTTTAAGGATTGAAAAATCAGCTGGAATTTTTCCAGAAAGGTTCAGTTTTTCAATTTTTTCAAAAGAAGAGAATGCAGGCGGCGGAAAACCTTTTTCATCTGGAAGAGATTTTCCTGAAAGAAAGAAATCTGTATCCGCATTTTTAGGCTCAAGGCGCAAAAACACTTCAGAAATGGCTTGTTCAGCGGAGGAAACTGCATTCTCATAAGAATCTGATTTTGAGATTACATTTCCGCATTTCTGGACATTATTCCGTGGGAAATCAACTTTATCTCCTTCTTTTACAGGACGGGGAAAAATATTTTTTACAAGCGGAGTTTCTTTGCAAAGCTGAATTGATTTTAGTTTTCCGGGAACTGAAATCCACGCGCGCTCCGCACTTACTTCTTTTGAAGGATATTCATACAGCGCAAAATTCGCATTTTCAATCTGCAAAGGAATCCTGCCGCTTAAAAGTTCACAAGGTTCGTTCCCGGAAGCGAGGAGCAATGCCTGTTTTGTTAAATTCAATCCGGAAGAATATGGAAATGTCCAGCCAGACATATATCCGCCAGAAAGCCGAGCCGCAATTTCTCCGATTTGAGGTCCTTTTTTTGTATATTTTATGTCGGCCTTTGCTGCTCCGCAAGTTAAGCCAAGCGCATGAACTCCATCTGCAAAAGTTGAAATAAGCTCCAGCCGTTTTTTTTCATCAATTTTTGTCGGCATTGTGTGCCCTGTTTCTATAAAATACGGTTTATAAAAAATATGGCGGTCGGCAAAACCTGTAATTGTAAGAGTTCCTTTGTAGACAATCGCGTCTATCGAAAATTCCGGGCCTTCCATATATTCTTCAAGGATTACGGTTGAAGTTCGGGAATTTTCCGCGGCGATTTTTACAGATTGCCAGGCTTCATCTTTGGAACGAATCATGCGGCAGCCGCGCGCGCCCATATTGTCGGCAGGTTTTACAACACATGGATAGGAAAGTTCTTCTGTTATGGCGAAAACTTTTTCCTGGGTTATTTCTGCGTTGGAAAGACTGAAAAATTTTGGGGAAGGAACGTTGCTGCGGTCGAAGCATTGGCGCATTCGGGGTTTTATTGTCGCATTCAAAGCTGATTCGTAAGAATGACAAGGAAGCCCAAGTTTTTCTGCGGCATAAGAAACTGAGGCCGAAAAATCCGTTCCGGCTGTAAAAATTCCTTTTAAATCTGAAGTTTTTTTTAATTCTTTTGCGTAATTAAAAATCTCTTCTTTATTTTTTAAATCTATTTTTTTAAATTCATCTGCAAGCGGAACACTTTCTGCATTTGGATTTGCATCAATAACAACCGCATTAAATCCTAATTCTTTTGCTGAAAGAATCGCCGGACGTTGCATCAGCCCTGCTCCCAAAATCAACACTGAAGGTTTTGACATATTTTTTCCTTTTGATTCTTTATAATTTTCTGCAATAAATTTCACAAGTGTCGCCAAGTTTTAGAACATGGCTCAGCTTTTCACAGGCACTGAACATTATTCCGCCTTGTTTTGAACCGTTTTTCTTTATGGAAGGAAATCTTTCAGGATGATGACCGGTTGAAACAATTTTTTCAACTGAAAAACCGAATCTTGAAAGAATTTTCCGTGCCTTAGAAGGTTCCCAAACTGAAAAATGATCAGAAGGACTTTTTTCAAAAAATGATTTTGTGTTTGTTTTGCCAGAAATTCCTTCCGCGGATGGTGTTGAGAACGCAAAAATTCCGCCTTTTTTTACAAGTGATGAAACTTTTTCCAGAACAGACTTTAAATCTGAAAAATGTTCAATAACAAACCACATTGCAACCGCGTCAAACTGATTTATTCCAAATTCAGAGGCGGCGTCAAAATCTGGAAAAGCTGAGACAACTGCCGGAAGAAGCAATTTTTTTCGCACATATTCTACAGCATCTTTTGAGACATCTGTTCCGTAAGCCTGCCAACCGTTTTCCTGCGCGGCTGAAAGGAACGGACCATAAGCGCATCCTATATCAAGAATTCGCGGAGAGGAATTTCTATTCAGTTTTAACATTCCATTAATTTCCTGAACACGCTTTATACAGTTTTTTTTGATAAAATCAAAATCCTCAAGATAAGTTTTTCCGTACTGTTTTTTATACTGCTCCGCAAAATATTCTTTTTCATATTTCATCGGGAGAGAACTGTTCCACGAAATATAAATTATTCCGCATCCAGCGCACCTTCTGAAAGTCCGTTCCGGCGTGCGCGCAACAACTTCATCAACATTCTCGGATTTTCCGCATATAGGACAAAAATATCTTTTTCCGTGTGAAAGTTTTTTTACAAAATCCGAAAGTGATTCCTGTTTCTGGCAGATTTTTTCTGTTATTTTTTTTGGAAAAAATTTTTCAATGTCATCAAAATAATGCGGAGATGGCTCGTTTTTCAATTCTTCCGCAGAAATTGAGGCAAATCCATATTTTTTTGAAAGGTTTTCATGCAATTTTGAAGTTGGAAGCAAAACCACAGCGCAGCCGGCAGCCAAAGCTTCAAAAGCGGTAAGACCATAATGAGTCGCAACAAGGTCGAACTCGAAAAGTTTTTCGCGCAGACAAGAAACTGGCGGCACAAAAGAGACATTTTTTATCTCTGGAAGATTTTCTGAACGGGAAGCAATTACCGTAACTTTTTTTCCGGCGCTGGAAAAATAATTGGCGGCAAGAAGCGAGAGGGCGGCTGGATCTTCTCCTCCAACAGAAACAAGAACTGATTCAATTTTTTGAGGTCGGCAAGTTTTTTTTGCAGAAGGCTTTAAAATAAATCCTTCATCTGTAAAATTCGGCTCGCGGGAAATTCCAAACGACGGAATTATATCAAGAAGATAATCGCTGAAAAAATAAAAATCACCGCCATCGTCAATATCAACAAGATTCGCGACATTCCTGAGTTTTTCCGCTGTTTCAGAATCCATCTTAAAAAGATCCGCGGCAATCAGCGCAAATTCATTCTGTTCCGGGAAAGTATGGATTATCTGGTTTGGGTTCAAACTTGAATCAATAAATTCTGAAACAATATTTTCTGTCTCTTCCAGTTCAGGATTTTTTGGAATATAGACAAAACATTCGGAATTTTTTGCGGCTTCAAGGCATCTTCGCAAATGACCAGTTCCGTGACCTTTTTTTGTGCTTGGAAAAAACAGAATTGTGTCGTGAACATCCGGATCTGAAACGGCGGAAATTATTTCTTCTGTTGTATACGGTGCAGCTGGAGCTTTTCCGTTTGAAAGTTTTGCGACAACAGAAACAGCTCTGCGGTAATCAGAAGGAGTATCGATTGTTGTGCGGAATTCTGGAAAATAAAAACGAGCCGGAGCTTTATAAAAAAGACTTGTAAATCTTGTTTTTTGATTATAAAGAGCCGGTCCGACATGCTCGTGGTCATACGGATCAGTTGTTTCTGCTGAAGCTTTTAAAAGTGATTCCGCATCAAAAATTTCAACGCCACTTCCATGCGGAAGTCCAGTCCAAGTCATGTAATCACATTTTTGAATCTGATTTTGTTTAAAATATTCATCAACCAAAGCCTGCGCAGCTTCGTAAAAAAGAAAAGGATTATCCGCGGTGGCACGAAGTACCGTTTTACAGCCAAATTTTCGAATCGCGATGCAGAATCGTTCCAGAACATCTTCCAGCGGACCTTTTACAATTCTCCATCCATGCAAAAACGCGAGCGGCTGAAGTTTCGGGAATGATTCCTCGTCTGTAACAACAATATAATTTCCGGCTTCAACTTTTTTCATTGAATCCATTGTCCATTCAAGGACAGTTTTTCCGCCAAGTTTCTTTAAAGCCTTGCCCGGAAGCCTTGAGGAAGAGATTCTGCACTGAATTATAACTGCCAATTCCTGAATATTTTTATTCTTCATTTAGATTCGTCCAGTTTTCTATTAAGTATTGCATATCTTTTTTAAATCTGAATTGATTTTTCTTGACCCATTGAAACGCTTCATTAAACTGACTTAACGCTTCAAAAATACCACATTTGCTTTTAAAATAAAATCCAGGAAATGCAAAACGGCTTACAGAACCATGATCATCGCGGAATTTCGGAAGAACATTCTTTAAATAAAAGCGGATATATGACATATCAGGCGCGCTTTTTTCAAGCGGAACATCTTCTGTGTAAGAAATATGAAATTTTGTTGTGATTGAGATTTTTTCGCCCCAGAGCCATGCCCGCAAAGAAAGATCAACATTCTGCCAATATGAAGAAGAGATTGTATAATCAAATCCGCCGAGATTTATAAATTTCTCGCGGTTATAAATTCCGACAAAATCAAAAGGATAAAGCGTTGACATTCCGTCCAACACCGACTGCTCCGGTTTTATAAGAAATTTTCCCTTGTGCGCCTCTGGAACAAAATTCACAATGATAGAAGTTCCATCTTTATCAACAAGCCGCGGAACAACACAAAAATTATTGTTTTTCAGAATATTTTCCGCAAGATTTTTTGTAAGAAAACCTTTTGGAATGTTGAAGCAATCCCTTAGAACAATAAAATATTTTGAACTAAACTCTGAAATGCAGGCGTTTATCAGGCTTCCTTCAGAAGAAACTTCCCGCGGAATAATAAATTTTACAGAAGGATAACGGCGCGAAATCTCTTCTATATTGAAACTTTCAGAATCTGGCTCAACAGAAATAATCGACCTGAATCCACATTGAATCAGACTGTCAAAAATTTGGGTTTTCAAATGACTTCCGCTCCGGTTCAAAAGAATCGCGGTAATATCAAGCTGAAAATCAGGATTTTCGCCCCTGCCCCAAAGAACGGTTCTGTTTATTTCGTATTCATTAAAAGTTGAAGGTATAGTATTCATCGCATTTCTCGCATTTTCCGGAATAATCGTGATTTATCTGCTTTTTTACTTCAGAATCAGTTTTTTTCCAGATTTCTTCAATATTTTCATTAAGAACATTGCCCAAAATATCTGATTTTAATTTTCCGCGCGCATACGGGACATTTCCGTTCACAAGAATTGTCATGTCGCGACGCAAATGCCAGCATACCTGCCGTTCCAATGGCGCAAGATCGGCCGGTTTTCTGTCTGGCAATGAACCAAAACAGTTGTCATATTTTTGGATTGCAATCTGTCCTTTTGAAGGAGATTCTTTATTGCTCCAAAATCGGTAAAACGGTTCAAATTCAATTTCATTTTCATTCATTCTTGTAAACTGAGGAAAAACATCCCCAGGAAAATATTTTTCCAGCAGAGCGACAGCCGCTTTTGAATTTTCAAAATTTTCTGGCTCACCTTTGTGGATTTTTGAATAAATTTCTTCTGAAAAAGCATCAAGAGTAACAAGCCACATAATTTTTGCGTTTTCCTGAGCGCCTTCTTTTCGAGGAACTGCCGAATCACAAATATTTTTCAGCTCCATGCACATTTTTTCTGAAATATTCGAGCAGTCGCCTTCAACAAGAACTGAAAGTCCCGGCTCTGAAAGAACAATTTTTACCATTTCCACAAAATCAGTATGAACAGTCGCCTCGCCCCACGCGCTAAGACTTACAACCGCAGTTTCAGAAAAATCTGCAATTTTTCTTATGATTTTCTTAAAATCTTCGAGCGGCATAAAATTCGTTCCATTTAAAGAATCCATTTCATCTGGATGGTAAATCACTTTTGACAAAACTTTGTCTGTAACCTGAATCGAATAATAAGCCGGCAAAGTTTTCAGCACATCAGCATTTTTGCAGGCTTCCTCTGAAATTTGGGCAATTGATTTTCCGTCAACTCCACATTTGAACATCGCCTTGCAGCCAAGTGAATTTCCTTTTGTCGCACAGTTAAAATTTATCCTAAAAAGACTTGCGTCTTCATCCGCAATCACGGTTTCAACTTCAAAAGAATTTATATCAGTTTTTATCAGATCAAAAATGCTTTCCCTTGAAACATTTTTTGTTCTAGCCAAAAAAGCCGCAGATGAAGAACCTGAAACCGCGCCGGATTTTGTAAGTTCAAAAAGTAGTGATGCCGCGCCGGAATCTATCATCTCCGGGCAAAGTCCGTTCGGATAGCCGTCTGCAAATGTATATTCCGCAAGACATTCCTTATGCGTTGAAATAATTTCCTTTGTAACCTCAAGATTCAGAAAAGGACAGTCAGCCCACGCATAAATAATTGAATCCGCTTTTTTTTCTTTGGAAAGCTCTGAAAAAGATTCAAAAAGTTCGGAAACTGTCCAGTTTTTTCTGGAAATGACATCGATATTCATTCCCAATGCCTGAATTTCTTCCCTGCACTTCTGCTCATTTTTTTCAAATGCAAAAACGAGAATTTCCGCATCGTCAAAAAATTCCTTCAGCGCACAAACATTTTTTCCCCATTCAAGAGAACGGTCGAACGCAGATTTTCCATCAAAAATTTTATCAAAAATATGAAGCGAACCGAAATCCGCAAATAAAATCACAAGAGTTTTCATCACTTTCTTATCGGCTAAGGAATTGAACAAGTTAAACTTAATATATAAAATTAAACTATGAATTTGACATTAATGCCTTCCGATAAAATATTTTCTGTTACAGAAATAAACAGTCTTATAAAAGATATGCTCGAAGGCGCTTTTCCGCAGCTTACAATCGAAGGTGAAATTTCAAATTACCGGCCAAATTCAACGGGACACCTTTATTTTACGCTGAAAGATTCCACAAATCAGATTAGTGCAGTCATGTTCCGCGGTTATGCGAATTATCTGAATTTTAAAATCCAGGACGGAATGAAAGTTCAATGCACAGGAAAATTAACCGTTTACGGCGCGCAGGGAAAATATCAGATAAATGTCACAAAAATGTCTGTCGCGGGCGAAGGCGCAATCCTGAAAATGCTTGAAGACAGAAAAAGAAAACTTGCCGCTGAAGGACTTTTTGATCAGGCGAAAAAAAAGCCGCTTCCTTTGTTTCCAAAAACAATAGGAATTGTAACAAGTCCAACTGGAGCCGCGCTGCGTGATATTCTGCAGATTACAAAACGACGAAATAAATGCGTTTCAGTTGTTGTTTTGCCGGCTGTTGTACAGGGTTCTGATGCAGCACAAACGATTGCCCGGCAGATTTATACCGCAAACCGCGCAGCTCTTTGCGATGTCCTTATAGTTGGGCGCGGCGGCGGCTCTTTGGAGGATTTGCTTCCATTCAGCGAAGAAATTGTTGTCCGCGCGATTGCATCCAGCGCAATTCCAGTTGTTTCAGCAGTCGGTCACGAAATCGACTGGGCATTGAGCGATTATGCAGCAGATGTGCGGGCGCCAACTCCTTCTGCGGCGGCGGAACTTGTGGTTCCTGAACTTTCCGCAATAATCCAGTTCATCCAGCAAAATTCAAAAAATCTCTACGACTCAATAAAAGACCGTCTTGAAAAAATCAAACTGATGGTAAAAAATTTTGATCCTCAGAACCTTGAGCTTCAAGTGCGGACAATCGAGCAGCCTCTTCTTTCCCGTTTTGACAACGCAAAGGACGCGCTTTTTCAGAATATAATCCAAAAAATCCGCGATACACGACAGAGAATCGACAATTGCGTAACAGTCCTGGAAAATGCAAGCCCGCAGACAATTCTTGACCGCGGATATTCAATGGTTCGGAACAAAGAGACAAAAAAAATCATCAGAAGCAATCTTGATGTAAATATTGAAAATGAAATAGAAATAATTCCTGCAAAAGGAAAAATCACGGCAAAAGTTGAAAAAATTGAAGAACAAACCAGCTTTTAAGGGGAAAATATGGCAAAGTTTGAAGAAAATTTATCAAAACTAGAACAGTTGACTCGCGACATCAAGCGCAGCGATATTTCTTTGGAAGACGCTTTAAAAGATTTTGAAGAAGGAATAAAACTTGCGCGAGGAATGGAAAAGGAAATTGACAAAATTGAAGGAAAAATTCAACTTCTTATGAATCAGCCTGACCCGGAAAACAATATTCCGCCGCAGATGGATTTGTTCGATGTTGATTCTTCAGGAAGCAGCGGAGCACCAGTTCACGGAACAAGACAATAATGAGCAAAGAAAATCCTGTAAAAACATTAAATACTGAAGTCGCACGAAAAATTGCCGCCGGTGAAGTAATCGACCGCCCGAACGCAATAATCCGGGAACTTATGGACAACGCAATCGATTCCGGCGCAGACAATATAATTGTAGAAATCAGCGATGGAGGAATTGAAAAAACTCGCATTGTGGACAACGGCTGCGGAATGACAAAAGATGACTTATCAACCTGCGCGCGACCTCACGCAACAAGTAAAATCGCGTCCGAAACAGATTTGCTTAACTTGACAACGCTTGGATTCCGCGGAGAAGCGCTTTCCTCAATTGCAGCAGTATGCCGACTTTCCATAATTTCAGGCGGCTACAAAATGCGTGCATCAATCACAGAAGACCATATAATTGAACCGGCAACTCCATTGAACGGAACAATTGTCCAGGCCGAAGGACTTTTTGAAAATTTTCCAGCCCGACGCCAGTTTTTAAAACGCCCGGCCTCAGAAGGATTGATGTGTAAAAACACTTTTGTTGAAAAATCTCTTCCGAACACAGAAATTTCTTTCAGATTTATACAAGACGGAGAAATCAAACTTGATTTGCAAAAAGGACAGACTTTGCCGGAACGCTTTGTAAAGGCAATGGAACTGCACGAAAATATCTCCCTTTTTAATCTTATTGAAAATTCATCCGGCGGAAAAAATCCAGACTGGTCATTTAAAATTGTAATCGGTGAACCAGGCGTTTACAGAAGCAACAAAAAAAATATCTACATTTTTGTAAATGGACGAAGAATCCAGGAATATTCGCTTGCACAGGCAATTGAATACGGAAGCCAAGGCTATTTTCCAAACGGAACTTTTCCAGTTGCCGCCGCATTTATAACAATGAATCCTTCCCTGGTTGACTTCAATATTCATCCGGCAAAAAAAGAGGCGCGTTTCAAGGACATTTCAAGCCTTCATCACGGAATAAGCACCGCGGTAAAAAGATTTTTCAGCGAATACACAAACCGGACAATGAAAGCCCAGGCTGAAAAAATACAGAAAGCCCCGGAAACATTTCTTTTTGAACCTGAAAAACTTGCAGAAAAAGCGCTTGAATCTTCAGAAGAAAAAAATGAAACTCCAGACGGAACTGCCGGCAGAAACAACGGAAGTTATTCAGGCTTGCGCTCAAGATTTTTTGGCGGGACTTCAAACACTCTTTCAATGATGACAAAAGAAACTCCGCTGAATTCCTGGACTGGATACGCCTCAAAAAATGCAAGCTACGAAAAAAAATCGCTTTTTGAAGAGCCAAAACAAAAATTCAGCGCAGACGACAAAAATTCAGCCCCGGAACTTTCAGAAAAACAGGCAAAAACAAAAGAAATTGTCGATTTTATGAACAAGACAATTGCCGCATATTCAGGAACTCCGCAAAAAACTGAAAATAACGATTCATCTGAAAAAGCTGAAAATTCAACTCAAAATCCGTTGCAAATCCAGCAGAAAGATGATTTCCATTTTATCGGAAGCGCGCTCGGAACATTTCTTATTGCAGAAAAAAACAACACGCTTTTTATAATTGACAAGCACGCAGCCCACGAACGAATGCTTTTCGACCAGATAATGAAAAATCCCGGCTCAGTCCAAACGCTTTTAATTCCTTATATCATAGAAACATCAACAAAAAAAGATGATGAATACCTTGAAAGCATAAAAAACGAGCTAAAAAAAGTCGGTTTTACCTGCGAAAACAAAGGAAACGGCCGCTGGGAATTCACAACACTGCATGAACGCTGGAACGGCACAGAAGAAGATTTGTATCATGCGCTTTTGGACATAAAGGCAAACCCAAAAGATTTAATCTATTCAATTGCCGCAAGCACAGCCTGCAAGGCAGCCGTAAAAGACGGAACAATTCTAGAGGATGCCGCAGCAGAAAAAATCGCACGGACAGCGCTTCAACTGGAAGATCCTCACTGCCCACACGGCCGCCCATGCTACACAACAATCACAAGAGAAAATCTGTTCCACCTTGTCCGCAGAACGGAATGATTTTCAGGGAATCTAGTTTCCACTTATCGAGGAAAGCAACGAATCCACCTCATTTTTTCGGAACGAAGGATTTTTTATCTGCACAACTGTAAGATATTTTTCCGCACTCTGATTGTCTCCCAAAGCCATGCAGACTTTTGCAAGTTCAATATACGAATCCCAATTGTTCGTATCCTGCTGAAGAACCTGAACATAAGTCGTCTTCGCATTGTCAAACTGTTTTGAAGAAGCAAACGCCTGGCCAAGATTGTACCGGACATCATTATTCTTAGGCTGGATTTTCAGCGCATTCTGGAAATATTTCACCGCATTCTCGTAATCTTCCATCTCAAGATACGCACTTCCCAGATTATTGTTCACTTCAAAATTATTTTTGTCCTGGGCATAAGCCTTTAAGAAAAGCTGAAGAGCCGTTTCCGTATCAGGCGGATTCATATTCATATACATTACACCAAGATTAATCTGGGTTTTCAAATGGTTTGGATTCGCCTGAAGAACTTCCGCATATTTCTGGATTGCCTCATCAGTATTTCCTGATTTTTCGCTCATAAGCGCATAATTGTAGATTACATTCGCCCTGCTTGTAAGATTTTTTATCTGCCCACATGAATCATAAGCTTTTTTCGCATACGAAAGCGCATCCGCAATTTTATCTTCCTCAAACAGAACAGTAGAAAGATTGTAATAAGTCATTGAATCTTCTGTTCCAGCCGGAAGCATAGCCAGAGACTGCTTGAAAGTATTTTCCGCATCTGAATATTTTTTAGCCTGATAATAAACTGAACCAAGCTCATTCAATGCGGCCCGATTTGTATTGTTTATTCTGAGCACATTTTGATATGCGCTGATTGCACCAACATAATCCTTTTGTGCCGAAAGAATTCTTCCTTCCTCAAGATAAGAACGCTCGTGCCGCGGATCAATATCATGAGCCCGCCTGAATTCCGACAGCGCCGATTTTGTGTCATTCAGCCTGTTATCCGTAAGCCCAAGATTATATCGCGCCGGAGCAAAATTTCCATTCAGCTGGCAGGCAGTTGTAAACGAATATTTTGCCTCAGTGAATTTTTTCATCATATATTGAACTCGGCCAAGATTGTAATAGTAAAGATAATTTTTTGAGGTATCATTCGCGGCAGCTTTTGTAAGATGCTCAAGAGCTTTCTGGTAATTTTTCTTATCAAATGCGTCCATTCCAAGAATATACTGGCTTTCAGCATTTTTCGGGTCAAGGTCAACAGCCTTTGAAGCATATTCAACCGCCGCATCCTGAAGTTTTTTCTTTTCATCCGGATTTGAGGCATTCAGCGATGCGTCATAAAGCGCACCAGCCATCTCAGAATCTTTTCCTGCAGAAAAAGCCGGTTCGCCATCTGAAACAGGAAGAGATTTTTGCGCATTCGCAAAATTATTCAGCGCAGAATCAATATTTCCGCTGTTCAATGCAGATTTTCCCTGCTGGATAAAATCGTTTACAGCCGCAATCTCTGCCTTAAGTTTTGCATTTTTTCTTGCAAGCTCATCTTCCTTCGCTTTTCTGGCAGCCTCGTCTTTTTTACGCTGTTCCTCCGCGGCCTTCGCAATCGCTTTCTGTTCTTCCTGCTGGGCTTTCAGCTGTTCCTGACGTTCCTTTTCAAGAGCCGCGTTTTCCTGCTGCCTGCGCATAAGTTCAGCCATTTCTTTCTGTTGACGTGCGTTTTCCGCATTTGTACGCGCAAGTTCAGATTTCATCGAATCAAGGGAAGACTGCAAACCATCTGTGTCAATATTGACATTCACATTCTGGTTAGAACCGCTTCCGCTAGAATCCTCACCTTTTGCCGCAATTATTTTTTTCATCAGATCCTGAATTTCCTTATCATTCGGGTTTTTCAGGAAAAGTTTCTGCAACGCGTCCAAAGCCCGGTCATATTCGCCGTTGTCATAATAAAACGTCGCAAGAGAAATCTGCTTGTTCTTCGCACCAAATGAACTTGAACATCCACGGACGCACAGCAAAACTATCGCCACAACAACCGCAGCCACACCGCAGCCAATAATTATCTTCTGCTTTTTTGTAAGCTTTGATTTTTTCCCAAAATTGTTCCCGCCAAAATTATACATTTTCTCCACCTTTCCCCAAAAAATAATTTATTCAAGCTCACTTTCGTAATCGTAATCAAGAACATCTTCCGCGCCGGCTGTCATATTTGTAGTGTCAGTCTGCTGAAGAGAATTCGCGACATCTTCCAAAAGTTTGCGTCTTCTTTCTTCTTCGGCAGCACGCCGCTCAGCCTCAAGAGCTTCCTGCTCAGCCTTTTGCCTTGCCATCTCTTCCTGAAGCCTCTTATTTTCCTCTTCAAGACGTTTCTGCTCCTCAGCAAGACGCACAGCCTCTTCTTCCTGACGTTGAATTTCCTGCTCAAGATAACCAATCAGCCGCTGAATTTCCGGAGTCTGAGAATCATCCGGCTGCTCAAGAACAAAACGCTTGTAATCAGCAAGACAATCCTGATACTTTTTCATCATAAGCCGAGTGTTCGCCCGGTTCAAAAGCGCGCTGTAAAAATCCGGAGAAGCCGCCAACGCAAGCGAATAGCAACTTTCCGCCTTTGAATAATTTCCCGCGGCATAAGCGACATTTCCCTCATTAAACGAAAGAAGTTTCCTATTAGAAACACCAGAATTCATTCCGCGCTCAAAAGCATCAATCGCCTTCTCGTACTGCCCAAGCTGAAAATACGAAAGCCCAAGAAAATGCCCGGATTATTCGTCTTAAAAAGCTTCTCGCCTTCCGACTCAGAAAAAGCACATGAAATAAAAAAAAATAAAATTCCAAAAACAAAAATATTTTTCTTCATCATCACTATTTTAACACATAACACAATAAAAAGTAACTACAGCAAATTCCACCAGTGCGCGACCCGCTTTTACTGCAAGTCCTCATTCCGCGCCGCTCCATTCCGGTCTTTCCGTGGCAATCGGGGCTAAGCTCCACCTGAAAATCCGTAAATCCACCGCGCCCCAGCAATTTCCCACAATGCAAACGCATAAAAAAAATTCAATAAAAAATACCGGAACGGAAGCGGAAAAGCAAAATTGGCGTAATTTGCCATTTTTTTGCCGCAGGCATAAAAGAAAACTGAAAATGAGCGTTGCGAATTGCAAGTTTTCTTCCTAAAAAAAATTGCAACCATAGACAATTTTATTTTACGCTGAAAGTGCAGGTATTTTTTCGCGGACATTTATAATGCGTTTGCAATTGCGATTTGCCGTATTAACTCTATCCACTGTTCAAATTTTCAGTTATAATCGTAGCTTAATACTGGAGTTTTAAAATATGATGATTGCCCTTTCAGTTGCCATTCTGATTATTATCGCCGGACTTCTTGCCCTTGTAATCAGACTTGTTGCAATGCCTAAAAAACTTGATACTGTAAAAAAACTTCTCAAACAAGGCAAAAATCAGGCCGCGGCAAAACTTGCAAAACAGATTGTCGCAAAAGATCCGCAGAATTATGCCGTCCCTTATTATCTTGGAAAAGCGTATCTCGCAGACAACCGCGGTGAACTTGCGCTTATAGAATTCAAGACGGTAAACGAGCACGCGCTTTTTGACTCCTCTCTTCCGGAAATTCCGTTCAGAAAAGAATTCGCATCCCTTCTTGTAAAATACAAACAGACAGAAGCGGCCCTAAAAGAATATCTTTTGCTCACAAAACTAGATCCAACCTGCTCCGACAATTATTTTAACGCCGCAAAACTCTACGAAAAGACAAACAGAAAAGATTTGGCGCTCTCAATCTATAAAAAATGCATCGCGCTGAATCCTAAAAATGCAAAAGCCCACGCTTCCCTAGGATATATTCTCTTCCAGGCAAAACAGATAAACGAAGCGAAAAGGGAACTTGACCTTGCAATCCACTTAAATCCGGAAGAATATTCCTGCTATTATTATCTTGGAAAAATCCTAAAGGACGCAAAAGATTTTGGAGGCGCGGTAAAAGCCTTCGACAAAGCCCAGCGTGACAGCGAATTCAAGCAGAAAGCGCTTATTGAGCGGAGCACCTGCTACATGATTGCAAACAGGCTCGACAATGCGCAGATTGACCTTCAGCGGGCAATAGAGCTAGACAAAACCGGAACAAAGAACGATACGCTTTATGCACGGTATTTTCTTGCGGCATGCTACGAAAAGAACCGGAAAATAGATAAAGCAATTGAACAGTGGGAATCAATTTTCAAAGTGAACCGCTCGTTCCGCGATGTAAGCGCAAAACTTTCAGAATACAAGGCTCTTGAGGCAAACGACAATCTAAAGGATTATCTTACAAGTTCTGATGCGGAATTTATTGAAATCTGCAAAAACACAACAAAAAAAGCCCTGGGATTCAACGCAGTGCAAGCGGACTCAAAAAAATTCGGAGTTCAAATCATCGCAACAGAAGGCAAAGACGGCGACTGGATGAGCGTAAGAAAACAGTCTTTCCTGCTGCGTTTCTACCGCGATGTGGAACCACTTGAGGATGCCCCGGTAAGAGACATTCTTGAAAGCGCAAAGTCATCAAACTGCACAAAATCATATATTTTTGCAAGCTCAGGTTTTACAAGAACGGCAATAGCATTTGCGGAAAACCGCCCTGTCGAGCTTGTTGGCAAAGAAAAACTTCAGCAGCTTCTTGAAATTGCTGCAAAACCGGACAAATAAAATGAAAATTCTTTGCGTTTCCGATCAGATTGACCCGCTGATTTACAATCAAAATGCTCACAAAAATTTCCCGGATGTTGATTTGATTTTATGTGCCGGCGACCTTCCTATGGATTACGTTGATTTTATAGTCAGCGTGTTCAACAAGCCGACATATTTTATCTTCGGAAACCATGACTTAAAAGAATTCAAATATTACCACGGAACAATGACCGCTCCGCCACGGCCAACAACAAGTGCCCAGTCAACAACTTCAATCGAAATTCATTTTGAATCAATAAAAGAAGACCACCATCACGGTGCAAATTACGCAGGATTCAGAAACATCACACTCAAAAATTTCAAGGTCAAAAACAAAAAAGGAAAACAGACACCTTTGCTTTTGACAGGAATTTCAGGCTCAATCCGCTACAATGACGGACTATGCCAATACACAGATTTTGAAATGACACTTCATCTTCTTGGACTTGTGCCTAGACTTTTGCTGAACAAACTTCTTTACGGACGTTTCACAGATATATTTCTTACCCATGCGACTCCGTATCAAGTTCACGACCATGATGATCCCTGCCACAGAGGATTCAAGTCATTCAACTTGTTTTTAAAATTATTCAAACCGGAATATATGGTTCATGGACATATCCATCTTTATGACAACAGAGAGGAAAGAGTTTCAAAATATGAAGAAACAACCGTCATAAACGCGTTTGCCCACTATATTCTTGAATTCAACACAGATAAACACGGAGAACAAAAATAATGTTACCAGAAGCAGAAAGCGATTTTGCAAGAGCAAGAAATAAAGCTCTGTTCAACGAAATCCAGCATCTTCTAACTCCAGAAGAAGCGGCGATGATTTCACTAAAAGCGGTCAGAAATCTAATAAAAACCCAGTCAGAAACATATATCGGGATGAAAGTTATTCCTATAAATAAAATCGTAGGAAGCGAAGGCCGATATAAGGATTTTGACAACCAGTTTTTTCCGAAGCGCTCTATAATCAGGGAACGCTGGGAGCACGTTGATGAAGCTGTCATAAAAGACATAGTTCTTCCGCCGATAAAAGTCTACGAGCTTGGCGGCTTGTATTTCGTGCGCGACGGAAACCATCGAGTCTCTGTTGCAAAAGCAAAAGGCGTAGAATTTATTGATGCGGAAGTAGTTTCCCTTCAGACCGAAATAAAACTTTCCCCGGCAAGAACGCTCGACGGAATGATGAAACAGATTATCGCCTACGAAAAAAGGAATTTCTATTTTGAAACAAATTTCGGCGACATAACCGATTATTGGGTTCTGGATTTTTCAACCGCAGGCCAGTACGATGTAATCTACAATCATATTCTTACGCACAAATATTTCATCAATCAAAACCAAAAAGAAGAAATTCCCATTGAAGACGCGATTCTTTCGTGGTTCAACAACGTCTATCTTCCTGTTGTAACAACAATCCAGAAATACAAGATAATGAAATATTTCAAAAAAAATACGGTAAGCGACCTTTACGTCTGGATAATAAAATATTATGACGAATTAAAGAAGAAATTCGGAGATGGACTTCCGCTGGATCAAATTGTCTACGATATAAAGAAAGAAAAGAAATTTTCGATAATTTCAAGGATAAGAAACTTTATAAAAAGATATATCCTGAAAAAAGAAATCAGTAATTTTTCACACAAAATTGACAGATAATTTTATTATAAAAAAAATTGACGGCTGAATATTTCAATGTTAATATAATCTAAAGTCATCAATGTAAACAGGAGCTGAATATTGTTGGACTCAATTGATTCATTTGTAAATCTACCGCTTCTAATTGCAGCAGGCGCAGGTCTGGTTCTTTTTGTTTTGCTTTTGATTGCAAAGATAAGGAATGCGGCAAAAGTTAGTTTTATATTTTTCCCATGTATCGGAGTGTTGATTGCTGGTCTGCTTTACACTTATTTTGACCACAAGCTTTTCTACATTTCAGTAATAACGCTTATCCTGGAATTTTTCTTTATTGCCTACGCGTTTGTGCTCGCAGTTTCAGATCCGGCAAAACGTGCAGAAAAAAAGGCTAAAAAAGAAAAAGAATCTGAAGAGAATTCAACTTCAGATGAAGTAAGCAAGGAAGCTCTTGACGCTTTGGAAAACAAATACAAGGCAATTATAGAAGATGATAAAGAACTCACTGTAAAAGCCTCAAGTTATTTCACTGAAGAAAACTCGCTTTCTCAGTTCTTGGAATTTTTCAACAAGCTGATTGTACAAAAAACCGGTGCGGACGGCGGAACAGTGCTTGTCCTTGACGAATTTGACAACATTCTTGCTGTAAAGGCAGTAACAGGAGTTTTCCCTCCTCCATATAAAATTCCAGAAGATATTCCGCACAAACAGCTCCGGGTTGAAACAAACTTCAAATATTCTCAGTATTCATTGGAAGGAAATGTTTTTGGCGATTTCTTTACAAAGGGAATTGCAGAAAACATAACAAATCCAACAAAAGATAAACGCATCTTCCAGAACGGACCGGAGGATTTCCTTCGCGTAGGTCCATATATGTTCATTCCTGTAAAACAGATGGGAGAATACGTTGCCCTTGCTGTTCTTGCACGCAAACCTGACTCAGAACCTTTCAGCAAAAAAGAATTTGAGACAGCCTGCAACCTTTGCGACGGACTTGCAACCGCACTTATTCCATTGAACAGTTTCCTGGCTTATTCTGAGCACACAGAATTAACAAAGGAAGGCGACATTGCGACAAAATTCCAAAAAACACTTGTTCCAGAGAAACTTCCTGTAATCAACAAGTTGTCTATTGGAAAATATTCCATCACAAACGAAAATGTCTGCGGAGACTATTACGATATTATTCCTTCAAGAAAGGACAGAATCACATTTGTAATGGCAGATGTTGCCGGAAAAGGAATGAATTCCCTTACAATAATGATTATGATTCGTGCTATGCTTCGGCTTGTGGCAAACACAAACCAAAGTTCAGCAACGCTTCTTGAATGGGTAAACAGAACAATCTGCTCTGAAAAGAACAGCATGGATCACTTTGCGAGCGTTGCATTGATAAACTACAACAGTATCGATAACACTGCACAGATTGCAACATCTGGAATCAATCCTGTTTTACTTTACAAGGCAAGCGAACAGAAAATCAGCAAGATTTCCACAAACTGTGAACCTATCGGTGTAGAAAAAAGCACTGAATACAAAAACATTGACTTAAATCTTGATGCAGGAGATATTCTTGTAACTTGTACCGATGGTTTACTTGAATGTCTTGATGAAAGAGGTGTACAATACTCTATCGATAATTTACAAAAGGTTATTCAAGCCAACTGCAATTTGAATGGGAAAGATATTGCAGCAAAGGTTAAAGATAATATTAAAAAATTCTGTGGCAATACACAGCAATACGATGACCAGAGCCTTCTGATCATAAAAATACAGGGATAAGGAGTACCTTATGGAACTTAAAATACGAAAAAATGGAGATGTTTACATAATCGATGTAAACGGAGAAATGGATCTCTACAATTCTTATAAACTTAAGGAACTTGTTATGAAGATGATTGAAAAAAATGTAAAAATCTTCATCATAAACCTTGAGCAAGTTGACTATATCGACTCGTCTGGAATTGGTGCATTGATTTACATTTGTTCAACTATCAAAAAAATGAACCTAAAGCTTTCTATCTCAAACATTCACGGTTCAGTAAAAAAAGTTATTGAGCTTACAAAGCTTATGGGATATTTCCCTATTGCAAACAGTGTTGAAGAAGCACTTTTGATGGTAAAAGAATAAAAAGTATTTCCCGACTTATTTTGTTCTTGTAAAAAGGAGATTTTTATGGAAGAACCAACAGTAAAAGAATTACGTTCTGACGACAATGACCCATTGTTCGACAAAACAAATATGCTTAAGAAGGAATTCCCTTCAGACTTTAGACAGATTAGATATTTTACACTTTTGATTGTTCAATCAGCGCCATCTGAAATCAAGGAATTGAACCTTCTTGAACAGCAGATAAGTGAAGTAATCAAAAATGCTGTAAAACATGGAAATCACTGCGACATAAACAAAAAAGTAACAGTATGGTATTCATTCAGCCCTACTCATGCGCATGTTATAGTTCAGGATGAAGGTGAAGGATTCAAAGATCTTGAAAAATGGAATGAATTCAACCGCAAACGTATATCTTGTCTTCATGCAAATAATTATGAAGAGTTGGCTAATTACGTTTCTTTCAAAACAAAAGAATCAGATGCACAGGACGGCGGTAACGCATTGTTCGCAGCTCTTGAATATTGGAACGGCGGATTTGTTTACAACGGCAAACGAAATGCTGTTGCAATGCTGAAAAAGTTCCAGCAAAAATCACGTTAAAAAATAATTTGTAAAAAAAAAGACGGTAAAAACCGTCTTTTTTTATGTCTATAACTTTGAAACAGGAATGTGATATACGCTTCCACAGTTTCTACAGATAATTTCAAGCGGATCCGGACCGTTCTTTTTTATGTCGTTAAGCTGATCTGCCGGAAAATGCTTTATATAATTCAAATAAGTTTCTTCAGTGCAAGGACAATCAAATGTAACATTTCTGCGGACTGCAATTGTCGGTTTAAATTCCCTAAAAAGTCCGTACACAAAATCTTCAATTGTACCTTTTTCGCTGAACCACTGCCCTATTGACGGAGCTGTTTTAAATGCCATTTCTGCACGAGAAATCAAATCCTGGTCAGCAGTTTTATCTGCGGAACTTGATTTTGCAGCTCCACTTCCACGCTTTCCACCGGTTTCTGGCATAATCTGAAGAAAAAGTCCACCAGCACCAACAACACGTCCTTTTTTATCAAGCTGAATTCCTGTATTAAATGCTGAAGAAAGCTGCTCTGACTGATTATAATAAGAAGCCAAATCCAACGCGATATTTCCTGTGTCAACAGCAACTGAACTTGTATAAGGATTTTTATCACCTTCGTGAATTGTAGAAACAGACAAAGTTCCGCTTCCCAAAAACGGCTTTAAATCCCAATTTTCAAGAGGTTTTTCAACCGGAATATGCTCATTGAAAAGATAGCCACGAACAGTTCCTTTTGAGTCAACTTCAACTGAAAAACCTTTTGCAGGACCATCAACTTCATATCGCAATGTGGAATGTTCTTTTCCCTTCATCAAAGGAAGCATAAGAGCACCACAAAGCGTTGCCTGTCCAAAAATCATTGTCTCAAGAATTCCAAGATTATGCTGAGCCCTTGCCTGATTAACAAATCGAGTTCCATGAAAAAATGCGCCCCGAATTCGTCCTTCCGCCATTACAAAAATTGCCATTTCATCTTTAGGCAAAGACCTTAGATGTTCAAGTAATTCCAAATCTTTTATTTCTGCTTTTATCATGTATGTAATTTAATATTTATAAGAAAATGAGTAAATAACCCAAATATCTTATCGTATCTGAATTTCAAAAAGCAAAATTCCATCAGCCCGCAAGTTTTTCACTAGCAAAATTCCTTCTGTTTGCAAGTTTTCGGCACGAAAACTCGTTAAAAAGAAAAAGAACTTCTAAAGAAGTTCTTTTTCTTTTTGGAGATGGCGGGAATTGAACCCGCGTCCGGGTATGCAGCACGAAGGCTTCTACATGTTTAGTCATGCGAGGTGATTGTCGGGAAAAGGTAGCAGCATAACAAGCGTCTTTTCCGTATTCCGGCTAAATGTCTTGCACAATGGCCGAACGCATTGTACAACAAGTTCCTGTTGGCGTCAGAACATCACAAAGTTAGGAACAGCACCCCATGAGTTCCGTGCTCACTGCTTACGCAGCAAGAGCAAACTGTTCTTCAGAAGAATCTTCTTCTTCTTTTTTGTTGAAGATTGCAGTTAGTTTTTTGTCAGCTTAAGGCGCCTTCACACCTACATGCAACCAACGGACTCTCACATCCGTCGAAACCGGTGCACCCCCAAATAACACACTTGGTACTTTAAAATATAACCTAGAAGAATATAAAAGTCAAATTTTTTAAAGGGGGGCGTTACGGGGTCTCCCCGTAATGGGGGCAGGCTCAAACAAAATGCCAAAGGCATTTTGTTTGAGCCGAGGGGGACTTTTCCCCCCTTTGTTCCGAACGGCGGGAAGTTTCTTTCCTTCTTAAATTCTTCTTATTGTAAATTAAATTGCAGAGTGATAGAATAATATAAATTATCAATATATAAACAAGGTGAATTAAATGGCTGACGAAAAATTGCAGACGATTAGACATAGCTGTGCGCACGTAATGGCAGAAGCTATATTAAAGTTGTTTCCAGGAACAAAAATTGCTATTGGACCTGCTATCGATAACGGATTTTATTACGATTTCGATTTTCCAACCGACACCAAATTTACAGAAGAAAATTTTCCAGCTGTAGAAAAAGAAATGCGAAAAATTATCGCTGGAAATCATGATTTTGTACGTAAAGAAGTTTCTAAGGAAGAGGCTTTAAAGCTTTTTTCTGATCAGGATTACAAGATTGAGCTTATAAACGACCTTCCTGAAGGCGAGACAATCACAACTTATGAGCAGGATGGTTTTCTTGACCTTTGCAGAGGACCGCACGTAAGCAACACAAAAGAAATAAACGGACAGGCTTTTAAGCTGCATAAAATTGCCGGTGCCTATTGGCGCGGAGATTCTGACCGACCGATGCTGACCCGCGTTTACGCGCTCTGCTTTGAAAAACCAAATGAATTGAAAGAATATCTTACAATGCTTGCTGAAGCGGAAAAACGCGACCACCGAAAACTTGGCGTTGAAATGGATTTGTTCCATCTTGAACCAGAAGATCCAGGACAGATTTTCTGGCATCCGAATGGATGGACAATCTACACAACAATCCAGGATTATATGAGAAAACAGGTTCGCCGCGATGGTTATCTTGAGGTAAATACTCCAGCTATTATGCCGCGCTCACTGTGGGAAAAATCAGGTCACTGGGGTCATTACCAGAAAAATATGTTCATTACTGAATCAGAAAAACGGCTTTTCGCCATAAAACCAATGAACTGTCCTGGTGCCCTTGAGATTTTCAAGAGCCGCTTGCGTTCATACAAAGACCTTCCTATGCGTCTTGCAGAATTTGGTCATGATGTAAGAAATGAACCTTCTGGAACATTGCATGGAATTATGCGTGTCCGTGGATTTGTTCAGGATGATGCTCATATTATTTGCACAGAAGACCAAGTTGCCTCAGAAGTAGCAAAATTCTGCAAACTTTTAAAGAATGTCTACAAAGATTTTGGTTTCAATGACTTGGTTGTAAAATTTTCCACAATGCCAGAAGATCATGTTGGAGATTTAGCAACTTGGGAACGAGCCGAAAAAGCTTTGTCAGACGCTTGCCACGAAGCTGGTTTGAATTATGAGATTCAGCCTGGCGAAGGTGCTTTCTACGGTCCAAAACTTGAATTCAAACTTTACGATTGTCTTGGACGTGAATGGCAGTGCGGAACAATTCAGGCGGATTTCCAGCTTCCTTCTGCGGAACGTCTTGATGCAACTTATATTGGAAAAGATAACCAGAAACATCATCCGGTTATGCTTCACCGAGCAATTCTTGGCTCTTTGGAACGATTTATCGGAATTCTTATTGAAAACTTTGCAGGTTCATTCCCTACTTGGCTGGCTTTTGAGCAGGTTGCTGTTGTTCCGGTTTCAAACGCTTTTGATGATTATGCACAGGAAGTGAACGAGGCTCTGCTGCATGCCGACATTCGTTCTGCAGCATATATTTCTGATGACAACATGAGACAAAAAATCAAAATGATTACAAAGGAACACAAAACTCCTTATATTCTTGTTGTTGGTGAAAACGAAAAGAACGAAAAATCGGTAACAGTTCGATTCCGTCAATCCAGTGGACTTGAACAGAAAACTATGAAACTTGAAGATTTCATCGCTTATGTTCATGAAAAGACAGAAAGCCACTTTATTGGAATCTAAAACCAATGGAAGACAGCGAATATTACAAAATGATGAGGGAGCAATACTCTCATCGTTTTGTGGTAAAAAAGAATAAAAATTCTCAATTTTCTAAATGGAATGCGCATCAAGGTCGGGAAGATGCTCAGATGCTTCTGGAAAAAGAAACTGGTTGGTCGGCTGATAAAAATTTTGATGATTCAACTGAAAATCCTTATGGGGAATAACTTTTTTGATTCGGTGTTTTAGAAGCGTTGACTATCGTTATTTTCAAATGTAAAATAGAAATATGTTTGATGTAAAAGAATCTGATTTTTTTGACCTAGAAGATGAGGCTTTTGATACTGTTATTGAACCAGGAATCAAATTCACGGGAAATATTAAATTTGTAAAGCCATTTATGATCCGCGGAAAAGTGAATGGAAAAATTGAAGCCACAAGCGATCTTGTTATTGATAAATGTTCAGAAGTGAATGCCGATATAAATGCCGTAAGAATCCTTGTAAAAGGGAAAGTCCATGGAAATGTTTCTGGCAAAGATTTGATTTTCATTACCGCAAGTGGCTCTGTTGACGGCGATATAACTTCAAAACAAATTGTACTTGAACCGGGAAGCACATTCACCGGACGTTGCACAATGATAAAATAAAAGGTAAAAACATGAAAAAATCTATAATTGCCTTGCTTTTAATGGCTTTTTCTTTTTCTCTATCTGCACAGAATATAAAACAGGATGCGCTGATTCTTTATAACAATGGACATTATGCGGAATCAATTGCAGTTTGCGAGCAGGAACTTGCCCAAAATCCAAACAGAGTTGAATCTTATGTTGTAATGTGCTGGGCTTTAGTTCGGAACAAACAGTATCTTGAAGCGGAACAACGAGCTTTGCAAGGATTGAAAGTCAGCCAATACGATTTGCGTCTTACGGAAATCCTTGGAGAAGCAAGATATTTTCTTGGAAAAAACAATGGCGCAATGGAGCAGTTTCAGAAATATGTTGCAAATGCCCCAGAGAGCAGCAGTCGCGTTGGAACAGCTTATTATTATATGGGAGAAATTTATATTCGGCAGGCTCGTTATCAGCACGCGGATATTGCGCTTTCCGCAGCAGTAAGAAAAGAGCCATTAATTGCGAACTGGTGGGTTCGTCTTGGATATTCACGGGAAATGGCGAAAAATTATTATGAAGCCGCAAACGCCTATGACGAAGCATTAAGATTGAATTCTTCTTCTATTGAAGCAGAAAGAGGAAGAAATCGGGTCGCAGCAAAACTTCAATAAAAAATTGAATATTCGTTTTGAAACAATGGGTTGCCGCCTTAATCAGATTGAAAGCGAAAGTGCAGCCCGCGCATTTTTAGAATCAGATTTTCACGTAATAATAAAACCTCTGCAAGCAAAAAATGACATTGACAGTGAAACAATTCTTTGTATTGTAAACACTTGTGCTGTCACCCAAAAAGCAGAGCAAAAAGACAGGCGAATAATCCGTTTAGTCCTTGAAAAATGTCCAAATGCAACGATCATTGTTACAGGTTGCTATGCGCAGCTTTCACCAGATGATATAAAAGCTATGGACAAAAGAATTGCTGTTTTAAAAGGACAATTAAAAAGTCGGCTTGCTGATGTTCCGGAACTTTTAAAAGAACAAATTGATTCAAAAAAATTTAATCCTGAAAATTTTGCAGAATTCTTAAATGAGGGGCTTTTTAACGCAAAAACAGAAAAACCTGGAACCAGCGAAAATGCATTCAGGCTCGCAACAGACTCTTTTATAGCACACAGCCGCTCTTCAATAAAAATTCAGGACGGATGCAACTGTATGTGCAGCTATTGCACAATCCACATTGCACGCGGTCATTCAGTTTCACTTGATGCAGAAGAAGTTATTCGGCGCGTTCAAAAATTAGAAGATGCCGGACAAGCAGAAGTTGTTTTTACAGCGGTAAATATCGGTCAATACAAAGGAAAATTCAAGGACGAGTTCATAAAATTCAGCAAACTTTTAAAATTATGCCTTGAACACACACAAAAAATCCGTTTCAGGATTTCAAGCCTTTATCCGGAAACCGTTGATTCAGAATTCTGTTCTGTAATAAAAAATCCACGTGTCCGTCCATATTTCCATATTTCAGTTCAAAGCGGAAGCGACAAAATTTTGAAACTGATGAAACGAAGCTACAACTCAAAGCAAGTTCTTGACGCATGCAATATGCTGAAAAAAGCAAAAGATTCGCCATTTCTTTCGTGTGATATAATAACAGGATTTCCAGGAGAAACTGACAAAGATTTTTCTGAAACAATGGAGCTTTGCAAAGCGTGTGATTTTGCTTGGGTTCATGTTTTCCCATTCAGTGCACGACCTGGAACTGCTGCCGCAGAAATGAAACCAAAAATTCCACAGGCTATAAGCGGAAAAAGAGCCGCTGAACTTGCATTGTGGGCAAAACAGAATAAAATAAAATATATTGAGAATTTCCGTGGAAAAATTGTTGATGCAGTTCTTGAAACTGTAAAGAAACCTTTTGTTTTTGCAAACGGAGAAGGAAGAGAAATTTTTCATGCAGTTTCAGAAAATTTTCTTCATTGTGAAATTTCCGCACCAACTGGAAAAATAAAAATCCAGCCAAGAACAGCAATCAAGTTGAAAATTCTAGGTCCAGTTGGAATAGGCGAACGAAAAACAGGAGAAATTGATACTCTGGCTGATTTTATAGAATAATTTTCACAAAAAATCATTTTTTTTCAAAAAACTTGATTTTTGCTATTGATTCTTTTTCTAAAATTATATATATTATTATTCACGTAGCGGGATGTAGCGCAGCTGGTAGCGCGTCTGGTTTGGGACCAGGATGTCGCAGGTTCAAATCCTGTCATCCCGATATAAAAAAGAACATCGAATTTCGATGTTCTTTTTTATTTTAAACAAATTAGTAAAACGATTTTATTTAAAGTTCAGTTTTTTTACGGCTAGTTAACATTTATTGTTATATCTTTTGAAATTCCAATTCCATTATACTCGGCAGAAATATTTAAAATATATTCACCTGCTGTCCAATTATCATCCGCATAAATATAAACAGCAGAAAGTTCTTCTGAAGAATATAAGTCATCTTTGTTTTCCGATTTTAAAAGCTCACATTCGTTTGAAATCACGCCAAGATAATTTCTATAAATTTTCCAGTCAGAAAGCGCAACCACTCCACTATCCAAAATTGAAGAAATTTTAATAAAACTTGATTTTGAAACATCTTCTGAATTTCCAGAATTCAATATAAATGAAATTTTTTCAGCATTTTCTATCGGATTTGTTGCAACACCCGATGAATTATGTTCTTCTTTTTGCCATTGAGCGTAAAGAACCACAACATCATCATTTTTGACAGAAAGATTTTTTACTGTCTGATTTGCGTCATAAGATGTGCCGCTTCCATCTTTTTCAGTATTCCACATTTTTTCTGCAGCCTTATAACCATCCGGAGCCACAAAACTATGCTCAGATAGTTCAAACTCAGCATCGTACTTTTCGGTTCTATCAGGAATATCTGTTCCAGAGCCACCGTTTTTATCAAATTTTACAGTGTATTTATTTCTGTCATATTTTATTTCTATAATTGTGCTTCCATCTTCCAAAATTATCTGCTGCTCAATTGGCTGGGAAAGCGTGAAACCTTCGTATATTTTTGCAGTTGCATCAGTTTCCGCACCAACAACACCTTCTTTTGTTTCTGAATCCGCCTCAACTTCTGCATATTTATCATCTGAAAGATTCTGCTTTAAATGTTTTACAATGTATTTTGCAAGTTTTCCCCAATCCGCAACAAAATCATAACTGGATGAAGAAACGTAAATTTGAGAAATATATCCATTTTCATCAATAATTATGGAATCTGGAAGCTCTAAATTTTTATTGCTGGATTTTCTATAAAATTTCCAACCAACCAGAACTTTTTCTGCAGCGATTTTTTGAACATCAATATCATCCGGTTGCGGAAAATTTTCAGAGGACAATGTACGACCAATTTCATAACGGCGGGAAAAATACGCAGGAACTTCAGAAGAATCCTCCTCAGCTGCATAAAAATTGTAATTTACGGAAAATTCTTCCTCTCGAAGTTCATTGAAATCATTGAACCAATTTACGGAACATGAAAAAGTGAGAATAAATGGCAGAATTATTAAGGCTTGAAAAATTTTTCTTACCATTTTACCCCCACAGAAACGCAAGGTGACAAAAAATCAGTTGGCATTCCGTCAATGAAAACATAATTGTAATCAGCGCCAGCTTCAAGCATAAAATTTTTTGTAGTAAAAACCAGTGAAGTTCCTCCTTGAACTCCAGCATATCCGTAAAATGCATCTTTTTTTATATTTTCAGAATCTTTGTAGTCCATAAAATTCTGAATGAACATCAGATTTCCACCGGCATGAAAATTCAGTTTTAAAATATTTTTATAAATCCGACGTTGATACAAAATATTTGCCCGTACAAAGCCAAATTTATCACTATAGTCATAATCTGAAGTCGCCAAGTTATATTTTGAAACAAGCGCGTCAAACTCAAGTCCAATGCGGTTCGGATTTTTTAGTTCCGGAACAAATCCCATTTTTAAACCGGCAAACGGTAAAATTTTTCCATCTGAAAATTCATCAAAAAATGGACTGAAAAAAATTCCACCTTCCGCCGCCACATAAAAACCCAAAATTCTCTTTATTTTTGCATGATTTTTTTTGGATTCATTTTTTTTGACAAATTTCTTGTCTTTTTCAAACCGCTCTTGCTCTGCCTTCTGTCGTTCCTCTTCAGCTTTTTCTGTGGCAAGTCGCGCTTCTTCTTGTTTTCTGGCTAATTCTTCCTTTTCCTGCTGAATGCGAAGTTCTTCAGCAATGCGTTTTTCCTCTTCTGCCTTGACTATTGCCGCCTGTCGGGCTTTTTCTTCTGCTTCCGCTTTGATTCTGGCTTCTTCGGCGAGCCGATTTTCTTCTTCCAGTTTTAGCCGCTCCTGTTCAGCCTTCTGACGTTCCTGCTCTGCCTTTTCTGCGGCAAGTCGCGCTTCTTCTGTCTTTTGGTCTACAATATCAATGGAATTTGATTCTGATTTTTGACCGAGAGGATTTTCAACACGAAGTTTCCATTCGCCATTTGAAACTTTTGGAAATTCTGCCTTAAGAGCCTTTGTTCCGCCCGATGAGGCCTGCAAAATCAGCTCGCCTTTTACAATTTGACTTGTTTTCTCATTTATCAGGAAAACGCTAGAATCTTCATTCACATTTTTTATATCAACATTAATTGAAAATTTTTCATTTTCTCCAGATGGCACAACCGATTTTTCCTGAGTTTTTACGATTTCTGGAATTTTTGCCTGAAAAATCTCAAAAGTTGACCATTCGCTCGTGCTTTGGATTCGACCAAAAGTATTTAAGACAGTTACCCTATACTCATAAACACCAGCCGGAAGATTGAGATTTATAAAATTTTCCTCAGTTTCAAAATTATAAGTTTTTCCAGTTTTTGAATTACGGATTTCAACATTGTATTCAGAAGCGTTTTCATCATCTTCCCATTGAATTTTCTGTTCAAAAGGATTAGTTTTTGAATTTTTATCTGACTGGGCAAAAAATAAAGATGCTTGAAAAATGATTACAAGCAAAAACAAGAGGAATTTCAGTCTTTTCACAAAATAAAACTTATTTTGCATACATTTTCCCCGGTTTTATCAGGCGAATTTTTCCTGGAAGTTCAACTCTGATTTTAAAAATTCCAGTTGAAACTCGGCTGTGCTGCTCTTCATATCCGTCTTTTGCATGACAAAATGCAGAAACCGACCATTCAAAATCGCCAATATCAAAATTCTGCTTTTTTATTTGAATTTCAGTTTTTTCTGTATTTTCTGAATAAATCAATTTTGCACTTCCGTCTGCAAATTTCTGGTACAAGGCAAATTTATAATCTGTTGCGCCAGAAATTTCTTTCCAGCTGAATGTTATGAATCTATTATTTTTTAAATACGAATTTCCAATCACAAAATTATTTTCCGGCTGCAAAAGCGTTACATTCTGAAGCAATGGAATTTTTGAAACAGAAAAAGTATTTTTTGAAGAATCCAACGGAATTCCATCTGCGGTGCTTGCCAAAATTTGCCAGCGGTAATTTCCTTCAGTAAGGCGCTCGATTTTTACTTCATTTTTTGGATTCAAAACCGAATAAACTTTTTTTTCTGTTCCATCTGAAGAAATTCTGTACAAAACAAATTCGGATTTTGCATGAATATCAATCTCATTCTTCCATAAAAAAACGGTTGGCATTCTTATTGCAGAAAGTCCATCAATTTTTTCAAGTGAATTTGGAAAAATCAACTCAACCGGAACTGGATTTCTAAGCGCAAACGAAACATTTGAAACAGAACTTGCACGCATTGGGCTTACCACAGTTTCCTCTGAAAAAGCCTGGACAGAAACATTATATTTTTCAGGTGGAAGCACAAAATTTGCGGAATTTTCTTTTATTCCAGATTTTTCCGCGATAATTTTTCCGTTTTTATCAGTAATTTTTATATTGTAGTAATCTGCGCCATCAGAATTTTTCCACACAAAATGAGAAGATTTTTCAGCATAAGTAAGCGACATTGAATTTTGACTTGGCAAAATTACTTCCGGCAGCGAAAGTTTTTTCAGAATATTCAAAGTCCTAGAATCTGAAAAACCAATTTTTTCACCGTTTTTTGATTCAACTCCAACGCGCCAAAAATAAATTCCAGAAGGCAAATCAACATCATCAAGTTTTTCAAGATTTTCTTTAGCTGAAATCATTTTCTCAACTTCAATTTTTGAAAAATCTTTCTCTTTTGAAATCTGAAGAACGCTCGTTGAAGATTCATCCTTAAAATCATCAGCAAGTTTCCACACAAATTTTGTATTCAAGAGCTGTTCTGGTTCAGCAGAAAAATTTTCAGGCGGATAAACAAGCCGATTTTTATCTGCGGCAATTTTTTTTATTGAAAATGACTGAATATTTGACTGTGGTGTTACATCATCCGGCTCTCCAGAAATGCGAACAACACGCCAAAAATATGTTCCATCGGGAATTGCCCAAGAAGAAAAAATTCCCAGATTTTTCTTTAAAAAAGTGGAATTTTCAATCTTTTCTGAATAGAAAATATCCGAGAAATCTTTATCCCTTGAAATTTCAAAATTAAATTCCGCATTTTTTATCTCTGATTTCCAGGCAAACTGCAAATCAAATGAATTTGAAGCAGAATCTGTATACGTCAATTTTGCGCCGTCAACAGGAATAGAAAGAGCCGGCGGTTTTATCTGTTCATTTTTTACAACTGAAAACGATTTTACTTCGCTAGGAGAAGCATAACCTGTGTCATTCAATGCAAAAAATGGAGTTACGCGCCAAAAATATTCCCCGGCGGAAAGACTTTTTACCGAAAAGGAATTTCCATTCACAGTTTCCGAAAAAATAATATTTTTCATGTCGCGCAAAGTGGAAATTTCAATTTTATAATGGTCAGCATATTCACTTCCGTTCCAGCTTAATAAAATGGAAGGAAAATTGTTTCTGTAGCGAAATTCAGAAGCTGCGGCCGGCGAAATAATTTCAACTGGAGCTACATTTTTTACAGAAATTTTTCCAACAGCAGGTTTATCTTCTTCATTTTCTGTAAAAATTCGCCAGTAAAAAGTTCCTGAAGAAGCGGGAATTTCAATATTGTCGCCAGAAGGCGTGTAAGTCTTTGTAATTTTTGAAAAATCTTTTGCGGCAGAAATTTGAACAATGACTTTCTGATTTTTTTCTTGTTCAGAAAGTTTCCATTCAAGTTTTACAGGAATTTCCTTTTCATCAAATTTTAAAAGATTCAGATTTTTTGAGATAGAAGTAACTGTTATCGGATTTTTGGAAGTCGCTCCAGTTTCTTCTATATTTATGCTTTCTCCTGAAGATATTTTTCCCGAATCTCCATTTTTTGTTTCAATTTTTGCAGTTCCACCTTGAACTTCGATATTATTTACACCGCTCGCCGCATCAGATTTCAATGAAACTGTACTACCTGAATCCAATTTTACAGTTGTTCCATTTTGCATCGAAACCGCAAGTTCTTTTTTGCTTTTCGACCTTGAACCGTCAATCTGAATATCTCCGCCAGAAACATTTATTTCAACGCCTTTTTCTGAATATGAAAGTTTGAGCATTGTATTCTCATTTAGCTCAAGCTGGGTTCCATCATTAAATTTTACAATCGCCTGCGAAAAATCTGAAGTATAAATCGTGTCTTTGTTGTAAAGAGGAGAATTTTGAGAAAGCCGTTCCCAAACAACGCTATCATCAAACTGACGCTGCGCTATTTTTTGTTTAAAATAAATGGTCGCAATCTTTTCTTTGTCATTTCGTACAGTTGAATGATTAAGTTCCCGCCAGAAAAAATACAGACTTACCGCACAAACAGAAAGGCAAACTAAAACTATAAAAAAATCACTTAGATGCGACTTGAATTTTGTTTTCTTCCTCATTTAAGTTCACCTTTTCAAAATCCGGCGTTTCAATTCCAAGCAAAGAACGCACTTCTGCAATAGTTTTAGGACCTTTCGGACCAAGAACTTTTTCACAGTCAGAATCAATGACAAATCCTGGCTGAATTTCTTCAAAAAATCCTGAAATATCAAAATTCGGCATATTTACAACGCCATAAAAATGCTGAATTCCTTTTCCTTTTACTTCAAATCCAACCGGAATTTTTTCAACAACAATTTCATCCGCAAGATTTTCCGGTTTTATTGAAAAATTATTTTCTTCGCATTTTATATAATCTTTTTTTAGAATATTAAAAGTGTCTTCTGTGATAAGCATATCCGTTCCGCACGGTTTATTTGAAGATTCTGTTCGGCTAGCCAAATTTACGGCATCTCCAATCGAAGTGAATTCCATCTTGTCATAAGAACCCATAAATCCTACAGTCGCGCGCCCGGAATTTATTCCACGCCCGATTTTTATCTGCGGCTTATACACTGAATCAGAATCATTTGCGTGTGCTTTTGAGAATTGCTCAGCCTCTTTGTTGTATTCCATAAGCGAATAACGCATTGCAAGGCTAGCCTTAACCGCGGACAAAGCATCTTCCTTTACATATTCATCATGTTTTGCCTTTAACTCAATTTTTTTAGGATCTTCATCCGGGAGTTTTTCCCAATCCAGCGGCTCCTGACGCAAAACGCCCCAGCAAGCCATAATCGCGTCGCCTTCAAATTTATCGACAGTTCCACCAGTACGTTTTATGCAGCTTACCATACGACTCATATAATCATTCAGAAAATTTATGATTTCCGCCGCGCTGCGGTCGCCGAACTTTTTTTTGAAACTATCGGAAATTGCGGTAAATCCACGAATATCGCTAAAAAAGACTGTTATATCTTTCAAATGAGGCTCAAAGTCAATTTCTTTTCTGATAATAGCCTGCGTTACGCCTTTATTTGTAAGTTTTGTGAAAGTATTTAAAATCTCACGCTCGTTTTTTGTACTTTTTATAAGAACACCAATTTCATCATGTCCACGAGTCTTTAAATTGCCAAAAAGCTCTGTGTTAAAATCACCTTTATTGATTTGATTTACAACTGCAGTAAGCTGCTTTAAAGGAACGCTCATCGTTTTTGAGAAAAACCAGATTATCATAATTACAATTGCAAGAATCGCAACCGCAAGCAAAGCAATCAGCATTGTGATTTTTCTGGTTTCCTCAAGAATTTTATGGGTTGGAACAACAGTCACAACACCGGCATTACCTTTTCCAATCTTGTTGAACGCACCGATATATTTTACATTTTTATTATTTGAATTCTTAAAGGTTTCCGCATCCGAAAAATCATTCTGCCGGTTTCCAAGCTGAGTGCTCAAATCTTTGCTTTTAAGCATCTCCTGCACAACTTGACTTTTTCCAAAATCTGCCGCGCTCATTGTTTCCTTTACATCAGAGGAAACAAGAACGATTCCGTTTTCATTTACAAAAAGAGATTTATTTATGCTTTCAGAAGAAAAAGTCTCAACAATTTTTTCCGCAGAAAACAAAACCGCAACAGAATTTTCATCTTTCTGGTCAAAAACCGGATAAAACAACGCAAGAACCGGCACATTAAAAAACGGAGAAGCATTTTGCGTCACGAAATTTCCTTGAACCGCACTCAAAATGCTTTCATCTTCCGACAAAATATAAGAATTGACAATAGATTCATCAAGCTCATTTTCGCCCAAAAACTGGAAATTAACAAATGTTGAATTAGACGCAGGAAGCACAATCGCAATAACTTCAGGATTTTTCTTAAAGAATCCTGAAGAAAATTCTTTTGCGGCTGTCTTATTTCCTTCGTTTTCTGCATTTTTCACAAGTTCAACAAATGTTGAGACAGTAGAAACAACATTGTCAATCCGGTTTTCCAGTTCAGAAGCCATTCTTGAATTTATTACAAAATTGTTTTGCCGCGCCGTCTGAATTGTGTCTTTGCTTACAAATCCAGCAACAAGACACGCAAGTCCGCCCAAAGAAACAACAACAATCGCAGAAATAATGCTGATAAGTTTTACACCAATCGGATGTTTTACCCGCGAAGATTCAAGTTCCTTTTTTTTGCGCTGTTTTTCCGCCAGAATCTGACTGCGAAGAGCCTGTTTTCTTGCAATGCGTTCTTTTTTCTCATTGATTTCTTCAGCTTTTAATGCAAATTTTCTGAACTGCTTTTTCTGTTTTTCTGTAAAAACAACAGGTTTAAATTCTCCCGGAAATTCAAATGGAATTTTTCCTTCGGAACTCGGCTTGTGAACCACTGAAAATGAACCATAATCAAACGCGTTGCTATTCATTGTAGATATTTTATCAGATAATCCACGCAAAAACAACAAAATATAATATGGATAAAATTTCATAATAAAAAAGTTTTTCAAAAGCCTTTTACAATAATTGAAAATTCTGTATAGTTTTAATGAATTATTTTTGACTGATTTTCAACAGGAGATTTTAAATAATGGACAAGGCAGAAATCCTTAAAAGAGCAAAAGAATATATTGCAGCAGAAAAAGATGAACGCTTCCGAAAAGAAGTTGAAGAACTTATTGCAAAAGAAGATTTTACAGAACTTGAAGACCGTTTTTACCGCACACTTGAATTCGGAACAGGCGGACTGCGCGGAATCATGGGTGGCGGAACAAACCGCATGAACACGCTTGAAATCAATCTTGCAACACAGGGACTTGCAAATTATGTAATCAAGGCATTTCCAGAAAAAGCAAAAGCCGGAACTTTAAGCGCAGTTGTTGCTTACGACAGCCGAAAAAATTCTGATGTTTTTGCCGAAGCGACAGCGTTGATTTTTGCAGCAAACGGAATAAAAGCATATCTTTTCACAGGACTTCGCCCTACACCGGAACTTTCTTATGCAATCCGTTACTTCAAGGCTGACACAGGTGTTGTTGTAACAGCTTCACACAATCCAAAAATTTACAACGGATACAAGGCTTACTGGAATGACGGAGCACAAGTTATTGAACCGCATGATGTTGGAATTGTAGAAGAAGTAAACAAAGTAAAAAGCGTAAAGACAATTTCAAAGGAAGAAGCAATAAAATCTGGAAAACTTGTTCTTATTGACTCTGAAGTTGATGAAAAATACTGGGCAATGTGCAAGGAACAACTTTTCCGCCCTGAACTTATCAAGGAATATGCAAAAAATGTAAATGTCGTTTACACACCGCTCCACGGAACTGGTGCAATGCATGTTGAAAAAGTTCTTGGTGATCTTGGCCTTACTGTAAAAACTGTTCCAGAACAGAGAAATCCAGATGGAAACTTCCCTACTGTAGAAAAACCAAATCCAGAAGAAAAACCAGCTATGAAAATGGCTGTTGAGCTCGGAACAGCAACAAAAGCTGACTGTGTAATGGCTACAGACCCGGATTCAGACAGATTTGGAACTGCATTCCCTGACAAAGACGGAAATTTCATTCTTCTTTCAGGAAACCAGATGGGCGGTCTTTTGATGGATTATATTTTCCTTACACGAAAAGAACTCGGAAAACTTCCTGCTGACTCATACTGCATCCGTTCAATTGTAACTTCTCCATTTGGTGATTATATCTGTAAAAAATACGGTGTTGAAATGCTTGAATGTCTTACAGGCTTCAAATGGATTGCTGCAATCGAAGCAGAACGAGAAGCAAAAGGAATCGGTCATTACGTTTTCGGTCTTGAAGAATCTTATGGCTATAAAGTTGAAACAGAAGTTATGGATAAAGACGGAGTTTCGGCCGCTGCAATGTGCGCAGAAATGACAATGTACTGGCGTTCAAAAGGCAAGAGCATCCTTGAGCACCTTGATGATTTATACAAAGAATTCGGATATTTCGAAGACCGTGCTATTTCAAAGAATTTTCCAGGTTCAGCTGGAGTTGCAACAATGGCAGGAATTATGTCTAAGCTCCGCAATGAAGGACTTAAGACTTTGGCTGGAAAAACAGTTCTTAAAATCCGCGACATTCAGACTTCAACAGAATATAATCCTGCAAATCCTTCTGAAAAAGCCGCACTTTCATTTCCAAAGAGCAACGTTCTTCAATTCTTCCTTGAAGGTGGAACAATAGTTTCTGCACGCCCATCTGGAACAGAGCCAAAAATCAAGTTCTATATCAATACTAGAACTGATGTAAATGGTTCAACAGACGAAGCACTTGCTGAAGCAAAAAAAGAAGCGTCTGCACTTTGTGACAAAATAACTTCTGACATAAACGAACTTCTTGATGCCGCTAGTAAATAAAATCCTAAAGGATTACCGGCAAATGTTTCGTCTTGTAAAATCAGGCGAAACATTTGTCGCTTTTGACACCGAAACAACCGGCCTCAACTGCCAAACCTGCAGAATAATTGAAATTGGGGCGGTAAAATTTAATTGCAATGGATGCATATCAACTTTCAACACTTTAATAAATCCTGAAACACAAATCCCTTCTGAATGTGTAGAAATAAGCCATATAACAGACGAAATGGTAAAAAATCAGCCTGTCATAAAAGAAATTCTGCCTTCATTCTGTGATTTTATAAAAAATACAATAATTGTCGGGCATAACGCACATTTTGATATGCGCTTTTTCCAGGCAGAACTTGCACGGGCAGGAATGAAAGAAAACAAGAATCAGATTATAGATACTTTGGGATTTGCCCGATGGGCGCTGCCAGAACTTTCAAAATATAACCAGCCATTTTTGGCAGATTTTTTCAATATCAATATAAATGCTGCCCACAGAGCCTATGATGATGCGAAAATTTGCGGAAATATTTTTCTTGAACTTATAAAAGTCAGCGCAGATAAGCAGAAATAATTTATCCGCGGGGAGCTGATGCCGGATTTATAGGCATTCCATTCTGGAAAACCATAAATTTTATGCTTGAATCATTTCCGCGACCAGTTTTTCCAATCTCTGCTCCAAAAACAACATAATCACCTTTTTTAACAGAAACTTTATTCAACCCGGAATACGAATAAATCAGCCCCGTTTTTGACTGGACAAATATAACCTCACCAAAACCGCGGTAAACACCTGTATACATTACAGTTCCCTCACGCACAGCCACAACGGATTCGTTATCTTTTCCTGTAAGCTGAACGCCACTAACCTTTCCGCTTATATTTTTTACAACAGGATTTGAAAGAGGCCAGGAAACACCTTGAGAAGAAACAGCAGTCGATGCAGAATTTGTTTTAGTTCCTGAAGAACCTGCAGAAGAAGGATTTTTTTCAGTTTTTGCAGGAACTTGAGTTTTTGTGGAATTTGTTCCAGTGCCAGAAGCAACTGTTGAAGCAGAAGAAGAACTTCCAGCCGGCACAAGAATTTTCTGTCCAATTTTTATTGTTGAAGAATTATCCAGATTGTTCAAGGAAAGAAGTTCATTAAGTTTTATATTATATTTTCTTGCAATTCCATACAATGTATCGCCTTTTTGAACAATATAAGAAGTCGCAGATTTTGAAGAAACATTCGGTTTCGTTTCTGATGTTTTTGAGGCAGAAAGAGCAGCCGCATTTTCAATATCCGCAGAAGGAATGACAAGCTTGACTCCAACTTTTAAAACATCGTTTTCTGAAAGATTATTTGCAGCCCTAAGTTCAGGTACTGTAATCTGATATTTTCTGCTTATTGAATAAAGTGTATCGCCTTTTTTTACAATATAAGATGAATCAGCAGACAAACTGAAACAACACAACGAAAAAAGAATAAATGCAATATTGACTGATTTTAACATCTTTGAAATTTTCATACTTTCATTATCGGCAGATTTTCTGAACATCATTACCTGATAAAAAGAAGAAAATCATAAAAATCCAGATTTTAAGTTCCAGAGATTTCCTTGAAAATTTTTCCTGCATCAATTCCGTTTATGATTTTTCCAACCGGATAATTTTCAAGCATATTTTTTCGCCCGAACTTTAAATGATCAGAAGTAATTCCGTGTTTTATCGAAATATCCGCTTCCATAAGTGCAGAAATATGATCTGCAATACGAACAGTTTTTCCGTCCACTGGGGAAAATTCCGCAGAATTAAAGTTTCTGTTCAAATCTTCCCATGAAACAACTTCAGTCTGATGTTTTGAATTTATTATTCTGTTTGCAAATTCGTTGCTTGTAAAATACATAAGCTCATCAGCAAAAAACGGCTCCATAAGCGGAACCAATTCTTTGCTCACAATTTCATCTTCAATTTTTTTTACAATATTCGGAAGTTCATCTGTAGCTTGCTTTACAGGAGAAATAATATCGCGCGTAACAGCTTCCGGCAAATCATGAAAAAGTCCTGTAAAAAAATTATTTATTATTCTTTTTTCGGTCATTTTTACGCCACTTTCGCGGCAAAGAAGAAGAGTCAAAACCGCAACAAAAAAGCAATGCCCAAGAACTGAAGTTTTAGGAACCCGCGGAGTCTGATTCCATCGGATTTGAAAACGAAGCTGTTCAATTTTTAAAAGCAAAGAGTACGAGCGCTGATGTGTCACAAGATTTTGCATTCCGGCAAGGTCAAGATAATGTTGAATTTGCTCCTGAAGTTCACGATTTATTTGCTCAAGACGTTCCGTCTCATTCACTGTTTTTAGCATTTGAAGTTCACGGAGAGTTGCAAATTTATTTGCCGCGGAAAAAACTCTGTAGGCAAGCCGTGATTTTTCTGGAATCGGGATTTGCCCAGCTTTCTGACCTGTATAAATTGTAAATTTTGAAAAAAGTTCCTTGTCGCAAAGCAAAGGCTTATACAGTTTCAGAACCCATTCATTCAAATGAAGATATTCCTGCGTGTATTCACGCTTCAACATATCTAGAACAGGTGCTTTTATATCACAAAGTGCAATTTTTGAAAGCAAATCGAATAATGAGGCATAAATCATCCATGTCCAGTCAATAAAATTTCCTTTATTTTCCTCATATTTTCCAATGATATAACCAAGAACCATTTTTTCGGCTGCTTTATCCATTTCAACAAGGTCAAAAGGTCGAACCAAATCAGTCCACCTCTGAATGGAAAAGCCTTCAAAAAGTTTTAGCGCAAATTTCTGACTGAACATTTTATTTTCCTGCTAGCGGCTTGAACCCGATTTTTGGTCAGAGTCCATCTTCTCTTTCCAGACAATCGCCTTCTTTTTTATTTCTTCCGCAATATTCTTGTCACCAATTGCAAGAGCAAGCTTATGGCGCGCAAGCAGAAATTTTATGGCATTGCGCATATCATCGATTCGGCGCGTTGAAAGTTCATACTTATCACGGTAACCGGCCGCAGACGAATCAAGAAGTTTTCCAATCAAACGGATATAAAGAACTGTAGTTTCATAATCTTCATCATTTGGATTGAAATAAGATTTTACAGCACTTCTCATATCAATCAAATTTTTTGCAACAACAGCAAATCGCCCTTTTAGCTCAACAAAAGACCATTTCCATTTAGAATTATCGCCAAAAGCATCTTCCAGCAAGGTTATCGCAAGTCCAAGTTTCCGGATAAGATAATAGCGCTCCTGAATTGTCTTGTCTTTTATTGCCTCATGATATTTTGCGAGTTCTGAATATGGAACATCAATTATGTTTGTAACAAGCTCTTCTAGATAAATTATTGCTTTATAGAGAATTTTTCTTGCCTCATTTAGCGCATCATTATTTTTTACTTCCAGAATTTTCAAGGAAAGACTGTTCTGCGCCATATAAAGGGAAGCCACGTAAATCATATCATCACAAAGCATAAGTTTTTTGTAGCAAGAATCAGGAGCGTTTCCATTTATGCTGTTCAAAGTCGTTTTTTCTTTTGCAAGAATCGCTATGATTTTACTTTGATATGGTTTTATTGTCTCCGCAAATTCAAGCCGTGTTGATTCTGAAATTTTTGCCATTAAAATCCCCCTGAATATTTTTCAAGCATTGCCCTAGCGTGTTCAATGGAAGCCGCAGAATCTGCATCACCAGAAAGCATCCGTGCAATTTCCGCAACACGTTCCTCTCCTTGAATCGGATGAACATTGGAAACAGTCCGTCCTTCTGCAACACCTTTTTCAATCTTAATCTGATTATCGGCATATACCGCAATACTGGCAAGATGTGTAATGCAGAAAATTTGACGATTTTTTGCAAGGGCTTTCATGTGAGAACCAACGGCAACAGCAACTTCTCCGCCAATTCCAGTATCAATTTCATCAAAAACAAGAGTCTGAACAGGATCATTCTGCGCAAAAATTGTTTTAAGCGCAAGCATCACGCGGGAAATTTCACCGCCTGAAGCAATTTTAGCAAGTGGCAACAGCGGAGAACCAGGATTTGCACTGATAAGAAATTCAATATTGTCAAAACCATAAGGTCCGCATTTTTGTTCGAGTTCATCACCAGGCTTAGCAGTAATGCTTACCGCAAAACGGGTTCCGTTCATTCCAAGATTTTTCAGAAGAGATTCAACTTCTGAAGCAAGTTTATCTCCTGTGGCGCGACGTTTTTCTGAAAGATTTTTTCCGGCCAGATAAACTTTTTTCTCCAGCTCAGAAACGGATTTTATCAGCTCTTCCTTGTTTTCTGAACCAGCGCCAAGCTGCTCAAGCGATTTCTGGGCATTTTCATAATAGTCAAAAACTTCTTTTAAAGGCGCACTCTGACTGGAAGCATATTTTTTCTTCAAATTATAAATTAAAGAAAGCCTGTCCTGCACTTCCTGAAGATGAGAAGGATCGTAAACAAGTTTATTCGCATACGCTCCAAATTCTTCGGAAATATCGTTCAGCTCATAAAATGCAGATTCAATTCTTGTATCAAGATTTGAAAGAGCTTTATCCAGCGAAGAAATATTTTGACTTTCACGACGGATTTTCTTCAGCAATGAAACAACTGATTCTTCACCACCATCCAGCATATTCCGGATTGAATCGACGCCTTCAAAAAGTTTTTCATAAGAAGAAAGTCTGTTCTCCTCTTCTTCAAGCTGCACATCTTCCTCAGGTTTCAACTTTGCGTCTTCAATTTCCTTCACCGCAAAATTATACATATCAATTTTTCTGGCTCTATCAGCATCCGAAGAATTTAACTGGGCAAGAAGTTTTCTTTTTTCAACAAGTTCCATATACAACGCGGTAAAAGCGTTTACTTCCGGCACAATTCCCGCACGCGCGTCAAGAAATTTTCTGTGTTCTGGAACACGCATCAGCGACTGATGCTCGTGCTGACCGTGAATATCAACCAAAAATGAAGAAAAATCCGCCAAGTCCGCACGATTTACAGGCGTTGAACCAATCCATGCACCAGCACGTCCATTGTCACGGATATATCTTCGCAAAAGAATTCTATTGTTTTCAGTTTCAATTCCATGTTCATTCAGCCATTCAATAGCAGGATTTGGATTTTCATTCGAATCAAGAAAAAAAGTTCCTGAAACCTGAGCCTCATGACAACCAGAACGAATTTGGTTCACATCCGCTTTTCCACCAAGAAGAAACGAAAGAGCGCCAATCAAAATTGATTTACCAGCACCAGTTTCACCAGAAAGAACTGTAAAACCATTTGAAAATTCTATGTGTTCATTTTCAATAATTGCAAAATCTTTTATTGAAAGATCTTCAAGCATGAGGACCTCCTGACCAGTTCAGCTTTGACTGAAGAGCTTCGTAAAAACGTTCAGCCGTGCAGCCTACAAGTTTTACTTTTTTTGAAATTTGACGGATTTTTATGCAATCACCTTCGTGAATATCAAAAGGTTTTTGACCGTCAAGTGTAATTATAATATCAGATTCCCGTGAAGGAAGAATTTTTATCTCAAGTTCACCGTGCGGATTCAAAACCAAAGGACGGCTAGAAAGAGAAAATGAATTTTTCGGTGTAAGAATAATCGCATCCATCGTCGGATCAACGATAGGTCCACCAGCAGAAGACGAATACGCTGTAGAACCAGTTGCTGTGCAGACAATAATTCCATCAGCCTTAAATTGTCCAAGACTGACATAATTAAAATCAACGCCCATAAGAATTGTACGGCTCGCCATTTTTGCGCTTATAACAATATCGTTCAACCCGATTCCTGAATAAACATCTTTCCCAGATTTTCCATCTATCACAACCGCCTGAAGCATGTTCCGCTCAACAATATTCACTTTTCCTTTCAAAAATGAATCAAGCTCGCATTTCCATTCATCTTTTTGAATGCTGGCTATAAATCCGAATTCACCAAAATTTATCGGAAAAACAGGAATTCCTTGCTCAACACAACCTCGTGCCGCAAAAAGAACAGTTCCATCGCCACCAAGAGTTATTACAAAATCAGCAGATAAAAAAGGATTATCCTTTGAATTATCAAATTTTTCCGCCTTTGAAAATCCATCAAAAGAAAAAATAGTTGAATCAATTTTTTTTCTTTTTAGGTATTCAGAAATAAAATGACCCATTTCTTGAGATTCTTTTTTGTGAGTGTTTACAATTATAAGGCAATTTTTCATTCTTTATGGCAAAGTTCCCAAAACTTTCACTATTTTAGCGACCTGAGAATGAGTAAGCCGCGGATAAAGTGGAAATAAAGCGCAGCGTAGATACAAAGATTTTGCCTTTATGCAGTCCGAAGAAATCTCTTCCTGTTTTAAAGCCATTACAGAATCCTCGTAAGCCTGACAAATTTCAATATCTTTTTTTGCGGCATACTGCTTTATGTCCTTGAATGAAGTTGTAAGAATCAGCGGAAAACAGCACATAGTTGAACTGTAATCATAAGTTTCCTCAGAAGAATTTTCAGATTCATTCTTAGGAGCAGCAACTGCAGAAACTCCTTTTGACACCGGAATAATAGCCCCAGAGCCACGGATAAACATCTTGTGTCTTCCACTCATGCAAGCACGCTGATACAAAGCGAAAATTTTCTTTCTCATAAGTTCATTGTGCTTAAATTCTTTCAATTGAACCCATCCCAACGCACAATTCAAGTCTGGAAGCAATTCAGTTCTAGGCATTGATTCAACAAATTTCTTCAGCACAATCCATTCGCGGCGGTTTGGAGCCATAAGAACCGCACCTCCGCCAGCAGTAATAACATCCCGCTCTTCCAGACCAAGAATTGAAAAAACACCCAAAGAGCCTGACTTTCGCCCTTCAATCGGATTATTATTCTCATCAAATGTAGGAAAAAAAGCGCCCGCGCTCTTTGAAACATCCTCGATAACTGGAATTCCAAGCGCATTTATTTCATCAATTTCCGGCAGAATTCCCATTGATTCATGAAGCAAAAGAAGTCTTCCGCCCTTTTCTATTCCTTTTTTCACAAGCTCTGCATTTACAAGTCCTGAATTTTCATCAACATCAAGAATAATTGGTTTGTAGCCCAAATCAACAATCGCCTGATAATGCCATGCTGGAGCAAGAGCTGAAATCATTATAGATTCTCCAGATTTAAAATCCATCGAACGCAATGCATATTTCAAAGCAGATGCAGGATTTCTTAACGCAACCGCACCGTCACATCCAAAAAAATCTTTTACAGTCTGAATAAATCTGCCATTAAGCTCGCCTGGTCCAATACGCTCATCAACCATACAAGTGAGCACGGCATCCATTTCTTTACGTCGAATTGTTGTACTAAAAGTCTGAATCATTTTTCAAGTATTTAAAAATTTCCTACAATTTTTTGAAGTTCCTTCGGATTAAACAACCTGACAATATCCAAAATTATCAGATAGCCGTTATCATTTCTGACAACACCTCTTATATATTCGCTGCCTATTCCACCAGACATTCTTGGAGCTGCCTGAATTTCAGAAGAATTCACCGTTGCAACTCTTGAAACCCGGTCAATTATTATACCAAGCTGATTTCCATCAATATTTAAAATTATAAATCCGCTTTCAAGCTCATCAAGTTCATCTTCACCATTTGCAAAAGCAATATTAAAACGCCGATGAAGATCTATTATCGGAATAATTTCACCGCGAAGGTTTAAAATTCCAACCATATAATTTGGAGCATTTGGAATAGGACGAATTGGCTGAATTCTTACAATCTCTTTTACAGACATAATATCCACACCATATAACTCGTTTCCAAGACGGAACGTAACTAACTGTATCTGCGAATCTTCAGTATCCATAAAATCCTCTACAATAAGCATACTATGAAAAATCCCTTTTTGCAATTAATTAGCTCCATCTGCCGCATTAGCGGTCTACAGAAAACAAAGCTACAGCGAACACTTTTTTGCATCCTGCCTCTTTCAATTTTTCAGCACAAGATTCTATTGTACTTCCCGTGGTAAGAACATCATCCACAAGACAAACAACTTCCGGCACAATTTTCACATCTGCGTTCAAAGAATAAGCTTTCCCGATCATTTCCATTCTTTGACTGCGTTCAAGAGTCTTCTGCTCAACATTAGTATGCCGGCACAAAATTCTTCTGACATTCCAATTATACCTGAATTCAAGAATCTGACTTATTTCATCTACTTGATCCCAGCCTTTGGATTTTATTTTTCCCGGTCTAGGCGGAACCGGAACCACAACAAATTCTCCTAACTTCTTCCAAATCTGACTTAACCTTTCATTCACCAGTTCTGCAAGAAAATCAGAAAAAATCCGTTCGTCCTCAAGTTTCCACCTGCACAACAAACTTGTATTCCACAAACGATACGAGAACAGTGGAAAAGCACCGTCCAAATGTTTCATAAGAACATTTTTCCTGCATTCCATACAAACATCGTTTTCAGAAATAAGTTCCTTGCCGCAGAATTTACAAACTCCAACGCCAACAGGTTTTACCGCAAAGAATTTATTCCGGCAATCTGCACACACAGGCAGAAGTCCTGAATCATTTCCGCAGACAATACATTCGCTTCCACCTGCAAAAAATGAAAAAACAGAACGACCAAACCTTTGCACAACAGACTGAATTCCGAAAATAATTTTGTTCACACTTATATATAGCAAATAAAAATCAAAAACTGAAATGAATCACAAAAATTATCTTCCAGAAAGCGCTTTTTTCCATCTTGAAATAGACTGAAGAGCCGCAAGTGGTGTCATATTATCCGGATCTGCAGAGAGAATTTCATCAAGAACAATTTCCTCGTCACTAAAAAGACCCGGCGCAATCGGATTCTGTTTTACAGATTCAGTTTCTTTGTACTCTGGAATTTCATCCAGAACAGGCTTATTTTCAGCAACATCTTGAATATGACAAAGAATCTCATTAGCACGTTTTATTACAATCTCAGGAACACCGGCAAGTTTTGCAACATGAATTCCATAAGAATTCTCACTTGCGCCGATCTTTATCTTCCGCAAAAAAGTAACAGATTCACCTTGCTCAGAAACTTCCATGCAAAGAAGCTCAAGATTTTTATGCTCAATTCTAGTCAATTCATGGTAATGCGTTGCAAACAAAGTACGGCATTTTATATTGTTCAAAAGATATTCGCTTACAGCCCATGCAATCGAAAGTCCATCTTCCGTGCTTGTTCCTCGCCCAACCTCATCCATAATGACCAGAGATTTTTCTGTTGCGGAACGCAAAATATTTGCAGTTTCTGTCATTTCAACAAGAAAAGTCGATTCACCGCGCGCAAGATTATCGCTTGCACCAACGCGACAAAAAATTCTGTCAACAACACCGATTTCCGCAAATTCAGCAGGAACAAACGAACCTGTCTGCGCAAGAAGAGCAATCAACGCATTCTGACGCAAAAAAGTGCTTTTTCCGGCCATGTTCGGACCAGTAATAAGACAAAAAGTCTTTGCCTCCGATTTTTCCGCGGAAATATTCAAATCATTTGGAACAAATTCTCCAGAAGGCAGATGTTTTTCAACAACAGGATGACGACCTTTCTTCACATTAAAAATTCCAGAATCAACAACATCCGGGCGAACCCAATTGTTCAGAACCGCAGCCTTTGCAAAAGAAGAAGCCGCATCCGTATAAGCAATTTCAGAAGCTGTCTGCATAAGATACGGCACATAATCGTGAAGTTTTGTTCTGATTTCAACAAACAAATCACGCTCAAGCTCTAGAATTCGAGTTCCAGCCTCATTCAGCTCATGCTCAAGTTCCTGAAGTTTTGCAGTTGTATAGCGGTCGCCATTCACAAGGGCTCGACGCATAATAAAATCCGCAGGAACAGAAGAAAGCTTACCTTTGCTGATTTCAATAAAATATCCAAACGCATTCGTGTTTTTTATTTTTAAGTTAGAAATTCCAGTGCGTTCGCGTTCCTCTTTTTCATAATCAGAAAGAATCTGACCAAAATTATCATGGACATTTCGCCAATGATCCAGTTCCTCTGACCAGCCTGATTTTATGATTCTTCCTTCCGTCAAAGAAGTCGCCGGATCTTCACAAATCGCATTTTGAATCAAATCAATTATTTCAACAGCAGGAGCATCGTCAATTGAAGCAAAATCGTATTCAGAAAGTTCATTTCTTGCCTTTAGCCACGCAACAAGACTTGCCTTTAAAGCCTGCAAATCTTTTGCATGAGCCCTGTCCATTGCAATTCGCCCGGCCAAACGTTCAACATCCAGAATCGGACTAATCTCTTCCCGCACAGAATCCATTAAATTTCGGTTTTCATAAAAAAGCTGAACATGAGACTGCCGCGCATTGATTTTCTGAACATCCGTAAGCGGATACAAAAGCCACTGACGAATCATACGGCTTCCCATTGCGGTCTCAGCATAATTCAGACATTCAAGAAGGCTGAACTGCGGAGAACCATCGCGCAAATTTGCAACAACTTCCAGATTTCGGCGGCTTGAATCATCAATAATAAGATAATTTGTGTCTTTATAAACTTTTATTGATTTTACGTGCGGAACAACTGTATTTGTTGTTTTTGCAAGATAATCAAGAAGAAAACCGGCCGGCGCAACTTCTGCAGAATTTTTTTCCAGCCCGAAAGACAAAAGACTTGCCGTTTTGAATTGTTCTGTCAATCTTTTGTAGGAAAGCTCTGAATTAAAATCCCAGTCAGGATAATAAGAAATCGACATTGAAGGATATTGCGCAAGGGAATCCTGAATTATCTGGTTCTGCTTAAGCGATTGCGGCAAAAGAATTTCCCGGGGCGAACAGCGTCCCAATTCTTTCGGAAACTGTTCCGCCATTTCATTTGAATGCCAGCTTGTAGCGGAAAATGCGGCAGTTGTAACATCAATAAACGCAAAACCAACTCCGCCATGAGTTACAGCCAATGCTGCAAGAAAATTGTTTGAATTTCCTTCAAGATATTCAGACTCAAGCGCAGTTCCTGGAGTAATTATTTCAACAACCTTGCGTTCTGTAAGACCTTTTGCTTTTGGATCGCCAATCTGTTCGCAAATTACAACTTTTCTTCCAGCCCTAAGAAGGCGTGCAATATAAATTTTTGCAGCATGGTACGGAATTCCGCACATTGGAGCCGCACCTTTATGAGTCAAAGTTAAATTCAAAAGTCTGGAAACTTCTCCGGCATCATCAAAGAACATTTCATAAAAATCGCCAACCCTAAAAAAAAGAATTTCGTTTTTATGTTCACTTTTTATTTTTACGTATTGCTCTAAAACCGGAGTGAGTGCTACATCTGTTTCCACAAAATTATCTTCCCAATTCGGCAATTACTTGTTCTGTAATATCAACTGAATTTGAATACCACAAAATCGCATTTGACTGCTGAAGGCTCAAAATCATACTGTAACCGCCAGATTCAGCAATTTTTGAAAGAGTATCGTACAGATTGTTGTAAAAAGTATCAGAGCCCTGAAGAGTTTTCTGCATAGATTCAAGCTCAACATTCTTTGCGTTTGTGTATTCAACAACGAAATCAGTTTTTTTTGTAATCTCTGCCTGAGTTCTCTGAACCATCGCGTCGTTTCCAGCTTTTTCATAATCCATTTTTTTAGCCTGAAGCTTCTGCAATTCTTCTGTATATTTATTTATTTCCTGCTGAAAATCAGCCTTTTTCTTTTCATAATTTCTGACAGAAGTTGAATTTCTGAAATAAGCGTTGTAAACCTTTGCCGTATCAACAACACCGAATTTTGTTATCTGCTGAGCCGAAAGTGCCGAGCCGGCAACAAAAATCAAAGCAAAAAGAACTGATTTTACACCTTTAAATTTCATATATTCCACCTTTTTTATTTATTTGTCATGTTGAATGAAAGAACAAACTGCCATTTGCTATCCCATTTGACTTCTCCGTCAATCACACGGAATTTATTTGCAAAAAGCAAGTGCAATGGGAACTGAGGAACAAGGAATCTTAACCCTGGACCGAAACTGAAATAAAAATCATCAAGCTTAAGATTGTTCAGCAAATCTTCCGGCTCCTGTTTTACAGCAACAGCATCAAAGAATCCATCAACGCCAAGAATTCCCTGGAACAATGGAAGTCTAAGCTCAACGCGGTTAGAAAGCATTGCCTTTCCTCGGGTTTCGTTGTAAACATCAGTCCATCCGCGGCCGTTGAACATACCGTCAATGTACACTTTGCTGGAATCACCGAACAAAGTTCCAGGAACTGGATAAACAAGTGAAATTCCTGTGTAAGCGGCAAGAACCATCTTGAAATTCCAAAATCCATTGAATAAAGGAACATCAAAAAGCTTTAAATATGATTCAAGTTTTGTATCAGAACGAAGATAGAATTCCTTTTCAACCTCTGGAATAAGTCCGTACCAGGCAAGACGCTCGCTAAAGAACCAACCTTTTGTAGGGTCATAGTTAATATCGCGGTTATCAAGCGAAGCATTCATAAAAAGAGAATTCTTTATACCTAAACGATTCGCAAATTTATTCACACCGGAATCAATCGGAACCAGCAAAGACTCATCATAAATATTGTCTGTAAGAGAGTTTGTCATACCGCCGGAAAGCGTAAAAATCGCAAAACTAGGAAGCCAGCGGCGACCAAAACTTGTTGCAAGAGAAGCCCCGAAAGATTCATAGTTCATATAATAATAGTCATCATCAAAAACACCGTTAGAAAGCTGACGCAATGCAAGTGCATAGGAATTTGAATGGTAAAGCGAAAGCGACTCAGAAAAAGAAATCGGCTGATTAAAAAGCCAGTTTTCCCTAAATCCAAAATCAACAGACTGTTCGTTTGAAGCAATTGTCACGCCGGAAGAAATTGATTTTCCAGTTCCGCGGAAATTAGAATTTTCAACTTTCGCGTAAAGAGAAATCGGCAAATCATCAGAATCTTCAATTCCTGAAAAAGTCATACCAAACTGAAGCGATGTAGTGCTCTGCTCTTCCACAGTAATCACAAGGTCAACAAGATTTTCTTCTGAACCGGAAACAGGCTCTGGAACAATGCTTGAAAAATACTGCGTGTTGTAAAGGTTTCTAAGCCCGGACATAATTTTATCGCGGCTAAAAACATCGCCTGGCTCAATAGGAAGCTCCCTAAGAATTACATTTTCTTTGGTTTTTGTATTTCCTTTGATGATAATATTTTCAACGTGCGCACGCGAGCGTTCCTTTATAGAAAGCGCATAACTTACCGTGCGTTTTTCAGAATCCTTGTTTACTGTCGGATAGAATTCATTTGACATATAACCGTTCTCATAATACAGATTTGTTATTCCAGAAAGACCTTCCTGAAATTTTGTCTGATTGAAAACTTCGCCATTCTTTAACTTTATATAGGAAAGAAGTTTTTCTGTTGTAAAAATTTCGTTTCCAGAAATTGTAAGTCCGCTGTAAGTGTATTGCGCGCCTTCAGAAATCACAAATGTCAGCGCAATCTCTTCGCGCTCTTTTTTTTCGTTGTATGAAGTATTTTCCAGAACATCAATTACACGGGCATCAATATAGCCTTTTGTCATGTAATGCGCCACAAGAGACTGTTTGTCGGCTTCCACAGAAGAACGCTGGAACGCGCCATCTTTCAGAAAACCTTTTTCCTTTAAAGAAATTTTACTTTTCAGAGTTCGTGCGGAAAAAACTGTGTTCCCAGAAAAATTTATCTGGCTTACAATTGTTGAATTTCCTTCGTTCACAATGAAAGTAACATCAATTCCTTCTTCTGAATCGTTTGTTGAAACAGAAACTTTTGCATCAATATAGCCTTTTTTTATATAAAGATCCCGCAACGCACGTTCATCAACAAGCGCATTTGACTCAATATAAACATCGCCGGTTTTCATTGAAACTGTGTCACGAAGCTCATTATTTCGGATTTTTTTGTTTCCCTTGAACTGGATAGACGCAACAACCGCGTGCTCCTTTACAGTAAAGACGAGATTTACTTTTTCAGGATTTTTTGGATCATGTTTTGCATAAGGCTCAATGTCTTCAAAATATCCAAGTGAATAAAGGCGGTCAAGAATGTCGTTATAGAATTTTTCATCAAAGACTTTTCCAACAAAACTGTTAGTAACACCTGAAACCTCAGATTTTTTTACGCTTCTAAGACCTTCAAAAGAAATTTCAGAAACAGTTTTTCCCCAGAACCAATCTGAATTGTCAGAATTCTGTGCAAAAACTGAAGCAAAAGAGAAAAATAAAACTACTGAAAGCAAAATCTTAATTTTTTTCAACATCAAGGACATGAGTATACCCACCACCTTTTATCTAAAATGAAAATTTCCATGAAAGTGTTACAGAAGTCGAAGATACAAATCTATCATTTCTAATTCCGTTTATATCAGGTGCCATATTCCATCTGAGATTTCCGAAAGGTGCTTCTATTTCCAGACCGAATTCCGGACGGAACACAAGACCACCTGCCGTAAATTTATCATCTACTTTAGTCTTGTCATAAGACCAATGCATAAGGGCATCCACATATAAAGAACTTCCAAAGTACTTACCTATATAAACAGTTGAGTTATCAAAAAAGTTACCAAATCCGAAACTAGAATTTTCTGAATTCTCTGTTCTGTCTAGCAAACCATAGTTAAGCGCATTCTGAAGAACATTTGTTCTAACGCTCAATATATCAAAATTAAGGAAATCACGCAACTTGTTCTCTATTGAACGCCCGATTGTTGACTGAATCGCATAGTCGCCTGTCGCAAAAATAAGAGAGCTAACACGCTCTGAGTCACCAACTGCAATCTGACCAAGCAAAGAACGGATTTCTGCCTCTGATTTTGCAGGAATCGAAGAAAACTGCGCATTGAAATTCAGAAGATACTGGTTGTTCGCGGTAAGAATAATCCGCACATCATTTCCGTAATCATCACGTTCTCGTGTTTCCGCCTGAACGCTTATAAGCGGATTGAACGTCGGATCATTGCTATTAAACCGCATTGAACCATTTTTTAGATAAAAGTTTCGGCTAAGATACGAAATATCACCGGAACGGAATGCAAGTTCTCCGTCCAGCTCCATATCTCCATTTGACATATCATATTTAAAGCCAAAAACTGTGTTCGGCACAAGAACAGCACGCAAAAGCGGATCAAAAATAAATGTGACATGCTGGCCAAAATGAAGCTTCAGCTGGGAGCGCGGAAACCAGTTCCTTTTTGGCGGAGAAAGCGCAAGTTCCTTTGTTTTTACGCTTCCTGTAACTTTTTTCAGGAATACGTCACCGGTCACATCAAGGTAATGGTCTTCAAAAGCAATATTGACGTCAAGATTTACATCTCCAACAAAATGCGCAAGACGAATCTCAAAATCTCCAGGCATATACGCATTGTCCGGATTCCAGATATGACTTTCCAGACGGCTGAACGACCAGCGGTCAAAATAAACATTAAGGTCAGCGCATACAACATTATCCGGCTTTCTTACATAACCGCGGGCAATCGGAATTTGGATTTTATTGTGGTCAAAAACAATCTGTGTTCTAGGAACAAAAACGTGCTGGGAAACAATTTTTGGAAGCGTAAAATCAGCTTGAGTCAAAGAAAAATTGCCCAAAAATTCAGGATCGGCCTTTAGCCCCGAAATCGCAAGAGAACCATTAAGTTTTCCGTTGTATACTTTCAGACGGGAAATATCAAGATATTCAAAAAGTTTTCCAACATCAGCCTTTACATTTTTTACAGAAATATCCAGCTGCTCACTTTTTAGATTTCCAGAAAGCGCAAATTGAAGCGGTTTACCCTCCGCAACAGAAAAATTGATTTTTCCGTCATTGCTGATTGTGCCGGAAATTCCCTGAAGCTCAGAAGAATAAATCGTTGTAACTCCGCCGGAATGAAGAACTGTAAGATTAAATGGAAATTCTTTTTTAAAAAGCGTTCCAGAAATTTTTTCACATGAAAGCCGGGCGGCAAATTCTGAAGGCAAAAATTTTCCCTCATCCAGAACTGTGTCAGAAACTGAAAATTCCAATGGCGCATGAACCGTCTGTTTTGCAAGAACAGTGTCAAATTCAGCCTCTGCAACTCCTGTAAAAGTATTCAAATCAAACTGAGCCGAAATATTGCCCAAAGAAATATTATTGTACGCAAGCTTAAAATTATCTACAGTAAGATTTTTTTCCTCAACAAACGCAGAGCCGTTCACATCAACTTCTTTTCCTGCTGACATAATTGAAAGTTTTTCAACATTTAATCCTGCATACAAATTTGAAGGAATTCCCGAAAGAATCAACGTTGCGGAAAGCCTGTTGTTCTCGCTTTCTTCCGCGGTAAAACGGCTTAAACCAAAATTATTGAAAACAAACTGCGAATTCAGATAAAAAGAATTCTTTAAATTTTCCACAGAAAAAACATCCCCATTCGGATTTGAGAATTCAACCGAGATATTTATTCCTTCCGTTGAAACAGGATTTTTTAGCGCCGCAGAAAATCTGGCCGAATCAAACATCGAGCCATTCATATTCCACAAAAGTTCGGAAGTTCCTTCAAGCGCCGAAAATTTATCTGAATAAGAAATCGCATCCAGAAAAACTCCGTACTTTGTAACATTTCCAGTGACATTCAAAGCCGGATTAAACGAATATTTTCCGCTGGCTTCAAGCGCTTCCAGCCGGGCAATCCGAACGTTGATTCCATCCTCCTCCGAATAAGTGAAATTTGTGTCCGTTGAAAGCGTAAAAATCGAGCCGTTCATGCTAAAAGGAAATCCTTCAGCAGCAAGATTTCCAGAGATTTTTCCATTTTCAGATTTCTTCAAGTCAAAAACAGCGCCGTAATCACCATTGACAGAAACAATTCCTGGCATAAAATTCCCGGAAAAATGATACGGAATTGAATCAACATTCAAATCTGCGGAAAAAAATGCGTCATCGCCGTCAGGAGATTTTTCGTAAATTCCAGAAAGATGAACAAGTTTTCCGTTGTTTACAAAATCAACCCGGTTCAAATTTAATGAAGAACCGTTTCCATCAAAAGAAATGTAGAAAAATTGACCATCTTTTTTAGTGTTTGCAACAAAAGCGTAAGGAACATTGTAAGAAATCTGATTAAAATCCGTTGAAACAAAAAATTCTCCGTTAAAAATGTAGCTTGAAAGAAAACCAAACGCTGATTTTCCTGGATTTTTTCCAAAATAAGAAAAAGTCTGTGCCGCGCTGTCCAGATAAATTCTATTTGAAGAAACATTCGCCTGAAAATATTTTGTTCCGCCGATATAACTTCCGTCAATTTTTATTGTTCCAGCGTTTTCCGCCTCTGAATGAAAATAATCGGAAACTTCAAAAGAAAAATCCAAGGAATCCTGAACCGGCACAACAGAAAGCTGAAGCGCAGTCAGAGCCTTCTGGTCAAGCATAAGCTGCGGCGCAAAAGCCATAAAACCTTTTTCAAGGGAATCAATGTAAAATTCCGTGGAAATATTCACTCCGTTCGGAAGTTTCATCGCATTCACATTAAGCTCTCCGGAAAGTTTAAATCCGTCAAAAATATACGAGCCAAAATAGTCAACATCGATGTTCGGTCCGGTAACTTCCATTTTTTTTACAGAAATACTTTTTTCATTTCCGCTTAAAGAATAATTTCCTTTAAAACCGCCGGAATAAATTTCATCCGGCACGTAAACATTTCCCCAGGATGAATAGGAAAAATCTTTTGAGAAAAAATTATAATTCGCGTCAACATTCAAAGAAAACGAAAGATTTTTTAATTTTTTTGCTGAATTTGAATTTTGCCGTGAAAAAACAATTCCAGCCGGCTTAAAATCTTTTGTCCGCAAAGAAACAGCTGCTTCCGCCGTGTCCAAATTAAAAGTTCCCTGCAGATAAAGCGGATATCCGTTCTGAATTGTGCGCAAATCAAAAACGCGCTTTTTGTATCCAAGCAAAAGATTAAGCCTGCTCAAAGAATATTTTCCGTTTGTAAAATCTGTAACCCTGAAAGTTACGGAACTTTCCTCAAAATCATTTGGAATAGAGCCGGAAGCTGAAAATCCCAAAGAAAAGCGGCTGTCCTTTTTTGTATAGGAAGCCCCGCCGGAAGTTTTTATCTGAAGAACTTTGCTCTGCGTTAAATATGCTACGGTTATCTTGCGGAAATTTATGGCGGCAGAATTATCTTTATCTGAATAGACAACCTGAACATTGCGCACATAAATGTTAAAAGGCAATTCCGAAGCCACATTTTTTAAATCCAGAAAGACATTCTTTTTTTCATCATTTGAGGAAAGTCCGTTTTGCCTTTTCTGTTTTTCTGAATCTTTCCCGCTTTTTTTTGAATATTCCGAAAGTTTTTTCAGAAAAAGATTATCTTTGTTCACATCAAGCACAAATCCGTCTACAACAACATCTTTTATTGAAGAAATTCCCCGGCCACGAAAAAAATCAACAATGCTGTAATGGATTATAACTTTTTTTATCTGGGCAATCCGCTTGCCGTCATCCGCATCTGACAGTATGATATTTTTTATCCGTAGACCTGTAACAATTGAAGGCGAAAATTTTTCGTAGGAAAAATTCATTCCCGTTTTTTCTGAAAAAATATTTTCAAGCAAATGCGCTTCCTGCTCAAGTTCGGCTGAAACAAAAGAATACAGCGGACGCACTATCAAAGCTGAGAAAACAACAACGAGAAAAAAAATTGTTAATGCAAGAGTTTCTTTTAAAGACAACCTTTTCATTTTACGGATATACTATTGTAACGAATTTTCGGAAATTTTTATATAGCCAGAAATTCGAGTTTTTTAAGAAAAAAGATAAAAGCGTAAGCGGATTTACAATTTGCGAAGACTTTGTGCGATTGTACCGATGAAAGTGCGTAGCACCCGAATAATTACAAGCGAAGCGCGAGCACAACCGTCTGGAACAAATTGGAAATCCGCTGAGAGCGATTTTTTCACGATTTATAAAAACTCGATTTTCAGGCTATAAAAAAACACTTTGTAATAAGGAAGGAAACAATGATTTTAAAGAATTTCATCGTTTTTGAAGGAATAGATGGAGCCGGAACTTCCACTCAAATAAAAAGACTTGCAGAACATTTTGACAATGACAAAATTTTTGTAACAGCAGAACCGACAACCGCAGAAACAGGCAAATTTTTAAGAAGAATGTTAAAAGACGACTTTAAAGTTGACGAAAAAACCGCGGCATTTCTGTTTGCAGCCGACCGTTCAGAGCACATTTTCGGAAAAGGTGGAATAATTGAACAGACGGAAAAAGGGAAAATTGTCATAAGCGACCGTTATTTTTTTTCAAGCCTTGCATATCAGTCTGTTTCATGCGGAAAAGAACTTCCAGAGCTTTTGAACAGCGTTTTTCCACTCCCGGAATATCTTTTTTACTTTAAGATTGACCCGAAAATCTCTCTTGCGCGTGTTGACAGCCGGGGAGAAACAAAAGAAATTTACGAGAAACTTTCGTTTCAGGAAAAAACAGCCGCGCTTTACGATTCTGTAATAAACGATTACCGCGGTAAAAAAGGCGCAGGAATGAAGATAATTGATGTTGACGCAACAAAATCAATCGAAGAAATAAGCGATTTTATCTGGAAAAACATAAGATAAGCGAATGCAACAGGGATTGAAAGGGCGGCGGAGCCGTTGCGTACAGACGAAGTTTGTGCGCAATGAAACCCTGAAAAGCCCGACGGCGGTTTTCCGCCGGGTTGCCCAAAAAAGAAAATTCATAGCTTTTATTTGAAAACAAAGATTTCCGGTTAATTTTAAAGTTTTTTTTCCGATAAAATTAATGTGAAAAAGTCAGTTTTTAAGATGATAAAATTTCTCGCGGCATGCCTGCTCTTTGCCTTTGTGTGCGTTTTTTCTGCAAGCGCGTACATGGTCAAATACAAAGAGGACTGGTACAGACTTTATCACGTTCATTACCAGCAGTATCCGGATGACTGCATTGAGAATATCTATTGGCTGGAAAAAGCGGCTCAGGCTGATTTTGCAAATCCTCTTTATGCAAATGCAAAAATTGACACAGAAAAGCAGTGGGAAAAATACCGGTATCTTTTTCAGATGCATATAAATTTAAAGCTGATTGAACAGCACCTTAGGCTCGGACGGACTTTTGACAAGAAAGTTGCTAAATTTTACGATGCGCCGTGGAAAGATGAATATATAAGAAATCTTGAAAAAGCCCTAAGTTTTTATAACGCAGGACTTTATTACTGGCAGGAAGCCCAGCTTTGGGCAGAAAAGGCAAACACGAAAGACTTTAATTTTCTTTTTCTTACAGACTTGCAGAATTGGGAAGATGAACGCGAACGGATTAAGACCGGCGAGCTTGACTACGGAAAAATGCTGAAACGGGAAATCGCCCGCGTTGAAAATGTAAAGGCTGACTTTATTGCAATGGATTCCAAAAACTATTAAAATAGACTTATGTCTTGTATAACAGAAAAATTAGATATTAAGTATTCGGCAATAAATCCAGGAACAGCAGTTACAAAAATAACATTCACTTCCGGGGTTCCAGATTTAGTTTCACTTTATGAGCCAGGAAACGGAAATGGCAAAAGACGCTGTTTTGTTACGGATGCGACTGTCGCAACGCTTCCTGTGATGGAATCATTTATTTCAAAATTTGAAGATGGAATTTGCGGCGACGATATTCTTATCATCCTTGGTTCTGGAGAACCGTACAAGACTATGGACAGCGTTCTTGAAATTGTTTCAAACGCGATTGATTCAGGATTTTCAAGAAAAGATCTTTTTGTTGGAATCGGCGGCGGCGTTATATGCGACATGACAGGTTTTGCGGCTTCCCTTTTTAAGCGCGGAATTGCCTGCCAGTTTGTGCCGACAACGCTTCTTTCCATGGTTGACGCCTCAATCGGCGGAAAAACTGGATGCGACTTTAAAAATTACAAAAATATGGTCGGAGCATTCTGGCCGGCGGAAGAAATCCATATCTTTCCGGAATTTGTAAAATATCTTCCAAAAAGCCAGTTTCGTTCCGGGTTGGGTGAAGCTTTAAAAACCGGGCTTCTTTTTGACACCGAACTTTATGATATTTTCAAGAACGATTCAGAAAAACTTTTACAGGGTGACTCTGATACAATCTTTAATGTGATAAAAAAATGCGCAAGCGACAAGGCAAATGTTGTTGAACAGGATCTTACTGAAAAGAATATCCGTATGTTCTTGAACCTTGGACACACTTTCGGTCATGCGCTGGAAACTGTTGCAGGGCTTGGAAACATCACGCACGGAGACGCTGTAGCCTGGGGAATAGGAAGAGCAGTTTGTCTTTGCGCGAAACTTGAATATTGCCGGGAATCGTTCAAGGATGAAGTTCTTGCTGTTCTTGAAAAATTCGGCTGGTGCACGGAAGCTGTTCCTTCTTTCGTTGCAGGAGGCGGATTCAACGAGCGGATTCTGGAAGCAATGCGCAAGGACAAAAAAAATACTTCATCAAAAATCCGATGTACGCTTTTAAAAGGTTTGTGCGAACCGTTTACGGAAGAAATAGAAGATTCAGCCATACTTTCAGTTTTAAAATAAAAAAATGACAGAAATTCAAAAAGAACATTATTTTGACTGGGCCGCGACAAGTCCATCTGACAAAGAAATTTTAACCTCAGCTCTGAACGAAACCATTGAAAAATGGGGAAATCCGTCTAGTATTCATTCTGCAGGAAAAGAAGCGCGGGAACTTCTTGAAAATGCGAGAAAAACCTGTGCAAATGCGCTTGGTGTTCCCGCAGAAACTTTATATTTTACTTCTGGCGGAACAGAAAGCGACCACATTGCCCTGCTTTCAGTTTTAAACCGCCAAAACAAAGGTCATGTGCTTTTCAGTTCAATTGAACATCCGGCAATCCGGGAAATGGCAAATGAAATGAAAAAGTGCGGGGTCAAAACAGAAGAGATTCCGTCTGGAGCTGATGGAATAATCCAGCCTGAAACAGTTGTCTCAATGTTAAAACCTGACACAATCCTTGTATGTATAATGGCTGTTAACAATGAAACAGGAGCAATTCAGCCAGTTTACAAAATCGCCGATGCAATTTCAAAGGCAACAGAAGGAAAACGAAAACCTAAACTTCATGTTGATTGCGTCCAGGCAGCCGGAAAAATTCCATTCGACTTGAATCACAAAGGAATTGACAGTGCGGCGTTCAGCGCACATAAAATTTGCGGTCCGCGCGGAATCGGACTGTTGTATTTAAAAAATGCGGTTGAACCATTTTTGCGTGGCGGCGGACAGGAAAAAGGAATCCGCTCTGGAACAGAAAATGTTTACGGTGCACTCGCATTCAGCAAATGCCTTGAAAAATATTTTATTTCTGAAAAAAATAAGAATATGGAAGAGCGTTTTGCCGCCCAGCAAAAATATTGTGCGGACTTTATAAATGGTCTTATGCAACTTGACTGCTGCACAATAATTCCAAAAGCGCGGGCTGAAAAACCGGAACTTTATTCACCGTGGATTGTCCAGGCCGCGTTCAAAAATATTCCAGGGCAAGTTATGCTCCGCGCGCTTGATGCAGAAGGATTTTACATTTCAACAGGAAGTGCCTGTTCCAGCAGAAAAAATAACCGCCCGGTTCTGGAGGCAATGCACATAACCCGCGATGAATCTGAGACTGCGGTAAGGTTCAGTTTTGGTTCAGAAACCACTGAAAAAGCGATGAAAGAACTTTTGGAAAAAGTAACCGAGATTGCAGGAAAATTCAATTCGTAAAAAGCAAAACTACAACAGATATGTTGATTATTTTTTATTTCTAAGATATTTTATATGAATATATCACATTTCTAAGGAAGGCAAAAATATGGGTGCACGTGGAGAACTTTACACAACAGAAGTTTATCTTGACAACCGTTCTTATTTTTTTAACGTAAAGGAAAACCGAACTGGAGACGTATTTCTTCAGATTGTAGAAAGCAAAAGCCGAGACGGTTCTGATGGAGAGCGACATCAGATTGCAATTTTTGCCGATGATATGCAGAAAGTTCTTCAGGGATTAGACCGCTCATTGAATTACATTGAAAAAGACAGAAAAAACAGAGCAAAAATCAAGGCTGAAAAGAAAGCTGCAAAAATTGAGAAAACAAAGAAAATCTACAGAATGAAAATTGAAAATGAACGAAATCCAAACGACGGAATAAAACGCACTGGAAGAGTTCATGTTGTTTCAAAACGTCCAAAAACGGAAGAAACAAAATCTGAAGAATAATTTTTAAAATCTTATCTTAATATCTGAACGAAAGTCGCTGGATTGGAGAAGGTCCTATTTTATGGCAAATTTCCCGGTGTGCTTTCGTCGGATAACCTTTATGCTTGGCATAACCATATTCAGGATAAAGTTTATCCATCTCATACATTATCCTGTCTCTTCCAACTTTTGCAATTATGCTGGCGGCCATTACACAAGGATAATTCGCATCGGCTTTTGGCTCGCATCTTATGTGGTCACATTTTATTTTTGGCAAAGAAGTTCCATCTGTTATACAGCTAATCTCGTAATCTAAAATATTGTTGGATTTTGCCCATTCAGGAAGTTTTAACGTCATCATTTCAAAAGCAAGTTGCATTGCATACATGCTTGCGTTTAAAATATTTATTTTATCGATTATTTCGTGGCTTACAACACCGATTCCCCAGCAGGCTTTTTCTTTTATGACAAGTTCTGCCAAGTCGCGCTTTTTTTCTGAAAGTTTTTTTGAGTCGTTCAATATTTCAACAGGAAAATCTTGCGGCAGAATAACCGCACCAGCAGTCACTGGACCAGCCAAAGGTCCTCTTCCAGCTTCATCTAAACCGCAAAAAAAATTTATTTTCATCTAAAAACCTGATTCGGAATTGTTTGAATATTCAACAGAATGATTTTTTTTGTCCATATAAACTGCAATGCCATTTCCAGAACGATTTTTCAAATCACCAGAAAAATTATTGCCTGAAATTGTTGAATATGTATCAAAAAGTTCTGCAATGCGTCCTAAAGAAGCTGTAACTTTACACTCTGAATCTTTTAGTTCAAAAAGTCCGCCTTGAGAAGAAAAATTAACCGCCGTATCAGCAACTGCGGCAATCCGGGATTTTTTTACATTCAATTTTGACTGGACTGCAGAAATAACACACGAATAAACAGAAGCCGTAGTTGTTATTCCAGAATTTTCAATATTTATAACAGAATTGTCAGAATTTATTGCAGTTCCATTTTTTCCGAACAGGCAGTTTAACTCTACATTGCTGAAAAAAAGAACTCCCCGCTCAACATTGAAAATATTTGCAGTTTCTTTTGTAAAATCCTGCTCAGAAAATGAAACAAGAACATCAGTAAAAGAAAAACTTGAATTCCGTATATCAAAATTAGTATTTGGTCCAAGAACAAGACGGGCATCCTCCGAACCTTGAACTGAACAGTTTGAATTTACAACAATTCTCTCGTTGGGCACAGAAACGCTTCCTTTCAGATTTATGCGCAAAAACCGGCTGTTTTTTAGGAAAGGAACGATTTCTGCAAATGACGAATATGGAAAATCTTTTGAACCGTTCGCATTATTTTTCGCTTCGTCAGAAGAAATTGTGCCGTCTATGTAATAATTGCAAGTATCAATAATAACTGAATATTCAGTTGTCTTACTTTTGTTACCTTCGGAGTCAGCACAATAAGCTAAAATCCGGTATGCAGTTGCACCATCCGCAGAAGAAGAAAGTTTAAACGTTCTTTTTGCAAGCGGTTCAAATTTTTGGTCTGAAAGTTCAAAAAGCGCGGAATTTGATTCAATTGAATAATCATCGTTCAAGACAACCGGTCCTGAAAAATTTACGAAAATTTTATTGTTTTCAGGTGATTCAATCGTAAGCAAAGCATTTTGCCGTATAAAATTCCCAGGAACAGATGAAGAAATAACTGGCTGAGCCGGCATTTTTTTGTTTATAGCAAAAGGAATTTCAAATTTTCCCTGGAAAACCGAGTCAAAATAAATTCCGGCTTCTAAAGTTCCTTTAAAATTATCGCCTTTAAAAGTGTCAATTGTAATCTGGTCAAAAAGTTCAGAAGAATTTCCATCTGAATCAAGAATTCCGAACTTATAGCCGTCCTGACCTTCAAAAGAAACAGAAACTGCCCCGCCCTCCAGTCTTTCTGTGCGCAACATTGGTTTTGGAGGAAGAACATAAAATTTCACAATATTTTCATCGGAATATGCGACATCCTGCCAAGAAATCATGTGGTTTTGGCTTCTGTCCAACTGGACATTTTCTTTTGGAAGATACCACCAGCTGTCATCAATTTTATAGATTTTTTTCCGATCCTTAAAATTTATGTTTGACCAGTCAGAGATTTCAAAAGGAACATCTTTTCTTGTATAAAGTCCAGTCGCAACAGGATGAACATTTATCACAAAACGCCATTTTGATTTTCCGTCTGTAACTGTGCAAGGCAACAATCGTGGAACAACAGAATTTTTGCTTACAGAAAGTTCTGTTCCAGGCTCAAATTCGTAATCCTCTGTTCCAAAAGAAAATTCTAATGAAGCAGGAATGGAAAAAACATCTCCGCAATTGTAATCAATCATGCCGCTAAGATTTATGGATTCAACAAATTTACAGGCATCCTGTTCTTCTGGAAGCGAAGCTGGAGAAACTTTGTAGTCAATTTTTTCCAGCTGCTTGCCGCCGTTTTTGTCAATTATCGCAACAGCAACAGAAACATCTCCGTCCAAATCAATAAGAACCGGCCCATCATAGGCTATGCCAGAAGTTTCTGGATCTTCACCGCTGAACGAATAATAAACGCTGCTGGAAGATGGCGAATCAACAACAAGAACCTGCTTGTTCGCCCAAGTTCCCTGAACAGGATTTAAAACCTGCGCATTTGCGTAAAAAAGAGATTCCAAAAAGAAACAGACGATTGTAAAAAGCCGAAATGTTTTTTTCATTTTTTATTATTTTTCACCAAATAAAGGGTCAAGAACTTTTTTCAGTTCAGGATCCTGCTTGTAGTAATTTTCCTCAAGCTCTTTTGTTGAAAGACCAACAAGCTCATGACTCATATAATGAATCCAGCGGTCGTCTTCCGGCGTATTTATAACAAATTTTCTGCACCAGTAGTCAGGTTTTACAGGTGGCTGCTCCTTGTATTTAAATTCCTTGTAGTCATGCACAACAACCTTGATATTTTCGCGTGGAACTCCATAATCATACAAAATATTAACAAGAGCATCGATTGTATTTCCTGAATCATAAATATCATCAATCAACATAATCTGGTCGCCAGGACGAAGATTTTTTGGCGGATAAGTCCATCCGTCAACATAAACACGTGGAGTGCTTTTTCTTATATCTGAATATGAGCGTGCCACAACTGCCGCATACAGAACAGGATGCTTGTCTTTTCGCACAATTTTATAATATTCGCTTATAACATTTGACATATAAGCGCCACCACGAAGAGAACAATATATTACATCCGGAACAAAATGATCCTCATTGTAAATTTTGTATGCAAGTTTTAATGCATCGTTTCTAACTGTATCATAATTTAAAAATTCTTTTATCATAGTTTTAATTATAAATCAAAACTTTGTGATTGACAATTGAATGAAAATCAGTTGCAACGAATAAAATTTATTACAGCTCAAAATTACCTTTTACCGGAAAAAAATTGAATTTTGTTCCGCAGATTGCCTGAGCGCAAATCCGCCTGTTCACGCCAAAATTATTTTTTTCAACGATTCTAGAGGCTTCCCGTGGCTTTTTTGTCGCGCGCTGAACAGAATATTCCAGTTCTGACAAAAAGGACTTAAATTCGGCTGGAGAATCTTCTATCAAACTGGAACGGACAACAAGAACTGAACGTGGGAAAATTTTTCCGTAACCAAAAACTCTTTCGCACTGCTCCTGAAAATCGATTGCTACTTTTGCATTTTTTGAACGGTTAAAAATATCTGAAACCGCAGGCTCAGAAACAAGGACATAATCAGCTTTTTTCTGTACAAATTCCGAGACAAGTGCCATCTGGCTTTTTTTTACAACAATTTCAACACCGGCAGAACCTTCCTCAACAGGAATTGAATTTTTTTCCAGAAGATTAAGCAAAAGTTTTTCCGCAGAACCTTCCCCGGCAACATAAATTTTGTTTCCAATCAAATCTGAAAACTGGATTTTTCCTTTTCTTCTTGTGATGATTTTAAAATCAATGTCGCTTACAACCGCAGATATGCGAATCTGGCCATTTGATTCAGAGGAGAGTTTTTTTGCGGAGTCAGAAGAAATAATCGTTGCGTCAATAAAACCTTGCTTCATTTTTGAAAAAAGTTCAAAAGGCGTTTCAAAAAACTGAAAAGAATATTTTTGTCCAGAAGAATCCTTACTTTTATTTTCCTTGACAGTCGGATTTTCTTCTGCGGAAGAAATTTCGTGTTCCTCAATATTTTCACTTTCAGATTCGGACTGATTTTTTAAGTTATCGGAATACATAAAAGCGAACGGAATTGAATCCATGCCTTTTACGATTCCGATTCGTATTTCTGCAAAAAGATTTTCTGCAAAAAAAGCTGAAAAAATAATCAGGATGCAAAAAAATTTGTTTTTCATTTGCGGAGATTTTCCTTTTCTGCCTGAAGCACAGGAATTTTTTGAACAATTTCAGTTTTTTCTTTTTCAAGCCGGACTGAAATCTTATTTTTCTGAAGGTCAACAGCAATTTTATTCAAAGATTTGTCTGTTCGCGCAAGAAGTTCCAAAGAAAGCGGCTCTTCAATTTCTTTTTGAATAAGACGACGCATCGGACGCGCGCCCATTGAAGGTTCATAGCCGTTCTCAACAAGATAATTCTTTGCATTTTTGTTTAAATCTATTGAAAGCGCTTTTTCAGAAAGCCGTTCTGCAAGTTCTTTTATCTGTATTTCAAGAATTTTCGCAATTTCTGATTTTTCAAGCGCCTTGAAAACCACAACATCATCAATGCGGTTTAAAAGTTCCGGACTAAGAAGTTTTTTCAGTTCTGAAAGCGCATTCGTTTTTATCTGGTCGTACGGAAGAATTCCATTTTCCGAATTTGAAAAGCCAATCGTTCCTTCGCTAGTAATTTGTCTTGCACCGGCATTACTTGTCATAATAATAATTGTATTGCGGAAATTAACTGTATGACCAAGATTGTCGCTCAATTCTCCTTCCTCTAAAATTTGAAGAAGAAGATTGAAAACGTCTGGATGAGCCTTTTCAATTTCGTCAATAAGCACAACCGAATACGGATGACGGCGGACTTTTTCTGTAAGAACTCCACCCTCCTCGTAGCCAATATATCCAGGAGGTGCACCGATAAGACGACTTACATTGTGTTTTTCCATAAAATCAGACATATCAACGCGGATAATCTGTTCTTCTGAACCAAAAATAAATTTTGAGAGAGCTTTTGCCAGTTGAGTTTTACCAACACCGGTCGGACCTAAAAAAATAAATGAACCAATAGGATGTTTTGGAGAAGAAATTCCAGTTCGGCTTCTGCGGATTGCACTGCTTATTGAACGGACTGCTTCTTCCTGCCCAATTACAGTTTTGTGAAGCTCTTTTTCCATATTCAAAAGTCGTTCTGTTTCAGAAGAATCCAAATGTTCAACAGGAATTCCTGTCATTTCCGCGATAATGCGGCAAACATCATGCGCTGTAACAATCTTTTTATGCTCAGATTTTTTTTGCCGCCAGACATCAAGAAGCGCGCGAAGTTCATTTTGAAGTTCCTGGATTTTGTTCCGGGCTTTTGCAGCATTCTCAAAATCCTGAAATTTCACAAAAGCAAGTTTTTCCTGGGTAAGATTTTTTATCTGCTGTTTTATCTGTTCAAATTCAGCAGGATGTTTTTCTTTTGTAATTTTTTTCTGCGCGCCAGCTTCATCCAAAATATCAATCGCCTTGTCGGGAAGCCAGCGTTCATTTATATAACGGCGGCTTAATTTTACAATAAGCGGAACAACATCTTTTTCGTATATGACGCCATGAAATTTTTCAAACTGACCTTTTATTCCTTCAAGGATTTTTTCTGTATCTTTGTCGGAAGGTTCATCTACATTGATTTTTTGGAAACGCCTTTCCAACGCAGGATTTTTTTCTATATATTTCGTGTATTCTTTTGAAGTTGTCGCACCAATAATCTGGATTTCTCCGCGCCCCAAAGCTGGTTTCAGCATATTTGCGGCATCCATAGCCCCATCCTGTCCACCGGCTCCTATCAACGTATGAAGCTCATCGATAAAAAGAATAATATTTTTAGATTTTTTTAGGATTTCAATCATGCGTTTCATCCGCTCTTCAAATTCACCGCGATATTTTGTTCCGGCAACAATAGTCGCAAGATCAAGGGCAAGAATATGTTTTTTCAAAAGTTCATCTGGAACATCACCTTGAGCAATATGCTGAGCAAGTCCTTCCACAATTGCGGTTTTTCCAACGCCCGGCTCGCCAACAAGACAAGGATTATTTTTTGAGCGGCGGCTTAAAATTTGAATCATGCGGTTTATTTCTTTTTCGCGGCCAATAACTGGATCAATTTTTTGTTTTTCTGAAAGCACGGTAAGGTCGCGTGTGCAGCTGTCAAAAAATGAATCAATTTTATCGTCTTCAAATTCGTTTTCTGATGATTCATAAGTGCGATTTTCTGCTGAAATATCGTTCATAAAATGGTTTTCCATATCATCAAAATATTCTTCCGCAAGTGTTTTTGGAAAATATTTATCTTTAAGATAATCAATTGAATGTTCAATATACTCTGGTTCGTGCTGAGTCAGTTTTTTTTGCGCATTTTTTATATCAGATGTTTTTTGACGGACGGCTCTAAGTTCAATTCCTGCCATAAAAAAGAATTTTGCCACAAAACTTCCTGTTTCGCGGATAACTGCAATAAGAAGATGTTCCGTACCAATAGAATCATCGCCAAAAGCCATTGATTCCATCAACGCAAGGTCAAGAATAGTCTGAATTCTTCGGCTAAAAATAATTTTTTCAGGATTTTCAATTTCTTCGCTGGAATATTGCTGCAAAAATTTATAAATTTCATCCTTAAGATTTTTTAATTCCTCTGAAAAACAGCTGAGCACAGAATTTCCGGTACATTTCTGAAAATTAATGATTGCCAAAATAATATGTTCTGGAAGAATTTCCATGCAACTGCTCAAAAAAGCTTCGTGTCTGGCAAGTTTTTCCAAGATTTCTGTAGCATTTTCTGTAAATTTATTCATAAATTCCCCAAAGAAATATTCTGAACTGCCTCGTGCAAAACCAAAGCCCTAAGACGGTCAATTTTTCCTTTTTTATCGTTTAAAATGTCTTTTTCAAAAGAAAAATTTCCTTCTTTTAATAAAAAAATAATATGATAAGGTTGAATTTTAAAAAGCAGCTCACACAATTTTTCCAGTTCGATTCCAGAAATAAGACCGCATTTTAAACCAATCATCAAATCAGAAATAATTTCAACAGATTCGGAAAGGCTTTCCAGCAGACTGAATTTTGCAAGCGAATACGACCTTATGACTGAATTAAAAACAACTGTCCTTTTTGTATCGGCATAATCGGCCAGAATCTTGCGTTCGATTTCGGCAATATACATGCAGTCCGACTCGAATTCTGCAATCTGGTCGAATTCTGAGCCGCGCATAGAACTTTTTGTGCTGAGCAGATAAAAACTTCCGGCCGCGCTTCCATTTGAAATCTGCGGAAAAGCCGGTGAAATATTCAAATTCTTATCTTTAAGGAATTCTGTCACAAGGGAAAATTTTCCAGTCCGGACAATTCCCGGAATATGAATCCGCGCAGAAATTTTCATTCCTGTTCCAGCATCTTTCAACGCGCACGTTAAATATCCAAAATCATAAGTTGCCGCAAACTGAAGATTTTTCTGAAGCTTTCCATCAATTTCCGCACATTCAGAAAAACAGGACTGAAAATCAAGTCCGGCGCAGAAAGAAGAAATTCTTACATGGTCGCCAGAATTCACGAGCGCACTTAACGAAAGAGATTTTTTTTTCTGAAAAACAAGTCCAGTTTCTTCAGGAAATTTCCGCCGTGGATTTTTAGAAAAACCAGAAGATTTCAAGACTCCCCACTCTTCAAAAAGTTTACGGCCGTCATCATTTATTGATTTTGAGTCAACAACGCTGAAAGAAAAATTTTCTTCCTCAGACTGAATTCTTGAAAAAGCATCAAAAACAAGACTTTGAACACGCTCGGAATCATCGCCCCGGAAATTCATTGCAAATGGAAAATTCGCAAGATTTCTTGCAAGTCGAATTCTTGAAGAAATTACAACATCCTGAAAATGACCTTTTTCCGTATACCAAGGAACTTCAACTTCGCTAGACATTGGAATCTCCTTTTTTAGAATCTGAAAAATCTTCTTCCGGAACAGAATCTGTAACAGAACCGCGGGCAACGCTTCCGTGTTCAAGAGCGCGCAAAAAAATCGCGGTAAACAGCGGCTTTCTCGTAATTTTCTGATTCAACGGCTTCTTCCAGTTTTGCCTGAAGATCCGCACGGTCAGTAAGCGAATTCCTGAAATGAGCAAGTCGTTTTGGCATTGAGCCAGAATATTTTTCAAAGTCACCGAACTTTTTTATTTCTGCGGTGATTTCATTTCTGAAAGTTTCGTAACATTCTGGGCAACCGGCAATTCCATTTTTTTTGATTTCGCCAAGGCTTTTTCCGCAGACAGGACAAAGCCGCGAAAAATCTTCGTTATTTTTTTTGTCGCGTTCTTTTATTTCTTCGAAAATCGACTCAATATTTTTTACGTCTGGAGCAGTTATTCTTGTTGAAATTCCGCGCGAGGCGGCACAATTCACGCAAAGATTCAATTTTCTTTTTCCGCCGTTTCCTATTGCCTCAAGAAAAATTACGGCTTCATTTTTTTTACAAAGGTCACAAATCATTAGGATTTCCTGAAAATATCAAGTGGTTTTTCTTTTCCGGCTTTTACCGCTGGAAGAACTGAAACGCACAACGAAAGAAGCAAAACTGAAACACAAACTGCAAAAAGTTCAGCAAACGGGATTGAAATCGGAATCGTGGTCAAATAATAAGCTGGATCCAAAAGATGAACCTGCGAAAAACCGTCCGCACTTCCGCCTGAAAAAATGTAAGCAATCCTTGAAAAAAAGTTGACGATTTTCTCTGTAACAGAAATCAGCTCATTTGCATTTACAGAAAGCAGAAGCCCGATAGGAAGTCCAAGCAAAATTCCAAAGAAACCGCAGGCAAGTCCCGTAATCAAAAAAGAAACTGTAATTCCGCGGCTTGTTCCTCCAAGGCTTTTTAAAATTGCGATTTCACGGCGACGTTCCATCACAAGCATAACAATCGCAGAACTTATATTCACTGCGGCAACAAGAACAATTAGAAACATTATAAAAATCAAAAGAACTTTTGTTGAGGAAAAATTTTCAAACTGGCTTGAATTCAGTTCTTTCCATGAATACAAAAGTCCGTTTCCATTGCTGATTTCCTCACAGTCTTTTTGAATCTGAGCAAGTTTTTTTGAAAAAGTTTCAGAAGTTTTTATCATCACGGAAAAATTTGCAGACTCGCGCGGAATCACAGAAAATCCGGTTTCAAGCGGAATAAAAATCCAAAGCGAATCCATTTCCTGATAGCCGGAAGAAACAATTGCGGCAACTTTAAAAGTTGAGACTTTCGGCGAAACTGCTCCATTTGAATTTATATTTGTTGTAATCAGGCGGAATGTATTTCCCGCCTTTAAATTTAAAAGTTCAGCCATTTTTGTTCCAATTACAGCAGATTTTTTGTCGGAAACAAAAGAATTCAAGTCGCCGTCAAAAATTTCAAAAAGAGTTGAAAAATCTTTGTTCCTAAAAAAAATGTCTGGCTCAACAGCGCGGATTCTTGCGCCAGTGCGGTAGGATTTTCCAGCCGCAAGACCATCGCTTTCTATCTGCGGAAAAACTCCTGTAACACCGGAAACATTTGAAAAAAGATTTGCGTACGCGGTGAAATTTTCTTTGGATTCGGCAAAAGAACTTCTGCGCGCAATAAAATTTTCCAAATCACTTGTGCTAAGCCCGATAATGCGCTGCGTCATTCCGCCAATCATTCCATCTGAAACAGAAAGAACAACAACCAGCGGAACAAGACTGATTCCAATGCAAATCATTGCGCCAAGAACACTTCTTCGGGCGGAAGATTTTTGTGCGCTTTTTGGAAAAATCAGCCTAAAAGCAAAAAGCAATGAAGATTTCAACGTCATTTTTTTGCCCCATCTTTTTCCAAATCAATTTTTTCAAGATTTCCGCAGTTTATCGAGTAACAGATATCACCTTTTTTCGCCAGTTCGCGGTCGTGGGTAACAAGAATCAAAGTTTTTTTATATTTATCAACCATTGAAAAAAGCAACTCTCCAATAAGAAGCGCATTTTCCGGATCAAGATTTCCTGTCGGCTCATCAGCAAGAATCAGTTCCGGGTCATTTATAAGCGCTCTGGCAACGGCAACACGCTGTCGTTCTCCACCAGAAAGTTCTCCGGGAAGATGCTCCAGCCGATTTTCAAGTCCTACATCGCAAAGAAGGATTTTCGCCTTTTCAATCGCCTGTTTTTTTGACATTCCAGCCATAAAAGCCGCCATATAGACATTTTCCAGAGCTGAAAAATCCTTTAAAAGATAATGAAACTGAAAAATAAGACCAAGGAATTCGGAACGGTACAAAGCCTGTTCCTTTTCAGAAAGAGAAGTTACATTCCATGAACCGGCAATTACAGTTCCAGAAGTAGCCGCATCAATGCTTCCGATTATATTCAAAAGAGTGCTTTTTCCGCTTCCGCTCTGCCCGATGATTACAGTTTTGCTTCCTTTTTGGACATTCAGACTAAGATTTTTAAAAATTGTGAGTTTTTCGTTTCCGTTTGAATAAGTTTTTTCCAGATTGCTGATTTTTACCAGATTATTCATCGTGAAGAACCTCCGCCACTTTCATATCAAGAACATTTTGGCTTGCCTGCCAAGCCGCCCACAAAGGTGAAGCAATTCCAAAAAGAGTGATAAAAAATATCTCGTGAAAAATTATTTTTGCCGGAATCTGAGCAAAAACTGTAAACATATAATTCTGCGTTAAAAATCCTGCAAAATCAAAAATCGGCTTTATATTCACGCAAATCAAAAGTCCAAGAACAAGACCGCAAAAAGAACCTGCAGCACCGCTCGTAAACCCGCGCATTATAAAAATCGACTTTATCTCATTTTTAGTTCCACCCAAAGCAGACAAGATTGAAATTTCCTGACGTTTCTCAAAGACAAGACGACGCATTCCATTATAAATGTTTATTCCTACAACAACAAAAATAATGCAGACAAGAAGCATAAGAATATTTTTTTCAATCCGCAACGCGCCAAAGAACGATTTATTAAATTCTCGCCAGGACTGAATTTTTACTTCTGGAAATTTCTGTTTTATTTCAGAAAGAACCGCAACATCATTTTCAAAATTTTTAAGTTTTATGCTGTAAACCGGAACAGAATCCTGACCAAAATATTTTTTTGCGGAATCCAAATTCACAAAACCGTAGCTTTGTTCAATATCAATATAATTGCAGTCAAAAATTCCTGTAACGGTAAACTGACGGTTCTGGGAAATCAGCGCGACATCTTTTCCTCCAGCCAAAGCCAAAAGATTTACCACCGAACCGACTGTAACCCCAAGCTGATTTGCAAGAGATTTGCCTAGAACAATTCCGTCAGAAGTTTCAAGATTAAATTTGCCAAGAACAATTCTCACCTGCTCCGCAAATCCTTTGTCAATTTCCCGGATATTCGGTTCAACCGCCCGGATTACAGCCGCAGCCTGCTTGTTTCTGCCGCCAACAACAAGCCCCTGAGACTCAATGAACGGCGTAACGCAGGCAATTTTTGAATTTTCAGCGCAAAAATCAAGAAAATCGGTAAAAATTTCATCAGGAATTTCTGTAACACGCAAATGCGCCGAAGAAATTTCCATAATCGGATTGATTGAAAAAAACTGGAATCCATTCATAACGCTCACAACTGTAATTAAAGTCATAACGCCAAAACAAATTCCAAGAGTAGACAAAAAATTTGTCGCGGAAGTCCGGCCTTTTCTGTCAATACGGGCAAAACGACGGGAAACTTCAAAAATCCATTTTAAAGATGTGGAAAATTTTTTATTTCTCATAATTTTGAACGCTCCTGACAATTCCATTCAAATAAAGCAAATCTTTTTTGCGCCGTCCATTTTCATAATAGGATTCAACAACAAAACCACCGTCAAAAGTCATTGTTGTGATGTATGAATCCGTGGAACTATAAATTGTGGAAACGCGGAGTTTTCCGTCTTCATAGAAAAAGTAATCCGGTGAACCGTCTTGAATTTTGTACTCAAACTGTTCTTTTTTTGATGAAATTCCAAGAACGCGCGATTTATTTTTGTCATAAGAATATTCCTCAAAATATTTTTCAAGAATTTTTCCGTTTTCAGAATATTTCCATTCAATTTTGCTTTCAAGAACGAATTTTCCGGCTTTTTTTTCGTCTTTTTTGAAAAATGTATAATTTTTTGAACTTACAACGCGTCCTTTTTGGTCGTAAAGAATCTCGTGTTTTTCGTTTTCAGAGACAACTGTGCTTGCAAAAGGTTTTGCGCCGTCCGAATATTTAAATTCCTGGGAATCCATAATTTTTGAAGAAGAAATTCCGCCCGAAATGTCCCAGTTTTCTTTTTTCAAAAGGCGCATTTTATCATCATAATAGCTTCTGACCGCTTTTTTTCCATCCGATTTTACGATTGTGCTTCCACCATCAGTTTTTTGAACAGAAAGTTCCTCGTCGTCGTAGGAATAAAGTGAAAGCGACTTATCTTCATTAAGATATTTTTTTTCAACCGGAGCTTTTGTTTCTGTTGAATTTTTAAATACAGCACCGGCAATTTCGCTGATTTCCTTTTCTTCTGAATTTTTCAGTTTTTCAGAAATCGCAGAATATTCTTCCGGCGCGCGAACTGAAAAAACTTTGCCATCTGCAAAAAGTTCTTTAATCCAATTTCCGTCATCCGCAGAAGAATCATAATCCTGATATGAAAATGAAACTTCTGGAACCTGAAAACCAAGAAATTCACCAAGCGGAACCGGACCTTGCTCAAAAGTCCATACGGGAAAACTCAAAAAATCCACCCACGCCTCGATTTTTAGGCTTTGCGCATCCAATAAAGCGGTTGAAAAAAATAAAAATACGGCAAAAATCCTGGCAATTTTTTTCAAAGTGTTAGAGTCCTAAAAAATCGTCGATATATTTTGTTGCGGAAAAACGCGCAATATCTTCATATTTTTCGCCATTACAAACAAAAGCAACAGGAATTCCAAGTTCTTTTCCAATTCCAATTGCAACTCCGCCTTTTGCGGTTGAATCATATTTTGTTAAAATAACCGCATCAAGTTTTACAGCCTCGTCAAAAACTTCTGCCTGACGCAAAGCGTTTTGTCCAGTTGTCGCATCAATCACAAGAATTTTTTTATAGCATCCGTCGCTTGATTTCTGCTGGCAAATCTTATCAATTTTCTGGAGCTCCTTTACAAGATTTTCCTTATTGTGAAGCCGTCCTGCCGTATCTGCCAACACAAGTCCATTTCCTTTTGCCGCGCTAGCCTCTGCCGCATCAAAAACAACCGCGGCCGGATCTGAACCATGCTGATGGCTCACAACACGGATTTCAAGCCGCTCCCCATGAAGATTAAGCTGTTCAATAGCAGCCGCACGGAATGTGTCCGCGGAAGCCATCACAATATTTTCAATGCCATGATTTTTGTAGAAATTCGCAAGTTTTGCAACGCTTGTTGTTTTTCCAACGCCGTTAACTCCAAGAATCATCCAGATATTTGTTCCATCAGGATTCGGATTCAATTCAATTTCCTTTACAAATTCCAGAAGCATTTTCTTCAATTCAAGTTTTACGCTCTGCTCATCAGAAATATGTTCCTTTTTACAGATTTCCTCAAGCCGGGTTGAAAGTTCAAACGCTGTTTTTGCGCCCACATCGCCTTCAATAAGACTGTCTGCGAGATTGTCAAAAAAATCCGAAGAAAGCTGATTTCCCTTAAAAAGTTTTTTTATCTTATCCTTGAACGATTCTTTTTCCATTTTATGCTCCATTTTCCTGTTCTAAAATTTGCATTTCGTCTGTATTTTCAGAAGAATTTTGTAGATTTTCCTCTTCAGAATCAATTTTTTGCTGTTTTTCAAGTTCAATCTGCTGCAAGATATTCTGATTTTCTTTTTTGCTCAAAGTTTTTGCAGATTTCGGAAGAACATTTTCCGCAGCCACAAGATACCGTATCAATTCATATACAAAAAATGCGCCTGCTGTTGCTGAAACTCCAATCATCACATTAGAGGCTGTCTGCCAATTTTTTGCATCTTCGTAGGAAATATCAACATTATTGTTGTAAGCCTGACTTTTTGCGTAAGAATTTCCGTACACATAAAAAGTCGGAAGCAGGGAAACAATAAGCGCACTGTAGCTCGCATACATCCAACGGCGACGTTTTTCAATATAATCGCTGCGGTCAAAAGGTTTTGCGTTTACGGAAAGAAATTCTCCATCCTTTAAAAGTTTTGCAGGTATAAAAAAATCCACTGAACTTCCGTCTGAATCAAAAAAATGCCCAAGAACATTCTTGTTGTTGACTTTTATAGTTCCAAAAGGATTTTCTGGAGTTACCGAGCCGCCAAAAATTCCATTCCCGAAAATATCGCCAGAATAAGGTTTTGCAAGCCGAATTTTTATCTCGCCGCTCTGAGTTTCCTTCATCTCAACATCGATTTTAAATTTCCTGCTGCCAGAAAATCCGTAACTTGAAGAAATTGTGTCAAACCCATCAGAAGAAAATGTAACTGTATGAACGCCGCTTTGCACAATAAGAGGATGAGATATATTTCTGTACACAACTCCATCAACTGTAACCACAAGTTTCTCCAATGCAGCTTTGGGTTCAACAGAAATATTCAACTCAACAGGCATACTGTCAGCAATTCTTGGCGTAATCTGAAGCGCAAGCGAAATCGCCAGAATCCTTAGATTGTCAATTGAACCAACATCCATCGCGCTACCGATAAGGCGTCCGCCCGGATACTGATACAACGAAACCGCGCACGAGATATAAGAACCGTAAACTGTTACAATTCCCGTAAGCAAGCCGTTTATTTTTGCGTCAACACACGCTTTTTCAAACGCATAGGACGAATAGCCCTGAGAACGTTTTTCCTCGCCTGCATCAAAAAATTTGTTAAAATCATTCTGGTAAAGCACAACATTTTCTATAACAGGCGCGTCGCTGGAATTTTTTGCCATTTCCTTAAAAAGTTCAGCAAATTTATTTTTTCCTTTCTGCTCGTCTACAACCTGACCTTCATCAATCTGCTTTTTCCGCAGTTCATCCGCCTCAATCTGAAAAGCGTATTTTTCATTTTCTTTTTTTACATTTAAAAGATTTTCGTCTATTTTTTTTTGAATCGCGTCAATTTTCTTTTCTGATTCCTTAAGCTTAATTTTCAGTTTTTTAGAAGAATAATCGTTCAAAAGAATTGAATCCCGCGTTTTCACTTCCTTTGAAAGCTGCAGGAATAAATCAATACGCGCCTTCTGAAGCTCGTAAAGCGAACGGTCAAGTTTTTCTCGTCCACGCGGAGCGCGCTCAAGATTTTCCGCAAGCTGCTCAAGAATCAAAGCCGGAAGAGTTGAATTTATCGAATCAAACGACACCGAATCATTTTTTTGGCTCAAAGTAAATTTTTCCGCCGCCAAAGTCCATTTTTTTTCAGAATCAGCCGCAAACGCAGAAAAAACAGAAAAAATAAAAACGGACAAAGCCAGACTTGAGAAAAACAGTTTTTTGCAGAAAAGATTAAACGTCGTCGTCGCTAGCCCCTGAATCCATCGGAAGCCCCTTCCATTGCGCAAGAAGATAAGCATCCATAAATTGATCAATATCACCGTCCATCACAGCCTGAATATTTCCAGTCTCGCATTTTGTGCGGTGATCCTTAACCATCGTGTACGGCTGGAAAACATAAGAACGAATCTGATTTCCCCATGAAATATCTTTCTTTTCCGCGCCGAATTTTGCGTTTTCTTTTTCTTTCTGCTCGCGGTAATATTCATAAAGCCGAGCCTTAAGCATGCTCATACAAGCCTGGCGGTTAAAAATCTGGCTTCGCTCGCTTTGGCATGCAACAACAATTCCCGTAGGAATATGCGTAAAACGCACCGCGGAATCCGTCTTGTTCACATGCTGACCGCCTTTTCCACCCGCGCGGTAAGTGTCAACACGCAAATCTTCAGGCCGGATTTCAACCTCGATAGAATCATCCAAAACAGGAAAAACATAAACGCTCGCAAAAGAAGTGTGCCGGCGAGCATTCGCATCAAAAGGCGAAATACGCACAAGCCGGTGGATTCCAGCCTCACCCTTCAAATGACCATAAACATAATCACCGTCAATCTGCAAAGTTACAGATTTTATTCCGCCTTCAGCTTCAAGCATATCAACAACTTCAATCTTAAAACCATGCCGCTCAGCCCAGCGAGTATACATACGGCAAAGCATTCTAGCCCAGTCTTCAGCTTCCGTTCCGCCAGCCCCGGCATGAATTGTAATAAACGCCGCAGAATCATCAACCTCGCCGGAAAGAAGATTCAGAATATTCAGCTCCTCAAATTTTTTCTGGGCTTTTTCAAGCATCGCACGAACTTCATTCTCATCGCTAGCCTCACCGCTTTCTTCCGCAAGCTCATACATCGCCTGAATATCTTCATAATCGCCTAAAAGCTGCTTCCACGGTTCAATACGATTTTTAAGCTTTCTGATTTCCGACATAACTTTTTCAGCTTTCTCGTGGTCATCCCAAAAACCATCAGCTTCAGTGAGTTTATTTTTTTCATCAATTTTTTTCTGAATCGCATCCGGGTCAAGACGGCTCCAAACACCGTCAATATCTTCCTTCAGCTGCGCAATCGGCATCTTAAGTTCTTCGAGCATACATTTCTCTTTTCGTTTAAATATCCCTTAATTTTATAGAGAATTCAGCCTTTAGTAAATAATAGAATTTAAAAGGGCGAAGCCTCGCCCTACGCCTCAAACCTGCGGTTTTCGTCTACCCACTCTCCTAAGGGGACACCCCTTAAAAACCCCGCTGAACGCTAATTTTTTTTGACTTACAAAAAAACTGCTGTAAAATTGATATATCACAACTAAAGGCGGTGCTTTATGAAAGACGAAAAACTAAAAATCACATATCCGGACGGAAAAACCATAGAAGTTGAAAAAGGCACTTCAGCTTCTGAGCTTGCAAAAAATTTTCAGAACAACGGGCAGGTTCTTGCGCTACGCATGAACAACAAAATCTACTCGCTGGAAAAAAGAATAAAATATTCAGCAAAAATCGAGCCAGTCTTCATAAACACAAAAGACGGAGCAAATATCTACAGACGCTCGCTTTGCCTTTTGCTCGCGGCCGCGGCACATAAACTTTACCCGGAATCAAAACTTCTTGTCGGACACAGCCTGGGCTACGGCTACTACTACACTTTTGGAAACGGAAACAAAATCTGCGATGAAAATATTTCTCTTATTGAAAAAGAAATGCAAAAAATGGTTCAGCAGGACATTCCAATTGAAACAGAAACAATCTCATACAACGAGGCTGTCTGCCTTTTTGAAAAACTCGGGCTTGAAAAAACGCGCAAGCAGCTGAATTTTATTGCTCCACCGCGAGTAAAAATCAATTCAATAGAAGATTTCAGCGACCTGTATTTTGGTCCGCTAGTTCTTTCTACCGGCGTTTTAAAGACTTTTGCGCTAAAACCTTATGGCGAAGGATTTTTACTACGATTCCCAAATTCTTCTGACCACAGCAAACTTACAGAATTTGTTGACGAACCGAAACTTTTTGAGATTTACAGCAAATACAAAAAATGGGGACAAAGGCTTGGAATCACATCCGCCGCAGATTTGAACGAACTTATCACAAAACGGAAAATAAATGACTTCATCGACATCACCGAAACTTTTCAGGAAAAAAACATTGCGGAAATCGCGGACCAGATTGTGCAGAAAAAAACGGTACGCGTCGTTTTGATAGCGGGTCCATCTTCTTCAGGAAAAACAACCACCTCAAAAAAACTTGCGCTTGAACTTCTTGCAATGGGCTACACACCAAAAGTAATCAGCCTTGACAGCTATTACGTTGATCATTCGCGTACACCAAAAGACAAAGACGGAAATTTCGACTTTGAATGTCTGGAAGCTCTGGACATCGAGCTTTTAAATCAAAATCTTGTAGACCTTTTTTCAGGAAAAGAAGTTATAATTCCTACATATGATTTTCATAGTGGAACACAGACTTTTGATGAAAAAAACAAGATGAAACTTGCAGAAAACGAAATCCTGATTATGGAAGGAATCCACGGTCTGAATCCAAAACTTACTCCAAAAATTCCTGCGGAATATAAATTTAAGATTTATCTTTCTGCATTGACACAACTAAACCTTGACGACCACAACAGAATTCCAACAAGCAACAACCGCCTTATCCGCCGAATTGTCCGCGACTACCAGTTCCGCGGCAAATCAGCAGCTGGAACAATCGCGATGTGGCCAAGCGTGCAAAATGGCGAGCAGCTTCATATTTTTCCGTTCCAGAACAATGCGGATGCAGTTTTGAACACAGCATTGGACTACGAGCTTAGCGTCCTTAAAGTTTATGCAGAACCGCTCTTGCGCTGCGTAACACCAAACGAGCCGGAATATTCAGAAGCGTGCATGTTGCTTTCGTTTTTGGACAACTTTGCGACAATCGCGCCGACACAAGTTCCAGTCCGCTCAATAATCCGGGAATTTATCGGCGGGTCGGCGTTCCATTACTAATCATCGTTGTTTTTTGAATGTTCGCGGGCATATTTTGCGGAAACAATTCCACCGATAACTTTTGCCTGCTTTCGTTTTTGGGCGGCTTTAAAATCTTCTTTTTGAAAATCCCGGAGCCGCTCAAGCGAATCAACGCTCTGCATTATTTTTTTTAGGATTTCGCGCTTTTGTTCAGAAACAATTTTCGCCTTTGCCATTTCCTTAAAAAGAAATTCGCTCTGATTCCGAACAAAGACTGAAAAATTATTCGCCGCAACAATCTGATTAAAATCTTTTGTATTTTTTACAGACTGTTGCATTACATTTTTTTGTTCCGCAAGCAAATCAAGCTTGTCCTGAATCTCTTTTTCAGCCGCGAGAGCTTTTCCAAGTTCATTTTCAGCCTGAGTCTGCTCAAATTTCTTGGCTTCAAGAATATCCTGAAGCTCAAACTTAAATTTCGTCATTTTCTACAGATTTTTCAAGAAGTCTCTTTTTCAAGATTCGGGGCTTCAACATATTCTTCTTTTGGAATTTCTATGCCGGAAACAGCACTTAGCTTATTCAAAGTGTCTTCCATTGTGCATTTTTCGTCTTCATCCTGCTTTAGGAATTCTTCAATCTCATCATATTTATCAATCGCCTCATCAATCGCAGGAGAATCACCTTTTGTGTACATTCCAGAATTAATCATCAGCGCATTGTTCTGGTACAAAGCCATAAGTCCGCGGATTTTTGCATACGCTTTTTTTGTAACAGGACCTGTAACGCGGCGCTGCAAACGGCTTATCGAAGGCAATACATCCACCGCCGGATAATGATATGCCGACGCAAGTTTCCTGCTAAGAACTATATGTCCGTCCAGAACACCACGAACGCAGTCCGCAATCGGGTCATCCATATCATCGCCATCAACAAGAACGGCATAAAACGCAGTTATAGTTCCTTTGTCGCTTGTTCCAGTACGTTCCATCAAAGCTGGAATCATGCTGTAAACACTTGCAGGGTATCCGCTTGCCGTTGGCGGTTCTCCGTTTGCAATTCCGATTTCAAGCTGGGCTTTTGCAAAACGAGTCACGTTATCAACCATCATAAAAACATCTTTTCCCTGATCGCGGAAATATTCAGCAATTGCGGTACAGACATACGCTGCCCTAAGGCGACAGATTGCAGGCTGATCACCAGTTGCAACAACAACAACAGAACGCTTCATTCCCTCTTTTCCAAGGTCATTGTTTATAAAATCAAGAACTTCTCGGTTTCGTTCTCCGATAAGCCCGACAACATTTATCTCAGCATCAGTATTCCGTGCAATCATTCCCAGCAAAGTTGATTTTCCTACGCCAGAACCTGCAAAAATTCCGATTCGTTGACCTTTTCCGCATGTAAGCATTGCATCAATTGAACGCACACCTGTTGTAATACGTCTGTTTATCGGCTTTTTTTTCATTGGATCAGTAGGAACATTCAGCGCAGGATAATAAGTTTCCGGCACAAGTTCCCCCAGCCCGTCGCAAGGTTTTCCAGTAGCATCAATTGTCCTGCCAAGAAGAGACATTCCAACCGGCACCTGCAGAGTTCTACCAGAACCGACAACCTCACAGCCGATTTCAATTCCTTCCGTATCACCATAAGGAGTCAGAAAAACTTCTTTTTTGTTAAGCCCTACAACTTCAGCAAAGATTTCTTTTCCATTTTTGAATTTTATTGTGCAGATTTCACCAATTTGCGCCACCGGACCATTACTGATAATCTGCTTTCCATTTACCGCAGAAACATAACCGATATACGCAATCGGGTCAAAATCTGAAACTGTCTCTATATATTTTGAAAAGTTGAATTCCATAATCACTCCGCGGAAGGAATGCCTGTATTCTTTTTGATTGATTTTACAGGGGAAATTTCCATAATCTTGTCTTCAAGTTCATTAAGCTGACTTGAAATCCGCGCATCGATTGCACCAAAATCAGTCTCAACAATACAGCCGCCTTTTTCAACTGTAGAGTCCTCAACTACTGTAATTCCCTGAATATTTTCAACGCGTTTTATAAATTCATCAATATTTGCCGTTGCAAGCCGTAAATCTTCAAGGTTAACATGAAGAGTAACTACTCCACGTGTTTTTACTTTTTTCAATGCGGCAAGAACATTGCTCATAATCGTTGTCTTTTGAGTTTCAGAAATAATTTTTACAACCTTTCGGGTCATAAGAATCACAAGTTCAACAATCTGCTGTTCAGTTTCCTTTAGGATTTCTTCCCGGCGAAGCATCACAGCCTCTACCATTTTATGGAGACGCTCAACAAGCCTGCTGATTTCTGACTCACCGGTCGCATAACCTTCATCATGCCCCTGCTTAAAACCTTCGTCTTTCGCACTGGATTTTATTTTCTGTTCTTCAGAATGAGCTTCCTGAATTATTTTTTCAGCATCAGCTTTTGCCTTTGCAATTATTTCTTCCGCTTCCTTTTGCGCATCGGACTTTATAACTGCCGCCTCATCCGTCTGACGTTTTACCTCTTCAAAAGCGGCATCTTTTGCGTTTTTTACAATTTCTTCAGCCTGAGCATTCGCCTCTTCCAAAAGATGCTGCTTTTCAATTTCCCAGCCTTGACGAAACGCTTCAGCTTCTTTTCTTAAATCTTCCGCACTAGGACCTTGATAAACTTCCTCAACAACTTCCGGTTTTTCTTCATGCGGTCTGTAGTCGTGAAGCAGCGGAAGCGTGAATTTTTTTTCATTGTCTTTTACTTTTATTTCATTAGGTCTGAAAACTTGCTTAGCCATCTTACATTCCCACAATTTTTATAGAATCATTCTGTTACTGAACCAATTCGTCCTCGCCAGAGCGGGCAATAACGATTTCACCGGAATCTTCAAGACGTCGGATCGTAGAAACAATTTTCTGCTGGGCTTCCTCAACATCCTTAAGTCGGACAGGTCCCATAAATTCCATATCTTCTTTTAACATGCTTGCGGCACGCTTTGACATATTGCGGAAAATCTTGTCCTGAACTTCTGTATCAACAGACTTGAGCGCTTTTGAAAGTTCCTGTGTATCGACTTCGCGAAGAACCTTCTGAATCGCACGGTCGTCGAGCATAACAATATCCTCGAAAACGAACATTCGCTTTTTGATTTCTTCCGCCAAATCCGGATCTTCTTCTTCCAAAGATTCGATAATGGCCTTTTCAGAAGAACGGTCAACAAGGTTCAAAATTTCAACGATAGACTCAACACCACCAGCAGCAGTGTAGTCTTCACTAGAAAGAGTTGAAAGTTTCTTTTCAAGAACTCGTTCAACTTCGCGCAATACATCTGGAGATGTTCGGTCCATTGTGGCAAGTCGCTTTGAAACTTCCGGCTGCATTTCTTCAGGAAGATTCTGCAGAATAATGGCAGCTTTGCCTGGCTCAAGATACGCAAGAATCAACGCGATTGTCTGCGGATATTCCTGCTGGATAAAGTTCAGCAAATGCGCAGGATCTGTACGGCGAATAAAATCGAATGGGCGAACCTGCAAACTTGAAGTAAGCCGGTTGATAATATCAATCGCTTTCTGGGAACCCAAAGATTTTTCAAGAAGCTCGCGCGCATAATCAATACCACCAGTCGTGATAAAGTTCTGGGCATTCATCATCTCCTGAAATTCTTCAAGAACAGCATCTTTATATTCTGCATCTACCGTTTCAAGCCGGGCAATTTCAAAAGTAAGGGTTTCAACTTCATCTTCACGCAGATGCTTCATAACTTCCGCAGAAACATCAGAACCCAACGAAACAAGAAAAATCGCGGCTTTTTGACGGCCGGTAAGGCTTTTGTAATCTTTTTTATCTTTTTTTGAAGAACCGGCAGGTTTCAAGCTGCCAGCTTTAGGAATCGGTTTTGGATTCGCCTTTGGTACATCATCAGCCATTTTCTACTCCTCCATAAGCCATGTTCGGATAAGCATAGCAACATCTTCTGGGTGCTCTTTTGCCATATTGATTGCATTTTCCTGAAGTTCAGCGCGACGGCTTTCCTCAACAGACATTGTAACAGTCTGTGCCTCGTCTTTTGCCTCCCACAAAGCCTGCTCGCGGGCAAGCTGCTGCTGACGCAAAAGTTCTTCCTCGCGCGCGCGGCGACGGCGTTCGATTTCCTTGCTGATAATACGGAAAAGAATAAATCCGATAAGAACAACTGCAACTGCGGCAAGAACCAGCAGAATAGTCCGTCTTGTCTGGAGCTTCTTGAAATAAGCCTCATCAAATTCCCGGAATTCCTGAGTGTGGTCAATCGGAATATTTGTGATTGTAACCATATCGTTGCGGTTCCTGCTGTAACCAACAGCCGCCTCGACATATTTTTGAATTTTATCAAGATCTTCGGATGAAATCGGCGTATATTCCCGGACAAGACTTCCATCCTCATCATTTATAAGATATTCATGTGTTTTCGGATCTTTTTTCAGCCGCCAGACGCCATCAATATTCGCCGAGATTGTAATACGACCAAGCTGAGGGGCAACTTTTTCCGTCGTATGAGTTGTATTTATAACATTGTTCTGCGTAACACCTGTCTCGGTTGATTTTCCGATTACATTTGAAACATCTGAATAAACCGGCGGAGTCTGTCCTTCCACACCAGCCGGACCTTCAGGATTATAACCAGTTCCCTGCCATTCTTTTGTAACAGTCTGCTGGCTTATCGGCAAAGTGTCGCGGTATTCAGAATCATCATAAGGAGTATCCGGGTTATCAGGCTTAATCTGAATAGGTGAATAAATTGTGGAATCGCTGTTTTTTTCCGACATATCCATTTCATAATGAACGATAACATCAGTAATTCTGTCAGAAGTATAATTATGTTGAAGGGCTGTAAGAACTTTCGCCTCCAGCTGGGCTTCCATTTTGCGGATAAGTTTCTGCTGCTTTTCAATTATTGAAACGCGGTCACTTTCCGCCATTCCTTCAAAATCGTTTAAAATATTTCCATCTTGATCAATAATTGTAAGATTTTCCGCAGAAAGTCCTTCAACAGCCTTTAAAATATAGTCCTGAATTCCTTTTACTTTTCTTCTGTTTGTAAGAAGGTCGCTTGTTCTTGAAAGCCTGAGCGCTATACTCGCTGAAACAGGATTTTGCTCAGAAGCAAAAAGAGCTTTGTCCGGCAAAACCAAAGTAACAAATGCAACATCAATATCAGAAAGAGATTCAAGATGCTGCTTTAACGCGGCAGAAAGCGCATTTTTATGTCTTACATTTTGTTCCGCATCAGTTGTGGACCATGAACGGTTATAAAAATCTGCAAACGGATCATAATTTGAAGGAGCCAATCCTTCTACTGTCAAAAGAGTTCTAAGCCGGCGTGCTGTTTTCTCATCATTTACAGAAATAACGCCTTCATCATTTACGTAAACCTGAACATTTTCCTGGGCAACACGGTCAAGAATCTGGTTTCTTACAGATTCATCGGTTACAGCCTGCGGAAAAAGTCTTACAGTAGAGTCAGAACCGCTTACGTTGACGGCAAAAATAATAGCGCCAATCACTGCAAGCGCAATACCGACAACAACAATTTTTACAATGACTGAACTTGACTTCCAGAAATTCCGGATTTTTTCAATCACATTCTTAAACCATTCGTTCATCAGTCCCCTCCCGTGAACGAGCAAAAACAATTATTTTAATGAGCTATTTTAACATATAATACAAATTCTGAAAAGCAAGATTTTAGCGTGTCGTTGTAATTTCTGACCATCCGCTTACAATTCGGTCAATAACAGAATTTGCAAGATTCAAAGACATCCGGGCTTTTGCCACTGCGATTGTAACATCGTGAAGGTCAACTGATTCCGGATCTGTAACAACTTTCTGCTGAAGCTCGTTAACTTCAATCTGCTGGTTGTTCATATTCTGAAAAGCCTGAAGCAAATAATCACCGAATGAAGCAGATGTCTTGGAGATACTGTTTTTTGCGGAATTTTCCTGAGTTAATCTTAAAGTTGTCTTTCCTGTGTGCGCAGTCTCTGTTCTAGTCAGCTGCAATGAATTGAATTCTGGTATTTTCATTTTTCCTCACCCAGCTAAAATTTTACATCGCCTTGGGGATACTGTCAATTAACTAACTTAAACTTTGTAAAACTTTAGCTAAAACAACTAGCGGGCACCTATTTCCAATGCTGCTGAAAACATACTTTTTGAGCCTTCTACAACTGTGGAATTTGCCTCATAAGCACGGCTTGCAGAGATAAGGTCAACCATTTCATTCACAATATTCACATTCGGATATTCTACATAGCCTGCGTTCGGACCTGATTTTATAGCGTCAGGATGCTCCGGATCGTAAACAAGACGTCCTTCGGAAGTATCTTTTACAATTTCAAGGACTTTCACACCTTTTCCAGGACCGTTGTCCAAATCAGATGGAGTAAACGGAGAACGGAATTGCGGATGGTTTGCGCTGACAGGCTCAAAAACCACGCGGGAACGTTTAAAAGCTCCGCCTTCCTGAGTTCTTGTTGTTGAGGCATTTGCAATATTGTTTGAAATAACGTCTGTTCTAAGTCGTTCAGCAGACATTCCTGTTGCAGCAATATTTATTGAAGTAAAAAGTCCCATATCAAGCTCCTATAACAATCACGCAATTATTTTTTCATTACAGAATTAATCTGTGAAAATTCAAAACCTGTAAGCTGGCTCAGAAGTCTGTACTGCATCTGAATCTGAAGGATATTATTCGCTTCAGTCTCGGCATCCACATTGTTTCCGTTCGCTTTTGCAGTTGTTGTATAATCAAGGACGCGGCGAGGCTCTACATCTCTGTAGTCATATGGTTCATTTAAAGGAATATGTCGGGAATCTGTGCGCGTAAGCTGAAATCCGTTTTTCGCCTTTTCTTCTGATTCGAAGGCGCGTTTCAGCTCGCTTTCAAAATTGACTGTGGAACGCTTAAAATTTGGAACTTCACTGTTCGCAAGATTGTTTGCTGTAACCTGATAGCGCAGGGAAAGCACATCCATTGAACGTTGAAGCATATCGACAGCTCTTGTAAATGTATTCATATTTTTTGTCCTTCTTACTAGATTTTCGGAAAGACAAAAAATATGTTTAGAAAAATCTGTCTGAATTTTACAGAATATATCGGGACAAATCCTGACTTTGAGCAATGTCCTTCAGCTTGTTGTTAACATATTCCGCATCAATCTTAAATGTTTCTCCAGAATGTTCATCCGCAGAAAAGTTGATTTCATCAAGAACTTTTTCCATTACTGTATGAAGTCTTCGCGCGCCAATATTTTCCGCCTTGTTATTCACATCTTCCGCAATAACGCTCATGCAGTCAATCGCATCTTCTGTAATCTCAAGATTGACATCTTCTGTGGCAAGCAGAGATTTATACTGCATAATAAGACTATTCTTAGGTTCTTTAAGGATTTTCTTGAAATCATCTTTTGTAAGACTTTCAAGCTCAACACGGAGCGGAAAACGTCCCTGAAGCTCCGGAATCAAATCGCTCGGAGAAGCAACGCTGAACGCGCCTGCCGCAATAAAAAGGATATGAGTTGTATTGATTACACCAAATTTTGTGCTTACATTGCTTCCTTCAACAATCGGAAGAATATCGCGCTGAACACCCTCGCGGCTAACATCCTGCCCATGGCTTTCACCATGAACCGCAATCTTGTCAATTTCATCAATGAATATGATTCCACTATTTTCAACGCGTTCCTTAGCCCTGTCGATAACTTTATCGTTGTCAACCATGCTGTCAAGAGTTTCCTGCGTAAGAATTTTTCGGGCTTCCTTTACAGAAACCGTGCGTCGTTTCCGGCGGCCGCCCTGAAGCATTCCAGCAAGATTCTGCATGCTGCTCTGAAGGTCATCCAACGAACCACCCGCAATGATTTCCATTCCTGACATTCCTGTCTGGCGGCTTACAGTAACCTCAACCTCGCGGTCTTCAAGTTTTCCTTCACGGAGCATCTGGCGGAATTTTTCCCGTGTAGAATTTGCGTCTTCTGCTGCAACTTCTGTTGAATTTTCAGGTTTAGGCTGATTTTTTCCTGTTCCAGGCAAAAGAAGATCGAGCAATTTTTCCTCAACAACAGAAACGGATTTTTCCTTTAATTCCTCTTCCATTTCAGCTTTGACATCGTTTACTCCAACTGCCATGAGGTCTCGGACCATCGACTCAACATCACGGCCAACATAGCCGACTTCTGTATACTTTGTCGCTTCAACTTTCAAGAAAGGCGCATTGCACAATTTTGCAAGACGACGGGCAATCTCAGTTTTTCCGCAGCCTGTAGGTCCAATCATAAGAATATTTTTTGGAGCAACCTCGTCGCGGATTGACTCATCAAGCTTTAGACGGCGGGTTCTATTTCTAAGCGCAACAGCAACAGCCCTTTTCGCTTTTTCCTGTCCGATTATATACTGATCAAGTTTTTCAACAATCTGTTTCGGTGTCAGTTCAATATTTTTTTCCATAAGATTAAAGCTCCTCTACAGTGATATTGTTGTTTGTGTAAATACAAATATCGCCTGCGATTTTTAAAGATTTTTCAGCAATTTCGCGGGCAGAATAGTTTGAGCTTTCAAGATAAGCCAATGCAGCAGAATAAGCGTAATTTCCACCTGAACCAATTGCAAGAACGTCATTTTCCGGTTCAATAACATTTCCATCGCCACTAATAAGAAGAATTTTATTTTTATCAGCAACAAGAAGAAGCGCCTCTAGTTTCTGGAGAGATTTTTCAGTTCTCCACATTTTTGCAAGCTCAACAGCCGCCCGAGTCAAATCACCATTAAATTCCTTGATTTTTGTCTCAAAAAGATCGAACAAAGTAAACGCATCCGCAACGCTTCCTGCAAAACCTGTAAGGATTTTCCCATCATAAATGCGGCGGACTTTATGGGCATTGCCTTTCATCACAGTGTTTCCGGCAGTAACCTGACCATCTCCGGCCATTGCGACATGACCGTTTCTTTTTACAGCAATAACTGTTGTACTTCTGATTTTATTTTTCATATAAATCTCCAAATTTAAGAATGTGGATGTGCTTTGTTATAAACATCAATCAATTTTTCCGTTGTAATATGTGTATATCGTTGTGTTGTAGAAACACTTGAATGTCCTAAAAGTTCCTGAACAATTCTGACATCCGCGCCATGCATAAGCATTGCAGTTGCGAAAGTATGCCGGAGCGCATGGGGCGAAACATGATGGTTTGTTCCCTCAAGCCCTGTATACCGCGAAAGAATCCAGCGCACCCCATGAGCCGTAAGCGGATTCCCTTTCTGGTTTACAAAAATTTCTTTCACTTCATCTTTTTTATTAAGACTATGCAAAAGATTTTCCCGGTCTTTAATGTATTTTTCAAGTGCAATCTGCGCATCACGCTCAAAATAAACCCTTCTGTCCTTTCGGCCTTTACCAGTCACAATCGCGGAACTGAAGTCATCTGTCATATCAGAAAACTTCAATCCTACAATTTCGCTTACTCGGCAACCGGAAGAATACATCATCTCAAAAAGAGCCCTGTCTCTGGTTGACCAAAGCAGTTCTTTTTTTTCCGGCTGCTCACAAAGCTCGTCAATTTCCGGGCTTGTAAGAAATCGCGGCATATATTTCGGAAGTTTTACCGATGCCAAATTTACAGACGGATTTATTCTAATATACTCAAATTTTCTGCAATAGGCAAAAAAAGTTCGCACAGCGGCAATAAATCTATTTATGCTCGCAGCCGCCATCTTCTGCTGGGAAAGTTTCGCGACACAAAGACGCAAATCTTCTGTTGTAATATCGTTTACAGGGCAATCAGAGCCAAGAACTTTTTCAAGATGAGAAAAATCGTTTTTATACGCAATAATCGAATTTTCAGAAAGTTCGCGGACAGAAGAAAGATAAATAAAAAATTCCTCGCCCGCCTCCTTCAATGAAAGAGTTTTATTCATCTTCTTCACCGGCTGAATGCAGATAATCGCAGTCAGGATTTATGCAGGACTTGTATGTGCCGTTTTTCTTGTCAAATTTTTCAACAAGAAACCATCCGCATTTCGGGCAATATTGATCAATCGGTTTAAAGTGACTGATAAAACTGCATGAAGGATAATTCGTACAGCCATAAAATTCTTTTCCACGGCCTTTTGTTTTTCTGGCAACAATTTCACCGTTGCAGCCCGGCATTGGGCATTTTGCAAGCGGAATAGATTTTGTGTTGTGACATTCCGGGAATCCTGAGCAGGCAAGAAAATATCCAAAGCGGCCAAGTTTTTTCACCATCGGCTTTCCACATTTCTCGCAGATTTTGTCAGTCGGCTCATCTAGGCTTCCCTTTATGCTCTGAACAGATTTCATCACTTCATCAACCCGATTTCTAAAAGGACCGAAAAAGTCTGAAATCATATTGTTCCATACAAGTTTATCCTCTTCAACTTTATCAAGATTTGTTTCAACTTCCGCCGTAAAATGCTCATTGATTACATCCGGGAACGATTCCACAAGAATCTTGCATATAATGCGACCAAGTTGAGTTGGAACAAGCTGCTTATTGCTGCGGGTAACATAATATCGGTCAAGAAGAACTGAAATTATCGGTGCATAAGTTGAAGGGCGGCCGATTCCTTTTTCTTCAAGAGTACGGACAATAGAAGCATCTGTATAGCGCGCCGGTCCTTGAGTAAAATGCTGCTCCGGATAAAATTTATCGGATTTCAAGACTTCATCAACTTTTAATGATGGAAGAGTTCCAGTCTTTTCTTCTTTTGAAGAAAGCAATTTTATCACCTTGTAAAAACCTTTTTCTGTAATTTTTGAGGCGCTTACTCGGAACAAGGCATCTCCAGCTGTAATTTCCGCAGAAGTTGTTGTCGTTTTTGCATTTTTCATCTGGCTTGAAACAAACCGTTCCCAAATTATTGTGTAAAGCCTAAGCTGGTCGCGCGTAAGATATTCCTTTACAGAATCCGGTGTGTATTCAACATAAGTCGGGCGGATTCCTTCATGGGCATCCTGGGCACTTTTTCCAACCGCATAATGGATTGGCTCTTCAGGAAGTTCATCGGCAAAATTCTTTGCAAGCCAGCCGCGCACATCATCAAGAGCTGTCTGGGAAATACGCACAGAGTCTGTTCGCATATAAGTTATAAGACCAACACGGTTCTGCCCGATATTTATTCCTTCATAAAGTTGCTGCGCAATCTGCATTGTCTTTTTTGAGGTAAAACCAAGCCGGTTCGCCGCTTCCTGCTGCATTTTTGAAGTTGTGAAAGGAGCTTTTGGCCGCACAGTTTTTTCAGACTGCTTTATGTTCGCAACCTTACATTCAGAATTTTGAATTTCCGAAATAATTTCATTTACAGCCTTTTCATTTTTAAGCTCAGGGTTTTCACCTTTATATTTTACAAGACGAGCTGTAAATTTTGTTTTTCCTTTTACAAAATCAGCATCCAAAGTCCAGTATTCTTCAGGAATAAAATCTTCAACTTCTTTTTCACGTTCGCAGATAAGCCTTAACGCAACAGATTGAACTCGTCCCGCAGAAAGTCCGTTCTTAACTTTTGCCCACAAAATAGGACTAAGATTATAACCAACAAGACGGTCAAGAACTCGGCGCGCTTTTTGAGCATTAACTTTTGACTCAACAATTTCACCAGGATTCTGAACCGCATCTTTTATTGCAACCGGAGTGATTTCATTAAAAACAATTCTGTTGATTTTCGCTTCTGTCTTGTCTTTTAAAGCATTGTTCAAATGCCAGGCAATCGCCTCTCCTTCACGGTCGTTATCGGAAGCAAGCAGAACAGCATCTGATTTTTTTGCGTCTTTCTGAAGCTCCTTTAAAAGCTTTGCACGTCCCCGGACAGTAATATATTCCGGCTGAAAACCATGCTCCACATCAATTGCAAGCCGCGATTTTGGCAAATCAATAAGATGCCCCATAGATGCCTTAACCGTATAGCCAGGTCCAAGATATTTTTCAATAGTATGAGCCTTAGCTGGAGACTCCACAATAACAAGAGTCTGCGTTTTTTTTGCTTTAGATTTTTTTGATGTAGATTTTTTTTCAGCCATAAAATCCTCACAATGCTGTATTTTAAAAACGGAACTAAATGCTCAGTTCAAGCTGAATATTTTTTCCGCCTGCATATCTGCGCATACCCGGCATTTCTGTCATGCACTTGCAGAAATCCTGATAATTTTCTATCACAGGTGCTCCTGCCTCAAGATATTTTTCAGGTGTATTTTCAAGTTTCGTTCTGCTCGCTTTTCCTAAAGCAAAACGGGCCTGCAATTCTGACTCTGTAAAATTCCTGACAACCGCAGCATTTTCTGAAAAAGCCGCTTTATGAAACAGAACATCCCGTCCACATTCAAGCGCAAAATCAGCAGTTATTAAAGAACCGCTTCCGCTTGGAGCCTGAACCACCACAGTTGCCGGCGACAAAGCCGCGATAATCCTGTTTCTTTGCACAAAACGCCAACGTTCTGCAGGAACTCCAGGAACATACTCGCTGACAATAACTCCACCCGACCTTAAAATATTTTCGGCAAGTTTTCTGTTTGCATAAGGCACAATTGTATCAATGCCACAAGGAAGAACCGCACAAGTTTTTCCGAGCAAAGAAGAATTTTCCGCCTCAAGATTAGCTTCAACCGCACCTGTATGAGCGGCAGAATCAACTCCGCAAGCAAGTCCACTTATAACAGTAACACCGTCTTTCGCGGCATCCTTTGCAAATTGAACAGCAGCTTTTTTAGCTTCCGGTGCAATCCGTCTTGTTCCGACAACAGAAACTGTTTTTCCAGAAAGACAGGAAATATCCCCGATACAAAACAAGGCAAACGGAGCATTCACAGTTTCCCTAAGCAGCGCCGGATATTCAGAAGAAGTGTAAAGTACCATCCGAATATTTTTCGCGCGGAGAACAGCTTCCTCTTTTTTTGCAGCCCGAAGATTTTCTGCGCCATCCCAAATTGCTTTTTTCAAAGACCTTCCGCAAATTCCAGATAAGTCTGTTAAAGACAGTAATGCAAGGTCATTAAAACTGTCAAGTTTTTTCAATAAATTTAGTTTTTCTGCCAAAGAAAGAAAGGTAATTCTTGCCAGAGAAATCATTAAAAGCTGATTTTTCTGATTAAGCTCCATAAATTGCGTCAAGCACCACCTTTTTTTTAGATTCAGCGTCAGCCTTTCGTTCAGCAGACTTTGTGATGGAAATAATCTTATCGTACATAGCCACGGCTTTTTCAAATTCTGAAGTCATATAATACGCGCTTGCAAGAACCATCATTCCATCTGTGTCACGTTTTTCAATGTCAACATAACGTTCAAGATATTTTACAGCCTGCTTTCCATCATCTAAATCGTAGACATAAAGAACTCCAAGCGAATAAAGAGCCTTTGAGTAACGTTCATCAATTTTTATAGCCTGCTTGAATGCACTTTCAGAAAGTTTAAGATAATTCATCTTTGTGTCAGTTTCTCCACGGCCATTAAAATCCAGCGAGGAATGGCTTACAAATGCGGCAGAAACTCCCACATAATAATAAAGATTCGGATTTTCCGGATAGAATTCCAGCGCTTTCTGAAAACTTTCCAGCGCTTTTCCGTACATCTTCTTATCAAGATAACGTGTTCCAAGAATTTTGTACCAGATTCCGATTTTCGCATTTTTTTCAACAAGTTCTTTTGCCTCGGAATCGTATTTTTCAATGCCTTTTTTTATTTCCTCAATATTTCCGGGATTTCCAGAATATTTTTCCATATTCTGCAGACGCTTTTGAAGCAAAGCTTTGTTTGAATAATTACAGCCGCAAAAAATCACCGAAAAAATCAGAGCCAAACAGACCAGCTGCAAGTAAAAAACATTTTTTTTCATTTTTCCTCCGTGGATTCTTTATGATGACCGGGAAAGTACTTCTGATGATATGACGAAAGTTCTTTATCGTCAACATGCGTATAAATCTGTGTAGTAGCAAGATCTGAATGTCCCAGAAGTTCCTGAACAGAACGCAAGTCCGCGCCGCCGGCAAGAAGATGGGTTGCAAACGAATGTCTAAGAGTATGAACTTTTGCATCAACACCAGCTAGAATATTCAATTCCTTGAATTTTTTCCAGACGCCTTTTCTTGAAATCGGCTCGCCACGGTAATTAACAAAAACTTCTGGAACTATTTTACTTCCGACAAGTTCAGGTCGCGCCTCAAAAAGATATTTTTCAAGTTTTTCTTTTGCAGTTTCCCCGAACGGAACAATCCGCTCCTTGTCGCCTTTTCCGTGAACTAAGACAAGATGCTCATTCAAGTGAAGATTTTCCATAAGAAGCCCACACGCTTCGCTGATTCTAAGGCCGCATGAATAAATAAGCTCAAAAAGCGCGCTGTCACGTTTACCAACTTTTGTTGAATCATCAATCGCGGAAAGAATTTTTTCAACCTGCTGAACAGAAAGAACGCGCGGTAATGCACGGGAAGCTTTTGGCCGTTCTATTAAAAGCGCAAGATTTTCAGGCCAAATTCCCATCCTTTCAACATAACTACCAAAAGACCGCAAGGAGGAAATATCTTTTGAAAGCGTAAGAGGCGCATGATCTGTAGTTTTTCGCCACGCAAGAAAATACACAAGATTCTGTACGGTAACATCCACAAGTTTTATCTTGTTTTTTTGAAGCCAATGCAAGAAAATTTCAGCTTCGTAGCGATAAGTTTCCGCAGATTCTTTTGACAAGCGTTCCACAAGAAGTAAATCCGTATGGAATCTTGCCAAAAAATTCTGTAGTTTTTCCTCAGATGAATCCAATTATTTTCGTTTAAGATTAATTGTTCTGTTTCTTAAATAAGCAGGAACAGAAAGATCATCTGATTTTGGAGCCGGATGCTGTTCAACATTCACAGAGCGACCTCCAACTGGCTTAAAAGTTCCCATGGCGCTTGCCGGAACAGAATTTACATTTTCATCTTTCTTTTCGTCATAAGATTCAAAAAGACTTGGAGAATCAGTGTATGGAGCAGAAGAAGTATTTCCGCCAAGGAGACTTGTAAATTCATCTGTGGAAATAACATTTGAGTCAACCGGAACATTTTCCACTTGCGGTTCAGCAATCTCTTCCGCCTCAACACCTGGAAGCGCTGAATTATTAAATCCTGTGGCAATAACTGTAACGCTGATTGCATCGCCCATGTTGTCATCTGGAACAATTCCGTCCTTCAAACTGTAATTTGGACTTGCAGAAGCGCATACAATATTTGAAATTTCATCCAGCTCTTTCTGGCTGAAATTCTGAGAAGCCCTTACTTGAATAACAAAATGTTTTGCACCGTCAAAACTGAAATCTTCCAGCAACGGATTATTTATCGCCTTTGAAGCAGCCTCTACAGCACGGTTCTCGCCGCTTGCCTCTCCGATTCCGAAAATCGCAGCACCTTGACCTTTCATTGCAGATTTTACATCAGCAAAGTCAATATTAGGATAACTGTAATCTGTGATTATACGAGACATTCCCTCAATTCCCTGGCGAAGAACATCATCCGCAAGTCTATACTGTTCAATATAGGAAATATTCTCACCGAAAACTTTTACAATTTTTTCATTAGGAATAACAATTACTGAGTCAACTGCTTCCTGAAGGCGCTTAATTCCTTCCATTGCAAGCTGCATTCGCTGTTTTCCTTCCCGTGCAAAAGGCGTTGTAACAACACCGATTGTCAAAGCGCCCATTTCTTTTGCAATTGAGGCAACAATCGGGGCAGAACCAGTTCCTGTTCCACCGCCCATTCCGGCAGTAACAAAAACCATGTTCGCACCTTTTAAAATATTCGAGATTTTATCTTTATCTTCCTGGGCAGCTTTTTCGCCGATTTCAGGATCTCCGCCGGCACCAAGTCCCTGGGTAAGTTTCTGCCCGATTGCAAGGCGTGTAGCTGCTTTTGAACGTCCAAGCGCCTGCTTATCTGTGTTCAAGGCAATAAATTCAACACCTTTAATATTTGCCTCAATCATGCGGTTTACAGCATTCGAACCACCACCACCGCAACCAATAACTTTGATTATTGTTGGGGAAACGTCTGACAAATCAGAACCTTCACCATTAACAACTTCTACTTCCATCATAAATTCCTCCCAACCCCACTTCTAGAATAAAGATTTTAGTATTTTAATAAATTTATTTTCCGATTTATTTTTTTCTTTGTTCAATTTCAGCATCTTTTTTGTTTTTCTGTCTGGATGCTGGGCAATCTGCTCATTACAGAATTTCACAAGTCCGATTACAGTTGCCCACTCAGGTCCGTCGTAATCCTCTTCGATTCCGCCAAGTTTTTCTGGAAATCCAATTCTTACAGCTGATGTCTCAAAAACTTCCTGCGCTATCTCAATAATTCCATCAAGGTTTGCGCCGCCACCAGTAAGAATTATGTTTCCACTAAGCTGAACAACACTTGTCATATCAATAATTTTGTTCAGAACCATATTGAAAATTTCGCGGATGCGCGCGGAAATTATGTCGCAGATTTCAGACTGGCTTACTTCGCGCGGTGGCTGACCGCCGATTCCATTTATAATCACAGTCCTTGAAGGATCAACATTATCCGCCCAACAGCAACCAGCCTCAAGCTTGATTCTTTCCGCCTCGGCAACATTTATTCCTTCAACAATCGCAATGTCATTTGTAACAAGATTTCCGCCAACAGGAATAGAAGCCGTGCACACAGGAGCTCCGTTAACCAGAACAAAAAAATCAGTTGTGCCTGCGCCAAGATCTACCAAAATCGAGCCAAGCTCCATCTCATCTTCTGTGGCAACAGTCTGCGCGGAAGATAGCGTTTTCAGGATAACACCATCCATCTCATAGCCTGCGCGGTTAATACATTTCTGAATATTTTGAATTGTAGTTTTTGAAGCAGTAACAATATGAACAGAAGATTCAAGGCATACACCTAGCCTGTGCATCGGATCTTTTATTCCACTTACGTGATCAACTGTATAATCCTGAGTGATTACATGCAACATTTCGCGGTCCAAGGAAATTTGAACTGCCTGAGCGCAATCCCGGACGCGCTGAATATCATCCTGGGAAATTTCGCGCGAAGATTTTCCTTTTGTTGAAACAGCAACTTTTCCGGTTGAATTTATTCCTTCAATCTGCTCGCCGCCAATCGCAGTAAAACAAGAATGAACGTCAACACCGGCATTTTGCTCAGCTTCTTCTATGGCCGTTCGGATTGCGCTGGATGCCGCTTCAATATTTACAATATTTCCATTACGCAGTCCCGCTGATTTTTCGCAAGAAGTTCCCGCAATTTTGAGTTTTTTAGTTTCTTCGTCTATTTCACCGATCGCAACTCTTATGTTGCTAGTTCCAATGTCAAGGCCAACTATCATCTGCTCTAATCCACCCGTTTGTCAACGTTTTCTATATGAAACAGCACCGTAACGCAAATCGATTTCAGCAACATTTGAATCAATAGAATTGACAACATCCAATGCTACCATCATATACTTTAACGCCTCTTCATTCAATGTTCGGTCTGTAAGAACTTTGATTTTAGAGCCTTCTGGAATAAGCATAAGCTCGTAATTTCCATATTCCTTCGGAATAACGCAAATTTCAGAAATTGCCGCAAAATATTTTTGCCCCATCTGGCGAATCGCGGAAATCTGCTCAATAAGAGTCCTGTATTTCTGGGGAATCCTCATTCCTTCTGTCAAATGTTCAACAGGAAGCCCCGAAACAATCGGAACTGTGGAAATATCAACAGAATCAAGCGAATGTTCCGGAAAAAGAACTCCAGTCTTATCAATTTGAACCGCAAGGCTTCTGCCATTTTGATTGATAAAAGTCATTGCAACCGGCTGACGTTCAAAAACATTGATATAAATTTTGTCCGGAAAAACTTTTCGCACAGTAACAGAATCAATTCCGCTTGCAGAAGAAATTATAGAAGCGGCAGAATCAACGTTAAAGCCAAACCAGTTTCTTGCATTCATCGGACGAAGCATCTCAACAATTTCTGTTGAACTGTAATTCATATTTCCATCAACAGAAACTTTTGGATAATTAAGACATGGGCGGATAAAATTATAAAATCCGAATTCCAGGATTCCAAAAACAACAAGAATCGCCATGATTATTTTTATCGCCTTGACAGTTTTATCTTCCGGCTTTTTTGAATTCACACGGAAATTTCCTTCTGAAAACGAGTAATTTTCATTTTCTTCCGTATCTGAATCAAACAAAATACTAATATCACTCATATACATCAACTCCGCTTATTGAATCAACTTTTATAAAACTTTCATTCATACTTTTTACATATTCATTTTCGGAATTACAGCGCGAAGCATTAACAACAAATCCGCACATACAGAGCGTTATTATAATAGAAGAACCGCCCGAAGAAAAAAACGGAAGAGGAATTCCTGTGGAAGGCAAAGCGCCGCCAACTACCGCAATATTCATCAAAGACTGAAGCACAATCATCGAGATAAAACCGAATGACGCATAGGAAGCAAAACGGTTTTTACAGTCAAAAGCGATTTTCAATCCTCTGAACGCAAAAAATGCAAGAATCACAAAATAAATCACAACGCCAAACAATCCCATTGCCTCTGCCCAGGAAGCAAAAATGTAGTCAGTCTGAACCTCTGGAATTTTATTGCTCTGCACAAGACTCGAACCGATTCCCGCTCCCCAAAAACCGCCTGCGCTGATTGCGCGCTTCGAGCTCATCGCCTGATAATTTGAATTCGCCAAATCTTCATCCGGATTCAAAAAAGCGATAATTCGGTCAATTCGGTAAGATTCATTCAAAACATAAAAAACAAAAAAAAGCGCAACCAAAAATGAAACAAACCAGAACCAGCGGACTTTCACATGGCAGCACCAGAACATTCCGCACGCAAAAAAATACAGAAAAACTGAAGTTGAAAAATCTTTCTGCGTAAGGACAAACCCAATCAGAAGAAGCATAACAGCAACCGCGCCAAAGACGTTCTTTTCTTCCTCGGATTTTGCTGAATATTTATCAAAAAAATTCGCAAGAAAAATCACAAGCGTAAATTTAACAACTTCCGAAGTTTGAAGCGTAAAACCGCCAAAAGGAATCTTTAGCCAGCGGCGAGCTCCGTTGCGTTCAACAGAAAGAGGTTTTATATAAGTGCAAATGCAAAGAATAAGCGTAATAAACAGAATCAGCGGAATTGTCTTTCTGATTTTTTCAATAGGAACCAAAGAAAGAAAAAGAAATCCCACTCCGCCAGCAAGAACGCAGATAAGTTGCCGGCGCACAAAATAAAAAGAGTCGTGGAAAAATCTTAATCCGGCAGACTGAGAACAAAAATACAGCGTAAAAAGCCCAAGCCCAAGGATGAAAATAAGAGCAACAAGAAAGCTGTTATCACTTTTGTTGTAACTTTCAACAGTTTTATCAATGCTGAATTTATAGTTTCCCATTATTTTTCCTCTCCACTAATAACAGAAACAATTCTTTCAAGCGCAATTCCTCGGCTAGCTTTTATAAGAACGACATCATCATTTTTTGCCGCCAGAAGAATTTCTTTACCGGCTTGCTCAACCGCATTTTCATCGTGCTGCTTAATATATCTTGCGTTTTTAAAACCATTTTTTTCAACAGCATCAAAGCCGCTTTTCATTTCTTTTCCAATCAGCAAAAGAAGTTTTGGATTTGAATCGGCAGCTTTCAGCGCAACTTTTTCATGTTCTGAAACAGATTTTTCACCAAGCTCAAGCATATCGCCAAGAACATAGATTCTTTCATTCACATTTTTCAATGATGAACAAAAATCAAGAACGCTTAGCATTGAATCAGGATTCGCATTGTAGCAATCTTTGATCAGCGTAACATTTGCGCCATTTTTTAACGAAATTTTGGTTGTTTCCATTCTTCCGTTCACTGAATCAACATTTTCAAGACCATTTTTTATCTGCTCCGTGGAAAGCCCAAGAACTTTTCCAACCGCACAAGCGCCAAGAGCATTCCTATAATTATAAATTCCAGGATTTTTAAGATGAACTTTTATTCCATCAAGCAAGAATTCAGTTCCGCCAAGCCCCAAATCTTCAATATATTTTGCGCCAGATTTTTTTTCTGGAACAGAATTGCCATAATAAATGATTGAACCACGGACATTTTCACCAAGAAATTCGGCAAAATCATCCTCCGCAGGAATAAAAGCAACACCATCCTGAGGAATATATTTGAAAATTTTTCGTTTTTCGATTGCGATATTTTTGCGGCTTCCCAAAATTCCAATGTGAGCCGCTCCAATATTTGTAATCAGCGCGTATTTCGGCTTTAAAACTGCGGCAATCTCGCCGATTTCATCTTTCCGGTTCATTCCCATTTCAAAAACGCCAACTTCGTGTTCTGCCCGGATATTAAAAACTGAAAGAGGAAGTCCGGTTTCTGAATTAAAATTTCCCTGAGTATAAACAACATTAAATTTCTGCTTTAAAACTGAAACAACCATCTCTTTTGTAGTGGTTTTTCCGCTAGAACCTGTAATTCCAACTTTTATAAGTGAAGGAAATTTTTCAACATAAGCCGCAGCCGAATCCTGCAAAGCCTTTAAAGTGTTTTTTACAACAATAAAAGAAAGAAACGGATTTTTTTCTGCAAGAGAATCGTATTTTTCAGGCTCAGAATTGTATTCATTTTCCGCAACAAAAATCACAGAAGCGCCTTTTTCAATCGCAGAAGGAATATATTTGTGCCCATCCTGATTTTGCCCGATAAGAGGAACAAAAAGACTTTCTTTTTTTACATTCCGGCTGTCTGTTGTTACAGAACTAAACGCAAATTCAGCCTTATTTTTTTCATTTCCAACAAATTTTCCGTCCACAGCGGACAAAATTTCATTCAAATTCAACAAAGATATTTTCAAAGCAATCTCCTATTTCTTTGAACCGTTCATTTCCACGCGGACAATATCTTCAGTTTCAGCCTTGTGCATTCCCAGTTCTTCGGAAGCAATTTTTTCAATTCTATCTGTACTCGAAAGCAGACTTATATCGCTCACAAGTTTTTTGTTTTGTTCAATAAGACGTTCTTGTTTTGACTCAAGCTCGGCAATTTCCCGTGAAAGCTCCGCATATCTTCTTGTCTGAACCGCATACGCAAGCAACAGAAGCGGAATAGAAACTGCAAGAAGGCAAACGCCGATTTTATAAAAAACATTTTTCACAATGCTGTTCATCAGTAACCTTCCACTCCCCAAAGATGATATTTTGTAGCGTCACGAAGTTTTTTCACAACACGGAGTTTTGCGCTGCGCGATGGTGAATTTTCCTTGATTTCTTCTTCTGTAGGACCAACTGGTTTTCGCGTAAGAATTTCCGCACAAGGTTCACCACCACAACGGCAGGAAGAAACTTCCGGCGGACAGACACATTTCTTTCCAAGATTGCGGAAATAATTTTTTACAATCCGGTCTTCCAAGGAATGAAATGTTATAACGCCAAGCTTTCCGCCAACATTCAAGTTGTTAAACGCATTGTGCAAAGCATCAGGAATATGCCGAAGCTCGCTGTTCACCGCAATTCTTAACGCCTGAAAAGTTCTTGTTGCCGGATGAATCTGCCCATAACGGTAATTTGCCGGCACTGCGTTAAAAATTATCTCAGCAAGCACTTTAGAAGACTCAATCTTCCCGCCATTCCTTGCTTCCACAATCGCACGAGCAATTCTGCGGCTAAGTTTTTCCTCACCGTAAAGATAAATAAGATTTGCAAGTTCCTCTTCGTTCATGCCGTTTATAATATCCGCCGCCGATTCTTTTTCAGAATTCGGATCAAGGCGCATATCAAGAGGCTCGTCATATCTAAAAGAAAAACCACGGCCGCTACGCTCATAATGAAACACGGAAATTCCCAAATCAAAAAGAATCAAATCCGGTTTCGGAAATTCGGCTGGATACGACGCATAAAAATCGTTGAACCAGCCATTATAAAAATGCATTCTGTTTCCATAAGGCGCAAGCCTTTCCTTTGCGCGCGACTGAATAACAGAATCTGCATCAATACCAATAACATTTAGTGAAGGAAAATTTGAAAGAAAAGCATTTGAATGTCCGCCTTCCCCCAAAGTAGAATCAACCATCCAAGCAGATTTTTCATAAGGCTCGCCAACAGGACTAAGATATTCAAGGCAAGGCTTTAATAAAACCGGAGTATGAACGATTTCCACTTTAATTCCCCACAAAAACTAGAAGCTTATATCTTTAAACTGCTCACTTGCTTCCAGAAGTTTGTCTTCAGTTTCTGCCATATAATTTTCATAGGACTGCGCATCCCAAAGCTCAATGAATTTTTGTTCACCAAGAAAAACACAGTCCTTTGAAAGAGAGGCATACTCCCTTAAACTTTGCGGGATTGAAAGACGACCAGATTTATCAAACTCAATTTCCTGAGCTGGCGCAATAAAACGCCGCATGATAATTCTGTTCTGCTCACTGAACGGAGAAGCGTTTGCCATAAGTTTTGCAGACATATTCTCCCATTCTTCCGTAGTAAAAAGCCACAAACATCGCTCGATTGCCTTTGTAACAATCATGACATTCGAAGAAATTTCGGCACGCAACTTTGAAGGAAACATAATACGTCCCTTTTCATCAAGTGTATTTTTATATTCACCTGTAAGAAGTTTCATGCCATTTTCTTCCACTTTTTACTACTTTTTCCCACTTAATTAACATTTTAGTCAACAAATTCATAAAGTCAATTGCAAAAATTGCCGATAATTGCAAAAAGTTACAAGTTTTAGTATATTTTTCCACATATCCGTATAGCAAACAGAAACAAAGCAAAAAATGATAAACACATACAAAGAAAGCAGCCTTCACCGCACACTAAAAGAACTTTACGCACTCGAAAAAGATTCTAAGACAGAAGTTGAAGCCGACGGTCACATTTATGATATACTTACAAAAGATGGAAATGTGATTGAAATCCAGACGCAAAACCTTGGAAAACTTCTGAGAAAAATTCAGGATGCGCTTTCCAAAAACAGAAGCTGTAAAATAGTTCATCCGCTTGCTGTTTCAAAAACAATAGAAACTTATTCAGAAGACGGAATTATATTAAAAAAAAGCCGAAGTCCCAAAAAACAGAACGAATACACAATGCTAAAAGAACTCACCGGACTTTACCCTATTCTTCTTGAAAAAAACTTTACACTTGAAATTCTTTTTGTTAAAACAACAGAAATCCGCACAAAAACAAAAATTCCTGAACAGTCAGAAAACAAAAGACGCAGATTTAAGAAAGACTGGCAAAAAACAGACAAAAAACTGAATGAAATAATGGAAACAAAAACTTTTTCAAGCGCAAAAAATTATCTGGAACTGCTCCCGGAAAATCTTCCTGAAGAATTCTGCGCAAAAGATATTGCAGTAGCTTTCAAGAACGACAAAACAAAACCCAAAAATGCATCAAATTTTTCAAACCTTATTGCATGGCTTTTTGTAAGAATGAATATTTTTGAACAGACATCTTCAAAAGGAAGGACAAAATTCTATAAAATTTTAGAAAAATTCAAATATTAAAAAGACATAAAAAAAGCTGCCTGAAAATTCAAGCAGCTTTCGCAGTAATTATTCTAAATTACCAAGCATCAGACATATCATCAACATCCTGATTTTCCAAATCATAAAGATCTGTTACACAACGAAGGTCATCAAGATACATATAATATGTACCGCGAGCAAGCATTGGATTACAGTCTACGCGGAAACCAATAATGCGAAGTCCCGGTTTATTTCCGTAATATGCACTGTGCTGAACAATTCCATGTTCACTGTCTGGACTAGGAGGAACTACACAAGTAAGTTTTTTCCAGCCAGAAAAACCAAGATTTCCCATATAAAGCTCATAGCTTCGGCCAAAGTAATCTTCAACCAAAAGATACATATCATGTCCCTGATTACGTCCACAAACCCAAACAGAAACAGTCTTTACAATACCTTCTGTTGCAATCGGACGCTGAGCTGTGATATAGAAAGAGTTTACGCCACGGCGGAAAAATTCAACCTTTACACCAAGAACCTGAGTATCTTCAGCATCTTCATCACCTTTCAAAGGCTCTTTCATTGCCGGTGAACCTTCAAAATTTCGTGCAGAAATCACACCATAATCAGGCGACATATGAACAAACCAAGAACCATCGCGTTCAAATCTGTCCAAAGACTGCTCGCGCAAAGCCTGCATTGCAGAATCATTTCCAACAGTTTCCGGATTAGGATCTTCAACAAGACTATTCTGGGCAAAAACCGCACAAGCAACGGCAGCAATTAAAACTGACAAAAGAAACTTTTTCATTATTATTTAGCCTCCGAAGAAGATGTTGATGAAGAAGAACCAGCATTAGCAGCGTTTGAACCAGTTTCCGCACCGCTAAAATCCTGATCTTTCAATTCATAACCATCATAGATGTATGACAAAGAATTAGACATATACTTAAGGTTGTCAAAATAAATTGTAAAATCATCAACATATTCAGCAGCATCTGATCTAACCCTGAAGCCAACAAAAGAAAGGTTTCTTGGACCAGAACGAAGTCTTGAATGCTGATTTATCCAGCCAGGAATTTTTACAATAACGTTTTTCCAGCCATTGAAGCGAGTATTGCATACAGGCAAAACATGAACACGTCCGTCTGCATCACGAATCATAACTTCAAGATAATAGAGATAATTTGCTCCCCAAACCCAGAAATCAAGATGATCAACATCGCCAATAAACGGCGGCTCAAAAGTCTTTCCGTCTTTCATTGGAATAATTTCAAGCCAGTTATCACCCTTTCTATTGAAAGCAGCGTTGATTCCAAGAACTTTCGGTTCAACATCAGCTGGCTGGAACTGCTTCAAAGAATTAGGAATTCCATTAAAATAACCAAACTTTGGATACCCTTCAGCAACAAATCGGCTGGCATTTACTGTCCAAGTCCATTCTTTTTCCGTGTCAAAGTTATCAATAGTGAATGTTTCAACACTTTTTGAGTTTGGCTGACTGAATGCCGGAATGCAAAGCGCAAAAAGCAGTGCAAGATTTACAAAGACCATCAAGCCCTTTTTCATGTAAAACTCCTTATACCATATTACATTCCGAAAATGGAATGTCTCATTCAAGATTATCGGAATAAATATATTTAATGTTTACAATTTTTACTTGTTCAAAAATTAAGAAATTCAATTCTTGATAAGCCATTACAATTATATTTACAGTATTATTATTTGTCAAATTGTTTACCAATAAAAAAACGCTTCTTACGGATTTTCAATCATCAGAAATTGTGATAGGATAATTGGTGTCTGGAAATATAATTTTTCAGAAAAATCGTGTAAGGTCATGAGTTGCACGATTATTGAAATATTTTTGGAGGTCATAAAATGGCATTGGTTTCAGCAGTAGAAATGGTAAAAAAGGCTCACGCTGGTCACTACGCAATTCCTGCGTTCAACACAAATAACCTTGAATGGACAAAGTCTATTCTTGCTGGTATCCAGGAAGCAAAATCACCTGCAATCATTCAGGTTTCTGAAGGTGCGGCAAAATACATGGGCGGATACAAGACAGTTGTAAATCTTGTAAAAGATCTTTATGAATCAATGGGAATCACAGTTCCTGTAGCTCTTCACCTTGACCATGGAACTTACGAAGGTGCAAAGAAAGTTATTGAAGCTGGCTTTACATCTGTAATGTTCGACGGCTCACACTTTGATTTTGATGAAAACGTTGCTAAATCAAAGGAAATCATTGAACTTGCACACGCAAAAGGAATGTCTGTTGAATGTGAAGTTGGTGGAATCGGCGGTGTTGAAGACGGCGTTGCTTCTAACGGTGAACTTGCAGATCCAGAAGAATGTAAAAAAATCGCTGCTCTTGGAGTAGATTTCCTTGCTGCCGGAATCGGTAACATCCACGGTGTTTATCCAGCTAACTGGGCAGGATTGAATTTTGACCGCCTTGGCGAAATCAACAATGCCGTAGAAGGCAAACCACTTGTTCTTCATGGTGGTTCAGGAATTCCTTTTGATCAGGTTCACAAGGCTGTAACTCTTGGAGTTTCTAAAGTAAACATCAACACAGAACTTCAGCTTGAATTTGCAGCTGCTACACGCAAATACATTGAAGCTGGAAAAGACAAGGAAGGAAAAGGATACGATCCACGAAAACTTCTTAAACCAGGTTTCGATGCAATCACAGCGAAAGTAATTGACCTTTGCAAGGCATTTGGCTCAGCAGGTCAGGCTTAATAGCTTGAAAAACTGATAATTTTCAAAAATCCCGCTGATTCAAAAGATTTTTTGTTTCGGCGGGATTTTTTATTTTTTAGAAGAGATTATGAATCAACTTGTAGGCGATTGAGCCGGGTGGCGGGCTGTCGGGGCAGTTTTCGGGGTCGAACCAGGCGGCGTCGGAGATTTCGTCTTTCTGGAGTTTTAGCTCGCCGCTTTCGTATTCTGCGGAAAAGCCTAGCATTAACTGGTCTGGGAATGGCCAGCTTTGGCTTCCTTTGTAAACGAGATTTTTTATCGATAGGCCTGTTTCTTCAAAAACTTCGCGGCGGCACGCCTGCTCGGCAGACTCCCCTGCTTCTATGAATCCTGCGATACAGGCGTGCATTGAAGTGTTCCTGTATGTGTGCCGCGCCAGCAGGACTTTTCCCTGTCTGTTATGAACCGCAATTATTATACATGGTTCTATCCGCGGAAAATATATTTTTTTGCAGCGCGGACATTCCAACGCAGAAAGTTCCTTGTGGTTCTGCAATTTTTGACCGCAGCTGGAGCAGTATTTTGTGTTTTTTCTCCAGTCAAGGATATGTTTTGCGCGGAACAATGGCGCGCTCAAAAGTTCTTCGTTGGCGGCAAAATACTGACGCAGAGTCTGGAATGAATATTCCGCGGTAATCAGTTCTTTTGAAGGAATAGAAATCGCGCAGAATTCAAGCGGGGGCGTTGCGGGGGCGGCAGCCCCTGCACGGTGGATAGACGAAAACGAAACGGATGTTGAGTTTGAGGCGTAAGGCGGTTGTCCGCCTTCCTTGTTTTTTTCAGTTTCTTCTATAAAATCCGCATTTGGATAGCGGCGCTTAAAATCCAGCAAATCGTTAAAATTAAGCTCCGAGCCGTCCGAGTGAAGAATACATTCTTTTTCGATTATCGCGAAGCAACGCGCTGAGGTTTTTGTGGGATTTTCGGCAAATGGCATTATCTCTCCAATTTTGAGAACGGAATGAACGGCGGCTGATTTTTTTTGTGGTCGCCGAGCATTTTTTCCATCCAGACCATATTGTACCAATGGTCGAATTTATATCCGCAGTTGTGGAATTTTCCGACCAAGTGGTAACCTTTTTTTTCATGAAAATATATGCTTGCGTTTGTAAGATGCTCGTCCGGCTCGTCTGTCTGGGCGATACAGGCGTTTGCGTTTAGAATATTTTGCTTTGCAAGGGTTGATTCAAGCTGGTTCAGAAGCGCAGAACCGATTCCTGAGCGGCGAAGATTTTTTTTGATGTAGATGGAAGTTTCCACTGCCCAGTCGTAAGCTTCCCGTTCTTTAAAGGCGCTTGCGTAAGCATAACCGGCGATTTTTCCGTCCAGTTCCGCAATATAATATGGATAATTTTTTAAAGTCTCGCGGATTCTGCCACGGAATTCATCTGCGGTTGGAACTTCATATTCAAATGTGATTGCTGTTTCTTCTACGTATGGCGCGTAAATTTCAAGCAGAGAGTCAGCATCCCCTTCTGTTGCAAGTCTGATATTCATATTGTTTAAATAATACCAAAAAATTTGCGACTGACACAACATTATTTTCTTGTTAAAATAAATTTATGAATGTTTACAAATTTTTTCATCCGGATTTAACAAGGGACAATATTTTAAAATCTTTGCTGGCTTTTACGTTGCCGCTTATGGTTTCTCTTGTTTTTCAGCAGTTTTACAATGCAGTTGATACAATAATCGTCGGGCATTATCTTGGGGAAAATTCTCTTGCCGCGATTGGAGCTTGTGCTTCAATATATGAGCTGCTTGTGGGATTTGGAACTGGTTTTGGAAACGGACTCGGAATTGTTGCGGCGCGGGCTTATGGCGCAAATAATGCTGATAAGCTGAGAAAAGTTGTCGCTTCATCTTTTGTTATAACTGTTTTTGTAACAATATTTATAATGATTTTTGGCCAGCTGACTTTAAAACCAATGCTTTCTTTTTTGGGAACTCCGGCAGAAATTATTGAGGAAGCGTATTCTTACATCTGGTTTATCGCGATTTTTTCTGGTGTTCTGTTTGCGTACAATCTTTTAAGCGGACTTTTGCGTGCAATCGGAGACAGTTTTATGCCTCTGGTTTTTCTGATAATTTCTTCGCTGCTGAACATTTTTCTAGATATTCTGATGATTGTAAAATTCAATCTTGGTGTAAAAGGAACTGCGATTGCAACTGTTGTTGCTCAAGGAATAAGCGCAGTTTTTTGTTTTTTTTATATTCTGGGCAAAGTGAAAATTCTTATTCCGGCAAAAAAGCATTTCAAGGTGGAATCAAAACTTTACCGCGACCTGATTGGACAAGGGCTTTCAATGGCTTTGATGAGCGCAATTGTTAGTTCCAGTTCGGTTGTTCTGCAAGCTCCGATAAACAGTTTTGGAACAATGATTATTGCAGGTCATATTTCTGCCCGGAAAATTTTTGGAATCACAAATATTCCACTGACTGCAATAGGAATTGCCAGCGCGACTTTTGTTTCACAGAATCTTGGCGCGCAAAAAATTGAAAGAATAAAAAACGGCGTCAGAACGGCGAACCTTATGTGTATAATCTGGGGAATTTTGTGCACGATTGCAATTCCGTTGAGCGCAAAAATTCTTATAAGCGCGATAAGTGGCTCTTCAAACCAGGAAGTAATTTCTTACGGTTCAAAATATATAATCTTTATGCAGCCATTTTATGCGGTTCTAGGAATCCTTGTGGTAACGCGAAATAGCCTGCAAGGTCTAGGAAGCAAAATTGTTCCGCTTTTTTCCAGCGTGATTGAATTTTTAGGAAAAGTGCTTTTTACAGTCCTGATTATTCCGAAAACAGGAATTTGGGGAATAATCATGTGCGAGCCGCTAATCTGGTGCGCGATGACGGTTCAGCTTGTGTGGGCATATAAAATCCGGATTGGAAAAATTCAGGTTTATGTGTCTTGATAGAAGATTTGCAAAAATCCCGCTGATTCAAATGCTGATTCAGAAGATTTTTTGTTTCGGCGGGATTTTTTTAAGTTTTCAAAAACGATTTTTCAGCTTCCTGTTGATTCATATTTTCTTACGTTGCGCTTCCATACCAAAAGTGAAATTGCAAAAAGAACAGCTGTAACCACAATAATCCTGACGCAAAGGGAGAAACATCCGTAAGCTCCAAAAAACAGCGTTTCAACAGGCATTGAAATAATAAGTCCGTACGGAAGAACAAAACTTAAAATAAAACGCATTACTTTTGGATAAATTGAAATCGGATAACGCGTATATTCCCTGAAATTATACAGAATCTGAAGGACATAGCCCGAACGCTTAAAAACAAACGCAAAACTTGAGGCAAAAATCTTGATTGAAGTAATTGCAAAAGCGCCATCAAAAATTGCAACAATCAAAAGAATCACAAGCGGCAACGACCAAAGAATCTGAATTTTACTTCCGCAAAAGGCAAGCATAAAAATTCCCAGAAAAAGCTCCCCGAACGCATCCGGCTGGAACGTTTCCGCAATAACCTGAAAAAGAACGCTCAATGGGCGCAAGAAATACCGGTCAACATCTCCGCGGGCAACCCTAAAATACGCAATCCGCCAAAGTTCATCAGTAAAAAGATGGTCAAAAGCAATCGGCATCATCGTAAAACCGAACAAAAATCCCATCTGGTAAAAATTCCAGCCGTTCAAAGTCGGTACAGAACGCACGATAAAATAAATAGAAAAAAGATACGCAAGGTTTTCAATCAAAAATCCAAGGATTCCAATAAAAAAATCCATGCGGAATTCCATCTTTGCAATAAACGAGCGTTTCAAAAAAATCCAGTAAAGCTTAAAATAATTCCGTTGAAAAATCATATCAACCTCCCTGGACTGTGATTTTTTTGCTGGCAGTATAAAAACTTAGCGCGCAAAAAAGCTCAAAAACCGCAAACCACAAAATATTTTTTCCAAGAATCAGCGTGGACTGAAAAAGCGTAGTTTTTCCCTGAAGAATCAGAACCGGATTCTGGGCAAGCCCTGCGAATGGAAGAAAATTCACGATTTTTCCGAAAATTCCCGGAAAAAACGAAATCGGAACAAAAGCACCGGAAAGAAATCCCACAACAACCTGCCTCATCTGATTCAAGCCGAACGCCTGCATTGTATAAAAACAGACTGTTCCCAAAAGAAAATTGATAGAATCGTTCAGAAGCACAGCAAAAATCATCGAGAAAAAGAAGAAAATAATACTTGCAAAAAAATGCGCAAGGCTTGAATAAGTTAAAAATCCAAGAAATTTAAAGAGCAGCAGAGCCACGGTAAGGCTGGGAAGCCCCAGAATCAAAAAAGAAGCGGAAACAGTTCCCAAAACCTGCGCAATAAAACGCCCGCGATAAGAAATCGGCCTGATAAAAGAAATCGCAATTGTTCCGTCTTTTATTTCATCAGAAATCTGATCAAAAGTGTCGCTTATGAACATTGTAAAACTGGAAATATTTATCAGAATGATATAAACAATCATTTCTTGAAAAGTAAAGCCATTTATAACGCTGTTTATTCCGTTTTCTGAACTTTTATAGATTGAAAGCCACAAAAAGACAAGACAAATCCACTGCAGAATCGAAATAAAGAACCAGCTGAAAATATTGAATTTATAAGCCATCATCGACATTGCACCGGCTTTATAGAACGGAAAATATTTTTTTAGCATAAAAAATCGCTCTCCTGTTTAAAAAAATTATTCACCGGATTTTTCCAGCAGACGTTTTACAACATCTTCAATGCCAATCTCGCTGATTTTCATGTCAATTGCGCCAAGTTGATTGAACGCATAGTTTACGACCGTTTCCAGCGTAATTTTTTGCGCATTGAATTTAATTACAAGTTTTTCTTCATTCCAGGAATAATTCAGTTTTCCTTCAAAATCATAAAGTTCATTCTGCTTCTTTTTTTCCTTCAATGTTACAGTCAAAGTTCTAAGGTCGCCAAAACGATATTTTATATTTTCCAGAGTTCCATCATAAATTACAGAACCCTCATCGATTATAATTATCCGCGAGCACAAATCCTCAATATCTTTCATGTCGTGTGTGGTAAGAATTACAGTTGTGTTGAATTTTTCGTTCATCACTTTGATTGCATTGCGGATTTTTTCTTTTACAAGAACATCAAGACCTATTGTCGGTTCATCAAGGAACAGGATTTCCGGGTTATGAATCCAGGCGGCAGCAAGATCCGCACGCATTCTTTGCCCAAGAGACAAAGTCCGCACAGACTGATTTAAAAAATCCGAAATTCCTAAAGTTTCAGAAAGAAATTCCAACCTTTCGTTATAATCGCTGTCATTTATGCGATAAATTTCTTTTAAGACTTTAAAAGATTCTATCAGTGGAATATCCCACCAAAGCTGAGTTTTTTGACCGAACACAACACCGATTTTTTGCGCAACAGTTTTTCGTTTTTTGTACGGCTCAAGCCCTGCGATTTTTACAGTTCCACTCGTCGGAGTCAAAATTCCGCACATCATCTTTATTGTAGTGGACTTTCCTGCTCCATTTGAACCGATGTAGCCAACGATTTCGCCGTCATTTATTTTGAACGAAACATTGTTCACCGCAGTTTTTACATTATATTTTGTAGAAAAAAGCGTCCTGAACATTCCAAGAACGCCTTCTTTCCGAACAGGACTTTTAAATTCCTTTGTAAGATTCTTTACTTCGATCATAGAACTTTCCCCAGCAGAGATTCATTATCTTAGACTAATACAATTAGTTTTGTCAATAAAAAATTTTCTTTTAGAAAAAAAATCAGTCATCCTTACAAAATGAATTCTTAAAATCTTCAGTTTTGCTCCAGTATTTTTTGCCCCAATTTTCAAAATTCCATTCATCGGAATATTCGCTGCATTCATAATCAATGTAAAAAAGTTTTTCATCCTGAACTATAAAATTCGTTGGATAATAATCAAGATTCAAGCCTTTTGCATTGATTTTTTCCGCCATTTCGCGGGCTTGAGAAAGATATTCGTCCTTCATCTTATTATTTTTTATAAGAGAAACAATATCTTCGCCATCAATAAATTCTTTCAGGACAATTTCTTTTTCAAAATCAATCTCATACAATTTTGGAATATTTATGCCGACTTCCAAAAGACGCTGATAATCTCTGGATTCTGCTTCAATTTTGTTTCCAAACTGAAAATAATCGCACGGCTCGTGATGAATTTGCTTTAATGTATATTTTTTTCCGTCTTTTTCCGCAAGATATGAATAACCACCCTTGCCTTTACCCAAAAGTTTTTTTACTGAAAAATTTTTTCCATTTACTTCAATGTTTTCTGGAATTTTCATAAGCTCCTCCACAATTTTTATTAAAGCGAAAAACTTTCAGGAAGAAGTTCCGCCAATGTAAAAATTTTATATTCTGAAACCGATTTTGCAAGAATAATCTTAAAATCCGGCGCGCAGAATTCCCGCATAACTTGACGGCAAACTCCGCATGGTGGGCAAAAATTTTCAACTTTGCCGTTTTTTCCGCCAACAATGCAGATTGCCTCAAAATCTTTTTCACCGTCGCTTACAGCCTTGAAGATTGCTGTCCGTTCAGCGCAATTGCTAGGTCCATACGCAGAATTTTCAACGTTGCATCCGCCATAAATTTTTCCACTTTTTGAAAGCAACGCGGCTCCAACAAAAAAATGCGAATACGGAGCATACGAAAATTTCAGCATTTCCATCGCTTTTTCAATAAGATTTTTTTCTGAGATTTCCATACACTTCCTCACTTTACTTTGAATGTCAAATTTTTATGAATTGTAAAAATCGCTTTCAGCGGATTTTCAATTTGCTCCAGATGGTTGTGCTCGCGCTTCGCTTGTATAAATCAGGGTTGCTACGCAACTTTAATCGTTTTTATCGCACAAAATCTTCACAAATTGTAAATCCGCTTACGCTTTTATTCCTTTTCCCCAAATTTACCATTCATATTATCAAAATCATTAAACTCTTGCAGACTTGATTATTTCAGCGGCTTTTTCTGCTGTTAGTCCGGCTGAAATTTCGCGGTTTGTAAGATTTTTTAGGGAAATTGTGTCAGATTTTATTTCATCTTCGCCAAGCATGATTCCCCATTTTACGCCTTTTGCAGTTGTTACTGCATATTGCTGAGCCATTTTTTTTGCGTCCGGGAAAACTTCAACATTTATTCCAAAAGAGCGGAGTTTTGCTGCAACTTTCTGGTAATAAATTGAATTTTTTGCGTCAAGGCAATAAATTTCCGCGTCAAGATAACTTCCATTCGCCTTAAAAACGCCAAGCTGTTCAAGTCCAGCAATAAGTCTGTCAATTCCGATTGAGGCGCCAACTCCAGGAACTTTTTCTTTCATATAAAGTCCAGCAAGATTATCATAGCGACCGCCCGAACAGACAGAACCGATAGAAGGAAGGTCGTTCAGGAAAGTTTCGTAGACAACTCCTGTGTAATAGTCGAGTCCGCGCGTAATGCTTGGATCAAGGACATAAGTTTTTTCAATTCCAGCAGCTTTCATCATTTCATAAATATCGCGTATTCGCTGTGTGTCTGAATCTGCGCCACCGGCAAGAGTTTCAATTTTTGAAAGAATTTCTTCAAACGAACCTTTGCTTGAAATATATTCAATTATTTTTTCAGCTTTTTTTTCATCGCCTGTAAATTCATTCAACTCTTTTAAAACTTCTTCTTCGCCGACTTTTGCAAGCTTGTCAACAGAACGAAGAATATCCTCGCTTTTTTCGCTTACGCCAAGATTTGCAAGAAATCGGTTAAAAATTCCGCGGTGATTCACGTGGATTGTTATATTTTCAACACCAATTCCATTCAGTGCAGATTTCATTACATTCAGAATTTCAAAATCAGATGCCGCGCTGTCTGAACCGACTGTATCAATATCGCACTGGACAAATTCACGGTAACGACCAGCCTGAGGTTTTTCTCCGCGCCAGACTTTCGCTATATGATAACGCTTGAACGGAAAATAAAGTTCATTTTTATGTTCAGCTGTAAAACGCGCAAACGGAACTGTAAGGTCAAAACGCAATGCAACATCGCGGCCGCCATTATCCTCAAAGCGGAAAACCTGCTTTTCTGTTTCGCCGTTGCTTTTTCTTAAAAGAATTTCAGTGTATTCAAGAACCGGCGTATCAATAGGAACAAATCCAAAAGATCGGTAAACTTGTGTAATTTTTTCTGTAAGATTTGTTCTTCCAATTTCTGCTTCTGGCAAAAAATCCCGGAAGCCTTTTAGAACTCTAGGTTGAATTAAATCGCTCATATCAAACATAATATCACAAAAAACTTGCAAGATACAATAAAATCAATAAAATATAAGATATTATGATTCTTGCATTTGATATTGGAAACACGAATATAAAAGTTGCTATAATTGAAGATGAAAAAATTACGCATCAGTGGCGGCTTTCCACAGATCCAAAACGAACTGGTGATGAATATTTTTCTGCGCTGCGTCCGCTTTTTATTGATGCCAGAATCGATTTTTCAAAAATTGAAGATGCCGTTATCAGTGCTGTTGTTCCTGCGTTGATAGGTCCATTCATTATTGTAACCCAGCATTTTTGCGGAAAGAAACCTCTTATTATCGGACCGGAAATTTATTCAAAACTTCCTGTAAAAATTCCAGAAACCGCAGTTCACGAAATTGGAACTGATTTGCTTAGCGATGCCGTTGCAGCCTGGGAAAAATACAAAACACCGGCAATTGTAATTGATTTTGGAACAGCTCTTTCTTTTACAGCTGTTGATCACAAGGGAAATATCGCTGGAATCGCAATTGCGCCTGGTTTGGGAACAGCAATAAACTCACTTTTTAAAAATACTGCTCAACTTCCCTCTGTTCCGATGGAAGTTCCTGAATCAAGCCTCGGAAAAAACACGGTCTGGGCAATTCAGTCTGGAATATTTTTAGGCTATAAGGGTCTTGTTGAATCAATGGTCAGCAAAATGAAAACTGACCTTTCAAAAGAAAGCATGACAAAAAAAGAAGATATAAAAGTTATTGCAACCGGCGGGCTCAACAGCATGCTTCAACCAATTACAAAATGCTTTAATTTTATAGATAAAGATTTAACAATCACAGGAATGTTGATGATTTTAAAAGCTGTACGAAAATAACGTTTTAAGCACACTCTCAGCAAGGCTTTTCCATAAAATCTTCAAACTGAACGCCTGCGCCATTTTTTACATCTTTTGTCAAAACTGCGCCAACCACAATATCCAAAAATTCTGGTCCAATTCCTGGAGTCAATACTTTTTCTGTGCGTAAAACGCCAATATCAGAAGCTGTGATTTTTTCACCTTTTTTTAGCGCACGCATAAAATGAAGCGAACGATTTGTGCGGCCGTAATTTTTTTCTTCCGCGGAAGCAAGTTTTTTTATTCCAGTTCCTAGACAGGAAAGAATTTTTTCCTCATCAAAAGATTCTTTTAGCTGGGAAAATGCGATTTCCCATCCTTTTTCTTTTCCGTAACGATTTAAAGCAGCTTCAGTCTGATGAACGGCATGAACCATAAGCGCAAACTGCTCGCCTTCCAATGCAACCGGATCATCCAAACCGCTTGTTTTTCGGCTCAGGGTAATGTGTTTTTCAATTATAGTTCCGCCACAAACAATAGAAAGGACCGGCACAAGAATTGGATCTAGACTGTGGTCGCTTATTCCAGTTTCAATACCAAAAATATTTTTCAAATTTGAAACAAGTTTCAGATTATATTCATTTTCTGGAGCCGGATAACTTGTAATGCAATGAAGAAGCGAAATATCTTCAGTTCCCAAAATTGAAAGCGCTTTTTCAATGTCCTTTAATTTTGACACGCCCGAAGAAACAATCACCGGAACTGGAATCTCTCCATTTTTTTTCTGTGCAATGCGATATTCAGCCAATGATTCAAGCATAGGAAAATGGTTCAGTTCTGGAGAAGCTATTTTTACATAATCAGGTTTTATCTTCAAAAGTTCAGCAAGGCTCTTCAGTCCAAACGGAGAACAAACAAATTTCACTTTTTTTGAATGGGCATATTCAAGCATCTCTTTATAAAAAGAAGGAGCACATTCAAGCTGCTTAAAACGGTCGTATAACCTTATATTTCCAGTAGGAAGTTTTACAAATCCTGTTTCCGGGTGAAGAATTTCGTCCGCATAAACCCACTGAAATTTTACAGCATCCGCGCCTGCTTCAACAGCACAATCAACAAGAAGTTTTGCCTTTTGCAAAGAACCTTCGTGGCTTGTTCCAATTTCTGCAATTATAAAAGCCATTATTTTAACATTCCTGCTGCATTTTCAGCCTTAAAACGGTTCGGATAAATATCAATAACTGACTCTGGAAGCCATCCCTCATCAAAATAATACCAGTTTTCAGCATTATTAAAAACAGCATTTCCTTTTATCTGTAAAATGTCGCCTTTTCTGCAATGACCATTTATTTCGCTTGACCAGTCGGTATTTTTTCTAAAAGCCGCATACGGTTCAATAACAACTGCCCACTGAACATCAGGCGCGAGTGCAAGCGGTTCTGAATTATCAAAAACAATTTCCTTTTTTGAAGAACAAGAAACACAACTAAAAAGAGAAATCAAAAAACAAAATTTTAACGGAAGCAACAAAAAGCGACGCATTTATTTTTCCAAAAATTTTAAGACATCAGGATAAATCTTCAAATCCGAATCAACAAAATTCAGATTTTCAATTTCTTTCGGAAAAACCCATTTATATTCAGTGTGCTCTGTAAGAATATAAGGCTTTTCAAGACCATCGTGCTCAAGTTGAACAAGATAAGCGTTCAAAAAACATTTTTTTTCCTTATGAAAAAATGAACATGACGTGATTTTTTCACCGGGAACAGCTTTTACTCCAAATTCCTCGCCCATTTCCCGGACAATCGCCATCTGATCAGTTTCGCCAGCATCAACTTTTCCGCCAGGAAATTCCCAGCGGTTTCCCATGTCGCCCTTGGGAATTCTGTGCGCAACAAGAATCTTTCCATCTTTATAAACAATACATGCAACCGAATTACTCATCTAAAGAAAAAGAACTCCTGGAATTATAAAATGAACAACAGCCGCAACCATGCAAGCCGCGCCAATATATTTTTTATGCTCAACAAAAATATTCTGAAAAAATGAAGGCAACTCCAGATTTGCAGAACTGTTTTCAACATAATATTCAAAAAGCATTGCCGCGCCGCCCAAAAGTCCTGCCAACGCCGGCACAATATCTCCCAAAAACGGAATTCCGTTTACCGCAGACAACAGCTTCATAATTGCAACAAAAATTGAAAGAACACCCAGCACAAGCTGAAAAAGTTTATCGTTCAGCACAGAATTTTTCGCAAACATTCCATTCACAGATTTTTTCTGATGAGGCAGTTTAACGCCGCGATAATCCGTGTCCAAAAATGAAATATCATCATCAGGATTCAATTTTTCTTCCGGCTCTGACTTTTGCTCTTCCTCCTGTTCCGGGGATTTTCCAAAAAAAAGAATAAAACCAACAAGAAGGTTCAAAAAAACTGACAAAAAATAAAACTGTATCATATCCGCCTCTTTTTAACGCTTTACAATATTTGTTGAAAAAGTCTTTTTCTCTTCACCAAGCGTTACGTCCGCAACAACGTTAATTATATCATAATCCTTGAATTGTGTCCGTAGAAAAAGTTCATCGCCATTGTAAGAATCTGAAAGCTCCACGCTCTGAACAATTGTTCCAGAAGAATCAACCGCATTAAAAACACACGTTACCGGAAGAGGAATAAATTCATCGCCATTTTTATATTTTCCAGAAATTTTTTCCGCCTTGAACGTTACATAAATCTCTTCTGTATACGAAAATGCAGTCAGACTTCCATAAGTTTCACCAATTTTTGACTTATTTTTGTTTGCCTGATACGACATAAAATACGCAAATCCGCAAAAAAGCAGAAGAAAAATAAGCATTGTGCGGTTCAATGGATTTTTCAAAAGAATCTTAAACGGATTTCTTGTAAACTGGTTCACTTTTCCTGCATAAAAATCCTGCACAATTTTTGGGGCATTCTTTATGCGTTCCTCGCGATTGTAATAAAAATGCAAAGGCTTTTCACCGTCGGTATATCCTTCATCAATTTTATCAAAATCCATAGCAAACCTATTTAAACATTGTATCCAAAAGTGAATCAGTTCGCCACCAGACAACTCTAGCGTTTTCTTTTTCACAAAGAAGAGCTGAAATAATTCCTTCATCCGAAAGCGAAAGCGAATAGAAAAGCGTATTTTTGTGATTAATCTCAATATTTCGTTTTATAACATTTTGAGTTCCAGGCTGCAGCATAAGTACATTAAACCCTTTTTCCGTAGTGATGATAAAATACATCCAGGTATTTTTTGTAACACCAAGAAAATCATAAGGCAATTTGTACGTAAGTTTTGAAAAATCCTCTGTAACAGATTCCTCATAAGCCGGAATATTTAAAGCTTCGCCAAATTTGCCTGTTGCAATATCAAGCGGATAAACCGAACTTTTTACGTAATCAATTCCAGACTGTGTTTTAGATTCCTCATCAATATGAGAAAAATAATAATCAACCTTAACATAAAGCCGTTCCGCATAATAATCTGGAACAATATTTTCAACAGTAACAAAAAGATCTGACTGTTCAGCATTCACATTCACTGATTCTGGAGCAATGCTAGGCACAACTTTTACTCCAACCGGAATCTGATATTTTAAAAATCCTGATGAGGCGAACCAATATGCCGCAAGCCCATCATTTGTTGAGCAGACAACAACAATCTCATTATTTTCTGTTGTGTAAATATTTTTTATGTCAGGAAAAGGTGTTCCGCTCGGCCCCTGTTGCCCCAGATAATCAATTTCTTTTCCGTCGCTTGAAATACGAAGAACAACCTGGCTGTAAAGAAGACTCAAATCTTCCGCCTGCTCGTTCCGTTCCCTAGGAACATTTCCAACCGCATAAACATATTTACGGGAATCAACCGTAATTTTTCCAGTAAGCGCAAAAGGATACGAAATCGGTTTCCAGATTCCAGAATCCGTATTAATAATAGAAGAAAAATTAGCCTGAGCATAAAAATCTTCACTGTAAAAAAGAGAAAGCAAATCCCCATAAGAATTAAGAGAAACCACTTTTCCGGCATCACCATTCACAATGTAGAAAAAACCATCTCGCATATAAAGCGATGTTGAAACCGGTCCCCTTTCCTGCAATTTGAAAAGATTTATCTGTTCCGCAAAATTTCCGTAATTCAAGGCAAAAAGTTCATTTTCAGAAACCGAAAGAACTTTATTCGACCTTATACATGAAGCAAAAAAAACAGAAATAAATGCAAAAAACAGATAAACAAAAAATTTTCTAAGCATTTCTTCCACAGCAATTTTTATATTTTTTGCCACTTCCACATGGACATGGATCATTTCGCCCGATTTTTGGGGAAGAACGCCTTACTGTTATTGACTGCCCCTGAGTATGCTGAGCTGTAACACTTCCAGCTGCCTGACGGCGAGCCAAAGCACCGTTCATTGAAGAAACCGGTCTAGCCTGCTGCGTAATATTTTCCGCCTCGGAATGTTGCGCATTCATATTACGCTGAGCCTGCATTGCCGCCCGTTTTCTGGCTTCCTGCGCTTCCGGAGAAAGCTGGATGCGAACTTTAAATACTCTTGACATTACAGTATTTCGGATTGAATCAAGCATTTCATCGAACATATTGAATCCGTCAATCTTGTATTCTGTAAGCGGATTTTTTGAGCCATAAGAACGGAGTCCAACAGCCTCTCGCAACGCTTCAAGAGCCTCAAGCTGATCGAGCCATTTTTTGTCAATTATCTGAACATACTGGTAGCGGATAAAAAGATTGAAATTCTCTTTTCCGACCAAAGTTTCTTTTTCTGTAATATCATTTTGCAGCGCGGCAAGAACTGCCTCCTGCGAAATATTTTCACCCAATAAAAGTCCAAAATAATTTGAAACGTCTTCAACAAGCTGCTTTCGAACTTCATCCTTTTTTCCATGAGAATGATCATAATCATAGAAAAGATTCTCAACAATTTCATCAGCATTGTTCAAAACCCGCTGTGCAAGATCTTTGTCCGCAAGAATTGAATCGCGCTGTTCATAAATCACATTTCGCTGCTCGTTAAGAACATCATCATAGTCAAGCAAATGCTTTCGGAGCTCAAAGTTTCTGTCCTCAACTTTTTGCTGTGCTTTGGCGATTCCTTTATTAAGCCACGGATGATTTATCGGTTCACCAGGTTCCATTCCAATTCTCTGCATCATGGCTTTCATTCTGTCGCCACCAAAAAGACGCATCAAATCATCATCCATTGAAATAAAGAATTTTGAACGTCCAGGATCGCCCTGTCGTCCAGAACGTCCGCGGAGCTGATTGTCAATACGGCGTGATTCGTGCCGTTCAGAACCGATTACATATAAACCGCCAGCCTTTTTAACTTCCTCGTTCTCTTTTAGCCAGTTTTCCTTTTCAATTTTGTACGCTGCCTCATACTGCTCTGGAGTAGCATTTGTACCGGCTCGTTTTCTTGCACGGAACTCAGGGTTTCCACCAAGCTTAATATCTGTACCACGACCAGCCATGTTTGTCGCAATTGTTACAGCGCCTTTAGCACCAGCTTCAGCAATAATCATAGCTTCGCGCGCATGGTTTTTTGCGTTCAAAACTTCGTGCCGGATTCCTTTTTTAGTCAAAAGAGCCGAAAGCAATTCTGATTTTTCAACAGAAACTGTACCAACAATCACAGGCTGACCTTTTGCATGAGCCGTCTGAACTTCCTTGCAGATTGCTTCCCATTTATCCTGCTCATTAAGATAAACCTCGTCATTTTCATCAATACGCGCAACCGGACGGTTTGTAGGAATCGCGACAACATCAAGATGATAAATTTTATTAAATTCAACCGCCTCTGTCGCAGCTGTACCAGTCATTCCGGAAAGTTTTGCATACATCCTGAAGAAATTCTGGAAAGTAATTGTGGCAAGAGTTCGGTTTCTTTGAGCAATCTTAAGATGTTCCTTTGCCTCAATAGCCTGATGAAGTCCATCCCCGTAACGACGTCCCTCTAGAACACGCCCGGTAAATTCATCAACAATCTGAACCTGTCCATCACGAACAAGATAATCAACATCATTATGATAAAGAACATGAGCCCTTACAGCCTGTGTAAAATAATGAACATATTCAAAATATTCCTCGTCAACAACTTTTGCGTCCGCCGGAATAAGATTATGCTTGTGAAGAATTTCGTCGATATGCGCAATTCCCTTGTCTGTAAAAGAAATACGCTTTGATTTTTCATCAATCTTGTAGTCGCCCTTTATGAGTTTTCTCTGTTCAGGCTCCATCTCAACTTCATCTGGATAATCATCAGTCTTAGGATCTTTTTCAACTTCAGAAAGCTCATCCACATATTTGTCAACTTCGTGATATTTGTAAGTATCATCCTCACCCTGACCAGAAATAATAAGAGGAGTTCTAGCCTCATCAATAAGAATCGAGTCAATTTCATCAACTACGCAGAAATTAAATCCGCGCTGAACTTTTCGTTCCAACTCAACCTGCATATTGTCGCGCAAGTAGTCAAAACCAAATTCATTGTTTGTTCCATAAGTAATATCGCAGTTGTAGGCAAGTTTTCTGGCCTCATTGTCCATATCAGAAAGAATTGAACCGACCGTCTGACCAAGATAAGCATAAACCGGGCGCATCCAGTTGGCATCGCGTTCAGCAAGATAATCGTTTACAGTAACAACGTGAACGCCTTTTCCTGTAAGAGAATTCAAATAAACCGCAGGAACGCACATAAGAGTCTTTCCTTCACCGGTTTTCATTTCTGTGATTCGTCCGGAATGAAGAACAAGAGAACCCATAATCTGAACATCATAAGCACGCTCTCCAAGAACACGGAAAGCAGCTTCCCTAGCCAAAGCAAAAGCCTCTGGAAGAATATCATCAAGAGTCGCGCCGTTTGCAAGACGCTCCTTAAATTCTTTAGTCTGTTTTGGAAAATCTTCTGCACTAAGCGATTTAGCCCACTCTTCTTTCGCGTTTACCGCAGCAACAAGCGGCTTAAGTTTTTTCACATCCCTTTCATTCTGGGAACCAAACAATACGGTTAATACTTTATCAATAAACATAATACTTTAAATATAAAGTTTTTTGCGTGGCAAGTAAAGAATTATTTTTTATTTTATCATCAAAAGGGCGGACAGACACTCGCCCTACACCCGCTATCTTGTTTTTATTCCGCCAATGCGGTTTGCAGGCCAGAACCTATAAACCGCAGAACCCAGAATTCTTTTTCCATTAACATATTGCGGTGCAATATTCGAATAATAAAGAACAGAGTATTCATCCGCATCCGTAACAGGTCTAAAAGCCGCCTCATACGAATGTCGCATATCAAGGGAATTAAAGCGGTTGTCGCCCATCATAAAATAGCAGTTCTCAGGAATGTATTGCGGTGTTCCGTCCTCCAGGTTTGCAGGAAAAACCGGCATATTGCGCTGGTCAAGAATCATAAGATAAAAATGAAGTTTCTGCGCCTGAATAAGATACTCCGCAACTTTCTCATCATTGTTTATGTCATCAGAAGAATAACCTTTTGAAATAAGTTCCGCAGTTCTAAGGAAAAGTTTTCCGGCTGTAAGTTTCACCATAACATTCAGCTTGAAATTTGATTCAGCATAATAATCGCCATTAAAAAGCGTAAGCGAATTTGCAATCGCTCTTGTATTCTTATTGTTGTGATTAAATGCCGCACCAAGTTTTCCAGGCTGTTCCCAGTCGCACATAAAATTATTGAACCACTTATAATTCTCTGTTCCAGAAAGAATTTTCTTTGTATTCTCATAAAAATTTGAAAAAAGATCATACGAACTCAAAGAAATCGACGATTTTTCAGCATTTAAATTTCCGCTTTTCTTGAAAATGGAATAAAAAGCATATGAAACAGACTTACATTCAAAAGCCGCTACATTCAAATCAAAATTTCTTCGTTCTTCTTCAACTTCAAGCATCAAATCATAATTTTTCTGGTTCAGCGGAACGTCCTGAATCACCCGCTTTCTCAAACTGTTCATCCGGCTTGCGACCGGAGCAAGATTCCAGCATGCAAATTTCGAATCCATCTCAACCGGTAAAAATTCATCATTTCCTGCTGTGCGCGCGTAAAGAGTTCCGTCCTGCATAACAAGCTGTTCCCCCGGCTCACCACAAATTCTTTTTACAAGAGGATCTGCTTTTGGCTGTCTGTACTCATCAACGTTAAGATTTACCGTCGTAAAAGTCAGCATATAAACAATCTGGGAAACAACAGTACGCACCTCGGATTTTCTGTCAAATGAATAATGCGGATTCCTGAACACAATAACATCGCCACGTTTATATTTTTTTAGGCAAGGAACACCGACATCGCTCAGTGGAAATTTAGGGCCGCTCGGAGTTTTCAGGACAACAACACGGTCTCCAATCAAAAATGAAGGAACCATCGATTCAGAAGGAATAACATAAAGCTGAAGAACAAAAATCTGGATAAGCAGAACCATAAAAACAGCCTGAACCAATGCATCTATCCAGTCCAAAGCCTCAAAAAGAACTGATTTTGCCGTGATTTTCTTTGCGGAAATTATTCCAGAGCCTTTATTTTTTTCCGCAAGTTTTTTCCATTCAGGATTTAACTCAAAAATTCTTTTTTCCTTAAAAAAATACAATACAACAAGCGAAGAAACAAAAACCACGCACCAAAGAAAAACCGTAACAATATCATACCAATAATATGTTCCATTTTTTCCAGCACGGCGCAAAACAAAAGAAGCCAAAAGAATGAACGGAATATATTGAAGAAATTTTACAGATGCGGCAACAGAATCATATTGTTCCAACCGAATTGTCTTATTCAGCAAAAAATAAAAGATGAAAAAAGTTCCAGCCAAACTCAAAGGAAAAGCCAGCAAAGAAACATCAAAAGAAAAACTTAAAGAAAAAAGAGTAAATAATAAAGAGGCAACAAATGTGATTACAGCAGGAATACGTATTTTGTTCATATTCCTACTATAATCAAAAAAACGAATAAAGTAAAATATTTTTACCTTATATTTTAAACATGAAGGCAAGTTGCGATGCGTTCAAGAACTTTTTTTCGGTCCAAAGGTTTGATAATGTAGTTTTTTGCGCCAAGCAAAAGCGATTTCTTTACAAGTTCCTCTTTTCCAAGAGCACTAATCATTACAACCTTCGCATTCTTGTCAAATGTCATAATTTGTTCCAATGCGGTAATACCATCCATTCTTGGCATAGTAATATCCATTGTAACAAGATCAACATTAGGAGCAAGTTCCTTATACTTGTCAACGCCTTCTTTTCCATCAGCTGCAGTTGCAACAACCTCATAACCTTCGCTAGTAAGAATCTGACCAAGCTGTTTTGCAACAAACATTGAATCATCGACAATCATTACACGAAACGCAGAACCGTCACTTTTACGTCCGTCTGGGGCACGTTCATTAATTGATGGAAAGTCTTGTACTGTTTTCATATTTTTCTCCAAGTTTTACGCACGTTCGCGAATAGCAACATTTACTTCGATTTTACCATATTCGGTAATAAGAGGAACTATAAGCGCCTCAACATTCTCCGTTCCACCGCCAAGAGCCGCAATTTCCATCTGCTGGCCAGCAAACAAAGCAGGAGGCGTAAGGTCAAACTTAAAATTAAGCTCATGCAGTTTTGTTACAGCCTGAGCCGTAATAAGGTTTGCAAGTTCACTGATTGTGGCTTTTGCAAGTTCATTAAATGAATCAAGCTTTTCTCCATTCATTTTAGATGCAATATTTATTGCGGTTTCCATAGTCATATCAAACAGAACCCGTCCTTCAACATCGCCGGCAAGCCCTACCAATGCTGCAACACCCATAACAGGCATGGCTGTTGATTTTAAGTAAAGATTTCCCCTTTTTACTTCAGCACCGCCAAGGACTTCCTTTAAAACCCTATAGGATGTTTCGACAAACGGATTGATATACTCGACTCTCATCACAAACCTCCACTAATTTATTGTTTTGTAAACGCTGTAAGCGCACCTTCTGTATGTTCAAGAAACTCTGATGAATCATGAATAATTTCGTTTTCACCAAGAATAATAGAGCCGTTTCCCTTTATTTTTTCAGAAAAATCGTTCAGCACAACTTTTTGAGCCTCATCATCCAGCAAAGAAAGCAAATCACGCGCAAAAACCAAATCAACCATAGGAAGCGCATTCGTGTTCCGGCAGTCATGATATTCAAACATGATACTATCTTTTATCTGCTGGTTAAAGGCATTTGCCCCGGAAGCCGTTTTTACAAGGAACGGAGAAAGCCAGCTGTATTTTGAGTCTTCAGGAACTGTAAGCATAGGAGCATTTGAAACGCTCAAAAGATCAACATCCTGGGCATAAATCCTAATTTTTGAATCTGGATATTTTTTTGTAAGCACACAGGCAAGACAATATGTTTCCATTCCTTTTCCACAGCCAGGATTCCAGACAATAATCTGTTTTGCTGTATTTTCCGGTAAAAGATTAAAAAGATTTTCCGCATATTCGTTTGTCCACCAGGAATCCGTATATACTGACCAGAAAGATTTTAAGAACTCAGCGGCATCTGCACCATTCTGAATTTGAACAGAAGAGCCGTTTTTTTCCTGAATCCATTTTTCATAGCGGCTTTTTACCCAATTTTCATTCAGAGGGCTTACATAAAAATTACCGAACTGCCTCAATCCCTCCACCACAAACTTGTAGTTTTCATCAGGCAAATCATTTTTCTGCTCTGCAACCGGTTCAGGATTCTGCGCAGGCTGAAAATTTATGCCATTTTCTGGAACTTCTTTTTGAGGTTCAGCAGATTTTTCCGCCACCGGAGTTTTTTCCTGAACAGAACCAGAAACTTTTTCCACCTCAACAGGTGCAGATTCTTTTTTTTCTGCAGCAACTTCTTTTTTAGCCGAAAGCGCTTCAGAATTTTCCTGAGAAACCTGCATTGAAACCGCCCTTTCCGCAGGAATTTCGTTCATACGTTTTTCATATTTCGAGTCATTTTCATCTTTTGATTTTGAGAAAATCCGTTCAACATCAAGAAGAATATAAAGATGCTTGTTATTTTCAATGACTCCAGCAATGTATTTTATGTTAATATCTGCAAAAAGCGGATGAGAAGGCTGAATAGAACTTTTCTGGATTCCGACAACTTTATCGATTTTGTCAACAATAACACCGAAAGTCTGTTCATTCACCGTAAGAATCAGCAGATTCTGAAGTTTTGACTCCTCATCTTTTTTGTCGCTGATATTGAAAAAAATTCGCAAATCAAGAATCGGAATGATTTCACCACGAAGATTGTAAACACCGACAACAAATGGAAGCGTATTTGGAACATACGTAAACTGACCGGCCTTCGCGATTTCTTTTACGTACATAATGTCGATTGCGTAATCTTTTCCAGAAATAGAAAAAGTCACCATTTTAAAATCAACAGTTTCCTGGACTTTCCGTTCGTCCAAAGTTTCCTGCTGAACCGCCGAAGCAAGATTCATATTGTCATCAGAAATTAAAATAGATTCAAGAGTCATACAAACCTCACTTAGAACCTGTCATTTTTGACTGGGCAGCCGTGTCCATTTTTATGCTTAGCTCAAGAAGCTGGCTGACATCAATAATCAACGAAACGGAACCATCGCCCAAAATAGAAGCACCGGCAATTCCAGGAGAAGCAGTATACTGATCCTTCAATGGCTTTATAACAACATCTTCCTCGCCAATCAAAGAATCAACCATAACACCAACTTTTCTGTCTTTTGAGCCAACTATTACAATATTACAATATTCTTCACTGGCACTTTCTTTTATTCCAAACAATCTTGAAAGTCTAAGAACGCTTATAACTTCATTTCGCAAATTCAAAACTTCGTAATTATCAATAGTTTTTATATCAGAATGAAGAATTCGCTGGCTTTCAATAACAGAGGCAATTGGAATTGAATAAATTTCTTTTCCGACTCGAACCAAAAGCCCCTGAATAATCGCAAGTGTAAGCGGAAGCCTTATGCTGAATGTAGTTCCTTTGCCTTTTTGGGAAGTCACATTTACAGTTCCGTTCAATTTGTCAATCATTGTTTTTACAACGTCAAGACCTACACCGCGGCCAGAAATTTTAGAAATTTTATCCGCAGTTGAAAATCCCGGCTCAAAAATAAGCTGGTGAATCTCGTTTTCAGAAAGAACTTTGTCTGGATGAATAATTCCTTTCTCAATCGCCTTCTGGCGGACTTTTTCAGCATCAATTCCAGCTCCATCATCAGAAATATCAATTATAATAAGATTTCCTTCGTTTGAAGCTTTTAATAGAACAGTTCCTGCCTCTGGTTTTCCAGCTGCAATTCGTTCCTCAGGAGTTTCAATTCCATGGTCGCAAGAATTGCGCACACAATGCATAATCGGATCAAGCAAATCTTCCACAACAGCCTTATCAAGCTCTGTGTCTTCACCTTCAATAACAAGATTGATTTTTTTGTTCAAATCTCGCTGCAAGTCGCGGACAACACGCGGGAATCGGCTGAAAATCTGATTGATTTGAACCATTCGGATTTTCATTACGCCTTCCTGAAGTTCGCTGGCAATTCTTCCAAGATTTTGTGTTGAAGAACGCAGTTTTATAGAAAGAGACTTCAAATTTGTGTCATCATCGCCAGTTCCATCCGCAAGACTGCCCAAGGAACGGCTTATTTCAGAACGGACTTCATTAATCGTTTTTCCGTGCTGCATATCCTCAAGATATGTCGGAAGCATTTCCATGAACTGATGCATTTTTTCCCGGTGCAAAATCTCTTTTGTATGGAAATCAACCAACGCCGCCGTAAGATTCGCAGAAAGCTGATTGAACGACGCTTTTGTTATTACAATTTCACTTACAAGATTCAAAAGATAATCAACGCGCTTTGAATCAACGCGCAAAACAGAATTCTGCTGGTTTGCGGCAGAAGATTTTGCCGGCGAAACAGCTTTTGCGGCAGGAACCGCCTGTTTTTTCTCTTCTGTTTTTTGGGGCTGTGCCACAGGTGAAACTGTTTTAGACTCATCAGAATTTACTGTTTTTTCCGCATTTTCAGGTTCAGTATTTTCCGGTGCAGCAGATTTTTCTGCAGAAACAGAATTTCCGCTATTTCCAGCAACCGGTCCAGTAATTTCCTGCGCATCTGTGGCAACCGTCACATCTCCAAGAAATGCAACATCTTCAATTTTGTCCGCTGTTGAATCAGATGCAAGATAATAATAAACACATTCATAAAATTCATCTTCGTAAAGAGCATCAAAATCAGGAACAGTTTTCAGGACGCTACCAAGTGCTTTTAATGCGGCAAAAACCTGAATTCCTCCAACAGAATTCATAGGATTATTTTCATCAAATTTTACTGCGACTCGCCATACCTTCTGTTTTCCTTCGCAGGCATTTTTCAATTCTTCAAATTCTTCTTCAGAAAGCGGAGGATAATTAAATGGATTAGCCGGATTTGCAGCTGGCGCAGAAGGAGCGGCAGACGGCTCAACTTTTTCAAGTTTTGGACCAAAACCGGATGGCGGCGCTGAGTGTTTTTTCTTTGAATCTTTTTTCGGAACATAAGACTCAAGTTTTGCGACAAGTTCTGAGACATCCTCTTCATAAACAGAACCATTTTGCCGCGCTTCAAGCATCGCCTTGATTACATCAATTGATGTAAGGAGAATATCTATTATATCTTCTGTAACCTGCAGTCTATCAGAACGAATTTCATCAAGAACGTCTTCCACTTTATGAGTAAATTCAGACAGTTCATTAAATTCAACAGTAGCTGAACCGCCTTTCAAAGTGTGAGCCGCACGGAAAATCTCATCAACAGCCTCGTGGTTTGAAGGATCGCTTTCAATCACCAAAATATTGCTTTCAAGAGTTTCAACCTGCTGTTCAGCTTCCGCAAAAAAATCTTTAAGTAATTCCTCGTTGTCAGGATCTAAATAATCACTCATATCATCAATTATATAACACTTTTTTAAGAATTCAAGTTAATTAGCCTGAATTATGATATAGAAATTTTTTGTAAAAAAGCAAAAAGTTTATTGACACTTCCTGAAATTCTTCTAATGTAATAGAAGAAAAATGCCGATAAACAGAAAGGAAAAATATTTTGGAGTTCATTATGACAAGCAGAAAAATAAAATTCTTAAACCTGGCAGCAGTTTTTTTTATGCTGTGCACATCTTCGTTTGCGGAAGTTTTTTTCAGTGGTTTTGCAGGATTAAAAACAGATTTCGGTTCCTCAAGCAACAGTTCTTTTGACCCTGAATTAAAATTCCAGTCATTTTTTTCAGGTCAGTTCAGTTTTTCAGAAAATATTTTTGCACACGCAGAATTTTCGCTTGCAACGAACGACCTTATAGAAAATTCAATTTTTGATGAAACTCCAGGAACTTTTAAGATTGATGAACTTTCAATCATTTTCAGAAGACAACTTTTTGACGCCACAAATTATTTAAGTTTTTTCTGCGGAACTTACGAACCGATTGGCTCAGATATTTTTCTTAGACGACAATTTGGAATTCAGCCGATTGCCTCAAAAATCACAGAAGGATGGCTTGGTCTTTCCGGTTCTGTAATTTATCCGACATTCGGTGTCGGCGGTTCAGACATAATTCATTTCAATGCGCAGCCGCTTGCGTTTGGACTTTATATATACGTAAACCACGAACTTGATGACAGCTACTGCTTTAATTCAGATTTAAGATTTGCCGGTGTTTACAGATTTTTTACTTTTGATTTTGCAGGCGGAATCGGAATGCCTTTAAAAAGAAATGAAAATCAGGACGCTTTTGTTATAATTGACACACTTTATTGGCGCGCTGGAATAAATATGCTGCTTGGAAACAGCTACACTACCTCACTTTTTATGCAGGCTGGAGTTTCTGACATTGAATTTACAAAAGACGACAGCTATCCAAAAATTGATGAAAATGCGGCTTACCTGCTTTTTGAACCTCGCTTCCGTACAGAAAAATTTCAGCTTCATCTTACTGTATTCAGCCTTCCACAGGACACTGTTGACGATTTTATTTTTATAAATGACACATTCGGAACAAACATCAACGTTTTCACAGATAATCTTTACATAAAAAACAAGATGTTTGTATTTGGAATAAACGGTGCACTATCATTCCCGGAAAAGAATTTCACAGATTTAGTAAAACACACGAGCGATCTTTTTAAGAATGACTACAACATTCTTATAGCACCATATATTTCCACAAATTTCTACAACGGAACTATCCATGGAATGTTGCAAGCCAAAATAACCGACATGATAGACGGAAATTTTGGCTCTGCGCTAAAATTGAATATTGGTTACAAGACCCAGTTCTAGGTTGAAACTAAAATTCAAGTTTTGAAAGCCGTTCGCAAGCTTCGTTCACATCATTCTGATGACCGAACGAACTAAAGCGGATAAAACTTTCACCGCTTGGACCAAATCCAGAACCTGGAGTTGTTACAATATGACACTTGTCCAGAATTGTGTCAAAAACATCCCAGCTTTTTTTACCAGGAAATTTTGCCCAGACATAAGGACTGTTTCCAGTTGAATAAATTTCAACACCGATTTTCTTGAAGTTCTCGCCTTTTAAAGTTTCTTCTATTTTTTTTGCATTAACCAGATAGTAATCAATCACATCTTTCATTGCCTTGATTCCTTCCGGCTCAAGACAAGCAAGACCACCGGCCTGCGCAACATTTGAAGCTCCGTTGAATAAAGTTGTCATAACGCGGTTCCAGTCTTTGTTCACGCTTGTTCCATCCGCAAATTTCAGCTCATTCGGAACGATTGACCATCCAAGACGAACACCGGTAAATCCAGCTGGCTTTGAGAAAGAATTTATCTCGATTGCGCAAGTACGGCTTCCTTCAATTTCAAAAATTGTCTTCGGAAGATTTTCATCGCGGATAAATTCGCGGTAAGCAGCGTCATAAATAATAATGCAACCGTTTGAGTTCGCAAAATCAACGAGCTTTTTCAAGTCATCTTTTGTCGCACAAGCACCAGTCGGATTATTTGGGGAACAGAAATAAATCAGACTATTCTTTTTGATTTTTGAAAGATCCGGAAAAAAATTATTTTCTGGAACGCAAGGCATATAAGTTACGCCTTTGTAGCCTTTTCCAGTGTTTTTTCCGGCAGCACCGATGATTACTGAACCATCCACGTAAACAGGATAAGAAGGATCCTGAACTGCAACTTTAACTTTTGAACCGAACAAAGTCTGGATTCGGGCAATATCGCATTTCGCACCGTCAGAAATAAAAACTTCGTCCGCGGTTGCCATGCCTTTGTACCATACTTCCGCAATTTTTGCGCGCAAGACGGAATTTCCTTGTTCATCACCATAACCGGAATAACCTTCCGCAGTAGAAAGCGCCATTGAATAATCAGCCATCGCTTTTGCAATGAATTCCGGGAGCGGTTCAGTTGTGTTTCCTATACTAAGACTGATGATTTTTGCATCTTTATTTTTTTCTTGATACTCGCGTCGGCGGCGAGCTACTTCCGGGAACAGATATCCCGCAGTTAAATTTTTAAAACCTGAATTTCTTTTTATCATAATGAAGTTATTTTAGTAATTGTGTTTTTTTTTGTAAACAGCAACAAGAAATATCGAGAAATATTTGACAAATTGCTATAATAAGCCTCAGATTTAGACATGGAGGAGAAAAAATAACGAATTTGTGCTAAGGTCAAGGCAGGACAAATTCATGG
>ONHK01000014.1 GCA_900317625.1 uncultured Treponema sp.
TCACGACTGTAATTTGATCTCATAATTTCTTCCACCTTGCGTAGAAGTTTAGTTCAAAGATTTATTTTTGGAAAATACATGAGAATTGACGGTTACTTTGTTTCAGAATGACCTTTTAATTCCATTTCACGAAGATAAGCAGATTTATCCCGAGTCCAGAAATCAATAAGGTATTCCATTGCATCACAGTCACCTTTTGCATTTGTCCGTACAGCGGCTTGAATGATTTTACGGGCTTTCATTACCTCGATAAGATCATTAATTTCCTGCTCAGACAAATCATTCGTCCTGAGATAGTTGAGAATAGAAATAAATGTGAAGGATTGTTTGCCGATTGCTCTTCCAGTTCTGGATGTTCGTTCAGGTACACAGCCTTTTACGACCCATTCCATTACCGTACGTTCGGCATCAGTTTTGTTTTCTTTTCCCGTACTTTTGTTGCGAGAAATTGTTCCGTCTGGGAGACGGACTTGAGCATACCAAAATGGTGAATGCTTTGTTTTGAATAAAAGATAAGGTTTATTCAAGTTCCTTTTCCTTACCTCGGGCAGGCAGAAAAGGTATTTATACTTTATCATTATGGTTTCTAAATGTAAAGTACATTCTGACAAATACGCGTATTTTTAATCCTTATCGTTTACTTTATATTCGAATTTTCAGTTTTAAGCCCCTGAAAATATCAAATATAAGCAAAGCTAATTCTTTATACCATATAGAATTAAACCATCCGGATTCTAAATGGCATAAAGAGGGCCATCAAGGTTCGAGTCCTGCCCCCGCTAGACAGAAGACTTTCGAGAAATCGGAAGTCTTTTTTGTTTTAACGGAAATATAAAAAGTCTTGTCCCTTGTGACGGCTTTATGCTAAAAACAGCGTAGACAACTGATAGAAATCGGACATTCCCTTCATTTCAATATACTACAGAAAAATGCTTTCGTTAAACATATTGTAGTAAGATGATTTTATTTCTTTTATAAATCCTTTACCATCGCTTCGGTGTTTGCGTGCCAGCCCATTGCCTCGTAGAGTTTTTGGCCGTTGTCGGTTGCGTCAAGGCTGATTTCGGTAACTCCGCGTTCCTTCGCCTCGTCAATAATAAATTCAAGCATTTTGCGGGCAATTCCTTTGCGGCGGAATTCTTTTTCAACGTGCACGTTCATAAGGTGTGCGCGTTTTCCATTTGGGTGTGAGAAAGTCGGCATCATGTCTGTGTAGCAGAGCGTTGCGTTCCCCACAATTTGCGGTGTTCCGATGGAATCGTCAATTGCGATTACAGTTGTTCCGTTTCCGTTCAGAAAATATTCTTTTGTGGCTTCCATGAATTCTGCGGAAAATTCATAGTCATCGTCAAATCCGCAGACTTCGCGCATTGTCCTGCAGCGGGATTCCATTAGTGCGTCAATGTCTGCGGTGGTTGCTTTTCTGATTTGAATCACATTTGCCAATTTTTATTCCGCGTAGATTGGTTCAAAGTCTTCTGCCGGATGGCCACAAAGTGGGCATTCAAAGTCGGCCGGAAGTTCTGGATTCATGTATTCGTAGCCACAGATTTTACAGCGCCAGCCGATTATTTTCTTTTCGTTGTTTACAGCTGGTTTTGGTTTTATTTTGTTCTGGTAGTCGGCGTAGGTTAGCGGTGGATTTTTGCTTACGATGAATGCGTTCTGAACTTCTGCGATGAAAAGAGTGTGACTTTCCAGGTTTGTGCTTGAAAGAACTTTACATTTTAAGACTGAACAGACAGACTGTTTTATGTAAGGGCAGCCGTTTGAATCTAGTTCGTGGGAAAAATCAGCGAATTTATCTGTGTTTTTTCCGCTTTGCATTCCGAAATGTTTTATCAGGTCGAATTTGCAGGAATTGTCTAAGACTGAAAGGCTGAAAATTCCGGAAGATTTTATCATGTCGCAGGTAAGATTTTGGTTCAATACAGATATTGCGATTCTTGTCGGGTTGCTTGCGACTTGCATGCAAGTGTTTGTTATGCAGGCATTGATTTTTTCACCGCTGCAAGATCCTAAAACAAATACGCCATAAGAAAGATTGTATAAAGCTTTGTTGTCCATAAGCTCTCCTTGTAAATTTATTTTGTGAATTTTGAGTTTCGTATAATTCTGAAAAATCGCTCACGGCAGAAAAACAATTTGCTCCAGATGGTTGGGCTCGCGCTCCGCTTGTAGGAATTTGGGTGCTTTGCACTTTGATTTCTTTTATCGCCCAAAATCTTCACAAATTGTTTTTTTGCCTGCGCTTTTATCATTCTTTAACAAAAACTCAAATTTCACAATTTCATGTTACTTTAATTTAATGCCCGGAAACAGAATTCGTCAAATAAAATTATTGTTTTTTCTTTCTTTGCTGATTTTTGTTGTGCTGATGTGATATAGTTACTGAAAAGAGGTTTTTATGGGTGAATTAAAAATCCGAGAGGCTAAAAAAGAAGATATAAAAATTTTAAAGGAACTGATTTTGGGGCTCGCCAAACACGAGCGGCGTCCCCAGGATGTCACCGGTTCTGAACAGGAAATGTGCCGCTGGCTTTTTGAACGGAAAATTGCCACAGCACTGCTTGCGGAATTTGAAGGCGAGGCGGTTGGATACGCGATTTTCTATCCAATTTACGGCTCTTATTCGGCAAAGGGAAAAATTCATCTGGAAGATATTTTTATAAAACCAGAATTCCGCGGAAAGGGATTTGGAACAAAACTGTTTTCGTTCATCTGCAAATCAGTTTTGGCGGATGGATTTTCCAGCCTTGAATGGAATGCGCTGGATTTTAACACTGGTGCAATAGATTATTATTTTAAACTTGGTGCAGAACAAGAAAAAGGCAGAACTTATTTTGAATTCCCCGAAGAAAAAATGAAAAAACTTGCAAATCAATAAGAAAAAGAATTTCCCTAACTTGACTTCTACCAAACCGATGTTTTAGGTATATTTAATCAAGTGAAATTTATTTTTTGATGATATTGCTTTTTTGGAGAAGGATAAAAGCATAGGCACTTTTTTTGCTAGCTTATTCAATTTCTTTCACAATCCAAAAAAAACACTTACAGAGGATATTTATGAACTGCGATTTTATTAAAAAACTTGCTATTCCTGCAGAAATAAAGGAAATGTTTCCTGTCACAGCCGAAATGGAAAAAACTGTTGCAGAACGCCAAAGACAGGTTGAGGCGATTTTTGAAGGAAAAGATAATAGAAAACTTCTTATTATAGGTCCATGTTCCGCAGATAACGAGGACAGTGTTATTGATTATGTTTCTCGTCTTGTAAAAGTCCAGGAAAAAGTTAAGGATAAGATTTTTATTATTCCGCGGATTTACACGAACAAGCCGCGAACAACCGGCGAAGGTTACAAAGGAATGCTTCATCAGCCTGACCCTACAGAAAAACCTGACTTGGTAAAAGGAATTATTGCAACCCGACATATGCACATGCGTGCTTTAAAAGAAACTGGATTTTCTTGTGCGGACGAAATGCTTTATCCGGAAAATTATAAATATCTTGATGATATTTTGGCGTATGTCGCAATCGGGGCTCGTTCTGTGGAAGACCAGCAGCACCGTCTTGTTGCAAGCGGAATCAATGTTCCTGTTGGAATGAAAAATCCTACTTCCGGCGATTATTCTGTCATGATAAATGCGATTCACGCGGCGCAGGGGCATCACACTTTTATTTACCGCGGATGGGAAGTTCATTCACACGGAAATGCTCATTGCCATGCGATTCTTCGCGGTTACACAAACAAGATGGGAAAATCCCGCCCGAACTATCATTATGAAGATATAATCCGTCTTTGCGATGTTTACGAGGCAAATCCAGAGCTTAAAAATCCGGCTGTAATTGTTGACTGCAACCATGCAAATTCTGGAAAAAATCCTTTTGAACAGCCAAGAATCGTGAACGATGTTTTAAATTCTGCAAAACACAGCGAACGGATTGCAAAACTGGTAAAAGGTTTTATGGTTGAAAGCTACATTATAGACGGAAATCAGAAGCCGGGCGACGGTTGCTATGGAAAATCAATTACCGATGCTTGTCTTGGATGGGAAAAAACTGAAAAAATGATTTATGATATTGCAGAGAACCTGTAAATCTTAATAAAAAGCACGGGGAACAGAAAGATGGAAAAAATTGTATTCAGTAATCCGTTTGTGATTATTTTTGTGGTGGGAACGCTTCTTAGTTTTTTGATAAATCATTTTCTTGAATTTATTGACTGGCGGGCGCGCGTAAAAAACGGTGGAAAAATTCCTGATGAGTTGAAAGAAATCCCGGAATCTTCAGTTTTTGACACAAAAAAACTCGCTTCAATCAACGCGTATGAAAATGCAAAATATTTTTTCTGGATTCCACGCTCGTTGTGCGCGATTTTTTTGACATTGATTCTAGTTTTTTCAGGATTTTATCCGTGGCTTTTGAATGTTGTCTGCCGTTTTACAGGATTTCCGAACGGTTATTGGTCAACATATTTATGCGCTTTCTGTTTTTTTATTCTTGCTGGACTTCCTGAAGGAATTCTTGACATTCCATTTGACTTGATTGGAGAATTTAAAATAGAAAAATCTTTTGGTTTTTCAAATATGACGTTGAAACTCTGGCTTGTTGATCAGTTAAAAGGAATTGCCATGTCGCTTGTTCTTTCTGCTGTTTTGCTTGCCGCAATGATTGGAATTCTGGTTGCATTTCCGCATGGCTGGTGGATTTTTCTTACAATCGTGCTTTTTGCGTTCACTTTTGTAATGCAGATTCTTTATCCGCTGGTTATTGCCCCGGTTTTCAACAAATTTGTTCCGCTAGAAGATGGCGAACTTAAGACAAAAATCACTGAACTTATGCAGAATCTTGGCTTTAAATCTTCTGGAATTTTTGTGATGGATGCCTCAAAACGAAGCGGACATTCTAACGCATATTTTGGCGGAATTGGAAAGTCAAAGCGGATTGTTTTGTACGACACGCTGATAAAGCAGCTTACAACCGACGAACTTGTTGCGGTTCTTGGGCATGAGCTGGGACATTACAAACTTCATCACATTATCCGCCGCTTTTGCGTTATGATTCCTGTTGAATTTGTGCTGATGTTCATTCTGTACAAAATTGCTCAGTCAACTTCGATTTACACAGGATTTGGTTTTGCGTTGACAGGAATAAAAGTTGAGTCTGTTCAATTTATCGGGTTGTTTTTAGCGAATCTTGTTGCGGGCTCGCTTTCTGAAATTTTTTCGCCAATTGTTAATTTTTCAAGCCGAAAAGACGAATTTGCCGCGGATAAATTTTCGGCGGAACTTACAAAACATCATGAACACCTTGTTTCTGCGCTCATAAAACTTAACAGCGAAAACCTTAGCGAACTTTTTCCGCCAAAACTTTACGTTGCCTGGAATTACAACCATCCGACCCTGGTTGAACGCGTAAATGCGCTAAGGAAATTGGAAAAAAAATAGGCACTATAAATATTTTTATAGAACTTTTTAATTTTTGTGTTATATTTTTATTGGAGGTGACAAAATGTATATCAAAGATGGTATTTGCTATGCAGGTGAGTGTGTCCCGGAAATAGAAGTTTCTTCAATAAAACTTCTTGAAGATGGAATGATGCTTGTCACTTTCAATACTGGTGAAACTCGTCTTTTTGATGTTACTTCTCTTTTAGATAAAGGTTCTGCATTTGCACCTCTTGCGGAGGAAAAGAATCGTAAGACTGCTAAAGTGACTCATGGTTTTTTGTCTTGGCTTGATGGAGAAATTGATATAGCACCAGAAACTTTATATGCGGAAAGCTATAAGTATTCAACTGAAAAATTTGCATAGGAGAAATTCATGCCAGAATTAAGCCGTTTTGAAGGAATGGTTGTATACCTTTTGTTCAGGGATAATAAAGAGCATAATAAGCCTCATGTTCATGTTTATTATGGTGAATACAAGGCGGCAATTGGAATTGATGGTGAGTTACTTGCAGGAAAATTACCAGCGCGGCAAATGAAGATGATTGTAGGATGGCTCGCGTTGCATGAAGAAGAAGCGTATGCTGCGTGGAATTTAGCAGTTTCTGGTGAGCATTTTTCAAAAATTAAGCCTTTATAAATCCTCGTTTTTCTTAGTTTATTTTTCTTTTACACAAAAATATTCAAGAGAATCTTTTGTTTTGGTTAGGACGGCTTTTGTTCTTGCGTGGCAAAGTTCGGCGATGTTTTTGAACTTTGAGATTTTTTCGATTTTTTCGGGTTTTTGGATAAGAATGCATTTTCTTGTTCCGCCGTCAAGCTGGTTCTGCTCGATTGTTGCTTCCAGGGTAGAGCCGCTTCCGGCAAAAAAATCCATGACAGTTATATTTTTTGGCATATTTGCAATCTGGAGCAAATGTTGAATCAGGTTTACAGGTTTGGGATTGTCAAAAGATTTTTGTTCGCCAAGAAGATTGTCCAGATGATTTTGTGCGGCTCTTGTGCTTTCTGCGCCGTCGATGATATTTTTGGGAATAATTTCAACGGTTTCGCCGTTAAAAACTTTTTTTCGGGGAACATTTGAAAATTCTGGAGCTTTTCCCCAGTAAATTTTGTCTTCCTTTATAAGTTGAGCCATTTCGCTTTTTGAGACAAGCCATTGCCGCCGCCAGTGAATCCCGCTTGGCGAAACTATTTCGTAAAAATTTTCGTTTTTTGGGTTTGAGCGTTTTTCGTCAAAACTTATGCTTCCTGAAAACCATGCGCCTCTTTTGTCGCCGTCAATATTTTTTTGTGCCCATTCAGTTTCTTCAAAATCAGAAAATTCCTTCAGCTTTTTTTTATTTTTTGCGTAACATAAATTTGACTGCTGCATGGTGCGGCTCCAGCGGTCTTTTTTGCCTTTTCCGTGAAGCCACATAAAATCGTTCACAAAATTTTCCGCGCCAAAAGTCTGGTCGCACAAAATTTTCAGGATATGAACTTGTTCCTGCCCGATTGCAATAAAAATGCAGCCCGAATCTTTTAAAAGTTCCCGTGCGGCAGAAAGTCGGCGCTGCATAAAGCTAAGCCATTCGTCAAGCTGCATATTGTCGTTGTAAGTGAATTTTTTCCCGGTGTTGTACGGCGGATCTGTGTAGATAAAATCAATTTTTTCTTTGTATTCTGAAAGAAGTTTTAGCGCGGGAAAATTGTCGCCTTCAATAAAAGTGTGGCAAACTTTGCTTTCTGAGGAATTTATTGATTTTGATTCATCTTTTTCAAGAAAAAAATGTTCGGCAAAGTCTTTTGCGTCTGCTTTTTCTGAAAAATCAGTCCATGAAATTGAAAAACTCATTTTTACAGTATATTATAATTTTATGAAAAAAAAGGCGATTCTTTATACATCTAATTTTGAAAAACTTGCAACACTGGCGCAATATTTGGTTCATGATGACTGGGAAATTCTTTCTGCCGGCGAAACGGCGGAATTTCTTGCGGAAAACAATATTCCTTACACTTTTACAAAACAGCTTGAGCACAACGCAAAGTCCGATGACAGTTTTATAAATCTTGTTCATTCAGTTTTGGCTGCCGGGCGGAATCTTCTTGCGAGTTCATTTTCAACAGAATCGGTTGTGAATCTTGTTTGTATGAATGTTGAACCGGCCTTTCACAAGATAAATGATTTTCTTGAAATTGACAAAACTGACAACTGCATTGAATTGAAGGAAATGGCTTTGCTTGCTTCTGCGGCAAAAAATTATATGAATGTTGTTGTTCTTTGCGATCCTGCGGATTACCGGGAAGCGATTATCCAGATGAAAAACGACAGCATTTCTGATGAATTCAGGCTTTATCTTGCGTCAAAAGCGTTGAATCAGGTTGCGGCGTGCAATGCGGCAAATTCTGTTTCAATTTCGGAAGGGCTGAAGGCAAATTCTTTTCCGCCGTATTTTATGGTTCCATTTAAATTTGTGGGGAAACTTCATCATGGCTCGAATGATCATCAGAACGCTTATCTTTATTCCTTGAATGATCAGGTTGGCGCGCTCTCCGGAATGAAAAAAATCCAGGGAAAAGAAATGAATCTTAATCTTTACGAAAATTGTTTTGCCGCCTGGAAAGCAATCAGCATTTTTACAAGAATTTTAAAAAGTCCTTTCACGGTGGATAGCGTTGACTGTAACAATTATCCGTTTACAACCCAATTTACGCCGGCGGCGAGTTCAGTTTTTACAATCGGAATAAAAAATTCAAATCCGATTGGAGCGGCTTTGGGCGGAACACTTTTGGAATCTTTCAGAAAAACTTATTCCTGCGAGCCAGATTCTTTTAAAGGTTCAACTTTTGGATGCAGTTCAGTTGTTGATGAGGAAGCTGCGCGTGAACTTGTAAAAATTGATTTCCGTGCGATTATTGCCCCGGATTTTACAAAAGAGGCAAAGGAGATTTTTTCAGAGAAAAAAGATATGCGGCTTGTGATTGCGTCGCGTTTTATAAGCGATTATTACGAGATGGCAACGATTGACGGCGGATTTATGCTTCAGGAGCCGGATTCAAAAATGTTCACAAAACTTAGTGTTGTTACTCAAAAACGTCCGACCCAGGCGCAGGTTGACTCAATGGCTTTTGGAATGTTGGTTGCAATGACATGCAAGTCTGATGCGGCTGTTGTTGTGAATGATTTTTCCGCGGTGGGAATTTCTGCCGGAAACACGAGCCGAAAAAGGGCGGTGCGCTATGCTCTTCAAGATGCCGGTGAATATTTTGAAAATAACCAGAATAATAATCTAATATGTAAAGACCGAAATTCCGAAATATTAATAAGTGATTCAGTCATTTATTTTGACGAATATGCAAAAAAACTTGCGGATGTTGGAATCAAGGCAATAATCCAGACCGGCGGCGTTGAATGCGATGCAGAATTCATCCAGTATTGCAACGACCACGACATCTCAATGATTTTTACCGGAATCCAGCACTTGTCAGTTTGAGCTTAACAGAGTGAATGTTGAATTTTTAAGGAAATGGATAAAAGCGTAAGCGGATTTACAATTTGTGAAGACTTTGTGCGATTGAATTTATAAAAGTTGCGAAGCAACCCGAATCAATACAAGCGAAGCGCGAGCACAACCGTCTGGAGCAAATTGGAAAGCCGCTGAAAGCTTTTTTTCACAATCCCTAAAAAAAATTCACCATTCAGAATAAAAAATATTACTGAGGATTTTATGCTTTATTATCTTGGTGCGTATCTTCAAAACTTTTTTGGACCGGCACGATTGCTTCAGTCTTATGCGGTTTTGATAATTCTTTCTTTATATAGCGGCTTTTTTCTTATGTACAAATTTCTTCCGAAATTTTACAACATTCTTCCTCATGACCGTGGCCGGGAATTTACATTGACCGCGGAAGCCGCAAAAGGAAAACCGACTGGAGCTGGCGTTGTTTTTATTACAACTTTTGTGCTTTTGTGCCTTGTTTTTGTTCCGATGGGCTGGGCGCAAGGCGGAATTCTTTTGCTCACATGGATTACAATGCTCACAGGATTTTTGGATGATAAGAGCATTTCAAGCTGGGGTGAATATTTAAAAGGCGCGCTGGATTTAATCATCAGTATTGCGGCTTCGATTCTTTTGTATTATGTTGCAAAAACTCAGTCTGCTGATGGAACTGTTTACTTCTGGCTTCCGTTTGTTTCTCATCTTATTGCGGTTCATCCTGTTGTTTATATTCTGATTGGCGTGATCCTTTTGTGGGCTTCTATAAATACAACAAATTGCACAGACGGTGTTGACGGTTTGAGCGGAACTTTGGTTCTGATTGCGCTGATTACAATGGGAATAATTTTTTACTTTATTCTTGGTCATATTGATATTTCAAAATATCTTCTTGTTCCAAATCTTGCGGATGGTGCTAAATGGGCTGTGATGGCTTTTGCGCTTGCCGGTGTTCTTACAGGATATTTGTGGCACAATGCTTATCCGAGCCACGTTCTGATGGGCGATGCGGGAAGCCGTGCGCTTGGATTTTTTATCGGTTGCGCAATTCTTATAAGTGGAAATCCGCTTTTGTGCCTTGCGACTTCCACAATTATCTTCTTGAATGGTGGAATGGGGCTTGTAAAAGTTTTTCTGCTTCGGTTCTTTAATATAAAGATTTTTGAAAATATCCGCTTTCCGCTGCACGACCACATGAGAAAGAACAGAGGCTGGTCCGCAACCCAAGTTCTTTTAAAATTCATGATTATGCAGCTTTTGATTACGGTTGCAGTAATCGGGCTTTTCTTTAAAGTCCGATAAAAACTTCTGCAAAAAGCCGGAAATTCGCTTATTCCTGGCAGAAAAGTTCCGCCAGGGTGAGCGCGTCTTTTACAATATTTTCAACAATACAATATTCGTTTGGCATATGGGCAAGTTCGTCCATGGTGCTCCAGACAACGCAATTCATTCCTTCGCGTCTAAGTTCTGCGCCTACAGTTCCACCGCCAATTCCAATTGTTCTTGCCTTGATTCCGTGAACTGCGCGGATTGCTTCTTTTAATTTTGTTACAACTGCAGCATTTTCTGGAGTTGCGGGACTTTCTGAACTTTGCAGGATTTCATACGAAATTTTTACTTTGTAGAGTTTTTCAGTTTCGGCGATTTGTTTTTCAGTCTCTTTTAAAACTTCTGCGATTGTATAGCAAGGGAGAATACGGCAATCCATGCAGAATGTGTCTTCTCCTGGAATTATGTTTACACCTTCAACATTTGCAAAGCGCATTGTAGGCTGAAAAGTTGAATAATCCGGTGAAAAAAGTGAATCTCTTCTATTAAAAGTGTTCTGCATTGCATTCAGGCGGATGCTAAGATCACAGGCGGCAAGGCAGGCGTTGTTTCCTTGGTCTGGACGCGAACCGTGGCATTGCTTTCCTTTTACAGTGAGTTTTAGCCAAAGAATATTTTTTTCGGCAATTTCAATTGTCTCACCGTTTTTGTCGCCACCGTCCGGAATAAGATAAATATCATTTTTATGGAAAATTTTGGTATTGTGCAAAAGCCAAATCATTCCATAGGCAGAACCGACTTCCTCGTCCGCCATAAAAAGAAGTTTTACCGTATGCGCAGGTTTTACATTTTTTTTGATAAATGAAAGTCCGGCGAAAACGCCAGAAACAAGTCCTTGCTGGTTATCTTCCACACCGCGGCCGTAAATTTTCCCATCTTTTTCTGTAACGTGCCAAGGATCAGTGTTCCACAGTTTTAAATTTCCAACAGGAACAACATCCAAATGTGCCATTACCCAAATGCTGTAGTCATCTTTTTCGCCGGGAATTGTAACAACAATATTCGGGCGGATTTTGCTTTCTACCCGCGGATCTGGGGCGTTAAATTCCTGGATTTGGGATTCTTTTACACCTTGATTTTTCAGCCATTCAACAAGTGCCTTTGCCTTTTCAGTTTCACCTTGACCACCATTTTCCGGGGCAAGCGCCGGGTGCGAAGTCAGAAGCGACTCCAACTGAACCATCTGTTCTGTGCTTTCTTTTATATATGAAAATAATTCTGATTTAATTTGTTCGTTCATGGTTTTATTATAATGGATTTGGATTGAATTTTTAAAGTGGAAAAATCTGAATCCGCTTGCGCCGTGGTGGAGCGGTTTTGCCGGAGGCAAAAGGATTGGCGCGTGCGCCAAGACCGAGCGTGAGCGGGCCGCGGAAGTGCGGTTTTCAGGAGTGGCTTGTGTTTTATGGAGTTCTGTCTAATCCTATGATGGAGGAATTCCGCCCGTAAAATTAAAAGTTAGCCTAAGCTAATTCAATTCTTTATGCTGTAAAAAAATAGACACGTTTTTTTGCTTATTGTATAATTCATGTTATGAGAAAACTGCATACTTTTAAAGGTGGCATTCACCCGAAGGAAATGAAGGAACTGAGCAACAAATGCCCGATTACTCCGGCTTTTCCTGCGTCTAAAATGGTAACTATTCCTGTGACTATGGGCGGTGCTCCGAATAGTCCTGTTGTAAAGGTTGGCGATGTTGTAAAAAAGGGTCAGATTATTGCAACTGGTGAAAAATTTATGAATTGTCCGGTTCATGCTTCTGTGGCAGGAACTGTAAAGAAAATTGCAAATAATCTTGTTACGGGCAATGGAATGGCGCCTTGCATTGTTATTCAGGCGAATGATTCTGGCGAGACTGATTTTATGGAGCCGCTTGATCCGTTTACTTGTGGTCACGATGTGGCTTTGGCAAGAATCAAGGAGGCTGGAATTGTCGGTATGGGCGGTGCGTCTTTTCCGGCTCATGTAAAGTTGAATCCGCCGGCAGACAAAGATATTGAGTATGTTCTTGTGAACGCTGCGGAATGTGAACCGTATTTGACTTGCGATGAGCGGACTATGCAGGAAACTCCTGAAAAAGTTATTGATGGTCTTGCGATTGTATTGAATCTTGTTGGTGCAGCTGGAATTATTGCGCTGGAAGACAATAAATCTTACATAAAACCGATTCTTGAGGCGGAAATTGAAAAGAAGGACTACGGTGATGATATTTCTGTTTGTCTTGTAAAAACAAAATATCCTCAGGGTTCTGAAAAATTTATTGTTGAGTCTTGTCTTGGAATTGAAATTCCTAGCGCAAAACTTCCGGCGGATGCTGGTTGTATTATCTGTAACGTTGGAACTGTATGTGCAATCAGCGATGCGTTCCGCCTTGGGATGCCGTTGATTGAGCGAAGCCTTACGATTTCAGGCGGTGCGGTTGAAAAACCTTGCAATATCCGCGTGCCGATTGGAACTTTAATCAGCGACTTGATGCCTGAAACTTTTAATTTAAAAGAAGGTGCTGCGGCAAAATGTATTTCTGGCGGTCCGATGATGGGGTTTGCGATGAGCTCAACTGGATTTCCGGTTGCAAAAGGAACCAGCGGCGTTACATTTCTTACAAAAGAAGAAACTTGCCTTGAAGAGGAAGACCAGTGCATAAGCTGTGCAAGATGCGCGAGCACTTGTGCAATGCGTTTAAGTCCGGTTATGATGTTGCGCTCTTTAAAAGAAGGAAATGTAGACAAGGCAAAGCGTTTTGGTCTTATGGACTGCATTGAATGTGGCTGTTGCGCGTTTGTTTGCCCAAGCCACATAAAGATTGTTCAAAGAATAAGGCTTGGTAAAGGAATTGTGCGCATGAAGATGGCACAGGAAAAAAATAAAACTGAAGGAACGGTAAAAAAATGACAGATATAAAATTCCATATTTCTTCAAGTCCTCATTTTTCACTTGGAAATTCTACTCAAAAAATTATGGCTTGTGTTCTGGTGGCTCTTCTTCCGGAAGTTATTGCTGGAACTGTATTTTTTGGGTTCAGGGCTTTGGCAGTTGTGCTTTTTAGCGTTTTAGGCTGCGTGTTTTTTGAGGCGCTTTTTCAGAAAATCACCGGGCAGAAAATCGTTGTGGCAAATCTTTCGGCGGCGGTAAGTGGGGTTATGCTTGCGCTGGTTTTGCCTTCTACAGTTCCGTTCTGGATGGTTCTTGTTGGTGATTTTATTGCCATGGTAATTGCAAAAGGGCTTTTTGGCGGAATCGGAAGTAATGTTTTTAATCCGGCTTTGACTGGCCGCGCGTTCCTGTTCATAAGTTTTCCGGCTGCGATTGGAGCTACTTGGTTTGATCCTAATCTTGTTCCGCGGATTTTTAGGGAACTTGCAGAAAAAGGTCTTACTGCTGAACAGATTGACGCAATGTCTCAGGCTACAAAATGGGATGGAATCACTTCTGCAACTGCATTGAGCCAGATTAAGGCTGGAACTCTTGAAAATTTTGACTTTTTGCAGTTTTTTGTTGGAAACCGCGCAGGTTGTATCGGTGAAACTTCAATCCTTTTGATTTTGATTTCTTTCGTTTTTCTTTTGGTTACAAAAATCATTGACTGGCGTGCTCCGCTTGCGATGGTTGGAACTGTTGTTGTCTGCACATTTTTTGCAGGAATTTCAGCAGGATTTTCTTCCGCGGTTGCAGATGTTGGAATCGCGCTTCTTACTGGTGGCTTGATTTTTGGCGCAACATTTATGATTACAGATTATGCGACCGCTCCTGTTACAAAACCTGGAAGACTGATTTTTGGTGCTGGTGCCGGACTTATAACATTCTTGGTGAGAAAATTCGGTGGCTACCCGGAAGGCGTTATGTTCAGCATTTTGATTATGAATGCTGTTGTTCCGTTCCTTAACAATGTTACAGGAAGAATGTATGGCTATGGAAAAAAAGGTCATCGTCGCCCGGAATCAGCAAAAATAAATATGGAATTTGACTTGAATTCCGCAAAAGAACGAAAAATTGAGATTTCTGCTGATTCAGAGGCAACATCAGATGGAGGCAAGAATGACTAGCTCAAAAAATGATGATTCAATTTTCAGCATGATAAAACTTGGCATTACACTTGCCCTTTACGCGGTTGTTTCATGCACGGTTCTTGCAGTTGTAAATAACTTTACGGCTCCAAAAATTGAACAGAACCAGATGGCAAAAGTTAACAAGGCGATGGAATCGTTTTTTTCTGGAGAAGGATATTCTTTTGCGCAAAAAACTGATTATGAGCCAAAAAATGTTGGTTCAATCAAGATTGAAAGTCTGATTATTGCTGAAAAAGACGGAAAAATTGCCGGCGGTGCGGCTCAGGTTTCTGGTCCTACTTATGATACTGCGACTCTTATTGTTGGAATGGCTGCAGACGGCACAATCAAGGGCGTTCAGTTTTTAAAAAATACGGATTCGCCAGGATTCGGGTTAAAAGCCAGCGATTCAACTTTTAAATTGCCAAACGGAAAAACTTTCTACGGTCAGTTTGAAGGAAAAAACGCAAAAGACGGTTTTGAAAAGGACAAAAATTTTGACGCAATTTCTGGCGCTACAATCACAAGCAATGGTGTTGCAAATTTGTTAAAAGCCGGCACAGAAACTTTGCTTTCATATATTGGAGGTAAGGATGAATAAGCCTCTTCAGATTTTTACAAACGGATTTATAAAAGAAAATCCGCTTTTGGTGTTGAATATTGGTTTGTGCTCTTCTTTGGGAGTTACAACGAGCATTTTCAATGGTCTTGGAATGGGAATGGGAATGTTGTTCGTTCTTGTTATGAGCGAAATTGTAATCAGTATCTTTAGGAAATTTATTCCTTCTGCAATAAGACTTCCTGTTTTTATTATCATTATTGCGGCTTTTACAACGATTGTTCAGCTTGTTCTTAATGCTTATGTTGAATCGCTTTACGAGGCACTTGGCGTTTTTCTTCCATTAATTGTTGTAAACTGTATTATCATGGGGCGCGTTGAGGCGTTTGCTTCAAAAAATAATGTTGGAAATTCAATTTTGGATGCGCTTGGAATGGGGCTTGGCTACACAATCGTTCTTGTTCTGATTGCGTTTTTCCGAGAGTTGCTTGGCGGCGGAACTTTGATGGCAGGAACTCCGCTGATGGTTACAGTAATTCCAGAAGCATATAGAATCGGCGTTTTTAACAGCGCACCAGGCGGATTCTTGGTATTTGGATTTTTAGGTGCGCTTGTTCAGTTTGGAAAATATGTTTCTGCAAAGAAAAACGGTAAAAAACTAGAGGAAGCAAAAGTCGAGGACTGCACTGACTGTTCATGCTGTTCTTCTGCGTGTGGCACAAAATCTGCTGAAACAGATAAAACTGGAGGCAAATAATGCTTGATTTGATTAAACTTTTTTTGAAATCTGCAATTGTTGATAACGTTGTTTTTATTCAATATCTTGCAATTTGTCCTTTTATCGGAATGACCAGCGAAACAGATAAGGCTGCCGGAATGGGAATTGCGACTTCGTTTGTTATTGTTCTTGCGACTGCTGTAACTTGGCCGATTTACAAGCTTGTTATGGTTCCGCTTGGGCTTCAGTTTCTTCAGACTTTGTTTTTCATTCTTGTGATTGCATCGTTGGTTCAGCTTGTGGAATTTTTCCTGAAAAAATCAATTCCTTCATTATATAAGTCAATGGGCGTTTATCTGGCTCTTATAACAACGAACTGTGCTGTTCTTGGTGTAACAATCAACTGTATTGGAAAAGATTACGGTTATGTTCAGAGCTTGGTTTACGCTTTGGGAACTGCCGCCGGATTCTTGTTGAGCATGGTAATTATGTCTGGTGTTCGTTCAAGGTTGAAGACAGCGAATGTTCCGCAGAGTTTTAAAGGAACTCCGATTTTATACGTGGCAGCTGGACTTCTTTCGCTGGCATTCATGGGCTTTAAAGGATTGATTAAATAACTGAAAAAATCAGGAAATCAAAGGTAGAAATATGAATTTAATTATATACACAATAATCGTTGCTATTGTAATTGGATTTGCGCTTGGTCTTTTGCTTGGACTTTTTAAGAAAATCTTTGCAGTTCAGGTTGATCCAAAAGTTCAGGAAGTCCGCGATGCGTTGAGCGGAGCGAATTGCGGTGGCTGCGGTTATGCAGGATGCGATGCGTTTGCGGAGGCTGTTGTAAAAGGAGAGGCTGAAGTAACTGGTTGTGTTGCCGGTGGTGCTTCGGTTGCTGCAAAAGTTGCCGGGGTTATGGGAGTTTCTGCAGGCAGCTCTGAACCGAAAATCGCTTTTTTGGCATGTGCAGGAACGAACGAATGCGCGCAGTCAAAAGGCGAATATGAGGGCGTAAAAACTTGTGCCGCGGCGCAACTTACAATGAATGGAACAAAAAAATGCGCGTTTGGCTGTATTGGTTTTGGCGACTGCGTAGAAGCGTGTCCGTTTGGTGCAATCTCAATGGGCGTGGATGGACTGCCAAAAGTTGATACTGAAAAATGCGTTGGTTGCGGAAAATGCGCAAAAACTTGCCCGAAACATCTTTTCTCTCTTATTGCAAAAGATACGGCCGGAGCAATTGCCCGCTGTTCAAACCATAGCGACAACAAACCGCAAATTAAAAAAGACTGCTCGGTAGGTTGCTTTAAGTGCGGAATGTGCGTAAGAAAATGTCCGGTTGGCTGCATAAACATTGCCACAGGAATTCCGCAGATTGACTACAACCAATGCGTAAGTTGCGGCGAATGTGTAAAAGCCTGCCCTGACCACGTTCTTACATTGATTGGAAAAATGAAACTGGCATAAAAGGCCGTTTTGTGGTTTACAATTTGAGATTTAGAATCTGATTTTTTACTCCCCTGAATATTTCAGGGGAGTTTTTTGTTTTTATAGGTTCGTGAAAAAAATTATTCACCCATTGCATCATCAATTATTGAACAGATTTTCTGTTTTAACTCCATGAGCGTTTGTTTTGACTTTGCATTTTCATCGTTTTTTGTTGGAAGTTCCAGAAATAGCTGATATGGCAAAATATTTAAAACATCAATGATTTTTTGAAGGACTTCTGGCGAAGGAAAATTCTTTCCATTTTCAACAGCATTAAGATAATTAGGGCTTATTCCTATTTTTTCCGAAAATTCAACCTGTGAAAAACCTTTGCTGGCACGATAAAAACGAAGATTTGATATAAAATTTTCTTGCAAATGAGTCATATTAAAGAAAAATACAAATTTTTTTATAGATTCCGAAATAAATTTGAAATCTATAAAAAACGAAATTCTAGAACAATTCTTCCCTTCTTATTTCTTTTCCGCTTTTAAATATGCTTTCCAGGTTGTTTCTACGAGTGTGTCTACGTCGCTGTATTTTGGTTCCCAGCCTAGGAGTTCTTTTGCTTTTTTGCTTGTTGCGTAAAGATTTGCCGGGTCTCCTGGGCGGCGTGGGGCTTCTTCGGCTGGAATTGGCTTGCCAGAGATTTTTCGTGCCGCTTCAATGATTTCTTTTACAGTTGTTCCTTTTTCTGTTCCAAGGTTCAGTTTTAGACTCTTGTTGTTTTTTGCAATGTAATCCAATGCCATAACGTGCGCGCGTGCAAGGTCTGTTACGTGAACATAGTCGCGGATGCAAGTTCCATCTCGTGTGTCATAGTCTGTTCCAAAAATTTTAAGGGAACGTTTTCCAAGGGCGGCTTCCATTACGCGTGGAAGAAGATTTTCCGGGTTTTGTTCAAGTCCGCATACAATTCCTTCCGGGTCGTAACCGGCTGCATTAAAATATCTTAACGCGGCAAATTTCATTCCTTTAAGCTGGTCGTACCAGTCCATAAATTCTTCAATCTTAAGTTTTGTAAAACCGTAGTAGTTCATTGGTTTTTGCGGATGATTTTCGTCCATCGGAAGGTATTGTGGTTCACCGAAAGTTGCCGCGCTGGAACTGAAAATCATTCTGAGGCAATTGTGTTTTACTGCGGCATTCATTATGTTCAATGTTCCGTTGATATTGTTCACTGAGTATTTTTCCGGCTTTATCATTGATTCGCCGGCTGCCTTGAATGCGGCAAGATGAATAAATGCATCAAAACCTTTTGAAAATGCGTTGTCCAAATCTTCTGGAAGAAGAATATTTCCGTAGATAAATTCGTTTTCTGGAAAAAGATTCTGTCTAAGTCCGCTTGAAAGGTTGTCAAAAACGGTAACTTTGTGTCCGTTTTTCATAAGTTCCTTTACAACATGACTTCCAATATAGCCTGCGCCACCAATAACTAAAACTTTCATAAAATCTCCTGTTCTATCCTAATTTGTCCATTGCGGTTTCCCACGCTTGGGTTAAAGTTTCTATCTTTTTGTTTGTTTCGTCAATCTTTGTTTGAACTTCTTTTGCTTTTGCTCCGTTTGAATATACTTCCGGCAATGCCATTTTTGCTTCCAGTGCGGATTTTTCTTCTTCGGCTTTGGAAATTTCTGCTTCAAGTCGGGCAACTTCTTTTTCATTTTTGCGGCGTTCCGCATCGATTTTTTTCTGTTCTTCCCAGCTGAGTTTTCCTGCTGATTTTGTTTCTTCTGATTTTATCTCGTTGTTTTTTGAAGAATTTACGCTGCTTGTGGCAATTCCAGTTCCTCTTTCAAACTGTCCTACGATTCCAGCTTCTTCCGCCTCAATCCGTTCCATGTAATATTTGTAGTTTCCCGGAAATTCGCGGTGGCTTCCTGGTTTTAGTTCAAGAACTTTTGTCGCAAGACCTTCAATAAATCCGCGGTCATGGCTTACAAAAATCACTGTTCCGCCAAAATCTTTCAGCGCATTCATCAGCACATCCTTTGAATGCATATCAAGATGGTTTGTAGGTTCATCAAGTATAAGAAGATTGTTCGCCCGCAGCAAAAGCTGAAGCAGCGCAATCCGGCTTTTTTCACCGCCGGAAAGAACATTCAGCGACTTAAAAACATCGTCGCCACGGAAAAGAAAACTTCCAAGCATATCGCGGACTTTTGGAACAAGTTCTGTTGGCGCCTGGCTTTCCACGTATTCAAGGATTGTTTCGCTTCCTTTTATTGTCTCCGCATTGTCCTGGCTGAAATAACCGATTTTTACGCCTGAACCCAAAATCACTTTGCCGCCAGAAATCGGGTCAACGCCAGCAAGCATTCTTAGCAAGGTTGATTTTCCCGCGCCGTTTCTTCCGGCAACAACAAGCATTTCGCCGTTTTCCACAGTCAAATCAAGGTTTTCTATTACATTTGTCTTTCCGTCGTAGGATTTTGAAAGTCCTTTTGTACGCAAAACAAGATGACCTGCGTGCGGAGCTTCCGGAAATTTAAAGTGGATTTTTTTCAGGCTTTCTGGAATTTCTATTTTTTGCGCAAGGATTTTGTCCAACTGTTTCTGCCGTTCTTGTGCCTGAGCCGCTTTTGTTGCCTGAACGCCGAATCTGCGGATAAAATCTTCCAGCTTTGCAATTTCATCCTGCTGCTTCTCATATTCTGCAATTAAAGTTTTAAGCTCAACTTCGCGCACCTGCTCGTAATGAGAAAAATTTCCCTTGTAGCGTTTAAGGTCGCCGCCAAAAAGCTCGTAGACTTCGTTTACAGTAACATCCAGAAAATAGCGGTCGTGGCTTACCAAAAGAAACGCGCCTTTGTAGTTTGAAAGAAATTTTTCTAGCCAGGTTCTCGCTTCAATATCAAGATAGTTTGTCGGTTCATCCAAAAGAAGAATGTCCGGGTTCTGCATAAGCGCCTTTGCAAGGGCGATTCTCATCTGCCAACCGCCGGAAAATTCTTCAGTCTGTTTCTGCAAATCTTCGTGCGAGAAACCAAGTCCCATCAGAACGCTTTCCGCAGTTGCTTCGCGTCTGTGCCAGCCGGATTCCTCCAGCTTTGCAATAAGTTCAGCCTGCTGCAAAAGCAGATTGTCTGTGTTTCTAGTTCCTTTTTCAAGCTGCTCGCCAATCTGGTCAATTTGTTTCTGAAGCTCGTAGCCAAACTGAAAAGCCCGGTCAGCCTCTTCTTTTAAGGAACATCCATGGTGGGTCAGGCCACTCTGAGGAAGATATGCGATTCTTGTTTCTTTCTGGCAGATTCTGCTTCCGCTGTCAGGTTTTATCAGCCCGGCCATTACTTTTATCAGCGTTGATTTTCCGGCGCCGTTTGCTCCAGTTAAAGCCGCTTTTGTGCCGGTCATAAGATTTACGCTTACATTTTTTAAAATATCCCTGTCGCCAAATGCCAGGGAAACTTGTGAAAATTGTACAAATGCCATGAGATTATTCCGCTTGCTTAAAGAATATGATTAAAGGCGAGATTCCGCGTTCCCTGAATACATTGCCGTCCAGAACAGCGCCAGTCGCGTCCTCAAGCCGTAGGCCATTCTCTTCCATCTTGTAGAAGAAATTGACTTCCTTGTTCATTCCTTCAAATTTGAATGTAAGAACGCCGTCGTAAGCCTGAGCCAATGAGCGGATAAGGAAATATTTTATCTGCACAGTTCCAGTATTTTTTGCCGAAGAAGAAATTACACCCGGCACAAGAAGATTTTTGTTGTTCCAGTTGAAAGAATGATCTTCACTCAAAGTAAGCTGACCGTAGCTAGATGAACGGAAATTCGGCCCGAACATATAAATCTGCTCGTATTCGCTTTCGCGGCGCTGCATTTCATCCTGAACAAGCTGGTTTATGTCCGCATCAATTGTAACAAGGTTGAAATCTTCTGGTTTTCCGCTTTCGCCAGTGTAACGGACAACAATATAAGAAGATTTTTTTATGCTCACAATGATTGGAATGTCGTTAAGCTTGTAAGATTTTGCGTTCACAATCGTGCTGTCTTCTGTTGCGCCTGTGTAGTCCCATTCTTTTTTTATGTCAGGCATTGTGAATGAAAGTTTATTTGTTTCTTCATCCAGATGAAGATTGTAGTTCAGGTTGATTCTTGCCGGATCAATTCGTCCGGAATCAATCATATTCTTGTATGAGTCAGGATACCAAGTGCCCTTTAGCATTTCCGTAAGCTCGGCGTCAATATGATTTTCTTCCTCAACAATTTCGCCGCTGATTTGGTTTCCATTGATGTCTGTTTCAAAAGGCCGAAGATTATAGCTGAAGCACCAGCCGACAGTTCCATCAGAAGTAAGAACACGGAGCCAGTCGCCTTCCAGCGGTTTTTTGCCGGCATAAACAGCCTGACCTTTTCCTTTGTAAAGAATTTTTATTGTTTCCGCTTTTTTAAGACGATAAACCTGCTTTGCGGTGTTCACCGGTTCAGCGCGCATAGGAAGCCCGTCCAAAGCGACAGAAGCATAAGTGTGCTTGTATTCCTCGAACTTTCGTGCTGTTTTCTTAGCCTTGAATTTCATCTCCGGGTCTGTTATCTGCCACAAAGGAATTTCAATTTTTCCCTGCGAAGTTCCAATTACATAAACCTGCGAAATATTTGAGCGAATATAAACGGGAACCAAATCTCCGTCCTGCAACTGGTGCTCCGGAAGATTCCACAAAAGAACACCGTATCCCTTAACACGGTTTCCGCAAGAAATAAAACAGCCCAAACAAAGAGCCAACAAAGAAATCAAACTGAATTTACGCATACCACAACTTTAACAGAAACACGAAAGAATGAAAACAAGGGGGAAAATCCCATTAAAAAAAAGACCGGACTTTCTGCCCGGTCATATTCAATATTTTTATATTAAGCTAGAACTTATTTTGCGGCTTTTTTTGTTCTTACGCTTATGGTTGCGTTTGCCTTTTCTATCTCTGATTCGCACTTTGAGGCAAAGTCTTTGTAGGCAGGCAGAGCGTATATTGCAGAAAGATACGGAACAAGCTGGTCGTTCAATGTGGCAATAAGATTTTTCTTGATGGAACTTGCACATTCGCCCTTGTTAACGCTTGCGTTTGTGTAGGCATCGTTTGAGCTGTTAAAGCTGTCCTGTGCAGTTCTTAAACTTGCAATCAGGTCGGAGATTCCTTCCAAAGATTCAATGTCGGACTTTAAGTTTTCTGCGGCAAAATCTTCCAGCATACTTTCAATTAAAGAAGACTCTTCAGCGTAGCTTTTTGTTATTATTTGTTTTCCATATTTATTGAAAACTGAAAGAAGTTTTTCTGCGGCGGCTTTTCTTGAAGGAACAGGAATTGCCGCATAACCGTTCAGCGCGTCAGAAAGATTGCGGATAACCGAATCGCGCGCAATATCCGCCTCGTCAAGATTGCTTGTTGTCTTGTCAGATTTGATTGCAGTTGTGATGTCGGCAGAAAGTTTTTCAACTTGCGCCATAATACCCAAAAGATTCGCATCCTTGGAAATCATGCCAGCTTCATCAGAAGCCGCATCTTTGTACAGCCGCACAAGAACATCAGAAAGAGAGTCGAGTTCAGAAACCCGGATTTTTGAAATAATTTTATTCATTTTGACCTCCACGAAAAAATGAATGGCTAGAATTTGATTGGTCATTCTGTCGTAAAAGTCAAAATGTACAATCCCAAACGGTTTGTTTCCTCCATCTAAAATTAGAAAAGTTAAACTCCGTGTTTCAAAGATAAGAATATAACTTGATAAAGGCAATATAAAAATTCCGAAAGCGGAAAAAATGTTTTGCCAGCGTTCGGAATCATTCCGAAGACAGAAAAAGTGTTTTGTCGGCATTCGGAATAATTCCGTTTGTAAAAAATGCCTTAAGTCAACATTCGGAATGGTTCCGATTGTAAAAAAAGCTTTTGGTGAACGTTCGGAACTGTTCCGTTTAAAGAAATTGCCTTTGTTCCGCAAACGGAATAGTTCCGCGCCAAGAAATAATATTTCTTCAGCTTTCGGAATTTTGAACTTCGGCAAACAAGCCGGATTTGTGTTATAATTTTTTTGTCAGAAGATAAAAAGGGAAGAAGATGGCTACGGAAGAATATAAATTATATCTTTGCTACCATAAGTGTGTTATATTATAAAAAACAAAGACGGAGGAAAAACTATGAGTTATGAAACTGTTCTGGAAAAAGTAAAGACTGTGCCAGAATCTTGTCTTGATGAGATTTCGGGATTCATTGATTATGTTGTTTATCGTTACAATGAAAAATACAGTAATCAGTCAAAACTAAAAGAATTCAATCTGCTTTGTGAAGAAAGTCAGTCCTGGGCGAAAGAAAATAATATAACCGAAAACGATATTAAGGATTCAATAAAAAGCGTCCGTGCGGAGAAAAATTCGAAATGAAAATTGTAATCGACACAAATGTTGTCATTTCAGGAATTTTCTTTGGTGGCGAACCGAATAGACTTCTTCAATATGCAATAAAAAACGAGCTGGAAGTTTTTGTGTCAAAAGAAATTGTTGATGAATATTTAGAAGTTGTTGCTAGAATTGCAGAAAAATATCCTAATCGTCCAAAGAAGTTTCCGTTGGATATATTTGTTTCATCTTGCAGAAGTGTTGAGCCTAAAAAAATAATTTCAGTCTGCCGTGATAAAGATGACAATAAGTTTATTGAATGTGCTTATGAAGCAAAATGCTTGTATATCGTAAGTGGTGATAATGATTTGCTTTCGCTTGAAAGTTATACAGACATAAAGATTGTGACTGTTGCGGATTTCCTGCATAAATTAGAAGATTTGATATAAAAATATTTTCAATCATTTTCATTCCTTCCCGAACTCAGGTTCTTCTTCTGCGGCTAAAAGGGCGGCGTCTGCCAAGTCGTTGATGTACTGGGCGTCAGCGGCTTTTTGCCAGGTTGTGCCGGCGGATTTTAGGGAATGCATCTGCTCTTCTTTGCGGGCGTTGCGTTTTTCTAGAAGGTGTTTTGCGGCAAGGATGATTTCTGTGGCTTCGTCCGCGCGTACGTGGAGTGTCTGGGCAACGGTGCTTTCGTCCGCGGCGCACATATTTTCCAGCGTTGTGAATTTTTTTGTAAGAGTTCTTGCCCGTTTTTCTCCGATTTTTGGAATTTCAAGGAAAATGCTTACGGTGTTTTCTTTTGTTCTTAGCCGCTGGTTTCTGCTGGTTGCGAATCGGTGTGTTTCATCGCGGACGCGCTGCAGAAGGCGCAATGCGTCGCTTCTTTTTGGAAGGCATACAGGTTTTTCTGCGTAAGGGCGCCAGATTTCTTCGTCGCGTTTTGCAAGTCCGGCAATCGGAATGTCCAGATTCAGAGATTTTAATACTTGGTCAACTGCGTTTACCTGTCCGATTCCTCCATCAATAAGAATCAAATCCGGCAAATCCGCCTGTTCGTTCAAAAGCCGTGTGTATCGCCGGCTGGTTGCCTCTCGCATTGACTGAAAATCGTCAATGTATCCGTCTGTTGTTTTCAGCCTGAAGTAGCGGTAATTTTTTTTGTCAGGATTTCCGTTGTAAAAACTGATTAGCGAGGCTACCGGGAATTTTCCGCCGATGTGGGCAATATCGAATCCTTCAATTCTGACAGGAAGTTTTTTCAGCCCAAGAATTTCTTTCAGCTCTTCAAGGGCAGGTATGTCGCCCCGTTCGCGCAATCTGCGTATTATGTCTTCTTTTGCGTTTTCTGCGGCCATGTTCATTGCTGCTCTGTGGCGCGGCGCGTTTTCTATGTTTTCATCTACAAGGATTATCTGCGGGGTCGCGTCAAACTGATTTTTTATCCATTCAGAGATGATGTTAAGTCCGTCCTGCGTAGGAACGTAGATTTTTGGCGGAATTTCATCTTTTGAGTTGTAGTATGCGCTCATAAATTCGGCTAGAAGCTCGTCGTTTTCATTCAAACTCCGGACACGGTAATTGTCGCGGCCAAGAAGTTTTCCTCCTCGGATTTTCAGGACAGTAAAACTTACAAGTTCTCCTTCCCTGTGCCATGCAAGATAATCGCGGTCTTCTGCGTCAAAACTTTCAACAATATTCTGGTTCTGCATGACCATCAGCGCGCGGAGTCCATCACGCAGGCGGGCGGCTTTTTCAAAATTTAGCTGGGCGGCGGCTTCCTTCATTTTTGCGGTAAGTTTTTCGGTGGTTTTGCTTCCGTTTTCGTTAAGAAGTGCGCATATTTCTCCGAAAAATTCATTGTAGGATTCTTTTGAAATTTTTCCGCAGCATGGTGCTTTGCATTGCCCCATGTGATAATAAAGACAAGGCGCTTCGCGTGTAACAAATTTCTTGCAGTGTCTTAGCGGATAAATCTGATAAAGAGTGTCTATGAAAGTATCAAGCGCGGCTGCGTCTGGGTACGGACCAAAATATTTTGAACCGTCGTGAAGAATATTCCGCGTCTTAAATAGTCTTGGAAAATCTTCGCGGGTAATTCTTAGAACTGGATACGATTTTCCATCTTTTAAGTTGATGTTATACTTTGGTGTGTACTTTTTGATAAGATTATTTTCAAGCAGAAATGCTTCGTATTCGTTTGCGGTTGTAATGTATTCGATGCTTTTTGCGTTTGAGATAAGAAGTCTTGTCTTGATGTCTTTTTTGCCAGAAAAATAAGAAGTCAGCCTGTTTTTAAGGCTTTTGGCTTTTCCAACATAAATGACGGTGCCCTGTGGATTTTTCCACATATAAACGCCGCTGGAGGAAGGTGCTTTTAATGCAGTTTCGTGAAGAATTTCTCTGTACATATAATAAAAATAATTATATATCAAAAAAAAGCGTAGTTCTATTCGTTTTTGCAATTTTGACTTTTGCGATTTTTTCTTTTTCCTTGAATGCAGAAATTTATGAATTCGGTGGAAAAACCGGCTGGAACGATGTGAATGTCCGCAACGGAATTACAACCGGAAAAGGGCGTTATGGTTTTGAATGTCTTGAGCTTGAGACAAATTCCAACCAGCCTGATGAATTTACGGATTGTCTTCTTGATTTTGAAAATTCCACGGTTTTTGACAAGGCTGGAAAATATAAAATCAAAAAAAGCAATGTTTATTTTTCAAAAAAAGCTACGCTCGGAAAAGGTGCGGTTTTAAGCCGCGGTCGCGGTGGAATTGATATTCAGGGCGATGAGACAAGTCTTTTTGGCTCGGAAGGTCCGGCCGGCTCATTTATTATTGATTTCTGGATTTGTCCTTCTGCGGTGGAAAATGGCGAGGTTCTGCTGAATTGGCGTTCATCAAAGAATATTGGCGGTCAGGTTGTTTACCAGCTGATTTCAACTTCTTTCTATAAAAATAAGGTTACAACGCTTTTTTCAAATATATTTGAAGGCTATACAGACAATAATGGTGACGTGACTCTTTCTTCGTTAAGGACGATAATTCCGAACCAGTGGAGTCATCATCTTATTTCGTTTGAGGAAGAGACTGGAATTCTTGAGTACAGAATTGACGGTCAGCTTGAGGACATAAAATATCTTACAGACACAGGGCATGAAGGCGGAACAGTTTACTCGGCTGTAATGGGCGTTGCTTCAGATTTGCATATAATTCCTTCGTATATCGGTCTTATTGATGATTTTAGGATTGTGCGTAGCTACACAGATTTGCGCTCGGAAGAAAATTCCGAAAATTCGCAGATTGGATTGCGAGAGCGTTATAAAATAAGCGGCGGGCGTTTTGAGTCAATTCCGGTTCTTACAAAAGAAGGAACAATAATCAACAAAGTTTCCGCGGAACTTTCAGAGCCATCCCAAACAGAAGTGAATCTTTATGTTCGTGCCGGTGACAATTATTTTAACTGGACGGAAGATTTTCCAGAATGGGTTCCAGTTGTTTCTGGTCAGGAAATTGAAAATCTGAGCGGCTTGTATTTTCAGGTTGCGGCGGAACTTTTTCCTGATGGCGGCGGAAAAACAACTCCTTCTGTAACAGAAATCAAAGTTGAATACACAACGTTGCCGGAACCGTTTCCCCCTTACAGAATTTCTGCTGAAAAAGGCGATGGGCAGGTTACTTTAACTTGGAGCTATTCTGTTGATGATTCTGCCGGCGGATATTATATTTATTATGGAAACCGCCCCGGCGAATATCTTGGCCGGGTTGCCGTGGAAGGAGCTTCTCCAATCAATGTTGGAAATGTTACCAGCGCAACTTTAACAGGCTTAAAAAATGGCACGATTTATTATTTTGCAGTTGCGGCTTATTCAAAACTTGATGAAAGGATTTGCGGACCGCTTTCAAAAGAAGTTTATGCGCGTCCAGAACGAAAAAGATAAAAAGTGAAATGATAAACTAATCTGAAAAAGAGGATTTTTATGGAAGACAAAGAAATTGTATTAAGAAGAGCAAAAAATGCTGTGATTTCAAGGGATTTTAATCTTGCCATAAGATTGTACAAATCTCTTCTTCAGGATGATGTGAAAAATATTGAATATCTGACGACGCTCGGAAATCTTTACATGAAAAACAATGATGACGAGAAGGCACTTCCGTATTTCCAGCAGATTCTTACTTTTTATCCGAATGATTTTGAGGCGATGAACAGCATGGGCGGAATCTATCGCCGCATGGGAAAATATCAGGAATCAATTGATATTCTTCAGAAAGCTCTGGAAACAAAAATAAATCCGGCTCAGGTAAACTACAATCTTGGTTTTACATACAAACTGATGAAAAATTATTCCGACGCAATTGAATGTTTTGAGAATGTGATTGCGGTAAATCCAACGGACGTTTTGGCTTACAATCACCTTGGAACAATTTATGCCGCCCAGAACAACCATGAAAAAGCTGTTTCTGCATACAAAAGAGGACTTCAGGTTGACCCGAACCATCCGATTCTTCAGTTTAACCTTGCAAAAAGTCTTGAGGCAATCCACGATGATACTTCAGCGATTCAGGCTTACGAGGCGGCGTTGCGCGCAAAACCGGGCTGGCAGGAAGCAGTAATCGCATACTCAAAACTTTTGCTGAACCACAGAAAAACAAAACTTGCCGGGGAACTTGTTCAGAATGCGATTGGGCTTCATCCGCAGGACGCAGAACTTTACGCCCAGATGGGACAAATTCTTATGCGCCAAAGCAATTTTGAAAAAGCCGCAAGCTCATTTGAAATTGCAAACCGGCTGATTTCAGAGAATGCGGAAATTCTGAGAAATCTTGCCGAGGCATTTGAAAAGCTCGGAAAAAAAGATGAGGCTGTCTCAACGATAAAAAAGGCGGAAAAAGTTCTGCCGGATGATGAAAAAATCAAGAAAGCGGCGGCTTCAATTTATCTTACCGCGGAAAAATATGCGGAGGCTGCGGCTCTTATCCGTCAGATTGGTGCGGCGAACAAAAATGACTGCGAGGCGCTGGATTTGGCTGGTCAGTACAGCATTTTGATTGGAAAAGCTGATTCCGCTGAAAAATTCGCTTCTAAAATCAAAACTCTCGACCCGGAATACGAAAATTATCTGTATTCGTTTGCGACAAGATTTTTTCAGAAAGGCGATTTTTCTGCCGCAAAGGAAAAGGTAAAGTCTTTTATTGATGAAAATATGAAAAATGTTCCGGCGTGGCTTTTACTCGGACAAATTGATGAAAAACTTGGAAATTCTGCGGAGGCGTTGGATGATTTTTCAACTGCGGTTGCTTTTGACCCGAATAATTTTCTTGCCGGAAAACTCGCAAAAGAAATTGGAAGCAAAATTGATTCTGAAAAATCAAATTCAGAAGAAAAAAAATCAGAAAACAATGCTTTTTCAGATTCCCAGGAGATTTCGCTTGATGAATTTGGTTTTGGCGACGATGAAGAATCGGCTTCAACAGAAAATTCTGCGGCAGAGAAAATTTCTGCTCCAGAACCAGCTGTTTCAGCGGAAGAAAATTCTTCTGATTCAACGGAAGGCTTGAAACAAGAAAATGACACGAACATTTTTGCTCTGGACGATGAGAACGCGCTTTTTGAGGACAACGTTGAAGATGACGAAAAAAGCGCTGAAGAAACTGCTTTGGTTGAACCGGACGAAAATGCGGAAAAATCTGATGAAGAAATCAGCATGGATGAAATTCTTGATGAGCCGGATGATGATATTTTGCCGGCTGAAAAATTAGAAAATCCGGAAGATGAAAAAGAGCAGAAAGTTGAGATTTCTGTGGATTCAAATTCCGGGGCAGAACAAAAAACTGAAGAAAATTCTTTACCAGAAACAGAAAAAACAGATGATTCAGAAAATTCTGTGAATGTTCAAAAATCTGAAACTGAAGAAATTCCTTGCGAGCATAAAATTTCTCCCGAGCCGGAAAAAAATATTTCCGAACCTGAGAATGAACCAGAAATTAAAGAAGATTCAGAGGAATCTCAGTCTGATGAAGAACAGAAAGAAAATCGTGCAGAAAATGCCTATGAAAATCTTGTTGATAAGGTAAGTGAAGTTCTGCCTAAACTTTCAACTTTTATAGAAAACAGCGAGGAAGCCGCAAAATTCCAGAAAGAAATTGAACTTTTTAAGCGTTTGCGTCAGTTCGGGGAATCGCTTCCGTTTGAACAGCGCGCAAAATTCCTTGCGGGACGCGTTCGTCTTTTGCTGGACTACATAATCGCGCGTCTTTCTGGTCGTCCTGGACTTTTAACGGCTGCTTCTGAAATCCGCAGGCAAAATAATCTTCCTGTTGACAGCATGGAAACTGCAATAAATGGAAGCGACCGTCCGGCAATTGTGAATGTTTTAAAAGATATGGAAAATCTTACTTTCTATCTTGAAGATAAAAATCTTTCAAAGGCACTTATTGTTGCCGCGGAAGAAGTTGTTGATAAACTTTCATAGCTTGAATGTTGAGTTTTTATGCTGAACCAATAAATTGAATGAGCGCGAAGGAAAAAGGCAAGTTTGGCGTCCTTGAAGTGGCGAGTTTTCCAATGAAAACTCGCGAAGCAGAACATAAAATGTTCTGCGATTTTTGCCGAATGGCATAAAAGAATTATTGAGGATTTTACAAAGTAAAACCGCAAATAATTCTTCCCAAAAAACACTTCACCATAGCCAATACTTGCCTTTTGACTGGAAGCTTGTTCAATTTTTTTCAAAATTATTAAAAACTCGACATTCAAGAATATGACGGTTTAAAGCCGGATGATTCGTGAATGTGTTATTACTTCGTTTCCGTCGGCGGTTATCAGAACATCGTTTTCCAGGCGGACGCCACCGAGTTTTTCATCATATAGCCCCGGTTCAAGAGTTACAATCATTCCTGGCTGGAATGTTACATCAGCTGTCATTTTTGTGCTTACGCGCGGAAATTCGTGGATTTCAAGTCCGATTCCATGTCCAAGTGTGTGTGGCATTTTTCTGTTTTCTTTTGCGAATATTTTTTCTGCAAGTTCACAGGCATCTTTTACAGGAACATCTTTTTTGTAAAGCCTAAGGCATTCATCGGCGGCGTGCTGAACAAGCTCAAGAAGTTTTTCCTGCTCTGGCGAAAGCTCGCCTTTTGCGACTGCCAGCGTTGTATCAGAAGTGTAACCGTTGTAAACAACACCAAAATCAAGGATTGAAAGTCCGTTTCCTGGCCATTCGCCGTTTGTGTAGCCCGGAAATGCATGGATTGCCCAGCTTCTTGCCGGTCCTGCAGCCAATGTGTCAAATCCTGTACGTTCGCAGCCGTTGAGCCTAAGTTCTTTTTCAATAAGAAGAGAAACATCCATTTCAGTTTTGATTTCTCCGGAACGGATTTTTTCTTCTATTTTATCGATTATTAAATCACCGACTCTAGCAGCTTCTTTTGTACATTCAATTTCGTATTCATCTTTTATGGTTCTTTCTTGGACTACAAAATTGTGAACTCCATCGTCTTTGCAGACAACATCCCATTTTGGATTTGCTTCTATAAATTCAAGAAATTTCGGGTATGGAATGTAAGGCGGAATCTCAACTTTAAAGTTTTCGATTTTTTTTGCGCCATCCAGAATTGATTTTACAGATTCAATATCTGAATTTTTATATTTTGCATAAGGAATAATTTTGTCGCAGAATGCAATTTTTTTTGCAAGGATTTCATCCCACACAACAAGAGTTGAAGTTCCATTCTGAAGAATTACAAGAACCGCATCGCTTGTGTGTCCTGTTAAATATCGTATTGCAGGTTCTCGGTGAGCTTCGCCATCAATAAAAACTGCCGCGCCAATATTATTTTCCTTTAAATATTCAACGATTTTAGCCCGGCGACTTGAATAAATTTCTTTCATTTCCTTTGCGGAGTATTCTTTCATAGTAAAAATCCTTTAAATATGAAAATTGAGTTTGATAATTCTGAAAAATCGCTCACGGCAGAAAAACAATTTGCTCCAGACGGTTGGGCTCGCGCTTCGCTTGTATCTGTTGGGGTGCCATGCACTTTAATTGGTGCAATCGCCCAAAGTCTTCACAAATTATTTTTCTGCCTGCGCTTTTGTCGTATTTCAAATAAACTCAAATTTTATATTTCTATTTTTTTATCCGTCCTTTTATTTTAGTGAACATTGCAACTGCTGTCTCATCTTTGAATATAATAAGAAGCAGCACTCCTAGTAAACCAAAAATTAATGCGCTCAGAGCAACAGGAATTCCGAATGATATGAATCTGTTGTGTCCGGCAAAGGCGTTCAAAAAATATGGGCGCAAAAAATATGTCGGGCAGGCGGCAATTATGCTGAACGCAATTATTCTGATTATAAAAACGAGCATTTTTTTTGCGATTTCTGCCGCATCTATGCTGTTCAGTTTTTTCATAAAAATAAAGAGAAACAAAGTGTTTACAGCGCTTGCCAAAGTTAATGCAAGTGCGATTCCGTTTCCTTTCATTGGAAAAGCCAGCGCAATTGCAAGAACGATATTTACACCAAAGCATATAATTCCTGCAAGAGTCGGAAGTTTTGTGTTTCCCTGCGCGTAAAATGCCGGACTTAAAATTCTGTTCGCGGCAATAAAGAAAAGTCCTGCAATATGAAATCTGAAAACATTCAGCGTCATCAGAACGGAATCATCATCAAAACTTTTTGTCTTGTAAACAAGAGAAATCAAGTCTTTTCCGCATACAAGCGAATAAAAAGTAACAGGAATGCAAATCAGCGCGATTATTTTTATTGCCTGAGTAAGCATATTGTTGAATTCTTCCCATTTTTGTTTTTTCGCAAGTCCGCTAAGGTCTGGAAGAATTACAGTTCCGATTGAAACAGCAAAAATTCCCAGAATAAGTTCCTGTAGCCGCAGCGAATATTGAAGCGAAGCCACTGTTCCTGTTCCTACATTTCCTGCGAGCGCGGTTGAAACAACATCATTCAACTGGTAAGCCGCCATTCCGATTATTGTTGGAACAATCAGAGATACAACCTTTTTTGTTCCCGGATTTGAGAACGCATTTTTCAGCCCGGTTAAAGTTGTCTTCCAGCCGGTTTTCTTTACAAAAGGCCACTGGAACAATGCCTGAAAACATCCGCCGGTTATTACACCAAAACTCATCGCGCGCGCTGCAAGTGCTTCCTGCGGAAGTCCGTTTGGATTTGGAAGCTGTGGCGTAAGAATGTACGTTATGGCTACAACAATAGCATTGAAAAGAACCGGAGTGAATCCGCTTGGCGCAAAAATATTGCAGCCATTCAAAATTCCCTGGAAAAATGCCGCAATTGAAACAACAAACAGATACGGAAACATTATTTTTGTAAGAAGAGAAGCCTCCGCAAGAATCGCGGCATCCGCATCAGCTTTAAAAAAGAATGGAACAATAAATCTTGAAAGGATAATTCCAATCACTGTTACGATTGCAGTTAAAAAGGAAACCAATGTCAGCGTTGAAGAAATAAAAAGCTGGGTTTCTGCATGCTTTGCGTCGGAATTCTCTTCCTCAAGGTAACCGCGGAAAGTCGGGATAAAAGCTACGGAAATGCTGTTTTCTGCAAAAAGCCGCCTGAAGAGATTCGGAATCATGAACGCAATTCCAAAGGCATCCGCATAAGCACTAGTTCCAAGGAACGCAGCTTTGGTCATTTCACGGATTAATCCCATGATTCGCGATGCAAAAGTCATAAGAGAAAGTACAAGACCAGATTTAACAAGAGATTTTTTTTTGATTTGAGTCATTTGAATAATCTTATCTAAGTTGAGGTTTTTATTCAATTTACTTGTGAATTATAAATTACCAATTGCAAATTTACAGTTTCGCGTTTATATTTTATTAGATATATTGGCTTTGTTTTTTTTATTATTTTAAGGTGAATGATTTGATGGAAACAACAAAAAAAACTGAGGGTGAAATTTTACCAATAAGAATAGGAATTGATATTGGTTCAACAACCGTAAAAATCGCTGTTCTTGATGATGATGACAAACTTATTTATGGAGATTATCAACGTCATCGCGCGGACATAAGAAATACTATAATTTCTGTTGTAACTCAGGCTTTTGATAAAATTGAAAATCAGTTTGCTTTGGGCGAAAATCAGCCTTTGACTGTAAAAGTTACCGGTTCGGGCGGACTTTCGGTTTCCCAGTGGTTAAATGTTCCTTTTATTCAGGAGGTTGTTGCAGCGACAACAGCCGTAAAGAAAATAATTCCTCAGACTGATGTTGTAATTGAGCTTGGCGGTGAAGACGCCAAAATAACATATTTTACAGGCGGAGTTGAACAGCGCATGAACGGAACTTGTGCCGGTGGTACAGGTGCGTTTATTGATCAGATGGCGGCTCTGCTTGAAACTGATGCTGCCGGCTTGAATGAACTTGCGAAAGGATTCCAGACGATTTACCCGATTGCGGCGCGTTGCGGTGTTTTTGCAAAGACTGATATTCAGCCGCTTATAAACGAAGGCGCTCGCCGGGAAGATATTGCGGCTTCAATTTATCAGGCTGTTGTAAACCAGACAATTTCTGGCTTGGCGTGCGGTAAACCAATCCGCGGACACGTTGCGTTTTTGGGCGGTCCGTTGCATTTTATGGATCAGCTTCGCCAGCGTTTTATTGAAACTTTAAAGTTAAAAGATGATGAGATAATTGTTCCTGAAGATTCGCAGCTTTTTGTTGCGGCTGGATGTGCTTTTAGCGCGGAAAGAAAGTTTGATGGCGATGGAGCGGCAAATTTCCATTTTCCAACGGTAAAAGAATTCAGGGATAGCCTGAATAATCTTGTTGGCGCGGAGCTCAGCGAAGTTCAGCGTCTTGAGCCACTTTTCACAAATGCAAATGAGCTTGAAGAATTCAGGAAACGCCATGCAGAAGAAAAGGCGATGCGCGGAAGCCTTGAAGATGCCCGCGGTCCGGTTTTCCTTGGCCTTGATTCTGGTTCAACAACAACAAAAGCGGTTCTTATAAATCAAAAAGGCGAGATTATCTGGGATTTTTATTCGCACAACATGGGAAATCCTGTTGAACTTGCGGTAAAAATGCTGAAGGAGCTTTATAAAAAGCTTCCAAAAGATGTTTATATTGCCCGCGCTGTTTCTACCGGTTATGGTGAAGCATTGTTCCAGGCGGCGTTTGGTGTTGATTCCGGCGAAGTTGAGACAATAGCGCATTTCCGGGCGGCGGATTTTTTTGTTCCTGGTGTAGAATTCCTTCTGGATATTGGCGGTCAGGACATGAAATGTCTTCGCATGAAGGACGGGGCAATCACTTCTATTCAATTGAATGAGGCTTGTTCGGCTGGTTGCGGTTCTTTCCTTGACAATTTTGCAAATACAATGGGAATGGACGTTAAGGAGTTTGGAAAAATCGCTCTTATGGCGGAAAAACCTGTTGATTTGGGCTCGCGCTGTACTGTATTTATGAACAGCCGTGTAAAACAGGCTCAAAAAGAAGGTGCTTCCGTTGCGGATATTGCTGCCGGACTTTCTTATTCAGTAATTAAGAATGCTTTGTTCAAAGTAATCAAACTTAGAAAGGCAAGTGATATTGGTACAAAAGTTGTTGTTCAGGGTGGAACTTTCTTTAATGACGCCATTTTGCGAGCTTTTGAAAAAATTGCCGGTGTTGAAGTTTTCCGTCCAGATGTTGCTGGTCTTATGGGAGCTTATGGTTCTGCGCTTATCGCTTATGATCAGTGGGTTGATCTTACTGCGCCAAAGCCTGATGAGGCTCCTGGAACTCCGCGGCATGAGCTTCATTCAAGTATTGCGACTTACGAGGAACTTGAAAAATTCCATGTTGATTTGGAGCTTCGCCGCTGTGGAAAATGCCAGAACAATTGTCTTTTGACAATCAATAAATTTTCAACAGGAACAGAAACTCGTACATTCATAACTGGTAACCGTTGCGAACGCGGTCTTGAAGTTGAAGGAAATGTAATCGACGCTTCAAATAAAAAGAATACAAAAGTTGATGATGTCGGTGAAAAAATGCCGAATCTTTTTGACTGGAAATACAAGAGACTTTTTGGTTATGTTCCTTTAAAACCGGAAGATGCTCCGATGGGCGATGTTGGAATTCCGCGTGTCCTGAATATGTATGAAAATTATCCGCTGTGGTTCACGTTCTTTACAAAACTTGGATTCCGCGTTGTGCTTTCGCAGCGTTCTTCAAAACGAGTTTATGAAAAAGGAATTGAAACTATTCCTTCTGAATCGGTTTGTTATCCAGGAAAAATAAGCCATGGTCATCTTGTTTCTCTTCTTCAGCGTGGTGTGAAATTTATTTTCTATCCTTGCGCGCCTTATGAAAAACAGGAAGATTCTGGTGCAGGAAATCATTATAACTGTCCGATTGTAACAAGTTATCCAGAAGTTCTGCGGAACAATATTGATGAGCTTCGTCAAGATTCTTCTATTACATATATGGATCCGTTCCTTCCGATTTATGATAAACCTCGCCTGAAGGTTCGTCTTTGCGAGGAACTTTTGCCAAAATTCCCGGCTCTTACAGAAAAACAGATAAATGAGGCTGTTGACGCGGCTTGGAAAGAACAGGAAAAATACCGTCATGATTGCCAGCAGGCAGGAGAAGACGCTCTTGAACAGATGATTCGTGCCGGTGGAAACGGAATTGTTCTTGCAGGCCGACCATATCATCTTGATCCGGAAATTAACCACGGAATTCCAGAGATGATTAATGCTCTTGGACTTGCGGTTTTCACGGAAGATTCTGTTGCTCACCTTGGTTCAATTGAACGGCCGTTGCGCATTATTGACCAGTGGGTTTACCACAATCGTCTGTACCGGGCTGCCTCGTTTGTGAGCGAAATGCCTGATTTGGAGCTGGTTCAGCTTACTTCGTTTGGTTGCGGTCTGGATGCGGTTACTGCGGATCAGGTTGATGAAATAATGCGGGCTAAAAACCGTATGTACACGCTTATAAAAATTGATGAAGGCTCAAATCTTGGTGCTGTAAGAATAAGAATCCGTTCGTTGATTGCGGCTGTAAAGGAGCGCCAGCGACATCACAGAAAAATGCCGCCAAAACGTTCTTCTGCTTACCAGCGACAGATTTTTACAAAGGAAATGAAATATACGCACACAATTATTGGACCTCAGATGTCGCCGATTCATTTCCGTATCTTGCAAAAAGCGTTTCAGGCTGAAGGCTATAATTTTGTTGTTCTGGATGCAGTAGATCCAAAGGCAGTTGAAGCCGGTCTGAAATATGTAAACAATGATGCCTGCTATCCTTCAATTCTTGTTGCTGGCCAGATGATTTCTGCGCTTGAGTCTGGAAAATACGATTTGAACCATGTTTCTTTGATTATCACACAGACGGGCGGTGGATGCCGTGCCACAAATTATATTGGATTTATTCGCCGTGCGTTGAATGATGCAGGTTGGGGGCATATTCCGGTTATTTCTTTGAGCGCCCAGGCGTTTGAGTCAAATCCGGGATTCAAAGTGACTCCAACATTGCTGCACAGATTGCTTATGGCAATTCTTACAGGCGATCTTTTGATGCGCGTGCTTTATAGGACTCGACCTTATGAGGCAGTTCCTGGAAGCGCAAACGCCTTGTACGAAAAATGGTCGGCGTATGCGGAAAAGCAGGTTCAGTCGCTTTCAATACATGGCTATCATAAGATGCTTAAGAATATCGTAAAGGAATTTGATAATCTTCCTTTAAAACCGATAAAAAAGCCTCGCGTTGGAGTTGTCGGAGAAATTCTTGTAAAATTCCATCCTACAGCAAATAACAATATTGTTGAGACGATTGAACGCGAAGGTGCAGAATGTGTGATGCCAGATTTAACGGATTTCTTCTTTTATACATTCTCAACCGGCATTTTCCGCCACGAGCAGCTTGCGTTCCCTAAAAAAACTGAACGCAATGCAAGACTTCTTGTCTGGTTCTTGGAACTTTACAGAAACAAGATGAAGAAATATCTTCGCCAGAGCCGACGTTTTGATCCGCCAAGTTCAATTTATGATTTGATGAAAGGCGTTGACGACATAGTTCAGCTTGGAAATATTACCGGCGAAGGCTGGTTCCTTACAGCGGAAATGGTCGAGCTTATTCATTCAGGCGCGCCAAGCATTGCGTGCGTCCAGCCGTTTGCGTGTCTTCCAAACCACGTGACGGGAAAAGGAATGATAAAGGAACTCCGCAGACGCTTCCCGGGTGCAAATATTTCCGCAATTGACTACGATCCAGGTTCTTCAGAAGTAAACCAGTTGAACCGACTAAAACTTATGCTTTCAAATGCTCCGGCCGGAAGACATCCAGACGAAAATGATGATGGAGTGATTGTAAATCCAGACGGAACAAAAACTCGCCCGATTGTAAAACTTGCAGAAGGCGCAGGAACATTTACAGACACAGAACCAGTCAGCACTGCGGATATTCCATTGGAAAGGTCAGAGGTTGAGACAGTTTCTGAAATTGTAATGAAATCAGAAGACTGAGGCCAAAATCATTTGTTGCGGAGAATACGGAGCTAATATGAAAAAACAGATTCTAGGAGTTTTGCTGATTCTGATTGTTCTGCCGGTTTTTGCGCTTTACAATCGTTACGGCGTGCCAGATTCATCAGAAATCCGTAAAGATTTGGTTGAAACTTGGTTTGAAGCTCCATTGCAGAATGTCCGTATGAATCGCCCTGAAATCCGCACAAACAGCGTTGGTCAAAAATTTCAGATTCGGCTGGAAGAAACCGAGGATTCATTCAATATTTTTGTTGCGCCCTATGCGCGCATTGAAGTCGATGTTTATTCAGACAAAGGAAAAACTACAGAAGTTCAGGATATTTATCCTGGAGATGCGCCTGGCAGCTGGCTTTTGGTGCGTGATAAAAAATCCGGGAAGCCATTAAGAATCCGTTATTATTTTGCCGCAGACAGCGAAGTTTTTGTTCAATTTTTGCCGGTTGGAAAAACGGCCTACTGCGATTATCTGATTTTTGGTTGCTATGCCGCAAAAGGTGTTCCGACAGGGCTTCCGTTCGGGCATTTTTATTCTTCTTCTTTTGAACAGATTGTCCGCTGGACGCAGAATTCCCTTCCGTGGCAGTACGCGCAAATTCAGCCGGAAGATTACCACGCTGTTCAGCAGATGTCAAATATCATCAAAGAAAAAAGTGAAAATGTGATTTTTGCTGATGACGCAATGTATGATGATGAAGGAAATCCTGTTTATATTTCTTCAGGAAAACCAAGAAAAATTGATGATTCCGAGGAAGGTAAAATTTCTGTTTCCGGGGCAGGATATTTAAAATGGATTGCGGACGGAATCATTGAACCGCTTGCTGGTGCCCGGTTAAAGCGTGAGCCTCTTCTTGAACCGACTGTTGAATACAAGGAAACTGGATTTCAGGGGATTTTGAGCGAAAGATATGCGATTTCCTTTTCGTTGGACTGGATTCGCAATATTGCAAGCGGAATTGTTTCTGTTCGTTCCGGAAGAAATTATCTTTACAAAGATTCCGGCGTTGATGTTACAATTGAACCGTTTTGCGCGGAACTTACAGACAAAGGAATAAGAAATTCATTGGGTTACATTGAAAATAACGGTTATTCAGTTAGAGTATTAAAGTCTCTTTTTTATGTTTTGGCTGCCACAAATCCTCAGCTTTTTTATTTTGGCGCAATCCGCGAAACAGACAGAAAAAGCCCGGAAGTCAAAATCTTTAACGAATGTTGCGCGTTTTTTCCATATTTTGATAGCCAGAAAAGATTTAAATGTGATGTTTTTAAGGACGGTGCACAGATGTCTTTTGAAGAATTTTTCAGCCGATATTGTTTGGATTCAGTTTCGCTCGTAAAAATCCAGGCTACAGAAGAATTTTATCCGGCAGAATAACTTTTGTAGACTTTTGATATTTTCTGAATTATTATTGAAGAATATGAAAAAGTTTTTTTTATCGATTTTTTTGTCTTTTCTTGCATTTGATTTTTTTGCGCTGGAAACAGATGTTTCAGTTTTTAATGAACTTTCTTCTGCCTACAACAGCGGATTTTATCCAGGAGCAATTCAATATGCAGACAAACTTTCTTCTGAATTTCCAGATTCTGCGTATATCGGTTCTGCACTTGCGATAAAAGGTGAATGTCTTGTGCGCCTTTCAAATTTTAACGACGCTTATGAAGTTCTTTCTGCCGCAGAAAAATTGGATTCTGAGCCACAGCTGAAAAAATCAACAAAATATTGGCTCGCAAAAGTTTATGACAATAAAAAAAATTATCCAGAGGCATTAAATCTTTACCACGAATATTGCGCATCCTCTGGTCAAAAAGGAAAATATTTTCCGGCTGCAATTTTTGATTCCGGCGTGATTTTTTATAGAACTTCTGACTTTAAAAATGCAATCTTGAATTTTGGATATGTCGTTAAAAACGGGGCGCTTTATTCTGATTCAGATTATTATTCGGCGCTTTTAAAGCTTGCGGATTCCTACAACAAATCTGGAAAAGCAAAAAAGACAATTCAGCTTTATTCTAAAATTGAAAAACAAAAAATTCCTTCTGTAGTTTACTATGCGTTCACGGAATATGCCGGCGATGCCTACAGCGCGTTAAAAAATTACAAGTTGGCTTACGAATATTATTGCGCGGTTTTAAAAAGCGGAGAAAAATCTCTTGCGGCAAATGCGTTAAAAAAAGCGTACAATGTTTCTTCTGAACATAAAAAAGAAGTTGGACTTGAGCCAGGAAGCGTTCTTCAGGATGCGCAGAAAAATTTGAGCGATTCACCGGAGCTTCTTTCTGAATTTTGGATTCGGCTGGGAACTGATGCTTATTTTGAAGGCAACTTAAAAAAATCTTCTGAATATTTTGATGAGGCGGAAAAATACGCGAGCCCAGAAAATCTTGAGCTTGTTGCAATGTACCGCGCGGAAATAACTGCCGGAAAAAATGTAACAAAAGATTCTGCAAAAAATGCTGAAATTCAACTTTTAGAAGCGCAGAAAAATCAGGCTAAAATGGAAAATCCAAAATATGTGCGCGACTACAACAGTCTTTTTGCAAAATATGCGGCTTATCAGGAAAACTGGGATGATGTAAAAAAATATGCGCCGCTTGGAAATCCAGAAAATGAGCGTACAAATTTTTATCTTGCGCTGGCAAATTATAAGACTGGCAATTTTTCAGCCTCAGAAAAATTGCTTGAGCCTTCAAAAAATGAACTTTATGCGCTTTCGCTTGCGCGTGGACAAAAATTAAAAGATTCTGCTTCGGTTTATCAGTCTTTTGAAAACGCAGGAAAAATCACGCCGCAGGAACGCTTGAATTATTCAAAAGTTCTGATTCTTTCAGGACGTTACAAGGAATCTCAGATTCAGGCGGCAAAATCAGGCTTGAACGAAGGAAAATATATTTTGGGACTTGCGCAGTTTAACACAAGAAGCTGGCCGTATGCGGAGGAAAGTTTTTCTTCATTTATAAAAAACGCGGACAAAAAAGATGCCGGGCAGGCGATGGAAGTTTCGTACGCGCTGTTTTATCTTGGTTATTCTCAGTATCGTCAGGGAAAATCAAAAGAAGCGTTTGGAAATTTGAATTCGTTTGTGAGTCAATATCCGTCGCATGAACTTTTGTGGAATGCGCAGATGACGGCGGCAAATTCTGCTATTCAGATGGAAAAATATTCGGATGCGGCAAAAATGGCTGAAAAAGCTGTAAAATCTGCAAGAACAACTGAAAACAAGGAAGATTCGGTTCTTCTTCTTGCGGAAATTTATTCAGATTCAGGCGATTTTAATAAGGCGATAGAAATTCTTTTGCCGTATTCAACACAAAAAAATGAATTCGGAATGAAAAGTCTTTATCAGCTTGCCCAGACTTATGAAAAAAAGAAGGATTTTTCTTCCGCAGACGAAAAATATAAGGAAGTTTTCAGCAGATTTTCTGACCAGAAACTTGCAGAAGAAGCCCTTTACCGCCGCGGTGAACTTTTTTATGGAATTCAGGATTTTGGGGCGGCGTTGGAGCGTTTTTCAGAATACAAGAATAAATGCAAAAACGGAATTTTTACAGAAGCCGCATGGTATTACACAGCCGACTGCATGGAAAAAACAGGAAATAATTCCGGCGCAATTTTGCAGAATCAGGCTTTGATAAAAAGATTTCCGGAAAGCACTTATGTTTATAATGCGGCAAAAAATCTTGTCGGACTTTACCGTGCTGAAGGAAAATATTCGGATGCGCTGGAAAATGCGAATTTTCTGCTGGAAAAATATAATTCACAGGCAAAATCAGATGGAATTCCTGAAACTGCGGTTCAACTGAAGAAACTTGCCGGCGGAAAAAATGAAACGATTGTTCAAAAAGAAACTGAATATAGAAATGCGGGCGGAAATTCTACGCCGACAGGACGTAAAATCGGTACAGAACTTGCAGTTTTATATGCTGAAAGCACAGAATTTTCCGCGGATGCAGTTAGGCTTGCGGAACAAATTTTGTCGCTTCAGGAAAAAAACAACAAAAATGATTCCGAAAGTTTGTACGCAGCTCAAAATTCAGAAATTCTTGGCCACGCTTATAAGTCTCAGCAAAAAAACAAGCAGAGTGCGGAAATGTTCTTGAAGTCCGCGAAATTTTATAGAATTTGCGGAAAAAATGACGAGGCGACAAGCGCAATGTACAGCGCGTATGATGCTTTTCTGGCGGCAGGAATGAAAGCCGATGCAAATGCAACTGCAAAACAGCTGAAGGAACTTTATCCTTCTAGCCGGCAGGCAAAAAATGTAAAAACAGACAATTAACTTTGAAATAAAAAAGTAGGAATAGAAATATGAAAAAAAACACGATAATTTTGGCAATTTTTACCGCAATTTTCACGGGTGGAATTTTATTTTCGCAGGAAACAGAAGAATTGGATGAAATTTCGCTTCCAGATGTTTCAACAGTAATTTCCGGAGGTGCGCCAAAAGTTGGAAAAAGTGCAATTTCTGATTTTTCGGATGTGCTTCCTTCTTCTGATTCTGAAACTGAGGATTTTATTCCGCGCCTTCCAGAAACTTCTGAAACTGGAACTTTGAATAGCGACGCGGTTTTAAAAACTTCCCCGGAAAAATCAATTTATGTTGAAGGTCTTGCCGGCGGCGGATTTCCTGGTTTTATAGCAGGAAATTTTAAAATCTACCGTGAAACCGGATTAAGTCCTTTTGTTGTGGAATTTGGGCACGAGTCAGCGAATGGTTATTCCGGCAGGAATCTTTCTTCAGCGTATTCAGACCGAGACACATTTATTTCTGCGGACAAAGTTTTTAAAACTGAAAATTTAAAAATCGACATAAATGGACGTTTTGAATCTGCGGACAATGGACTTCAGAATAAATTTGAAAATATCAGCAACGTTACAAAAGAAAATCTTGGAGCCGGTTTCAGCCTTGAAAAAGAAATTCCCCATGGAATGGAATTCGGTTTTTCTGCACTTGGCGATTGGTACAAAAGATATTCAACAATTACAGGAACTCCAGCGGTTAAAATAGAAGATTATGCAAAAAATGTTGGTCTGCTTTATTTTGATCCTGAATTTTATTTTTTGTGGCAAAATAGCGGTTTTTCTTTAAAGACAACAGTGGCTTATGGACTTGAATATGATACAAAAGATTCTTTTGAAGGAAGCCGAGCTTCAAACCGGGGCGATTTTTCTGTTGATTTTGGATGGAAAAATGAAACTGTAAATGTATTTTCTTCTGTTGGACTTGTTGTGGGAAATCATATTGGCGACAATTCTGTTGTTGTTCCTTTTGAAGCCGGTGTTGATTTTGCTTTTGCCTCAGGAATTTCTTCCCGAAAAATCAAACTTGGTGCAAAAGGCGGACTGGACTCTTTCCGTTCAAAAATCAGCGATTCTGAAAAAAATTATCTTTTTGCCGCGGCTCAAATTCTTCCGGAAGAAACAAGCGACTGGTTCGGAATTACACAGATGGTTTTGCCGATAAAAGACCGCTTCACATTGACTGCCCGAAGCGAATTTAGAAAATCTGCATTTGGAAACGGTGCTTTTATGCCGGATTATAAAACAAAAAAAGAATTGACCGCGCTTTTTGGACAGTACGTTTTTGTTCAGGAAGAATTGACTCAGTTCAACACAGATTTTGACTTTGCGGTTCGGCTTGGAAAAGTGAATCTTTCTGCTGACTGGAAATCATACTGGGCGGATGTTCCTGCCGGAAAATCAAATCATTTTGTAAGCGCAAATGTTTCATTTCAGGATGAAAAAGCAAGGTTCGGATTTGATGGAAAATTCGGAATGTCGCTTGATTCTGACTACGACAGCACACCGGAAATTGATTTTGAAGTATTTTTCAGGTTAACACCAGCCGTCAGACTTGCGGTTTCTGCGGATGATGTTGTAAAATTAATAACAACCAATGAAAGAGATTTCGCAGGCACCGAATACATCTCGCGCAGCGGCACAGCCTCCGTCCTTGTGAAATTTTTCTTTTAGGATGAATTTTAGGTTTTGAAAGAGATATAAGAGCGCAGGTGAAGTTACAATTTGTGAAGACTTTGGGCGATGGAATCGATTAAAGTGCGTAGCACCCAAAAAGATTCAAGCGAAGCGCGAGCCCAACCGTCTGGAGCAAATTGTAAATTCGCCGGAAGCGGTTTTTTCAGAATTTGTAAAAACTGAAATTAATAATATTTAGGAGACCTTATGTTTGGTGCTTTAAAAGCCGGCGGCATTCTGATGTTGCCAATCATTCTTTGTGGAATTTTCGCGACTTTCATAATTGTTGAACGTTGCTATTATTTTTATGTAACAAAAAAACGCGACATAAAACTTATGTTTGATTTGAAAAATTCAATTTCAAAAGCTGATTATGTTGCCGCAGAAAACGCTTGTTCGGAAGCAGATACTCCAACTGCTCAGGTTGTAAAAAAAGCGCTGGACTGCCGCGCATGGCCGGAAAAAGATTTAAAGGAAACCGTGGAGGCTGAAATGTCTGCGGTCATTCCGCGCTATGAACATTTCCTTACGCCGCTTGGAACAATTGCAAATATTTCAACATTGCTCGGACTTTTAGGAACAGTAACTGGAAACATAAAGGCATTTGGCGTTCTTGGGGCTGGCGGAACAATGGGCGATCCAGCCTTGCTTGCCGGTGCGATTGGAGAAGCTCTTGTGACAACAGTGGCCGGGCTTGTGGTTTCAATTCCAGCATTGATTTTCTACAATTATTTTGTAAGCCGGGTGAATCGCCGCGTTTCAGAGATGGAATCAAACGTAACAAATATTGTTATAAAACTTTCAGGAAGAGTTAAATAATGAAATTAAGAGCAAGACGAAAAAGCATTCACGCCACAGTTGATATGACTCCAATGATTGACGTTGTTTTTCAGCTTATAATTTTCTTTCTTGTTTCTACGACTTTTGCGGTTTTGCCGGGAATAAACCTGAATCTTCCGGAAAGTTCAACTGCGGAAAGCACATCGAATCTTGGAATTACAATCACCTGCGAAAAAAACGGGAATTTGTATTTCAATGATAAAAAAGTTTCATTCAAGTCGCTTGGAGATGAACTTTCAAAATTCGATACAAAAAAGACGAAAAAAACTGAATTTCCTATTACAATTGAAGCAGATGATTTGGTTACAAACGGAACAATCGTTAAACTGTTTGATGTGATTCGCCAGAACGGTTATGCTTCAATAAATTTGCGGACAACTGATAAAAAATAATGCAGGTAAAAGCACAGATTGAAAAAATTATAAAAATTTCCTCAGATGACAAGACGCAGAGTCAGGCGATTCGGCTTTCTCTTTTATTCACGCTGATAATCTGGCTGATTCTTTTTGTGATTCTTGCGGTTTCGCCGGGCTGGAATCAGAAGAAAAAATACAAGACAGTTAAGATTACACTTGCGCCGGTTGAAAAAACAGAAGAAAAAATCAAGCCGGAACAAAAAATTGTTGAAAAACCAAAAGTTTCCGAGGAATTAAAGCAAGCGGAAAGTGCAAAAAAATCAGAAACTGTAAAACAAACTCAGACTGAAAAAAAATCTCTAGACGCAAAGGCGAAAACTTCTGAAAATCAAAAAACGAGTTCAAATTCCGCACCGAAAAAAGTAGAAAATTCTCAAAATACTCAAAAAAAATCAGCGACAACTGAAAATTCTGCAAAACCAGCTGCTTCTGAACCAAAAAAAGCGAACATAAAATACGCAAAATCTGTTGATGAACTTTTGGAAGAGCAAAATTCTGTCTCAAAGAATAAAAATTTCGACTGGGACAGCATGGATTTTTCCGAAAACACAAATTCTTCTGCGGCTGGAAAAAATAATTCTGTGCAGAATACACAAAAACTGAACAATTCTGATTCTCTCAGCGGAACAGCCGGCACAAAAACTGACGGCGGCGGAAGAATTTCTTCTGAACCGCAAAAAAACTCGGCGGGAACAAACGCTTCTTCTTCAACTTTGGCTCAACTTGGTGAAATTTCAAAAAGCGAATATTCTTCTACTGCCGCAGCCGGACTTGAAACTGTTGCAAAAGGAATAAACCAGCATTTGAATGGAAAATATTCAATGGAAATGTCGGACGGTTCTGCCAGAGTCCTTGTTTATCCAGATGAGCCGCGCTTGAAAATTTCTGAGGAAAATTCAAAGACAATTGACAGCACGCGGAATTTAACAATAACGCTGAAAATTCTTGCGGACGGAACCGTTCCTCTTGGTGGCGTGTCATTTTCGCCTGCTTCCGCGATTGACAGTTCAGTCCGTTCTGAATTGGCGGCGCAAATTCAAACTTGGCGTTTTTCTAGCGCATCAACAGATGGACAGGCTAGCTTTTACTATAGTATCATAAAACGTTGATTCAAATATGGGGGATATGTGAACGTAAAGAATCTTGGGGAAATTGAAGCGATTGCATTCGATATTGATGGAACAATTTATCCGCAGTGGAAAATTCATCTTATTGCGTTTTTTCATTATGTCTGCCATTCAATTTTCTTTCTTCACTATGGACTTGTGCGCCACGAACTGCACGGTTTGGAACAGACGCCGGATTTTAATAAAGTTCAAACTGAAAAAATGGCTGAACATCTTCATTGTTCGTATGAAAAAGCAGAAGAAAAACTGAATAAAATCGTGTATCATGGTCTGGAAAAATATTTTAAAAGAATTTCCTGCTATAAAAATTGCGTTGAAACTGTAAAAAAATTCAAGGAAGCTGGATTTAAAATCGCGCTGCTTTCAGATTTTCCGCCTGAGCAAAAAGGAGAAATCTGGGGCATTAAGAAGTATTGCGATGTCATGCTTGGAACAGAAGCTCTTGGCGCGCTAAAGCCAGATCCTTTTTCTTTTATAAAAATGGCGGAAGAATTGAAAGTTGCTCCTGAAAAAATTCTTTTTGTTGGAAACAGCCGAAAATACGATGTTGCCGGCTCAAAAGCTGCTGGAATGAAAAGTGCGTATCTTCTTGCGTGGCGCTACAGGATTTTCAGGTTTTTAAACGTAAAAGAAGCGGACATTACTTTTACAAACTATCGTCAATTGCAGGACTTTGTGTTAAACTAAAAATATAATCAACAGGAATGGGTGGGAAAAGAAATGCCGGTTATCACAATTCTTATTGCCGCGGCAATTGCGGCTGGAGTTTCTTACGCTTTGCACTTTTTTGGCGAAGATAATAATAGAAAAGAATCTGTAAAAAGATATGCGGACAAACGTCAGGCAGAGATTGCAGCTTATATAAATGAACAGGTAAAACATCTTTCTGATAGTACGGCTTCCCTTGAGACAAAACAGATGCAGGCTGCCGCAGCAATAAAACGCCTTGATTCCCAGATAAAGGAATTTAAAGATGTCGCTGAAAATTTAAAGGACGATACTGATGCGGTAAAAAATATCGAGCAGAAAATAAAATCCTACGATGATGTTCTTCAGGAACTGTTTGATATGACTGAAAAAGTTGAGGAAAATCTTCAGCTTGTAAAAAAGGAATCACTGATTGTTGACAAATTGAATTCGCGGCTTGGCTCGCAGGACAAAACTCTTTCTGAACTTGAAAAGCGGATTCCACAGATTTCTTCTGAATTTGCGCAGAAAAATGGCGAGCAGCTTAAAATTCTTGGAAACAAGCTTTTGAGCGAATACGATTCCCACGGCGAAAAGCTCAAAAATGACATAAAACAGATTGAAAACAGCGCGCAAAAGGCTCTTTCATCATTTCAGAATGAAATTTCTGCGGTTTATGAGGAAGCCAGCCTGAAAGCACAAAAACTTGAAGATTTGGCATTTGAGCAGCTTAACAAAAAGTCAGATGAACGAAGCAATGATTTTGTTCAGAAAATTGACCAGAAAACATCTGAACTTGAGGCCGCATTGAATGCAAGAATCGCTGAAATTTCAAAATTGATAGAATCCCGCTCAAACGATGTTGGAACAGCCGCAGAGGCAAAAACTTCTGCCTTGGACAAAAAATACAATGAGATTTATATGGAGCTTTCAGCAAGATTCAAGCAGCAGACTTCAGAAATGAAGGAAAATCTTGATGTTCAATCCGCGGAAATCCAGCAGACTTACAAAAATTCAACTGAAAATGTAATTTCAAACATCAAGAAAACTCTGCTTGATTTTGATTCAAAATGTAAAACTCATATTGATGAAATTTCTGCAAAATATGATGAACGGATGAATTCTCTTAGCGAAAAATACAATAAACAGCTTGAAGGTGCCAGCGGAAAAAGCGATGCAAGAATTGTCGAGCTTCAGCAGAAAATTGCCGCCGCGGAGGAAAAATCCAAGGCTCATATTGATGCGCTTACAGCAAAGTATCAGCAGGCGGTTTCTAATATCCGCGAAAAGTATGAAACCGCGCTTTCGTCTGTTGATGGAAAGAATAATCAGCGCGTGCTTGATCTTGAAAAGCAATATGACGAATCTTATGAGCTTGTAAACAAAAAAGTCCAGGATTTGAATGCAAAATATGAAGAAATAACAGCCGCGTTAAAGCAGCAGATTGAATCAGTTCAGAAAGTTTATGCAGAAAAAGAAAACGGCGTTAATAATGAGATTTCTGCAAAAATTGATTCAATTTCAAACGAATACAATGCGCAGATTTCAGAATTGCGTTCAAGAATGGAAAATTCTATGGCTTCCTACGAGCAGCTTGCAAAACAGGCTGAAGAAAATATTGACGGTTACAACTCAAAAATCGACCAGAAGATTGAAACCGTTAAAAATCAGCTTGCAAATACGCTTCAGGCAATCAGCAGAAATGTTGAGGAATCTGTTCAGAGCGCGGAAAATACAATCCAGCATGTAAAAGAGGAATGTGCGCTTGCGCTTGAAAAAGCTGGAGAGGTTGAACCGCAGCTGAATGAAAAAGTGCAGACAATTGATGCTCAGATTAACAAATTCAAAGAAGAATCGAACGCAAAAATTCAGGAACTTAATGTTGTTCTAAAGGAATCTGGTGCGAAAATTGAACAGATGTGCGAAAAACAGCAGGCGGCGGCGCTTTCGGATGTGGACAAGCAACTTTCTTCCTATAAAAAAGACATGGAATACCGGCTTTCCAAGCTGGAAGGCATTGGTGGGCAAATCGATGTTCTTGAAAACAGCCTGAAAAATGCAATGGATGAAGTGAGCCGAAAAACTTTGAGCACTTTTGATTCTTTTGCGGAAAATCAGGAGCAGAAACAGAATCAGTTTGCGCAGTCGGTAAGCGAACACAACGAAAAACTTGAGAACGATATTCAGACTCTTGAGGAAAAAATTGAGGAACTCAAGAAAACTTCAATCGGAAATGTTACGGAACACCTTGAAGGTTTTGAGGCGAACTTTGACCGCGATTTAAAGACCCGTGGCGACAAAATCAACGATGATTTGGCAACCTGGAAAAATAGTTTTGACGGAAAAATCACAGCGTTCACAACTGAATATGAAAACGAGCGCCGGAATATCGAGGCCGATTACAATAAAAATCTTCAGGAAAAACTTGCCGCGCTTCAGACGAAAAGCGATGAGCAGTCTGAACGGCTTGCCCAAGGCATAAAAAAAGCGGAGACAGAAGTTTCCGAGCACATAAACGAAATGAAAAATCTTTTGAACAATTTTGCTTCAGAAATGCAGGCAAAAGTTGCAAAGGTTGATGAAGCTTCGGATGATGCGCTGAAAAATGCAATCAACCGTTCTCAAAAAAATATCGGCGAGCAGCTCGAAAAACTCCAGAACCAGATGCTGGATGAGCTTAAGGCATTTGAAGAAGCTGCAAACGGAAAGCAGGAGATAAGCGTTTCCACAATTGATTCGGCTTTGGCGGAATTTAAAACGTGGAAAGTTCAGCTTAAGTCTCAGCTTGATGATTCAAACACGCTTTTTAAAAGTGAGATTGAAAGTTTGCGCGAGCAGGCTGCTCAGAAAATTGAGGATGCAAGAAGTTACATTGAAACTGAATATCAGCAGGTTTACAGTCAGTCCGAAAAGAAAATTTCAGAGCTTTCAGAACGTGCGGATTCTTCGCTGGAAGAATTTGAAAAACGTTCAAAAGCAATTTCATTGCAGCTGGAAAAAAGTTTCGATGTGATGGCTGATCAGGCAGAACAGCAGATGAATTCAAAGATTGCTGATACTTCCAAGAAAATTCAGGACTTCAATGATAAAGTTCAGGAAACTGTGGATAAAGACCGTGCGCACCAGTCGGAACTTGCATTCAGATTGCAGAATTATTCCAGCGAAATGCAGACTCAGATGAGCGAGCTGAAAAAAGAAATGGATTCTGTAAAAACTCAGATTTCTGTTTACGAAAAAGCCGAGCAGATGAAAAAATCTCTTGATGAAAAACTTGCGGCTTTGGCTGCGGATTTTGAACGGATTGAAGGTTTTAAGGATGTTGCCGACGATTTGAACAAGGAATATAACCACGTTTTGAGCCTGAAAAATGATGTTGACAGGCAGGTTGATGAATTTGACGGTCAAAAAGCTAAAGTTGAGTCGATTGGTCAGCGTTATGAGAAAATGATTTCGCTTAGCGGTCAGATTGATGAAAAAATCCGTGAATTGAACTCAACATTTGATGGTTTGCAGACAATGGAAGTTCAGGTTAGGGATTTTCAGGATACGCTTTCCACAATTTCTGAACGTTACGACAGGCTTGAGCAGAAAAATGTAGTTATTGACCGCGTTTTAAAAGATGTTGATACTTCCTTTGAAAATTTAAAGGCAATTGAGGATCGCTTGAAGGCTTGTTCTAGACAGGCGGAAACTTTGCCGAAAGAAATTGAAGATGTCCAGAACAATGTTGATGAACTTCTTAAAAACGGACCGAAAATCGGCGACGCTGCGGCAAAGTTGAACAGTTTGCAGGAAATTTTGAATGAAACTGAACAGCGGCTGGAAGAAATCAATTCAGCACGCAACGGTGTTGGAAGAATTGAAGAGCGGCTTACAAAAATGGATAAAGATTTGGATGGAAAACTTAAGCTTGTTCAGGCAATGGTAAACACTGATGTACAAAAAAATCCGGATAAAAACAGCCAGTTTATATCTCCGCAGGAGCGCGAGCAGGTAAAAAATCTGGCGCGTCAAGGATGGACTGTTGCTCAGATGGCTCGTGCGCTGAACAGAACTCAGGGTGAAATAAATCTTATTCTGGAACTTCCTTCTGATTTGTAGAATCAGGGCGGGGGGGGGAGGGCGGAGATGCGAACGGTGTTGTCCGCTCTTTTTTATTTTAAAATTATTTTCTTTATGGGAATGGATTTATGCTTTATAATTGTTTTTATGAAGAAGATTAAATTTATTTTTGCCACAGTTTTTTGTCTTGTAAATTGTGGAATTTTTTCGCAGACAAGAAGTTCTATTCAGAATGGTGCGATTTTGCACGCGTGGTGCTGGTCTTTTAAGACAATTGAAGAAAATATGGATAAAATTGCCGCGGCTGGATTTTCGGCGGTTCAGACTTCGCCTGCGAATACTTGCCTTGTTGGTGATTACGGCAGAATGGAAATCTACAGCGAGGATTTGAATGGAAAATGGTATTATCATTATCAGCCGACAGACTGGAAAATCGGGAATTATCAGCTTGGAACGCGCGAAGATTTTATTTCAATGAACAAGAAGGCGGAGGAATATGGAGTTGGCGTTATTGTTGATGTTCTTCCAAATCATACGACTCCGCGGATAAAGGAAATTTCCAAGGATTTGATTGACGCTGTTGGTGGAATTGAAAAACTTTATCACAAAAATAATGACCACGGAATCCGCAGTTATGAAGACAGGCTTGAATGTACAACAGCTCAGATGGGCGGACTTCCAGATGTTAACACGGAAAACCCGGATTTTCAGGCTTATTACATGAAATATGTGAACGATTTGATTGATTGTGGCGCGGATGGTTTTCGCTACGATACGGCGAAACACATCGGGCTTCCAGATGATCCAAAAGATCCTTATGCAAAAGTGAACAATTTTTGGCCGATTTTCTTGGGAAAAGAGTCTGTGAAAGGCGAGTTTATGCACAAGAACAGCGATGAGCTTTTTATTTATGGCGAGGTTCTTCAGGGTGGAAATTCCCGCGAGGATGCTTATGGAAAAATTATGCCGGTTACAGCGAGCAATTACGGTTCGATTGTGCGTTCTGCCCTTGCCAGTTCAAAATTCAGTGCTAAGGGACTGAAAAACTGGCAGCATCCGGCGGCTCCGAAAAATATTGTAACTTGGGTTGAAAGCCATGACACTTACGCAAACCACGGTGAGTCAGCGCATTTAACAAACGCTCAGCTTAGGATGGGATGGGCGTTGATTGCGGCGCGGTCTGGTGGAACTCCGCTGTTTTTTAGTCGTCCGCAGGGAAAAGAAGCTACGCAGTTTCCTGGAGATTCAAAAATCGGTGATATTGGAAACGACGAATTTATGAATCCAGAAGTTGTTGCAGTGAATAAATTCCGCGCGGCAATGGTTGGCGAACCGGAAGAACTTGTGAACAATGGAAAAGATACTTCTGTTCTTGGAATCAAACGTGGAGAAAAGGGAATTGTTCTTATCAATTCGAACAAAAAAACTTCAAAAATTGAAATTCCAGTTTCTTTTGCGGATGGAAGTTATATTGATAAGGCGAACGGCAAGAAATTTTCAGTTGAAAACGGAATCTTAAAAGGCAAGATGAATAAAGAATCTGTTTGCGTGATTTATTAAATTTATTTTGAAAGCAGGCATGTTGCCCAGGCTTCTATTGCATTTCCTGAACCGACGGAATCAAGTTTTTCGCCGGTTTTTGCCTTTACAAATATTTTTTCCGGTTCAACGTTAAGGGCATTTGCAATATTCTGGATGACTTTCTGCCGCTGCGGAAGGAATTTTGGCTTTTCAAGTTTTACAACGCAGTCAAGATTTACCAGTTGCCATCCGTTTTCTTGTACTTTTTGCCAGATAATTTTTAAAAGTTCGACGGAATTTGCGTCTTTCCATTTTTTGTCTTCCGGTGGAAAAAAACTTCCAATGTCGCCGAGCGCGCTTGCCCCAAGAAGTGCGTCTGTAATTGCGTGCAAAAGCGCGTCACCGTCAGAATGTCCGTCTTCACCTTTTTCAAAAGGAAATTCCACACCGCCAATTATAAGTTTTCTGCCTTCAACAAGTCTGTGCAAATCGTAGCCTAAACCGATTTTTATTGAATTCATAGTCTGTTTTCCAAAATTGTAGTCGCCTGCGTAAGTGATTTTTTTGTTGCAGGAATCGCCCTGAACCACTTTGACCGCACCGCAATATTTTCCCCAGATTTCAGTGTCATCTGTGTATTCTTTTCCGTCTTTTTCTGCCAATTCGTGGGCTTGTAAAAGTTCTTTCAGTTTAAAGCCTTGTGGAGTTTGAACGGCTGTCATCTGCGAGCGTAAAAGATGTTTTTCAATAAATCCGTCTTTGTCCAGCATTTTTTGCGTGTCTACCGGAGTGATTCCCGGAACTGCGGCTCCGCATTTTTCTGTTGCGTCCAGCGTATCTTTTATGATTTTTTCTGTAACAAAGGGGCGCGCACCGTCGTGGATTAGAACGAAATTAGAATTTGGTTTTAGCTCTGCAATTTTTTTTAGCGCATTAAAGACGCTTTTTTGTCTGGTTGAGCCACCTTCAACAAAAATCAGCTTTGTTTCTGCAAGTTTTTCTTTTATGGATTTATCTGAAAATAATGCTTCTTCTGCCTTTTTTTTGCCGTCAGCAGGAACAGTGATTGCCAAAATCCCGACTTTTACGGAATCCAGGAATTTTTTAACGGCTTCAGAAAGAACTGTGCCGTTATTCAGTGGAAGATATTCTTTTTTCTGAGAGCCGCCCATTCTTGTTGAAGAACCGGCGGCACAAATAACAACATTCACGCCTGAAGAATTATTCTTCGTCGTCATCGCCAAAATCTTCTTCAGAATCGATTTCATCTGATGAATCTTCGTCTGAATCATCATCATCGTCGTCATCATCGCGTTTATTTTTCTTTGAAGAAACATCATCCATCAAATCGTCATCTTCGTCATCAAAATCTTCGATAATGTGCTTGATTTTTGGAGTTGCTCCAGGCGGTTCAAGTTTTACGTGAATCATTGATTCAACTTCTTTTTCTGAAAGCCCCATTGCGATTGAAATTTCGTCCTCAAGAAGTTTTTTTGCCTGGTCATAAAGCTTTCGTTCCAAAATAGGAAGTTCTTTTACTTTTGAGCGGTTGTAAAGACAGCGCACGATTGCCGCAATGTCTGCGATTGTTCCCTTTTTCAAAAGGTCAAGATTCATCTGGTAGCGCAATTTCCAGTCTGAAGTGATAGGTTCAAAATCATCTGAGAGTGAATTCAGCGCTTTTTCAGCTTCTTCTGCACCAACAATTGGTCGGATTCCCAGTTCCTCAGCTTTTTCAATCGGAACAAGAACGACCATGTCAGAAACTTCAATGTAGATTTTATAGTAGGTCATAGTTGTGCCGCGGAAATTCTTTTCAAAAATCTCCGTGATTAAGCCAACGCCCTGGCTTGGATAAACAACTTTTTCGTCAATGCTAAACTTTGTCTTATTCATATTTTTGTATTATATCACATTTTTCATAAATTTTCAATTTTGTTGCAATTGAGCAAACTTCAAAAGGAATTCAAAAATACCTTCACTTTCAGCAAAAAATTAAAATTGGCTATGGTTGCAATTTTTTTTTATGATGAAAACTTCAATTCGTAAAACTCATTTTCAGTTTTTTTTATGCCGCTTGGCAAAAAAATGGCAAATTACGCCAATTTCAATTTTCCGCTTACGTTTCGGTAGTTTTCATAAATTTTCAATTTTGTTCAATTTGATTGTATAAAAACGCGGAATATTCTATTATAAGTAACCTACCTTTTTTAATTTTATATTTATTGGGAAAAAATGAGTAACGAAAACGAAAATTTAGATGATGAAATTGTTCCAATCGAATCACAGACGGAAAATGCAGACGAGATTGAAAATCAGGATGAATTGAATGCAGAATCAGATGCGGATATTTCTTTTGAAGATTTAGGGCTTGATGAACCGACTCTTGCGGCTGTAGAAAAAAAAGGATTTAAAGTTCCTTCTCCAATTCAGGTTTTGGCGATTCCGCGCCTTTTGAACGGTGATGCGAATATCATTGCGCGCGCGCGAACTGGTACAGGAAAAACTGCGGCTTTCGGGCTTCCGATTATCCAGAAATTGCGTGGCTCAACAGGAACTGTAAAGGCTCTTGTGCTTGAGCCAACCCGCGAGCTTGCTATTCAGACTTGCACGGAACTTCAGTCTTTTACAGAAGGAAAATCTCCGCGTTCATGTGTTTTGTATGGCGGCGCGTCTTATTCAACTCAGATTAGGGATTTGAAGAAAGGCGTTGAGATTGTTGTTGGAACTCCAGGACGAATTCAGGATCACCTTGAACGAAAAACTTTGGATATAAGTAAAATTGAGTATTTTATCCTTGATGAAGGTGATGAAATGCTTGATATGGGATTTATTGACGACATTGAAGAAATTTTCAGACAAGCAAATCCTGACGCAAGAATTCTTTTGTTCAGTGCGACAATGCCAGCTCCAATCTTAAAGATTGCCGGCGAATTTATGGGCGACTATGAAATCGTTGAGGAAGAAGGCGTTGTTGATGAGCCTTTGCTGATTGACCAGAAATTCTGGGTTGTTCGCGAAGGTGATAAAATTGAGGCGCTTGTGCGTCTTATTGATTTTGCGGATGATTTTTATGGAATCGTGTTTACGCAGACAAAACATGATGCAGATAATGTGACACGTGCGCTTGATGAAAAAGGTTATGAAGTTGCAGCTTTGCACGGTGATATTGCCCAGGCTCAGCGCGAAAAAATTATTGCACGCTTCAAGACAAAGAAGACAAGAATTCTTGTTGCAACTGATGTCGCGGCTCGCGGAATTGATATTAAAAACCTTAATTACGTTGTAAATTATTCGCTTCCTTTTGATGGTGCGACTTATGTCCACAGAATTGGACGAACAGGGCGAGCCGGAAAAGAAGGTGTTGCGGTTACTTTTGTAGCTCCACAGGAAACAAGAAAACTTGGATTCCTTCAGCGTGCCGTAAAAAAGGCCAGCAAAGGCGAAATGAAGGAAGAAAAAATTCCTTCTGTAGACGAAGTTCTTGAAAAAAAGCGTGGCCGTATTTTTGGTGAATTAAAAGAAAAACTCGGACTTTCTGGAGATGAGCCGAATCTTGTAAAGGCTTCTGAAGAATTTGAAAATATGGTGGCGGAACTTACTGCAAACAATGACGCGAATTCCGTTCTTGCTTCTGTTCTTTCTGTTCTTTACGGTGAAAAACTGAACAAATCCCGCTATGGAAAAATCACTCAGCAGGGAAGTATTGCAAACCAGACACGTCTTTACATTCAGATTGGACGCAGAGATGGATACAATCCTCGTTCTGTTGCGGATTATTTTAGCAAAATGCTTAATATTCCTGGCAGACTTGTTGACAGAATCGATATTTCTTCAAACTTTACGCTGGTTTCTTTGCCAAAAGAAGCTGCAAAACGCGCCTTGGATTTGGCAAAAGAAAATCAGAATGTTCCGCATATGCATGTTGATATAAAGGAAAGCGATTCTGATTTTGGCGGTGGTCGTGGCGGACGCGGAAGAGGTCGGGGAGGCTTTGGCGGTTCAAGACATCACGGCGGAAGAAGCCGCGAGCGCGACAGAAAATTTGATGATGGTGGAATGCGCGAGGAACGCGGTGGAAATCGTCGCCGTTCAAGACCGAATGTTCACAATCAGACCGAACGTTCTGTCCGAGCCGGTTCTGCAGGACTGTATAAGCAGAAGAAAGGCGGAAAAGCTGAACGCTTCTAGTTATTTCTTATAATTACTTAACCAGCTGAAAATTGGTTCCTGCCAGTTTTCAGCTTTTTTATAGTCTTTTAAAAGTCCTTTGTACATTTTTTTCATATAATCATGAATTTCCTGCACATCAGAAGGAAAAATATCCGTTGCATCCTGGAACAATTTTTCTATGAAATTTTCCGCATCTTTTTCAGAAAAAAAGTTCTTTTCATTTATTGCCGTAAGAAAATAAAGCGCTGCTGTTACACAATTTATACTGTGCTACTTTACATAAAGAACACTTTCAGAGATTTTTATTGCGCCAAAATAGATTTCATCAAGAATTTCCTGGATTTCATATTCATTCATTTCTGTTGATTTTAAAATTTTCCGCACAAAAGCCCAGGTTCCGGCAACAATCGCAACGTGAAGGCTTGGAACACACAAAAGATGCGGATCAAATGCGTGGATAATCAAAAATCGTGGCGAGGCAAAATATTTAGGACGGTCTGTTGTGGTCAAGGTTCTTGAATAGACAGTTCCAGCTTCCTTGTAAAGTTTCGTGATGAATTTTTCAAAATCGGCAAGGGCGGAAATTGCTTTTTCTTTTTCAAGCTTGCAGAAAAGGACATCCATCGTTCTTGCGATGAACCAGATAAAATCAAGATAGATTTTTACTTTTGAAGGCACGAACGGAATCTGCTCATCAAGTTTGTGGTCAACCTGAACAACAGGAATATTTGTAATCTTGAATTTTTGTTTTTGCTGGATGATAAAAAAGTTTTCCGTTACAGTTTTTGCGAGCATTGGCAATTCTTTTTTATTTTCTGGAATAAAAAACATCCGCTTAAAAGTCTTGAATGCTGAAAAATTTGCAAACGGTTTTTGTGATTTTTTATTTTTTTTCATAGTTCGTTTTCCTGCCGGATTGAATCAAGTCTTCGTAATCGTTCTTTGTCTGGCGTTATGCAAAGATTTTTTTCCTGGGTTGGAATTACAAGACCTTTTGGACCATTTTTAGCCCGGCGCAGATATTTTACGTGTGTGTAATACAAATCAGTTTTTCCGGCATTTCTGGCTTTTGAATAATAGACCGCAAGATTTGCCGCATCCAAAAGGATATCTAGCGGAATTGTTTTACCAGGGCGATTTTTTACAAAGACATATCCACCCGGAAAATCCCGCACGTGAAACCACATGTCAGCACCGCGCACATGATGGCGCAAAAGCTCGTCGTTTTCGTTTGCGTCGCGCCCGACCAGAATGTACCAGCCGTTCACTGTGTAATCCAATCCTGGATGTTCCTTTTTCTTCTGCTGTTTTGGAGTCGTGTCTTTTCGCAAAAGTTGTTCAATACGTACAGGATTTTTTTCATTTTTCATTTCCTGATACATTTTTTCAACTTTTTCTATTTTTTTTCGTGCAATTTCAATGTCGTGCTTTAAACTTTCTGCTCCAGTCAGGGCTTTTTTGTATTTTTCATAGTATTCAGTGGCATTTTCCTGGGCATTTTTCTTTGGGTCAACAAGAATCCGCACGGTTTTTCCAGATTCATAGTCCTCACATTCAAGGAAATTTGAATTTTTGTTCAGAAGATAACTGAACGAAAGAATCAGGTCGCCATAATGTTTCATCTGATTTGCATTTTCAAAGTCAGACTGTTTTTTCTCAAGTTTTTCAAGAGCCGCTGACATTCGACTGTGCGTTGAGTTGAACCATTTTTCTGCCTGAACAAGAAGCGATTCCCGCGAAAGATTCTGGGCATGCTCACCGTACCAGATGTCAACTTTTTGATTAAATGAAAGTTCTGGCGCGTCCGGATGACTTTTTTTGTATTCTTCTGAAATCTCGGAAAAATCGCGGATTGGCCATTCTTTTTTTACAGGATTTTCTTCAGGAATTGAAAATGTTCCGCCGGATATTTCGCCTTTTGCCGGGCGACGGAACATGGTGTCAAGAATATTGTTATGAACGTCGCAAACAATGACATTTGCTGCGTTGGACCACAATCTTATGTAAATGATGAAAGATTCATCGCCGTGCGCTAAATTTATCTGGATAATTCGCTGCTGCCCGATTTGCTTAGTGCTTACAATTTTTGAACCTTTTATTCGGGATCTTAAAAATTCCATAAAGCGCAAAGGCTTGTCATTTTTTATTATTTTTCGCCTTGTCTCGTTTATTCTGCATGAATTTTGCGCAGTACAGACAAGAACTGTTTTTGCCTCGCCGTTTCCATAAACATAAAAAGCAATGGTGTCGTAGCCAGGCTGAATAATATCCTGGATAAAATAACCATTTATGTTCAGCTCTTCGAGAATTTTATTGATTTCGTTGCAATTGAGAGACATATAGAAATTATAGCAGAATTCCTTTTTAGTGTGTAATAAAAATCAATTTTTGCAAGAAATCGGCATACAGTTAGTTTTTGATTTCTTCCTGAAGCTCTAAAACTTTTTCCAATGGAAGAGAAGTTCCTTGTGCTACCTGTTCAGGCGAAAGTCCCATTTTTAGAAAGTTGGATGCAGTTTCAATCGCTCGTTCTTCAGAGCCTTCTTCAAAAGCTTCCTGCCGTTTTACCAGAATAGCTGCTTGTTGTTTCAATTTTTTTTGTAAAATCGTTCATACTTATATATAGAAAAAAAATTGCAGTTTCTGAAATGAATCACAGAAAAGATTGGTATTTTATTGCTTTGGCAAAAAATCTTGACATAAAATGTTTTTTTTGGCAAAAATATATACAAATATATTTCTTGAAAAGTTACTTTTTTTCTTTCTGATTTTACCCCGCTTTTAACTTGAATTTACCCCATTTTTGTTGGAATTTATACGGATTTATCCCACTTTTTTTGGATTTCATATTGATAAACCGGATGCATTTATCTTGATGGATTAGGTTCATTCATCTTGATAAATCAGATGTGTTTATATTGATAAATTATCCCTCGCCATATTGATGAAATGGGTGTAGTTATAAAGATAAAACAGATACAGCTATCTTGATAAATTATTTTAATTTATCAAGTGAATGATCCGAGTTTATTTGGTAAATTGAGGGTGTTTATTTGATGAATAGAATGAATTCATTTTGTTAAAAAGATTTTTTTCTAGGAAAATAGTTTGGTTTTCATTTTAGCATTTGTTTTTGAACGTATTTATTGCATTTATAATAGAAGAGATTTGTTCTTCGGATAATGTTTCAAGAAATGAAATTAGTTTCTTTCTTTCAGTTTCAATAGTTTTAGAATTTTCAATATGATTTGATGAAAAAGTTTCGGAATCAAAAAAATCAGATGGTGAAATTTCTAGATATTCACATATTGCAAAAAATCCCTGAAGAGACGGGAATCTTTTTCCATTTTCAATAAGATTTATGTAATTTACATTTTGTCCGAGCGCAATGCTCATTTCCCGTGCGGAAAGTTTTTTCTTGTTTCGCAAATAGCGAAGCCTATCTGAAAAGTTTTTGTTTTCTTTTGTTAAATTTTCATTTTCTATATTCATTATACATACTTTAAGATGTTGATTTTAAAAACTTGCAATCTATAAGATAAAGTTATCCATCTATACAATCTAAAAGATTGTATAGATGGATTTGATTTAGGACTAAATAAAAAAGAGTTCAAAAAATTATCATCTATAAGAGTTTGTCGAAGATTGTCTTTAGAGAAAGTTTGGAGTGAAAAATTAATTCCTGAAATTAAAATAGGCTCAAAATCTTCCCATTTATTTATAATGTTCTCTGCACGAAACTATATAAATAGTATTTTCTGTAACTTTATAGACAAGCCTATGCTCGTCATTGATTCTCCTAGATCAGTAACCGGAAAGTTCGTGTTTCAAAGGCTCAGGTTTTCCGATTCCATCGAATGGGTTTCTAGAAATATCTTTTATGAGTTCTTTTATTCTTTTGAAAAGTTTTTTATCTGTTTCATCCCATTTGTTGTAGTCGTCATAGGCGATTTTATAAAAAGCAACTATTTCAATCATAAAGTCTCTAGTTTTACTTTTGTCACATCGCCTTTTTCAATTGCCGCGATTCCATCCAGAAACATTTGCTTGTTTGCCGGATTGCTCAAAAGATATTCAGTTTCATCCTGTTCGTCCGTTTTATTGTCGCTTACGGTGATATTCAGTGTCTTGCCGGAAAACATTTTTTTTAAGCCTTTCAGGAAATCCATATTCAGCTCGTCTTTTCTGAGTGTAAATGTGCTTTGCATAATTACCTCCGTTCTTTCTTGTAAGTATACTGGAATTTTTCAAAATTTTCTATTACCATTTCTCTCCATTTTTATTTTCCACTCTCATGCTGAACGGGATTCCTCTTTCTTCAACCGATTTTTTTAGGAATATTCTGAACGCAGTAGGCAAATCAAGTCCGAGCTGCTCAAAAATGCTTGTTGATAAAGCGGGCGTTCCGGCTAAAGCCGTCGGGCTTTTCGTGGTTATCATTCCTACGCTACGCTTCGGAACACGCCTGCAGCGTGCCACTACAATCCCTAACGCAAAAAATCATATCACTGTTATCGGTTCTGAATTTTTCCAACGTTCTCAATTTGCTTTATTGAATCTAAAATCTCCCCATAGACAAAACCAAAAAAAAACGCAATAATTATGTCATGCAATCAATTTTTACAAATACACTAAAAGTCGTGCTCGTCATTAAATCTAACTTGGGTTAGGTCAGGCGACTTGTGTATATGTAGAATTTATATACTGAAAGAAGCTCTCCTGACGGAGGGCTTTTTTATTTTCAGGATAAAATGATAGGAGTCGTTACGATTAAGTAATTAGAAAAAACGAGAAAAGCGTAGTACTCTAGATTGACGGATCTGGAGAGCCGGTGGAAGGCAGAATAAATTGCG
>ONHK01000016.1 GCA_900317625.1 uncultured Treponema sp.
CAATTTATTCTGCCTTCCACCGGCTCTCCAGATCCGTCAATCTAGAGTACTACGCTTTTCTCGTTTTTTCTAATTACTTAATCGTAACGACTCCTTTTTTATTCTTATGTAACAGAAATGCACGTTAAGTTTTTGCTGCGCATTTCTGTTTTTCGTATTAATTAAATGAGCCTACTGTAACTCCATCGTAAATCCATGTAATAAGGCTTACAGAGCCGAGAATTCCAGCTATTCCAAAGAAAACCGGAACCAAGGTTGAGACAATTCCGTCCTGTCCTTTAAGTTTTCCCCATGCGATTCCGCCAAAACAACCTGCAAGCATGATGGCAAGAGCCGCCTTTAAACCTGTTGATGTAAGAACTGTAAGGAGTTTGTTTCCTACACTGTCAAAAACACCAAGATCACTGTCTGCGAAAGTCTGGCTTACAGCGACAAATGAAAATAGAATCATAATCACAAGATTCTTGTTCTGTTTTAGAAATTCTGAAAGTTTTTTTAGTTTTTTCTGCATTTTTTTCTCCTGCTTTTTGTTTTTTTATAAAAGATTATTTGCGGCAAGTTCAGAGATGAATGAATCAGTTTCTTCCTTTACATTCATTATCTCGTCTACATGAACGCCGTTTTTGTCGCGTTTCAGATGTACCACAAACTGTATAATCTCGCTCAGATGGTTTGCAGTTTCCGGGTCATCTTTCTGCAACATACCTTTAATTCGCATCAAGGTAGAAGCTCCGTTTATCGCGTGAAATGTGCTGACTCCTCCGTGCGGAGTTGTACGCCACGCATCAATAAGTTCCTGCATTACATTTGCCCGTCTTACCTCCCCGAAAATTACTCTTTGCGGTGTGAATCTTAATGATTCCTCTACTGCTTTCCACGCAAACTCCTTTGGTACACAAAGCATTGTTTTCATTCTTGCCTTGCATTGAAGTTCTGGTGTGTCCTCTACAATGTAGAAGTTGTCGTCCGGTGTAATTTCCGTCATTTTATGCAATATCGCATTTGTCAAAGTTGTTTTTCCGCTTCCTGTTGAACCGGAAACAATTATGTTTTTGTTTTCTGTTATGGCTTTCAGAATCTGGTCATATTCTCCTTTTGTCATTTGTCCGTGCTCCAGATACTGTTCCAATGTATAGACATTGGAGGGCGGTTTTCGGATTTGGATTTCACTTCGCTGTGTTACTTTCATAAGTCCGGTAAGTCGCGCGTTGTATTTTGGAATCACAGTTTCAAGGCATGGGAAGCCTGACAATGTGTCAAGGTTTATGTCCTGTATTGCCGCGGCAGCCTTTATGATTCTTTCTGTCATGAAATCCGGAAGATATTTCCCGGTAAATTCCTTGCCCCTGTCAAATCTGGTTACAATTATTTCCCCAGAATCCACTACCGCGACATCTGTTACGGTTGGTTCTTCCAGATAAGGAACAATTTCTTTCATGTCATCTGAAAGAAGGTTGTCAAGCATTCTTTTCTTTTTTAGTTCTTCTGCGTTCTCCTGATCCATTATCTATTGCTGTTCCCCAAAATTTTCCGGTCTTTCTTTTTCTGTCAAAAAATCCGCTACAATCTGTTCATAGATTGATTTGTAGGATTTATTGTCCTGTTTATACATATCAACAAATTTGTTTTTTCTTGCCTCTCCTTTTGCAAATGCGATTCTCTTTGCCTCGCCGTCTGGAAGAGCGTCAAAATCAGCGCCGGATAGAGTGAAGTAATATTTGAGCCAATAGACAAACATTCCAGAGAAAACTTTTATTTCCCTTTTTACGTTCATCAGTTCGCTTTTGAAGCTGCCGATTGTAGCCACAAGCTCGTCCTGTATCTCAAGGTCGCTTGAAAGCTGTTTTTCAACGCATTTTCTTACAAACTCTGATTCACTTATTTTTCTTGCGGCGGCTCTTGCCTTTATTTCCTCGTAGCACTCAGCCGTAAATCTGATTGAGCAACGTTTGTCAATTGCCATAATGCTCGTCCTCCTGGATTGAATATTTCCGCGCGTTTTTAAGCATTCCGTCCGCCTTGATGTTCGCGTCGCGGACAATTTTTTCTGCTTTCAGCTGCGCTTCTTTGACAGGTTTTTCTGCCAGTGTTTCTATTGTCTTGTGCAGGTATCTGTTCATAACGTTGTCTACAAAAATGTTATAAAGTCCGCATGTTGTAAAAACTCCGGCAAAAAACATTCCTGCCCCAAAAGTTATGATTTTCAGTTTTGTGCGTACTGAAATTTCAGATATTGCATAGACTGCCTGGCTTGACATAAGTTTTATCTTCTGGACTTTCGCCTCAAGGTTCTCAACAAGTATGTCAAGCGAATAGTTTATGTTTCTTGCGGTGCGTTCTGCGGTTCTGTTCAGCGATGCAAGATTTTCTGTATATTTTCTTTCCTGGTCTTCTGCCGGAAGATTTTTCTCTGTTTTCTCTGCTGGAAGCGGATTGTAAAGATTCCTGTTTTCATTCATGGCTTAAATCACTCCGTATTTTTTATAGATTCTGTTTTTTTCAGTGTCCCAGGCGGAAATATTTTTTATCTCATGCATTTTTTGGATTTCTGAATTCATATCACGTTTCATTTCCGCCGGAAGCATGTATATTTTTCTGCGGAAAGCAATTTTTTCAGGCTCATCACGCTCGTTTAGCAGAAGTCCGCATACCGGGCAGTCGTTGTAAAGCGGATGCTCGGCGCCGCAACACTTGCACTTTGTCTTTGGCGCATTTTTACACTTGTCATCTGTATTCTTGGAATCTTTTTGTGTTTTCTCAAAAAGAAATTTAGAGATGTTCGGCTCGCTAAGGATTGTCCTGAAAAAATATCCTGTAAAGTTCGAGACATTCTTTTTTTGCAGTGTTTCGTATGTCCAGTTTATATATTCCTCTGCGTGAAGTTGTCGTTCTGCACATAGTTTTGAGAGTTTAGGAATAAAGTCAGCTGTGAAAAGTCTTGTGTTTCCAAAAAGTTTTTTTAATGTTTCTGAAATTTCTGTCTGTCTTTCTGTTTTTTCCGGCTCTTTTTGTTCAGGTTTTTGTTCCTGTTGTTTTTCCTGATTCTGATTTTGTTCTTCTGGTTCCAGATTTTTTATTTCCTGGATTTTATTTTCAGAAGATAGATTTTTAAATTCTTTTAAAGAATTCTTATTGGGTAAACTTTGTTTAATACCCCCATTAAACAAAGTTGAATACCCCATTAAACTTTGTTTACCGCTTTCATTTTGTACAGTATTAAACTTTGTTGAATGGTTCTGCGGCTCTTTTGTTGTTTCATCAGCTATTAAACTAAGTTTACTTTTATTATTTATAGTAATATTTTCTCTTGATTTTGCTGTAAAGTAGCGGCACAGATGCGTATTGTTCGCCTGTTTTTCGGCTATTTTTACAATAAGACCTTTTTCAATAAGAGATTTTAAGTTTTTTATAACGCCCTGCTTTGAGGAATTTGTCCATTCCGCAAGGTATGATAGTCCGCCGTGGTAATCGCTTTTTCCGTCCTGAGAGAAACCATGGATTATTGAGTATATAAGAAGGTCATTGCCTTTTAGTTTCAGCTCATTTATCATCCAGCCGGCGATATGCACAAAATTGTCATCTTTTATCATGGTTATCTTCCTCCCCATATTCCTTTTTCTGCCTGTATTGCCTGGATTTCAGCGTCAGAAAATTCTTTCATGTATTTTTCGTTGAACATGAACGCGTTGTAATAGCGTCCATAGCCGTCTTCTATAAGGTTTTTGTTAAGAAGCGTTGAATTGCAAAGCCAGATATATGCTAATAGCCGTCCGTATTTATCGCGCATGGAGCTTATATCGTCGAGCTGTATATTGACTTCCTCTTTGTAATATCTGTTTGTATAAAGAAATGCTTCCTCAGCAAAATATTCAGCTTCTGCCTCTTTATGAAGATTCAGTTCCGGTGTGTTCACTCCAATCAGCCGAACAGTCTCGTTTTTTGTGCAGTTTTCAGGAAGTTTGCTCTTGAACTGGATTTTCACTGTGTCACCGTCAATGACTGCTGTTATTTTTGCCGGATATAAAATTTCGCTTATCTCTGATTTTTCACGGTCTGGCTCATTTTCCTTTTGGTAGCATGATATGTTTACTGTAGCCGCAAGAATCAATAAGGAAATAAAAGAGAAATAGAAAAAATATATTATGATGGTTGTCTTTTTCATGTTTTAATGCCTCCGTTTTTATTTGCCCATTCCAATCAGACTGATTTCTTTATCAGGGCTTAGAGTTTTTCCTAAGCTCTTATTATTGGAATGGGCTTTTTCAAAAGATATTTGCTTTGTTGTTTCATTGCTTATGCTTTGAGCCTGCTGCCCGATTTCCTTCAGGATGTCATATTTCTCAAGCTTGAAATTCTCTTCAAGTTTTTTTACAAGATTCTTTTTGACTTCCTCCACGGTTTCCTTGTCTGTTATGAATTCTGCGTTTGTGTTGCATGCGGCAAGGTATTTTCCAAGGAATGTCTCTGGTTCTTTTATTCCCAGTGCCTCGATTTTCAGATTCCTGGCCGTCAGTTTTTCTTCTTCTGCAAGTGATTTATATTCATTGCTGAAAAGAGATGCCAGTTTTTTGTTATCCATTGTGTTCTTTTCAATAAAGTTGCTTAATTTTCTGTTTTCCAGTTCTATTGATTTCTTTGTGTTCTTTTTTAATTCATCAAAATCAATATCCTTGAATTTTCTCTGAAGGTTTATTTCAAGATTTTTTTCAGAATTCAGCTGGATTCCAAATGTGTCCTCGAATGCGCTTCTTTCAGTGTCGCGATAGTCAGCCGGAAGTCTTTCAAAATAATTTCTAAGAAAGTTTTTGCGTTCTTCTATTTCATCAACAGACAAAGTTCTTTCTTCTTTTATTGCAAATCTTGACTGGATTTCCTTAAGATGTTCATGGGCAATCCTTATCCTTATATCAGTAATTTCTTTTTGTCCGTTCGGAATATTTTCAAAATGGCGTATAAGGTCGCGGTAACTTCTTATTTTGTCCGGGCGTTGCTGCTGTAATGTATGCGCGTAGATTTTGTCAGGTTCTTTGCATGATTCAGGCATAAAATATCTTGTTCTTACGACTGTATTTTTTTCTGCAAGAAGGCTTGTGTCTGTAAGCGCGAAATTCTTTTGAAGGTTTTCTTTTGTGTTCAGTACGATTGTTCCGGCGGCTTTTGCACCGGCTATGCTTGTTACAATTTCTCCTTCCATTTCGTGCTGTTTATGATAGATTTGGGCTAAAAGTTGTGATTCTCCGCTGAAAGGAAGTCCATTTGACGCGTTTATTATTGCCTGCGGATGCATTATTATTCTTTGAAAATCGTCTTCTGTATTGAAGAATGGAGCTATTCCTTTTTTTACGCCTTCCAGTAAGTCTTTTCCTGCTTGCCGTATAATGTCAGATTTTGATTTTCTTGGCTGCATTTTGTTTTTCGGCTCTTCTGTAGAGGCTATTTCTTGAGAATCCTGTTCTTCCCTGGACTTTAAGACTTCTTTTAATTGGTCAAATTTCTTCTGAAGTCCAGGTTCTGTTTGTTGAAGCTCTGATTCTGCTGCATTCTGCATATTTTTTTCTGTTTCAAGCAATTTTTTTACAGTTGACAACGCAAAATCCTCGTTGTATTCTTTATTCAAGGGAACAGAAATGGTACTTAATCTGTCAGCCCTTGTCGGATTGACTATCCCCAGTTCATTTTGAACTCGCTGCTCAATCACTTGCCCGACTTTTGCAGCTGCATAAACAAGCTGGTCGGGCATTTTTATTTTATTCACAATATTGTTTATATCTCTTGGATGTGCTGTTATGGAGACATTTTCACCGTTGATATTCACAACAACATCCTGAATAGTCTTTGTTTTTTCATCAAACACAAATGATTTTATATAGTTATGTGAATGGCTTCCTTCCCTTTCCTCGTCAATGACAATATCCGGTGTCGCCAATGTCTGGAATGTTGCAAGAAGGAATCTTTTCCTGTCTTTTGCGTCAAGTTTTTCAAACTGGTTTTCACCTAGTTTTACAGTTTCTAGTGGTGTTTGAACAATCGCACGCGGAAAGAGTTTGTCATAATTTGCCTTTGAGAAATCTATCTCAACAAGCGATTCTGCGTTTTGCTCCAAAGCGTCCTTTATGGTTTCTCTTGCGGTCATAACTATTGCTGCAAGCTGTTCTTTATCTTCCTGTTCAAGGATTTGAAGTTTTGTTCTTTCTGCATTAATTGATTCTTGTTTTTCCAACGCATTTTTTTCAGTTGACAATGTAAAATCCTCGTTATACTCTTTATTCAAGGGAACAGAAATAGTACTTAATCTGTCAGCCCTTGTCGGATTGACTATCGACTGCGCTTCTTGCGTACGCTGCTCAATCACTTGCCCGACTTTCGCAGCTGCATAAACAGGCTGGTCGGGCATTTTTATTTTTTCTTCATTAATTGACTTTTCTGTAACTTGTGATATAGTTTCTTCTGTAGCCAAAGTTGTTGATGATCGCAACATGGTAGCGATGGGGTGTTCTTTTTGAGCACGCCATATTGTAGGTTCGACTCCTACCGCAACTTTGGTGTAATTTTTTGAAAGCGAACTTGCATTTTCCTTTGATTGTGCTATACTTTCGTTACCCATTGTTGTAGATGCCCTCAAAGCAGTAGAGGAGGCACTTGTTCTGAGTGTCTGTATTGTGGGAGCAACGCCCACCGCAACAATGGGATTTCTTTCTTCCGAAAATGCACTTTCCCTATCAACCTTTCCAAGCGTTACAAGATAGTTTCCAAGTTCATCTTTATTGAAAACAAGTTTGTTTATTTTCGTTCCATCATTTTTATCATCAAAGACTATTTGGAAATTCTGAAAAACAGTATCAACAACTGCAAAATCAGCATTTCTTAGAATTTCTGGAATTCTGCGATATTCTTCTGCATCAAATGCTTGTCCATAGCCACCTTTCCTATCAGGTCTGATGTGCGTCGCATTCTTTTTCAGAATAAATGCGGAATCTTTTTCAAGTCCAAGTTTTTCAGAAAGTTGCTCATTAAGATTTGGTAAGCGAATTGCATTTGGAATATTCTTGTAGTCATTCAAAATGATTGAATCAACAATATCAGAAAATTCCTGATCACTTATAACTTCAAGATTTTTAACATCATCTTCTTTCAATGTGTGATATATTTTCAGTTCAGGAATATCAGTTTGTGTCTTATTTTGCTTGTCATTCCAGTCAATAACATTTTTTATTTGAGTTACAAGTTCTGTATTTTCAATTTTTATTTCTTTTGATGCAAATTTTCCAGCCTGTTTCGCTATTTCATCTTTGTTCAGATTGTTGTTTTCATATTTTGAAAGCAGAAATTGGTCTGGAATCTCAGGATTTACTGATTTTCTTACAATAATGCAAGGTATGGCATTTTCTTCCAATTTAGTATTGGTTTCATTGAAAGAATCAGCATTTTTTTCGATTAAATCTTGTACTACGCTTGCATCAGTTCTTACTATGTATTCTTTAAAAGAGATTTTATCTGAGTTAAAATAATTAAAATCAGTATGTGCAACAACCTGCAAAGGAAACTGTCCGTCATTATATTCTTCAACTTCATGATGTTCTTTTTCTTGAGAACGTATTTCTGCTTCCATTGCGGCTTCGCTCATTCCGCCATTTACTTGGATTGATTCTATTCCGTTGTCCAAAATTTCGTTTTTTGTTTTTAAAACTTGTGCTTCTATCTCTTTCATTTCCCATGGAAGTTTGTACGGAAAATCTTTTATTGCACCCTGATTGACATATTCCTTTTGAAATTCCTGTTTTTCTGGATTCCAATGCTCAGCCGCTATCCATCTTGAAATACAATCCGTCTGGACTGCAAGATTTTTCATGTCTATATCATAATCATTTCTGAAAGCTGCAAATTGTCTTAATACTTTCTGCTCCTCTTCTGTTGCATACCTATAGACTGCGCGTATATTGCCATCTATCAAATTATCAAGAAGAGCATTTTCAGATGGAAAGTCATTATCACTTTTTAGTAATTCTTCCAGAGTTTCTCCGCTTTGGAATTTATACGTAGCCACAGTCAAATCTTCTTTTTCTTCTTGATATTCTTTTTCCATGTTTTTCTGCTGTTCTGCAAATTCTGAGAAGGTTTGGATTTTCTTGTAATCAGTGCCGTTGACAATATTTGAAGTAAGAGCTATATTATTTTTATCCGAATGGAGAACCGCTAAGGGGAATTGTACCCCGGCTGCCAGTTGCCATTCGGATATTTTTTTGTCATCTACATATCTACAGAGTCCATTTTCAGTCCACTTTTGAATTAAATCTGTTCCATTTTTTGCAATTAATGTTCTGTCGTGAATACTTGTAATCTGATTTACTGTCAGTATAGAACGATTCTTTTTATAGTCAGAATCAATATTCATTGAAAAAGCAATAGGCTTTCCATTTGCTGCAAAAGTATCTGTAAGGCATAGAAAACTTTCTTTCTTGTTTTCTGTAGTTGTCTTATCACTGTCAAAAATCAAGACTGGTGAGGCAATGTTTTTTATAGAATCTTTTATTTCTTCATTAAAAAGAGAATGTTCATTCTTAGCTTTATTGATTATGCTTGTCTTTATGACAATTTCATTTTCACTTACATTTGCAGCTTTCAGAATTTCAGGAACTTTTTCAAATATAAATTCATCATTTTTCGGTCTTATTCCTTTATCCAGATAGTCATCAATTGCTTTGAATGTTTCCGCATTATCCTGCTGGAACTGATTTTTCCAATATTTCTGTGATTCAAAATTTTTACTGTTTTTCATTGCTATGTCCTCTTCTTGTTTCTGGAATTGAAAGTGTTCTTTTATCTTTATGTCCTCATCGTTGAAAATCACGTAATTGACGGCATTTTGTCTATCTCCAAAAACAGTTCCTGCCGGATATTGAATTCCTGAAAATCCCATGTCTTTGAAGAATTTGCTTGTTTCCTTGTCTGCAGGAAAGTGAAGAATTGTTCCAACTGTTATATAAAGGTCTTTTCCAGAACCTTTATTGGTCATAGATTCATTGTGAATTGCATAATTAAGTTGAGCGTAAAGAGGTAAAGTCTGAAAATCTTTTCTTATATATGAAATATTATTTATTCCAAGATTTTCTAGGCCACTTGCGATTTTTTTTATTGTTCGTATGCCAACCTTTTTTTCCCATTTAAGATAATTTTCATCAGGAATTTCAACTGTGTAAAAATTTCGTTTGCCAGCTTTCCTTTTTCCATGCCCAGAGGCATAATCTTTCGCTATAGTTTCACTGTCAGTAACATAAGTTCCATATCCAAAAGCCATGTAACCTTCGCCTGACAATCCATATTCAGAGGTATTGAATTTATCAAAGTTTGCACCGCTTCCGTGGTATGCGGTTTGAAATAAAATCGGGTTGTTTTGAATTATGTTGTTTTTTTCATAGTCTTGTATTATACTTTTAGCAAGGGTTGCTCCTCGTAAACTGCGCCGGGTTGCATTCGGTTCTCCAGAATACGGAGTAACCTTTTTTATTTCATCAAGAGTAAAAATATCATGTATATATAAAGCTTTATCTCTACCAGCAACATGTTTTACCCTAATAAATAAGATGTTTTTATCATTATCTATAGTAATTGGTGCAGCAAAATAATAATTATTCTGACGTTTTCCTTCAAAATCTTTTATAACGCCTAGATATGTTCCTTTTTCAAGAGTGTCTTTTATTGCTGGAATCGCATAAAGTTTATTTTTGTAAATTGTATGAGAAAGGCTGTGCCGTAAACCTGTCTCTGAAATCTCAATATTGCCAATTTTTGTCTTAGCGTTTTCTACTGGATTATTTTTTATATAATTCAAGGCAAAATCTTTTAAATTTGAACCATCGTAATTAAATTCTTTAGTTGAAATTTCTTTTATTGGTTTTCCTTCAAGAATGCTATCGCTTACATCAGTTGTATCACCGGAATCAAGCTCAAAAAAGATAGAATTTGTTTTATCAAAATAATCACTAAATGAAACTTCCATCTGCACGGCTTTTTCAGCCTGTACCAGGATGTTGTCATCAAGTTCTACAAATTTCTGGTAAACGGATGCGATTTTTTCATTTATTTCTATGTGCTGTTTTACACCGTTATAGGTACGGCTCATGTAATCCGCGAATTTTTCAAAGATTTTCTTTTTGTCTTCCGCAGCCATTTCTCCGGCTTTGTTTTTTAGAAAATCCTCAAATCCATAGGCGAATGCCTCCGCACTTGTGTCTGTGTGTCCATCCTGGAATGTATAAATGCTGTTCTGCCAGTCACTGTTCTTTACCTGGAAGGCTTCTTCCGCATTTTGTTTTAGTTCACCTATAAGCTGTGCTTGCCATATATGCGAAAGTTCATGACACCATGTTGAAAAATCCGCAGTTTTTCCAGCATAGATTACGGCTTTCACATTCTCGCCGAATCCGTTTACAGAAACTGCGCCGTTTATCTTTATGCCCTGTTGCTTTGCCGCGTTCTCTGCGTTTTTAATGTCGCCAAAGATTCCGTCAGGGAATGTTTTCTCTACATATTCAGAAAATTCAATACCCTGGCTTTTTGCACCGGCTTCAAGAATTGCGATTGCAGCTGCCCTTTCTTTTTCTGAAAGACTCGGCATATTTTCCTTTATTTCGCGGGCAGCCTTTATTCTTGCAGCCTGATTGGAATCGATAACGAGTGTTGATGTTGTTTTGTTGACAAGTTCTGTTTTTGTAAGTATATTATCACTGCTGAAGCGTGGGTCGGGTTGACCGCGACCGTTGGTATTAGTTACCGAGTGAACAGTAGAAATGGTCTCTACCGCATCAGCAAGTTCCGTATATTCAATAGTATCTGTATATCTTGCAATTACAGCCTTATTGTTAGATTTCAAGGCATCATAAAATTCATCAGCTTTCTGTACCACATCAAGCATATTGACAGTTTCAACTTTCTGATAAGCACTGCGGAATTTCTTGAAAATCTCAAAGCGTTCCTTTTGTTCCGCATACTCTGGAAAATCTTTTGTATAAATATCTTTGACATCTCCAAAACTCTGTAGTATATTATCTACTGAATCCAAGTAGTATGAGTCGGATGAAGTTCTGGCTTCCTTACTGTGCACCTCAGCGAGATTAGTTCGCTGTTGTTCAGCAAGGACTTGGATTTTTTCTTTGTTTCCATAAATCATTTTTCCCTGCTGAATCCAGTGCATCCAGTCCATGTTGTCACGGTTGAAAAGACCACGAATATCGGACACTTCATACCCTCTCTGCTTTTGATTAAAGAACACGCCCACAAGAAAGTTTTTTCCGTCCTTTTCTATGTTTACAATGACATTCTGGGATTTATTCTTGTCACCGTACTCAAAGACTGCCACAGGTTTCTGCAAAGCTCCGGCAAGTCCCTGTATATCAAGTATTTCAAAAGGATGATTTCCCTGATTGGCTTTCATTCTAAGCCTTGAAGCGGCAAGCTCAATCCTGTGTTCAGCTGGAAAGCCGCAGTTTTGTAAGATTTCGCCTGGTTTTCCCAGGTTAAAAATATGAGAATCCGGAAGATTTCCGTTGCTGAATTTTTCAAGTTCCAAGTCAAAGGAATCTTTCTTCTGTTCAATATTTTCTGAAATATCTGCATTTGTTTTGAAAAAGGAATCTTCTTTCATAATTTCATATAACCCCAAATTCATTTATCAAGAACTTAATATCTACTATTGATTTTTCTAGAATTTCGATTTCTTTATCAGAAGCTTTTTCAATATCTATATCTCTTATAATCCAAATTAAGTCATTTATAAGTCTTGCAGTATTCTGTTTGCGTATAAAATCTTGTTGTTCTCTATATAATTTCTTTAATTCTTCTGGAATACTAGAAATTTCATGAGAACTATCAGAAAGTGCTGGATTATTCTTTAGTAGATTCTGAATTTGCGTTAGTTGTATTGTAAGATTGTTATAAATTTCTTCCAGTTGGCTTAACTTCTCTTGTTTTTTCGCTATTTCTTGTAAACTCATCTAAAAATTTCCTCTTTATATTCCTCAACAATTTCAAACAGTTCATCAATTTTTTCTCTTTCAAACCTAAGAAGTGTTTCGCATTTATATAGGTCTGAGCAGTTATTAAGTGTCAAAACGTCTTTACGCAGCTTGAAATGTCTGAAATTTCATTTAGCTTTCCGTTTATTTTTTCAAAGGTCTTTAAATCTATTTTGTTCATTTTTTGCTCCCCATACATTCCGCAACTATTTCTTTCAGTTTTTCCTGCATTATGCAGAATGTTTTTTCAGGTATATCCTCTTTTAAAAAGGGAAGAAATATTGTGTTTATTTTTGCCGTGTATAAATCTGGTCTTTCTATTGAGTTTTTCTTGTAACCTTCTGAAAAATCCTTTATTGTTTCCACGCTGCCATAAACTCTTATGCTTTGATGTAAAGTCATTTCTTCCCCTTTTTCTTAGTTCCAGGAGTCCCAATAATACTTTAAGAACTGTTCCCAGAATGAAAATTCCCTTTTTGTGTCTTCTTCTTCATGTTCTTTTTTCCACAGGTTCCAGAATTTATTAATGGAATTTGTTATTTTTTGGAAAGTTTTTGTTTTCTCGGAATTTTCTTTTTCCATAACGATGTCAGAGAATTTCTTTTCCCCGGAAATGATTTCTTCTTTTGTCTTTTCATCAGCATTTTCAAAACCTTCCCAGAATGGCTCGCCTTGAAGCTGAAAGTCATTCTTTAGGGATTCCTGCTCTGTTTTCGTTTTTTGATGGCTTTCCTTTTTCAGCTGGGTTTCCTTGTCTGCCTGATTTATTGTTTTCTTGTGGTTGAATACGGCTTGTTTTGTTTCCTCATCAGCATTCTTCAGGATATTTATTGCCTTTTTTACATTCCGTTCGCCCATGTTCAACGTTGAGGAGATATATTTTGCAAGGCTGCCCTCTTTGCTGCGTGGGTTTATCTGAATCATCTTTTCTATTGCAGCAAGTTTTTGCGCGTCGTCAAGATTTCTTCTGTCAAGCTGCAAACGGTAAGCATACATAAGGGCATCCATCCGGTTCTTGAATGTATGCTTATAAACAGGAACATCAAAAAAATCTGCTATCTGCAATGCGTGAAGTCTTGTCATTCCATCAATCACGATGGATTTATCTTCATCTTCAATATATGCGTAATGGACAGGCTGGCTTTCGTCATATCCGTTTTCAATAAAACTTTTTGCAAGATGATTGGCGGTCTCATCCGTATGCGAAAAGAGGTTTACAAATTCATCATCAAGGTGCGCTGCAAGTTCCTTTACGGTCATTCTTACTGAAAGTCTTGCTGTATTTGAATTATTAAGATTCTGCTGCAAACTGTTTCTTGCAGCTGTCAAAGGTTTTGCCATTAGAAAGCCCCCTTTCCTGCAAGAACGATTTTTTCACCGGTTATCTCTTCACAGAGATTTATTATTGAAAAGTGCAACGTTGCACTTTTCTTGGATTTTCCAACAAATGTCTGGCGGTCAATTCTGTTCTTTGCCACTGTTGTCCATGGAATTCTTGTGGAAAGAATATTGGAGAATGTGCTTTCAAAAAGATTCTGATAATCTGTCTGTCCGCCAATCTGTTTTTCCTCAAAACGTTTGTTCCAGCCAACAAAAAGAAGTTTCCAGTTTTCATATACGCTTGTTTCTGTCTGGATTTTATTATTCAGGAATAAAGCTGTGTTGTAGTCAAACTGGCTTAAAAGTGTCGGAGTTATGATTATGTCGCTTGCCTCATAGAACATCATTGTTATGTTGTCGTAAGTCGGTGCTGTATCGATTATTATGTAGTCATATTTCTCATCAATCGAAATGTGTTCAGACGAGGCTTGTCTTGCACTTTTTACAAGAGATTTGAACCTGTTCTGGTTTATTGTTCTAAGGTCAACCAGATAAAGGCTTGAAGGAATCAGGTCTATTCCTTTTGTGTTTGATGGAATCACATAGTCAAGAAGGTTTTCACCTTGCAAGGCTGCCGCAATGTGCTTTCTATTCTGCGGATCAAGCTCATTCTTGTTTTCTGGAGTTAAAGTCCAGCTGGAAGAATTGTTGATGTCGCCATCAATAAAAAGAATCTTTTTTCCGGCTTTTGCCAGACAGTATGCGCAAAGCAATGCTGTTGTTGTTTTTGAAACCCCACCTTTAAGGCTTCCGAAAGTAATGATTTTCATATCTGCTCCTATGAAAAATATTTTTATTTGCACAGAAAACTGTGCTTTAGCGGAGGCAGGGCTTGAACCTGCACGTAACCGGAATACCGCCCGGTCAAGTCTGACCAATTGCTTCACTCCGCGATAAAAACCTTGCCGTTGAAGGCAACAACAGCAAGGAACATCTTGTAAATTGCGCTAAACAAGATGTTTTGATTTTTGTGTCAAGGAATCGAACCTTGAAAACCGAACACAAAAAAAATAAGCCCTAATCAAAGAGCAGTAAGATTAGGGCTTAAATAAAAATATGCTAAAATCTATATCTACTCTTGTAGGCTTTAAATCCACTTAGCAAAAGAAGATAAATAGATTAAAAGCGCAATTTGTTCGGGTAAGATATGATTTGAGACAATTATAAGAATGAAAAAAATTATTACTGGGGATTTAGTTGCTTTTCCAGTTCTACTGTCACATGGTTCAGGTTTTATAACCCCTTCCGGGTAATTTTATAGGATTATTTCTTCTTTTTTTAATGTAATTGGATTTGTAAACTGTAGACCAACCGCTTTGAATCGCATTTTTTCTGTTTTTTCAGAGTTCAGTTCAGAGAAATTATAAATTTTGTCACCAATAATGGGAAAATCAAGCCATGCAAGATGGCAGCGGACTTGATGTCTGTAACCAGATGAAATTCTACATTCAAATTTGTATGAAATTTCATTCTTTTCGATAAGTTTTATTTCCGTTGTGTATTCTTTTTGCTTTCCTATTTTTCTTAATGCGGCTTTTCCAGAATTTTCTGTTACAGGGCGAACAGATTTTAATCCTTCTCCGTAATTTCTAAAATATGAACTGACTCTTATGGTTTTTCCATGCTCCAGTTCTTCGTGTTTTTTATTATCTATGGGTGGAAAGCCAGTTTTTTCAGTTTTATTATTTTCTGGAGTTGAAACACATTCAGCAAGATAGGTTTTTATAAATTTTCCGGATTCTTGCTGAAGGATTAAGTCATCGTAAAAAAATTGAGATGTTGCAATCAACAAAAGACCTTCTGTTTGGGTGTCAATTCTGTGCAAAAGTCCATATTCAATCTGCTTTCTGCCGGAAACATTTTTTATTTCTGGAAATATGCTTACGGCTTGGCTAAGTGCGCTGATTTTATCGTCTTGTAAAAGCGGCGCTGAAGGAATTCCCTGGGGTTTATAGATTACTAGAAACGGTTTTTCAAGTGTTGGTTCAGAAATTATTTTGATTTTTTGCATTTTGGCTTAACTTTTGGCATTACTTCCCGAGGAAAATTTTCCCGCAAGATTTTTATAGTTTCCATAAATCTAAAAGGAACTGAGGCTGTAAATCTTCTGAATTTTTTATCTGGTGAAGTTTTTATAATCATCTGCCTTGAATGAAGCATCAGTTTTGCGTTTGGAAATAGTGTATCCGGCTTTCCGTAAAGGGAATCCCCTAAAATCGGGCAGCCTAAATATTTCATGTGAACTCTGATTTGGTGCGTTCTTCCAGTTTTTATACGGACTCGAATTACTGAGTATGGTCCGTAACAAGCCACACAATGATACAATGAACGGGCAAATTTTCCTTCGGTTGTTGCGGTTACAGCTTTAAATCTCTGTCTGTTTTTTTTGTCACGCACAATTTGAGTTCGTACATCACCACTTGAAGCCGGCGGTTTTCCCTTGACAATGCAGATATATTCTTTTTGAACATGACGATCCTTGAACTGGGATGAAAGCCATTCCTCAATGTTTCTATTTTTTGCGGTAATTATAAGTCCGGAAGTGTCTTTATCAAGTCGATGGACAATTCCAGGGCGGCGCATTTTTAAAATCTGATTTTCACCGGCATCTTTTGTCTGAGGAACCGCAGTTTTCCCCCAATGGTAAAGCAATGCGTTTACCAGCGTTCCGTTCCAGTTTCCAGCCGCAGGATGTGTCACCATTCCTTGAGCTTTGTTCACAACCGTAACATCTTCGTCTTCATATACAATTCTTAATGGAATATTTTCTGGTTCAATATTGTCTGGAATATTTTCTTCATAAAAAATGTCAATAACGTCGTTTGCCTTTACTTTTGATGAAAGTTTTGCATTTTTTTCGTTCAATAAAAGTTCCTGGCAGCAAGATTTCAGTTTTGAACGATTCATCTCTTCTGAAACAGATGCAACATACTGGTCAAGTCGTATACTTTCTGAATAATTTTCTGGAATTACAATATGCAGGTTTTTCATTATTATTCATCCATTATAACATTAAGTTTTTTGCCAGTTTTTATATCTTTTTTGTTTTCTGTTGAAGTTGAATTCTCCAGATTTTCAGCTGATTCTTCATTTTCAGGAATTCCAATTTCAATATTTCTTGGCGGTTCTATTTTTGTTGCGTCAGGATCTTCCATTATCGGATTAATTTGAATATCTGTGTTTTTCTGTTTTTTCAGTTTTCGCTGCCGGTTGCTTCTTTTTACAGCGTGAACTATAAAATCAGTAAGCCCGATTCCTGCTGAAATTCCCAAGGAAGTAAGAAGAATTCCAATCTGTTCATCTGTTGAGAAACTGTTCTCATCTGTTGAAGAAAATGGATTTACAAAATAACTTGAATCAAAATTGTGGGAAGCATATTTCCCGAATGAATAGCCCAATGTTGCGCTAAAAGTTATAAACGGCATTGAACCAAGCGTAATGATTTCGGCACGTCTTATATCATGCAAAATTCCCGGAAATTCATCTTTTTCATAAGGTTCTGCTGTTTCGCTAAAAACCGGAAAAGATGAATTCAAAAGAGAAATTAAAATTGTAAAAAATATGATTTTTCTCAAGTCCTTTGTCCAAAAATTGCAGTTCCAACACGAACTTCTGTAGAACCTTCCTGAATTGCTATTTCAAAATCGTGGGTCATGCCCATGCTGAGTTCTGAAAGATTAAAATTCTTGAATTTTTCCTGCATTCTTTCCGCAATTTCGCGCATAAGAGAAAAAGATTTTCTTATAAGCTCTGTATCTTCTGTAAAAGGCGCCATCGTCATAAAACCTTTTGGAATCACATGAGGCGCATTTCCTTGTGCAATGAATTCAAGAGTTTCTTCCAGGCTTTCACTTGTTTTGTAACCAGATTTTGATTCTTCTCCAGTGTGAAATTCAAGAAGAATCTCAATATTTTTACCGATTTTCGCGCATTGTTTTTCAATTTCCTTTACAAGTTCAAGCCTATCGACTGATTCAATCATTGTGGCAATTTCAACTGCTTTTTTTACCTTATTTGTCTGTAACTGCCCGATTATATGCAGATTGACATTTGGAAATTTCTGAAAAATTTCAGGAAATTTTGAAAATGCTTCCTGAACCCGGTTTTCACCAAAATCAAATTGTCCTGCGTTTATTGCGTCATAAACTGCTTCAACAGGATGAAATTTGCTTACTGCAAGAAGTTTTACGCTTCCTTCTTTTCTGCCGGCATTTTTTTCAGCTTCTTTTATCTGTTTTTTTATTTTATCGATGTTGCTCTTAATCAATTCATTCATAGACATTAAATTATATCAGTATTCAGAATATCAGACAATAACAGGATATTTTCAATTGAAAGAGTTTCTGCCCGTTTTGAAGGCTCTATATTCGCTTTTTCAAGTGCAGAAAGAGCTTTTTCGTTATTTGAAAGAAAAATAGAAAGATTGTTACGGACATTTTTTCGTCTTGAAGAAAAAAGCGCGCGCTGAAGTTTCATAAAATGCGCTGGATTTTTGCAACGTGGAAAATCATTTTTTTTGTTCATGCAAAATGCCCGGGAATCAACATTCGGTCTTGGCCAGAAATTTCCACCGGCAAGATCCATCAGTGGGTTCAAATCATATGCCCACTGGCACAAAATCGAGAATGATGAATAATCCTGTGAACCAGGTTTTGCGCATGCACGCAGAGCAACTTCTTTTTGGACAGTAAAAACAGCTTTCTCAAAGCGTATGTTGTTCTCAATTGTATCTGCAATCAAAGTTGCAGCAATATTATATGGAAGATTTCCGAAAAAACGTTCCGGCAAGCCTTTTTCTTCAAGCGTTTTTTTCCATGTTTTTAGAACATCTCCTTCCACAACACAAAGATTTCCATTTTCAATATATTCTGAAAAAAATTGTCTTATGAAATTTGCAAAGCCACGGTCGATTTCAAACACTGTAAGTTTTGCGCCGCGTTTCAGAATCTCTTCTGTCATTGCACCAAGCCCCGGCCCCACTTCCCAGACTTTTGTTCCTTCTGAAATTTCCAGAGCATCCACAAGTTTTTCCCGGGCATTCTGATTCAAAAGAAAATTTTGCCCGAATTTTTTCTGCATAGCCATGGAATTATTTTCTAGAAAAGTTTTTAGGGCTGCTGGTGAATTGTAATCAGGATGATTAAGTTTTGGCATTTCATGTTCCTGTTGAATATAATGGAAATTTTGCAAATATCGTAACAACAAATGCAATTAGATTATAAAGTATTTTCAAAAAAAATGCAGCGGCCGGAACTAAAAATGGAAAAATCAGGCAAATTATTATCAAAAAAAGTCCAGAATAAATAAAAATTGTTATGAGCGGTGAAATTACCACTGTTGAAATTATTCCAATCGGAGCAAATGAATTCATCAGTTTTAAAGATATTGGTGCCGTAAAAAACTGTGCGCCCATGCTTGCACTGATTGAACCAGCAAGTTTTTCTGGAGTTTTTATTATAAAAAGAAATTTCAAAAATTCTGACATAAGCAAGATCCCTGCCAATGCTGAATAACTCAAAACAAATGCGGCTTCAAACAAATCTTCTGGTTTTAAAGAAACATGAACTAGAAATGAGGCGGAAAGAACTTGAATCATGGAAAAATTTTTCAGTTTTAACATAATTGCCACAAAAGAAATTATTGTGCATAAAAATCCCCTGAATAAAGATGGTGAAAATCCTGCGAAAAACACAAATAAAACCACGGACACCAATTGAAAAATCATTGCTTTTTTTTCTGAAATAATTTTTTTTGCTGATTTTCCGGCAATTCCAGAAAATAAATTCAAATGCATTCCAGAAAGTGCCAGAACATGAGAAAGTCCCGCATTCTTAAAGTTTTCTCCAAGAGCGCCATCTGTGTATTCCCTGATTCCAGAAAGCAATGCCAAAAGTAATCCGCCTGCTGCTCCCCAGGCATACATAAGCCGTCGAAATTGAATCCTAAAAATTGCCCTGATTCTTAAAAATTTTTGAAAAAAATTGGTTTTCTTTGTTATTATATTTTCAACATTTTCCGCAAGAAACAGATTTTCATCAAGAATTTTTCCGTTTGCGCGCAAAAAACTCCCTTGCTCACAAAGAACATATTTATTATCTTTTACCGCAGTGAAAAGTTTTCCCGGAAAATGCGCTTCAATCTGTGCGGCTGGAACAAGAATCTGAATAATTCCTTCTGCACTTGCTTTTATATCTTTTTTGTCTTTTGCTTCAGAAAGTCTGATTTTCAGGCGATAATATTTTCCTGTTGAACTTTTTACAGGATTAGAAACAACACATCCCGAAATTTCTGTAAGATTTGAAAAATCCAAAAGAGAGAAATAAGCATTTCTGTTCTTTACAGGAATTACTTTTGAATAAAAAATAGCCGCAATAAAAATGCTTGCTAAAACCAGCGGATGAAATAATTTTAAATTAATTTTTGAGTTTTTTACCATTTCAGTTTTGCCAGAGCGTCCCGGGCTGCGGCAATAACTGTGTCGGAATAATTATAATATGTAACTGCAAGCAATGAATCAAAAGCGTTTTTATCACCGATAGCCCCAAGAGTTTTTATTAATGAGAGAACTACAGGCTCTGAAACTTTTGATTTTTCATCTTCCATGCTTTTGTTAAGTTTAGAAAGATATGAAGAAAGTTTAGAAACGCTTTCAATTGGTGAAGTTTCTGCAATTCCTTCTATAACCAGACAGAAAAAACTTTCATTCATCTGCGAATTTTCAAATTCTTTAACCGCAACATCAAAAAATCTGATTGTTGTCGCAGACGCTCTAGTCCATTTAAAATCCCGCAAAACACAAAAAGAATCTACTTGTAATGAAATAATCTCATCATTTGCAGAACCAGAATTCTCATATATATATATAGCCCGTGCAAGTACGCTTTCGGAAATTTTTGCACAAAAAATCTGATTATTTTTCTGATTTCTCATAACAAAATCAAAAATTTTTCTGCATTCAGCTGTATTTCCGCTTCCAATTATTTCAATGATTTCTTTTTCTGCCTTTACACAAAGAAGTCCAAGTGCTTTTTCATTTTCTTCCTGATATTTTTTCCATTCATTTTTCTGCGCATTATCAAAAAGAATTTTAAAAGAATTTGAATCTCCTATATTTCCAATTGTCAGAATTGAAGCAGTTAAAATCGCGCGGTTTTCTGTTTCAGGATTACATTCTGACAAATATTTATTTAATGATTCCTTGAATTTTTCTGTAGAAATATCAAGTTTTGCAATTTTGTTCAAAACGGCAATTTTTACGGTTTCATCTTCAAAAAGGTTATAAAGAGATAAAAATTCATCTGAAAGTCTTGTTTTTTCTTCATCAGAAAGTTCATCTGCAAAAGTCTGTGGCACAGCAAGAATTCCAGAAACCGCAAGTGCCGCAAGTTCCCTGTCTTCTCCAAGGATTTCTTTGTTTTCTATTGCAAAATCAATTGCACGTTTTGAAAGTTCCTCAACCTCATCTTTTGTTGCGGCCTTTACAGCGGAAGTTTTTTCAGAAAGATTTCCTTTTACAAAATTTTTTATATTTTCAGTGCTTTCAGAAAACATAATTTTTGCGCAAAAAACAGATAAAATCAAAAACAAGATATTTTTTTTCATCGTTATTCCTCGTCTAAATCCAGTTCGTCATTTTCAGTATTTTTTGTAAGTTCAGTTTCTTTTGCATTTGAATCTGAATCAACAAGATTTTTTGCATTTTTTAGAACATCATCAGTGTCTGCAATTTTTTCAGAAATCGCTTCTGCTTTTTCTGCTGTATTTTCCAACAATCCGGAAGAATTTTGGGCGGTTTCAGATTCAGTTTTTTCATCTGTGTCAGTAAGTTTCAGCGCGTCATAAATTTCTTTTTCACTGTCAGACATAATATTGTAAACATAGCTTAAAATCTGGTTTTTCATTGCCGGCTCAATATGGATACATTCAAAATGAAGCCTTGACTGGTTAAGCTCCTCATTGTACTCAACAGTCCGGACAATTCCAAACATTACAACAAGACGGTTATTAACCTGAAACTGAAGCCTTATCTGGATATTCGGAAGTCCTTTTCCACCAATTCTGATTAAAGCGCCGTTTTCAGAAATATCTTCAAGCAGACATTTATATCCAGGTTTTGTTTCGATTATATTGTAGTCAATGACTTTTTCTTTTAAAATATAAAGTTCCGCTGAAATATGACATTTTGAACGGATTGCATTTCTTTTTTGAGTTCTTATAAGGTTCGTTGTATGCTTTAGAAAAAGAGATGGTTTTCCAAGAAAAAGACCTTCATGCGTAACAGTCGTGTCAAAAACATAACGAGCGTCGCCGGTTCTCCAAAGATAAACATTTACGGTTTGCCCTACCCAGTTTTTTCCGTCAACTGTAATCTGATTTTTTTGTGTTGGAAGCTTGATTGTAAGTTCTCGGCCGTTATTTACAATTTCAGAAGAAAAAACACCTTTTCCAGGAAGAATAATTCTTAGTTTCTGATGATTAGAAAGCGACTGTGTTGATTCCAGACCGCGTTTTTTGTCCTCATTTTTTTCAATTTTGTTTCGGAATTCATAAAGTTTTGTAAGCAATTTCTGGAATTTTGCAGAATTCAGCGCTCCGGCAGCTTCTGCTTGGGTTTTTATATGCGAAATACATTTTGCAAGCGACGGCATTGAATAAAAAAGAGAAATCGGTTCTTCAAGATTGCATATTTGAGAAACATTCCATAAAGTATTTAACTCTGAAAAATGGAAACTTTCATCAAGTCCACGCAGAAAAAAATTGATTTTTTCCCTAAAGAGTAAATACAATTTTACAAGTCCGGCAATTATCACCGCAGAAATGATAAGTGCTATAAAAATGTATGACATATAGATAAATTCCTCAATATTATATAATATCATATTAAATATGAAAATACATTATTTTTTTAAGGAAATTGCCGTTTTTTCGGCAGTTTTTTTATTTCTTCTGATGCCGTCACTTTTTCAGGCTTCGCCGGCAGAAGGAACTTTTTTTACGTGGAATTTTCCGGCTGTTCAGCTTGTTTTTATGGCATTTTCTTTTCTTTTCGTATTTTTTGAGACAAATATTTATTCGCTGAAAGATTTTATTTTTCAGCCGCTTTTTAAAGGCAAATTAAAACGTGAGCTGATTTTTTTTGCCGGCGGATTTGTATTTCTTTTTGCGTTTTCAATTTTTTTTCAGTTTTCCGCAAGTTTTTTTTCCTCATCTTTACCAAAAATTGATTTTATTTGCCCTGAAAATTTAAGAAAATGGATTTTCTGCATTTTGTCTTTTTTTTCAGGTGCGATTCTTGAAGAAAATATTTTCAGAATTTATCTTCCAGCTTTTTTTAGGAAAATTTTTCCGCAGAAATATTCTTCCGGCTTTTTTCAGCTTATTCCAGAGTTTTTCCCATGCATTTTGTTTGCGCTTTGCCACCGCTATCTTGGATTTTTTGCAGTTTTAAACGCTTTTACCGCGCACATGATTCTTCGGGTTGTATTTTTCAAAAATTCCAGTCCGCTTTTAAATTATTCAATTCATTTTTTCTATAATATTTTGAACATTTTTCTTATGCTGAAAACTGAATTTTGATTGAAATTTTATTACTTTGTTATTCTGAAAAAATTTCGTTCAGCCGATTGTGTGTCCATTCACTTATTTCTGCGGCGTATTTTGAACCGGAAGTTTCGTAGACAAGAACAAAACTTTCCGTGGCAGGAATAATTTTCACCGAAAAAACATTGTTTTCAAATTCAACTTCCAGAAAATCTGAATTTTCAGGCGCTTCAACTATTGGACAAAGTTTCCCATGCCGCAATGACAAAAGGGTTTCTGATTTTTTTGAAAAATTTTTTGAGGACGGAATTAAGGTTTTTCTTTTTCCGTTATGTGCAAGGCTGATTTTTTGAATTTCATCTGCCGGATTTTTTTCAGATTTTGAATTCCATACGATTTCTGGGCAAATCCAAAAGTCCGCGCTGGTTGTAAGGAATGGCTCAAAATCAGATTCGGTCTTGAAAATTTCATTTTTGCCGGGAATTTTCACAAATCTTTTTGTTTCTGTAATGTCGGTTTTTCCAAAAATAATTTCTGTTGTTTCTCCAGTTTTTAATGTGTAGGAAATTTTAAAATCGCAGTTTTTTTCGTTTAATTTTTCACCGGAACTTTCAGATTTTGTGATTTTTCGGACTTTTTTTAAAACTGAAATGAAATTTTTCACACTTTTCTGGTCTGCCGGAAAAATATATGTTTTTTCAGAATTTCCGCCGGTAAAAAATCCGTTTTTATTTTCAAGAATCAAAGTTGAGCCAAAAGATTCAAGAGTTATTTTTTCAATTTCGTTTTCATTTTTTGGATTTAAAAATGCGGTTTCATAGGTTTCTATGGAATTTTGCCTTTTTTCGATAAAAAAACTTAGCGGAAAAAGTATAACAAGAAAAATTGTTAAAAAAATCAAAATTTTATCTTTCATTTTTGCTGTCTGCCTTTTCTATTTTATGCGAAACACAAGAGATTTTTCTTAAAAATTTTATTTTATTCAGATTAAATAAAATTCCTGCCAAAATAATTAAGGCCGGGACAAAAATAAACATACAACCCAATGTTCTGTTTTTTGCTGATTTGAACAGTTCTGCGTTGTATGTCTTGTAAAGGCTCGATTTGTTTGTCAGCGTTGAATGTTCTTGAATTTCCGCAAGATTTTCTTCTCCGTTCAGTTTTAAAAGTTGGTTCACAAGAAAATCAAGATTTCTGTAATCGCCAGTTTCTCCGCCTGTGTAGCCAAGCATAAGACTATTAACTAAATACTGGTCAGGAATTAGAACTAATTTCTTGTCTTTTGAAATTAATGCGCCGACTCTTGTTGCTTTTGGATTGTCATATTTTTTTTCTTTTACAACAAACGGATTATTTTCAAAAAGTTTTTCCTGGCTAAGATTGTCCGGTTCAATTTGCCATGCAAGCGGACTTGTAAAAAATAAAGGCTCTACGTTTTCTGACTCAACAATTTCTGCAGGCCAATATTCTGTGATTCCTTGGGGAACATTTTTTTGCGGCATTATATTTATCCACATCGAATAATTTATTTGCTGGCTATATATAGAATTAGATGGAGTACCGTCTTGGTTTTGGTCACTTTGCATAAGAATTCTTGCGCACGAAATATCTGCAAGAAGATTTTCAGTGAAATCAAAACCGAATTTTTTCAGCATTTTTATAAGATTCTGATTTTCGGGCTTTGTGATGTACCATGAATTTTCAATATCGGCATTGTATGGAGAAACCGCAAAAAATACAGAATTTCCTTTTTCAATATATGAAGAAATTTCATCACATTGAGCTTGTGAGATTTTATCTGAGCCAAAAATTGCAAGCACAGAAGATTTTTCAAGCTGCGGTTCAAGTTTTTCGCTCAAATTTATTGTGTTTGTTGCAATTCCGTTTGAATTAAGCCATGGAACAACGTAACTGTAGTCATTTTCAAAATTCATTCCATTTCCGCAAAGAAGATTTACAGTCCGGCGTTTTTCTGAAAAAAGACTCAAAAGTTTTGTGTCAATATCGTATTCAAGCGTGTTTGTCGCAAGAATGAATGGAATTATTTCAGTCTTGTCTTTGTATTCAAGAATGATAGCTGAATATATGTTCAGGTATTCAGTTTTATTTTCACCAATAACAGGAAGTTGCCGCGGATAAATTCCATAACGCTCAATTTTTTTTGCATTTTCATTATTGTCAGTATTGTAGAATTTTACAGAAATATTTTTCTGTGCGGAATATTCTTTTAGTAAATCAAGGATATTTCTTGCTTCCGGGTAATAATTTGAAAGATTTTTGCTTTGAAAAAAAGAAATTTCCACCGTTTCAGAAGCTTCTTCCGCGAGTTTTTTAGAATATCTCGAAATTGAATATTTGTTTCCTTTTGTAAAATCAAATCTTGCATAAAATCTTGTTGAGTCAAGAAGTAAAAATATGGCGCAGACAAACACAAGGATAATCCGTTTTTTTTCTTGACCCGAAATTCTTTTCCCTTTTTTTGATTCCGCAAAAATGATTGAAACAAAAACCAGAAACGCAGAAACTGTGGAAAAATAAATCAAATCTCGTGTGTCAAGAATTCCTTTTTCTGCCGCATCGAAATGCCAGTAAAAGCTGAAAATTTTTATTATTGCAGAAAAAAAAGGAATGTTCCCGGCATAAACTGAAAACAAATTTATTCCGTTCAAGACTGAAAGCACCAGAATTGAAATTATTACAGAAACAACCTGCGACCTGCAGATTTGTGAAAAAAACACACATAAACTTGCTGAAATCGCTCCGTAAAAAAGAAGCATTAAAAATCCGGAAAAAACTTGTCCAATCTCAACATCGCCAAATAGATTCACGCAGAGCGGAACCAAAAATTGAGGAAATAAAATAACCGCAAACTGAATAAAAAGAGAAAACCAGCTTACAAAAATCTTTTTTGTAGTGCAAAGCGGAACGATTTCATCAAAAGAAGAGAAATTTTCATTCAACTTTAAAAGTGGAATCATTATTGCAGAAATTAGTGGAACAGCATGAAAAAAATAATGAAGATCTGTAGTTCCACTTCCGCCAAAAAATTTCTGAACAAAAAAGAACTGTCCTGATACAAAAATATTAAAAATCAGCGCGGAAATGTAAAAAAGGCTGCTTGAGAAAATATTATATAATTTGTATTTAAGATAATTTTTCATCAGATTCTTTTCCTGTTGCTTTTAGAAAAGCATTTTCAATATTTTTAGTTCCAGTTTTTAAAAGAATTTCCTGCTCTGTTCCAGCAATCGCAATTGAACCGTTGTTCAAAATATAAATTTTTGTGCATAAAGCCTCAACTTCCTGCATAAGATGCGTTGAAATTATTACAGTTTTTGTTTCTGCGATTTTTTTTATGAGTTTCCGCATCTGGATAATTTGCGCCGGATCAAGTCCATTGACAGGCTCATCAAGAACGATATTTTCCGGGTTGTGAATTAAAGCCTGTGCGAAACCAAGCCGCTGACGGTAGCCTTTTGAAAGCGTTCCGATTTTTTTTGAAAGAACTTCTGAAAGGCCGCAAAGATTTATAGTTTTTTCTAAATCTTCATCAGAAACGGAAAACTGCATTTTTACAAGGGAAATATACTCTTCAACTTTTAGCCGGTTTGGAAAAAATATTTGCTCCGGAACGTAGCCAATAATTTTTTTCGCCTTTTCAATATTCTCTTCAATATTGAATTTAAAGCCATTTTTTTCTGTTATAAGAATTTTCCCGGATGTCGCAAAATGATTTCCAGTTATCGCCTTGATAATCGTGGTTTTTCCGGTACCGTTCAGTCCAAGCAGACCTGTAATCTGTCCATTTTCTGCCTTAAGATTCACATTTTTTACCGCGAAGAGATTTTTTTCATAACTTTTTGAAAAATCAACCAATTCAATCATTTTTTAATCTTCGTACGGAATTTCGTAGTGAGCTCGGTCGCGTGTAAGTTCTGCATTCGGATATATCTGCTGTGCCTGTTTAAGCAATTTTTCCAAATCTTTGTCTGTGTAGCGCGGACTGTAATGAATCATTGCCATTCTTTTTGAATTTGAATCTTTTGCAATTGTTGCGGCTTGACTTGCGGTCATGTGTTTCTTTTCTTTTGCCTGATCAATAAGTTCATCCTCGAACATTCCTTCGCAAATCAGCAAATCAGAATTTTTTACTTCATTTGCAATTGACTCTTTGTACAAAGTGTCGGTCACAAAACTGAATTTTCGACCTTTGCGCGGCTTTCCCATTACATCAGACGGATGAACAACTTTTCCGCTATCTGTAGTAACATCCTGCCCTTTTTGAAGTTTTCCCCAAAGCGGACCTACAGGAACGCCGAGTTCAGCTGCTTTTTCCGGATTGAAAATTCCAGGCCGGTCTTCTTCCTCAAGCGTATAGCCAACGCAAGTCTTTGTGTGCTCAAGCGGAAATGCCCGAATTGTAAAATCTTCGCCGCTATGAACTACACACGGAGCTGCAATTTCTTTTACAACAATCGGATAATTTATGTACATATCAAGAACTTTTCTGCTTGTTTCAATGTATTCCGCAATTTTTGGAGGTCCGTAAATAAACAAAGGCTCTTTTCTGTCAACTTGAGCGGAAAGCATTAAAATTCCCGGAAGTCCGGTAACATGATCTGCGTGCGTATGGGAAACAAAAATCGCGCTGATTTTTTTCCATTTTAGATTCAATCTTCTAAGCGAAACCTGAGTTCCTTCTCCGCCATCAAAAAGAAAAAGATCTCCGTCGCGTCTAAGCAAAACGGATGTAAGATGACGGTAAGGCAAAGGCATCATTCCACCACAGCCCAAAACAAATGCTTCCATATTCATAGTAAAATGATTTTAATGGAAAATCATTTTTGTTTCTACATAAAGGAGATTTTTTATCTGTCCGCAAGAGATAAAAATTATCGTCCAGAATTTATCTTCCGCGGATTTTTTTCATGACTTTTTTATGCCAGAATGCCCTTAAATTTTCCGCGGCAGAATATGCCTTGTAAAAAATATTTGTCGGAATGTCAAAAGTTCCAGGCCGATGGATATTTTTTCCGCCAAAACCAGTCTTGAACAAATAAAGTCCGTGCATTGGATGGTTCGGATCGTCTGTCGGTGGCATTCCATACATATCGTAGTATTCGCTTCCGTAATTTTTTGCGTCTTTCATTGCAGTCCATTGAAGCAGAAAATTCGGCATAAGGTTACGTTTTGTGTTGCTTGAGCAACCGTAAAGATAAACGCTTTCTGTTTTACTGAACAATGTGATTATTGCGCCAAGAAAATCTTCTTCGTGTTTTGCAATATAAAGGCTGATTTTTGGAACATTTTTTCCGGCTTTTATTTCTTCTGAACTTTTTTTCAGCAAATCCTCATAATATTTTTTTGAATGAATTGCGATTCCGTCTCGTTCCGCGGTGATTTTGTACAAATCATAAAAAATATCAAGATATTTTGAAAATTCAGGATTATCGCCAGTTACACAGATAATCTCAACACCTTTGCGTGCGCTCAAATTTATGTTATAACGCCATTTTGACTTCATTGCGGAAAGAATTTCTTCTTCTGAAGGCAACAAATTTATCTGCGTTGAATCCGGCGGCTGAATGTCAACTTTATTTTTTTTGATTTTCAGTCGGTCTGCAAACGAAACAACTCTAACGCCAACGTTAAATTCATCACGTTCTTCCGGTGAAAGAAACTCAATAGCCGGATCAAAGCGGATGCACAAAGTGTTTTTTGGAATAACTGTTTTTAGCGTGTCGGCAATGTCTGAAAGCAGAGAGCAAAATTCGATTGTCTGCTCGCCAGCATCAACATCTTTAAACGGAAGCGACGGAAAAAGAGGAATATATGCAATTGTAAAACGCAATGGGCTTTTTCCAAATTCGCGCGTCAAAACTGAAACTTCCACTTTTTTTTCTGAAAGTTCATGTTTTAATTCAGTTTCTGGAGAAACCTCAAGTTCGTAGCGAGCATTTTTCCATCCGTGAGCCGACTTAAATTCAGCCCAGAATGGAGTCTGCAGGAACGAACCCGAATTTGTAAAAACAGTATTTTCAATTTTCTTAATTTTTACAGAAAACACTTTAGTTTACTCCGCCATTTTCTGTAAATTCTGTAGAAATTACTTTTCCTGCCGCAGTAAGTTTTTTTCCGCCGATTTCAACATTTTTGTTCACAACATTGATTGCAATCTGGAAGAATGTGTCCGCAGAAATTTCAGAAGGTTTTTCAGAATTTTCATCATCACCTTCAAGAACAACTTTCGTTCCTGGAGCAGCCCAAGGAGCTGTAAGCGGTTCAACGCAGTCTTTTCCTTCTGAGTTTTTATAATCTGCCGCCAAAAGCATTCCACGGCTTTCAACGCCACGCATTTTTCTTGGAGCAAGATTGTCCGCAATAATAACGTGCTTTCCCAAAAGTTCAGATTCTTTCAGGTAAGGAACAAGTCCAGACTGAATAACGCGGTCTGTTCCGCTTCCATCGTCAAGATGTTCGATATAAAGTTTATCTGAATCCGGATTGCGTTCAACAGAAACAATTTTTGCAACTTTTAGCTGAATGTTCTTAGCAAAGAACTCAGGCTGCTTTTCGGCTGGAAGAATTTCCGGTTCGGCTTTCTTTTCCTGTTTCTTCTGCTTTTTTTCAGTTTTGTTCCCATCTTTTCTTTCAGTTTGAGAACCTGCAAATTTCGCACGGAATGCAAGCATTGTTTTTTGATCCATTGGCGTAAAGTACACCGCAGTTTCGCCGATTTCAGACAATCCTGTTGTATTTCCCAAATCGCTCCAGTCAAGACCTTCAACAGTTTCTTTTCCAACCTGAGTTTCTTTTATTGATTTTCCGAAGTAGCTCATGACTTTCTGCGTATATTGAGGCATATATGGATTCATCATAATCATAAGGTCTTTTATGATGTAACAAAGATTGAACAGAAGACTTTCCGCTTTTTCTGGTTCTGTTGTTCTTGTTTTCCACGGCTCGGTCGCCTGAAATTTTTTGTTGCAGATGTCAGCAATCTCAAACATTGTGTGGAACGCATCTTTAAGGTTTGCCCATTCAAGGTCTTCTGTAGCTTTTTCCTCAAGTTTTTTTACTTCTGTCCAAAGTTCTGTGTCAACAGGAGCAGAAGGAATTTTTCCATCATAATATTTTGTTACAAAAAGCAGCGTTCGGTTTACCAAATTTCCAAGATTTCCAATCAATTCGCTATTCATCTTTTCCTGGAAATCCTTCCAAGTGAACTGGAAGTCCTGTTTTTCAGGCCGGTTGTAGAAAATATAAAAACGCCAGGCATCTGCCGGAATCCCGGATTCAATCGCGTCCGTTCCAAAAACACCAATTCCACGGGATTTGCTGAATTTTCCATCTTCATAGTTCAAATATTCAGTTGAACTCATGTGATAAAGTTTTGTCCAGTCGTGTCCAGAGCCAAGCAAAGTACATGGGAAAATAACAGTGTGGAAAGGAATATTGTCTTTTCCAATAAACTGGAACAAATCAACGTGCTCCTTGTTTTTTCCTTCCTCACTTTCAGAAGGAAGCCACCATGATTTCCAGTCAAAAGAATTTTTTCCGGCTTTTACAAGCTCATTTGCAAGCTGCTTTGTGATTGACATATATCCAATCGGTGCATTGAACCAGACGTAGAAAACCTTGTTCTCATATCCTTTTTTAGGAACAGGAATTCCCCATTTCAAATCCCGGGTGATTGCGCGTTCATTCAGACCGTCGCGAATCCATGCTTTTGTGATATTCACAGCATTGTCTGCCCATTTTCCTTCAACAGAAACTTTTTTCATCCATTCATCAAGTTTTCCGCTGATTTTTGGCAGATTTATGTAAAGATGTTTTGTTTCTTTTACTTCCGGAGTGCTTCCGCAGGTTGAACATCTTGGCTGCTTTAATTCTGTCGGGTCAAGAAGAGAACCGCATTTATCGCACTGGTCGCCACGGGCATCCTCATAGCCGCATTTCGGGCAAATTCCGTGCACAAAACGGTCAGCAAGGAACATATTGCAGTGGTTGCAAAAAAGCTGATTGTTTGTATGTTCTGTAATCAAACCATTTTTATCAAGGTCGTTAAATAAATCCTGAGTGATTTCTGTACATTCTTCATTCGAAGTTCGTCCGAATTTATCAAAATTGATATGAAACCAGTCATAAATTTTTGTATGTTCGTTGTAATAATAATCACAAAGTTCGCGTGGAGATTTTTTTTCTTCAAGAGCTTTTGTTTCTGTTGCTGTTCCATATTCGTCTGTGCCGCAGATATAAAGAGTTTCGTAGCCACGGTTTCGGCAAAAACGGGCAAACACATCACCGGAAAGCATCTGGATAAGGTTTCCAAGGTGAGGAATGTTATTTACATAAGGTAAAGCGGATGTTATTAATCTTCTGTTCATAAAGAAGATTATAAGATTTTTTGCATATTCTAGTCAAATCAGAAAAAATTATTTGTCCGCAGATTTTTTATTTTCAGTTTTTTCTGGATTTTTTCTGCTGGCTGAAAATGCTGAAATTTATGGTTTTTTCCATTTCCATTCCAGGCGCAAGAGTTATGTCCCAGAACATTGTGTTTGCAAAAGTCATTCCAGCCGGAACAAGTTCTCCAGTTGTGTATTCAGGCCGCTTAAAGACAATCGGATTGAACGACATCTCACAGGATTCGTTCGGTTCAAATACAAAAGTAATATTGTTGTCTGTGTCTGTAACCCAAATTCCTTCAACATCGCTAAGTTTTCCAGAATCATTCAGCTCATGGGAAGAAGTCTTTGTGTTGATTTCCTGTTTTTTTCCGTCAGATACAATATCCAGGCTGAAAGCGTTAAAATCTTTTGCATTAAAATTCGTCTGGGCAAAACTTGATTCAACTGCGAATTTCGCTTTTAGAATTTCGTCACTTTCATTTTTCAGGATATATTGAATCATCATACCGCTTGAATAACAGACATACTTTTTTTTGAGCGAAATTTTCTGCCTGTTCTGAAATTTTGCTTCTGCCAAAAACTGAACATCTTTATGCTGCGAGGAATAGTTCAGTTCAGAATAAATATATTTTGAAAAAATTCCATTCCCCGAAGGTTTATTCTGAAGATAAGCGTTGAACTCGTCATCCGTAAAAATGTGATCTATAAAAAGTCCACGCTCATAATTGTCATTGTAACCTTCAAAATCTTTTACGCAGTTCAGGTTGTCCGCAAAATTTCCAGAATTCTGCAGAACATCCAGTTCTCGGATTGCACCGCCGCCAAGACTGATCACAGCAAAATAATTATTCATCCGGCAAATATATTCATTCAGCCCATCGCCTGTGTAGTCATAAGAAGCAAAAGATTCTTTGAATTCACCGCACTGACGCACAATTTTTTCAGCCTCAGTAAGTTTTTTGTATGCCTGCTGCCTATAAGTCGCGCTTACAAACGCACCTTTTGAAGTACAGATGAAACCGTCTCCATTTTGCGCTTCCCAAAGTTTTTCGCGTGCTGATTTTTTTCTTAGCTTGTCGCCATGGCTTTGGTTTACCAGCATACTTACATAGAGCATCCGGTCATAAAGCGCGCGGCTCTGCGGATAAATCTGAAAAAAATCATATATCGTAACAGGATAATGTCTATCTGTTTTTACAGACTGGTAAGGTTTTATTCCCCACTGCCCGACTTCCTTGCTCATTCCAGAGGCAATATAAACAGGAATTCTGAGTTTTGTTTCTTTTATAAGAGAAACAGGAGTTGAAAAATCAAAAATTTCGTCTTTTTCCTTTATTTCCTTGTAAAGTTTTTCAAGATAACCGCTTCTTAAAAGGCTCTGAAATTCTTCATGCGTAAACTGGATGTTCAGACCTTTTACACTTTCCTGAATTGGTTTTGGCATATTTTTAGAAACTTTTGTTACTTTTTTTAAAATATCATTAAGATAATCTTTTGCGTCATCTTGAATTTCCGGTTTAAATTCCTGGCACAACGGAAGAATTGAAATTGTTTTTCCTTTATCTGACATAATCAGAGGAATGAATTTCTGTTTTTCATCTGGAACAAGCGAATCATCCAGCAGAACATAATCCATTCCGCAGTTATTAAAACATGAGACAAGCGAATAATCCCAGATGCTTGCGCAAATATTTATTCCGCGGGGCCTTTTTCCTGTTATAGAACGCAATGTTGAAGTCAAAAGTTCAATCTGCCCGGTTCTGTCCATCGGAAAAAGCAAAGGAAAGGCCGGATCATAGTAACCGCCACCTAAAATCTCAATTTGTTTTCTTGAAATAAGCTCGTGCAAAAGCTCAATGAATTCAGGATATTCTTTCTGCAGAAAATCAATCTGAACGCCATTAAAGGCAAAAGACATAAAAAAATCCGGATGAGCATAAAGGAATTTTGCCGCTGGTTTGTAGACGTTAATGTAATCCTTTTCAAAAATCTCTTTTTGATTAGGACCAATTCGAGAAGATTTTAAACTGTAACAAATATGGATTCGGCTCATTGATTTATATATTTTTGTCTATTAATGAATTTTGTTCAACAGTCTATAGCATGATTGCCATATTTTAAAGCCTTTTTTCTTTGGATAAGATAAAATTTCTGTTTTTCCTAGTGAATCACAAGTTGTCAAATTCTGGGTATTATTGCTACAAAGCACAAGATTTTCAGTACCAACAGGAACAAGTTTTATCAGATTTTTAGGACAATAAGAAACGCATTTTCCACAGCCGTTGCAAAGCTCATTTATTGCGGCAGTTCCATTTTTTATAAAAATAGCTTCCTGAGGGCAGACTTTCACGCAGTCTCCAAGCCCAAGACATGAAAAACGGCAATCGTTCTGTGAACTGTATGCTGAATTTATTATTGAGCATGACTGCCCTTTTTTTGCAGAAAGTTCTGGAGTTCTTTTAAAAGTTTTGTTACAGTTGCATAATACAACCGCCCGTTCTGAAACCTTGTATTTTTCCTCTGATTCATAAAGTTTCCTGAATTTATGTTCAGTTTCAGAAACAAGCATCTCGCTCTTTATGTTTGTCTGTTTTTTTAACGCAGGAACAAAAAACAACGCAAAAAACACAATCAGCAGCGAAAACAGAATAAAAATCGTGATTAAAAGAATAATTTTTAATATCATGGAAGAATCCTTTGGTTTAGCCAAGAAACATTTCCAACAGCCAGAACTGTAACAATTATGGCAATGGAAACAAGAACCAGACTTTTTTTATTGCCATGAATTTGAAGCGTTCCAGCAATATCAATTCTTTTCTTTATAGAGTAAAGCAATGGAATCAAAATCAAAAAAGAAATAAAACTACAGCAAGTGATAAGTACAACATCTACTATATTAAGACTTTCGTTTAAAGCAAGCAAAATAATCAAAAAGGAAAGGCTGAAATCAGAAGTTGATTTTTTTGTCGCGATTCGTACCAAAGTTTCTATAAAAATTGAGATAATAAAGAAAATCAGCAACGCCGCAAAGGGATAAATTTCCTCAAGATTTAATGGAATCAGAAAATATTTTAAAATCAGCCATGACAAAACGGATGTGCTTAAAACATTCACAAGAATTTTTATGACAGGCAGAAAAAGTTCATGGATTGAATCGCAGATTATCGTTGCAGAATTTAATCCCACACCATAAAGAATTACCGCTGAAGAAAAAAAGATATAATAAAAAGCTGTAAAAATCACTGTCAGTTACCTGCCTTTTTTACAATTTGAAGTTTTTTTTCAATGCAAAGATACAATGAAAGAAGCAATGCAGTTAAAACCAAAGAACCTGGAATTGTGGCAAAAAAAGTTAAAAAAGAAATCTTTTCCGTTGAAAAAATCACAGTTTCAAAATGCTCCCCAAGAGCAGGAAGCGTTATTGTTCCAAACCCTGCAATATCCCGCAACAATGAGACAACAAGAAGATAAGAAGCAAATCCCAGCGCGACCGGCATATTTTTAAGCAAAGATTCTTTCAGCGTCATATCGTTTTCTTCAAGCAGAAAAACTGTTGTGAATGTTGAAATCGACGGAAGAAAAATCACAAAACTTAGCTGCAACGCAATCACCGGCATAATCTGAATCAAAAGCTGCTTGTAAAAAACTGTAAAAAAAATCACAAAACAAAGCATTATTGCCTGCTCTGTTTTTTCCAGATTCATTTTTTTTAAAAGACTTTTCAACAGAAGCCCAAAAAGCATAAGACAAATCAGCTCAACGGCAATTACAATTCCGCATACAAATCTTCCTGGTGCAACTATGACTATGGCACAAGTGGCCGCCATGTAAATTGAAATCGCTTTTCGTGTCATTTTTTGCTCCTTTCAACTTTTTCAGCTTCTTGTATTACAGAAGGAAGTCGCTCAAGCCAATACGAGATGCTTGAGTCCGCATAATTTTCCTCAAGAAGTTTTTTTATTCTTCCATGAACTGCTGAATATCCAATAAATTCAGCACCTTTTGCATTATTGTAAACAAAGACAGCAGGCATATGACCGTATAAAGTTGTGATTCTTATTATTATCGCATAATATTTTTCCGCGGAATCATTGCTTCTTGCCTCAAAAAGATTTGCGCTTGTTGAAAATGGAGAATTCAGCGGAATAGAATTTCCAACCGTCCATGCATCGGGATATTTTTCATCAAGGACATTCTGAACGCTTTGCTTTAAGCCGGAATCCCATTTTTTTTCAGAAAGTTTTATCATTCCAATCAGAACTGCAAGAAAAAAAACAAGAATTCCAATAAAACATCCAAAAATGCGCCAGAATTTTTTCTGATTTTCCTTATTTATCATTCAAAAGCTCCATTTAAAGTTCTTTTTGTTCTTCTGCTTCAATCTTTCTGAAAGTCTCAAGTTTTTTTCTTAAAGAAAGCCTATCTCTTCGGCTTTCCCATTGCTGAATTACAATTGAAAAAATATTTGAAACAAGAACTGTAAAAATAAGTCCACAAGGCGAAGTTCCCGGGCCTGCAATCAGAAATGCTGTTATTCCTGCCAGAAAACCGTAAATAATTTTCCCTGTAAGCGAAATAGGAATCGTTCCGTACCAGCTTAAAACAAAAACCGCAAAAAAAATCGTTCCGCCTGTAAGAAGCGCAAGCAGCATATCGCCCTGAAAAGCGACCCCATTGCAAATCACCGGAGAAACAAAACGGACAAGAGCAAGATAAACAGCAAGAAAAATTCCCGGAATAACGCATTTTACAGAATTTCCTGCAAAAAGAATCACAGACGAAACAAGAGTGACAAAGTTGAATCTAAACGCTGGAATAATCGACTGGTTGTCCCAAAACAAAGAAACGTAACCGTTCGGAATAGAAACTTTAAAAAGTCTGAACACAGAAGCGTTCAATGCGTCAGTAATTTCCGTGTCAAACGCGTATTGCGGAAGCGTTCCATTTTCAATCAATGTCTGAGAAGGATTCCTTAAGGAAAGAATATCCATATTCACTAAATATGACGGAAAAAGCCTTGCTCCGATAATCCAAAGAACAACAACTGAAAAAACAGCCGGATTTACCCACGCATACGAAAATCCGCCGAAAAAGTGCTTTACAACAAGCATTGTAAAAAAAATCGCAAAAAGCACAGTCAGCGGCGAATAGGTTGAAGGAATTAAAAGTCCAGCAATCATTCCGTGGGCAACGCTTACAATAAAAGAATATTCATCATTGTCTTCATTATGAAAAAGTTTGTGGCTAAAAAAATCTGCGCCTAATGAACCAAGAACTGCCGCAAGCACAATAAGAAGAGAACTGTAACTTTTTGAAATAAACAGCAGCACAATCTGAATCAACAGAAGCGCAATCATTTTTGTGGCTTCCATCGCAACAGAGTCGGTTATATATTTAAAAGGTCGTATAAGAACATTTCTTGTAAGTTTAGTGTTATTTTTCATCATCTGTTCCTTTTTCTTTTTTAGACTGGGCAAATTCGTAAATCCGCTGGCTTAAAGGCAATCTTGAAGGACAGACAGAATTACAGAGTCCGCAGTCCGAACAATAATCCGCGGAATCAAGGTAATCTGCTGAAGCAATCATTCCGTTTCTTATGTATCTGTAGATAATATCAGGAGATAATTTGCTTGGACAAACCCGGCGGCAATTTCCGCACCGGATGCAAACTGTTTGCCTTTGGTCAGGACATTGCATTTTTGGAATAAATGTTACAGATTTTACATATTTTGTAACAGGCGCATCGAGCGTTCCTGCGGAAACACCGGAAATCATTCCGTTAACGATAATTCCTTCCGGATTTTTTAAGAATCCGCCGCATTGTTCAGCAAGCATTCTGAATGTTGTTCCAACCGGAACTCTTAAAATTCCGCTGGCAGGAATGCAGTCTCCATTAACATGAACAAGCCGGTTTATTACAGGCGTATTGAATTTTACACAATCCTGAAGCTCAAGAACAGTTGTTGCGTCAACAAATAAATCATACTTTGTGATTCTATTGAAAGGCTGGAGTTTTGCTTTTCTTTTTATTTCTGTGCAGAGATTTTTTTTGTATGTCGCAGGATAATCTCTGGAATTCAGCTTTAAAAAATAAGTCGGAACATCAAACGGATTGAAAATTTCCGGCTTTTCAAAATTATTGTCTGTAACAAGAACAATTCCGTCAGCATCAATTGCTTTTATAAGGATTCGTATTCCTTCATTGATTTTATCCTGATAAAGATTTGAAAGAATTCCATCAATCATACGCGACGGATCGTCATCGAAAAGCCGAACAATCACAAGACGATTTTTATGTTTTCTTACTTCCTCAAGATTTTCCGCAAGATATTCAGGCTTGTCAGTTATAAAAGTGTTCAGAATCCCCTTCTCTGCGACATTGTTTATGATTTCAGACTGAGTTAAAGTCCGCACATCAACTTCTTTTCTTTTTTTTCCAAGATATTTAAAGCTTCCCTGCAGACGGATTTTTACAGTTTCAATTATTTTTCCGCTCGGCGAAGGATTCAGTAGAATCTGCTCAACAATTCCCGGAACAGAAGAATAAACATAATGAGAAAAAACTGATTTTTTATCTTTGAATTCCGCAAGGACTTGTCCTTCCTCAACATGTTCACCGACCTGCACAAGGCATTTTCCATCAATTTCAGAATCTTGATTCAATGGAATATAAACTTCTTTTGGAATAAAGCCATTTACAGTTAATTTATAGGAATTCTTTTTTACAGCATTAAGTTTTGGAAAAATCATTTCAGCTCCCATCTTTTTGTAGTCAAATAAAAACTCAGCGGAACAAAGAATGCAATTATCAAAATTATTATCATAATTAAAGAAACATTTTGTAAACCGGAAGTAACATATCCAAATCTTGCATGCTTTCCCTGAGAGACAAGCATTTTCTCCAAAGCCGGATAATCCAGGTTTTCAATTTCTTTTACCGTATTCATCTTGAATTTATCATTATAATAAATTGAGCTGACAGATTCATGGATAAATCCGTCTTTTTTCTGGAAATTTTTAAAAATAACAGCATCATTCGATGTTTTTTTATTGAGTGAACGATACGGAAAGGTCATTGCTTCCCATTTCCACGCAATAAAATCATTGATTCCCGGCAAATTCTGAACTGCAGCACCGCTGGAAGGAAGCTGAATTCCGCTGATTTTTTCATTTTTAAAAACCGAGCTGAAATTTGAAGAGAAAACCGCCGAAACAAGAATCGCAAGAACCGAAAGCGCACAGACAGGCAGAAGATTTCTATTTTTTTTCGTCATAATCCTGATTGAAAATGCTGTCCTTATGTTGACGGGATTAAACGAATATTTTGAATCAATTTTCTGTTTTACATTTTTGTAAAGAAGAAAAACTGAGATTTCAGAAAAAATCATCATCAGAAAGAATAAACCAGCCTGAATTTTTGTGAAAACTATGCACAAAAAACTTGTTCCAAAAATTGTCAAAAGCATCACATTTTTTAAAAGTTTTTTCGCGGAATTTTTCCGTCCCCAGAATTTTATGTAAAAAAACAGGAAAAGTTCAAAAAGACACAGTCCCGCAGAAACAGAACTGAACGGCATCATAAAAGAAAAAATCACAGGAAACACAAAAAGAAGCGCGCATAAAATCTGGTTTTCAGAAAAAAACACAAGCAGAATTGAAAAAGCGACTACAATTACAATAGAAAAAGCCGGAAAACTTGCCGCGGCATTTATTCCTGCAGAAGCTCCTTTTTCAGAGATTTTCTGAACTGCATTTTCCGCAGACTTTAAATCTTCTTCCGGAACATAAAAAACATTATTTTTCCTTGTTTTATCAAAGAAAAATCCCATCCGGTCCTTTAAATATGTTGATTTTTCCAGGTTTGATTTTGCAAGCGCAACTTCCGGCGAATTTTCATTCAGATTCAAAGGAACTTTTTGGTTTTCACTTGAAATAACGTTTTTGCAGCCATTTTTCTTCAGAATTTCAACAACAGTTTCTGCAGGAAAATCATTTGCGACAAAAATAATATCATAACCTTTAAAAAACTTAGAAACCGGAGCAACTCTACAGCAGTTCATTACAAAAACCGAGAAAAAAATTATAAAAGATGGCAAAATATACTTTTTTAAAACAGGCATAGAACTTTGTTAAAGGAAAGAGTACGCAAGACCTATGAATATTCCCAAGATACAGCCGAGCGTTACTTCCATCGGAGTATGACCGTTCACTTCTTTTATTGATTTGTATTCAATCAGTTTATTTTCATCAAGTTTTTTTCCGATTTCGTTTATTTTTCTTGCCTGAATTCCACTGGAGCGCCGAACACCAACCGCATCTCTTACAGTTACCATAAGAAAACACAATGAAAGAATAAAAATATCAGAGTCAAGTCCATTTCTGATTCCTATTGTAGTGCAAAGCGATGCAACCAAAGCCGAATGACTTGAAGGAAGTCCGCCAGTTTTCCAGATAAGACTTTCGGCAAGCTCATATATGCTATGAATTTTTCCATATAATATTGAAATTACGGTCTTTAAAAATTGAGCACAAAACCAGCTTGAAATACTCGCAAGAAGAACCGGATTTTGCAACAATTGTCTTATTTGCTCACTCAAAACATTCAGCATATCAATTATTTTATCATTACAACTCTAAATTTACTAGTGGAATAAAAGAAAAATATCTGATTCAGTACAGAAATTGAATGAACTGCCAGAAAAAGCGCGGCAATTTGCCTGAACATTTATTCTTGTACCTCAATTATTTTCTTCATATAATAAAAAAATGGAATTCAAAGAATTTACGGCCGGTGCAGATGATAATGACCGCAGACTAGACAGAGTTATCCGAAAAATCGCGGAAAAAGAAAATCTTTCTGGCTTGTACAAAGCGCTCAGAAAAGGACTTATCCGGCTAAATGGAAAAAAAACTGATGTTTCAGAACATGTTTTCGAAGGTGACAAAATAAGAATTCCAGACTTTCTTCTAAAAAAAGAGGATGAAAATTCTTTTCTGGCAAACAGCCAAAAATCAGAATTAAAAAACGGACCGGAAAAAACAAAGGCTGATTTTCAGATAATTTTTCAGAACGAGGATTTTCTTTTCATCAACAAACCTTATGACATTCCAGTTCATGGCGCTTCAAATTCCCTTGAAAAAACTGTTGTCGATTTTTACAGAAACAATTTTCCGCAAAAAAAATCAATATCATTTACACCTGGACCAGTTCACCGCCTGGACAGAAAAACCACAGGAATCCTTGCATTTTCAATGAGCCTGACCGGAGCAAGATGGTTTTCGGAAAATATTGCAAATCATTCTATAAAAAAAATCTATACAGCCGTTGTTCAGGGAAAAGTTTTGGAACCGCAATGCTGGACAGACTATATTTCAAAAGAATATTCTGAAAGCAAGGCGTTCCAGACTGTAAAAATTTATGCAGGCGATGAAATACAGGAAAATTCTGCCGCTCAAAAAAAATCTCTTTTGGCAAAGACAAAAATTTTTCCAGTAAAATATTTTGAATACAAAAAAAATCCATGCACACTTGTAAACATTGAAATTGAAACTGGCAGAACCCATCAGATTCGTTCCCAGGCCGCATTTCATGGTTTTCCACTTTTGGGCGACACAGCTTACGGCGGAACTAAAATATCAGCGGAACAGGATTTTTTTCTTCATGCAAAGACGCTCGTTTTTCCAGAAGAAAGACTTCCGGGACTTCCAGAAAAATTTGAGGCAAATCTTCCTTTTGCATTTGAAAAATTTTGCAAAACTGACCTGTTGAATATATAATTAATTTTATGGGAAATATTTTTGAAGACATCGCCAGCACTTTTAAACCATGTACAGTTTTTGCCCTTGTTGGAGAAAGCGGAACAGGAAAAAGTTTCCGGGCAAAACTCATAGCAGAAAAATACGGAATCGACGCAATCATAGATGACGGACTTTTGATCCAGAATGATAAAATTCTTGCAGGACATTCTGCAAAACGGGAAAAAACTTATATGGGCGCAGTTCGGGTTGCCCTTTTTGATGACAAGGATCACCGCGACGAAGTTGCAAAAGCCTGGAAAAAAGCAAGAATCAAAAAACTTCTGATTCTCGGAACATCAGAGAAAATGGTCATGAAAATTGCAACAAGACTACAGCTTCCTCAGCCTCAGAAAATCATTCATATAGAAGAAATTGCAAGCCGAGAGGAAATTGAAAAAGCCATAAAATCGCGCCAGGTTGAAGGAAAGCACGTTATCCCTGTTCCATCGATTGAGATAAAACGGAATTACTCGCAGATTTTTTCAAATTCGATAAAGGTCTTTTTCCAGCGAAAAAATCTTTTCAAAAAAAATGACGGAAAACTTTTTGAAAAATCAATTGTTCAGCCGGAATTTTCAAAAAAAGGTAGAATTGAAATTTCTGAAGCGGCTTTAACACAGATGGTAATGCACTGCGTTTCTGAATGTGAGCCAGCTGTCCGTGTAAACAAAATGACGATAAAGACAAATTCCCGCGGTTACAAAATAACAATAACTATTGATGTTCCGTTTGGAACTCAGCTTACAGGAAAAATTCATAAGCTTCAAAAATACATAATCGACAAAATCGAAAGCTACACAGGAATTCTTATCGAGGAAGTAAGCATCATTATCGACAGAATTACTGGAGCTGAATTTTCAGAAACATCAAATTCCTAAAGTGTTTCAGTTTCAGATTCAGTTTCTGTATTTTGCTTTTGTGCAGATTTTTTCTGTCTGGTTTTTGTCTTTTTTCTTTTTCCGGTAATTCCAATCTGGCCAAGCACTTCTTTCACAGCAAATTCAAGTTCAGTCCGCTGGGGATTCATCGGAAGAACAAAATTTCTGCATTCCCGCCAGGTTCTTAAATAAAGCTCGCCATAAGCGGATTTATTCTCGATTTCCTTTTGCCAGTCTGTAAGAGTTAAAATAAAATCTGAAATAAGAAAAACAAGCTTTTCACCAAGCCGTGCGTCCGGTTTCTCATTTATAAGCTGGTCGAGTTTCTGCATGTTTTTCATGTAAGAAGCCTCGAATTTCTTGTTGTCATAAATCATTGCAGTTGCAGCCGGCTGAAGTGCCATATAAAGATCCGTATCCAATGCTTCCGCAACAATCTGCGAGGCTCTTCCGCTGTTAAGAATCTTTAAAAGCTCTTCTGTCAGTCTGGAAGGACTTACCGAGGACAAAAGACTTGCACATTGGCGGATTTTTCTTCTGCACGCAAAATTCATTTTTGAGCCGGTTTTTGCAGAATATTTTATAGCTCTTAACATTCTTACCGGATCTTCAATAAAAATTCGGTCAAGAGGAATTACAGGCTTCAGGATTTTTTTCTTTATATCCTTCATTCCTCCAACATAATCAATAACCTGTTCCAGAATCGGGTCGTAATAAAGCGCGTTTATTGTAAAATCACGGCGCTGAACATCCTCGTCAATTGTGCCGAAATCGTTTCCAACTGAACCTTCGCATATTGAGCGAAATGTGCTTACTTCAAAAATCTTTGTTCCAAAAATAACGTGGACAATACGGAATCTTCTTCCGATTATCCGCGAATTTCTGAACAGTCTTTTGATTTTTGAAGGCGTTGCATCTGTAACAATATCAAAATCTTTTGGAGTGTTGCCAACAATCAAATCGCGGACAGCACCACCAACGATATATGCATGAAATCCTGAGTCTCTTAATCTGTCGATAATCTGGATGGCATCAAAATCAATTTTATTTTTAGGAATGCCATGTTCTTCCTTTGTATAGACAATCGCCTTTTTTACAGGCTTGCCGTTCTTATCAGTACCATAACGAATTAACACAATAGTCTGATATTATTACAGAGAAACATTTTTTTCAATCCAGTTAAAAATATCTGAAAGAATTTCGTCGCTGTTTTCTTCATTTAAAATCTCATGGCGGTCGCCTTCATAAATTTTTGAAGAGACATTTTTCACGCCGTTTTTTCTATAGATTTCAAGAAGTTTTTCAATCGATTTTCCATAGTTTCCAACAGGATCATCGCTTCCGTAGACCGCAAGAACCGGCAATTCAGCAGGAATTTTCTTCATGTTTTTCGGATTGTGGATTTTTGCAAGTCCAGACGCAAGGTCGCGGAAAAAACTTACTGTTGAAACTCCACCGCACCATGAATCGTTTTTGTACATCATTCTGTTTGAAGGATTTTTGCTCAACCAGGACAACGAGTCATTTTCATCTTTAAAATGGTCGTTATAAGAGGCAAACGCAAGGTTCTGGCAGAAATTTGATTTTTTATTTTTGCCAAGGAAAACACAAGCCAAATCCGCAAATAATTTATCTTTAAGCAATCCTTTTCTCGGACCGGAAGTTCCGCACAAAATGCACGCAGAAATTTTATCGCCATGCTGTTCCATATAGTTCTGGGCAACAAAAGAACCGAACGAATGACCAAACAAAATGACTTTTTTTCCGGGATAGTCTTTTTTCACTTCATCAATTATCTCATCAAGATCCGAAGTAACTTTTTCAAATCCATTTTTATCCGCAAGTTTTCCGAACATTCCTGTATTGTTTGCTTCCGCGTAATAAGCCGTTTTTCCATGTCCGCGGTGGTCGTGCGCGCTGAACAAATATCCGTGCGCGGCAAATTCACTTCCGACTCTATCATAGCGCAACGCGTGTTCCTGCATTCCGTGGCTAAAAACTACAACAGCCTTGATATTTTCTTCATCTTCCGGAATCCATCTGTTAACTGAAATTTCTGTTCCATCAGACATTTTCTGCATAAATTTTTCTACCTGCATACCGTTCCCGTCCTTTTTTATAATCTGAAAATTTGTTATTATTTTTTGTCTTATGGAAACTATTATAACAGATAAAATCGCATTTGGGGGAAATTGTTTAGCAAAAATTGACGGAAAAGCTGTTTTCGTGCCTTTTGCGCTTCCCGGCGAAAAACTTGAAGTGGAAATCACCCAGGAAAAAAGAGATTACAGTTACGCAAAAATCTTGAATATTCTAGAACCTTCACCTTTCAGGATAAAACCGGTTTGTCCATTGTACGAAAAATGCGGCGGCTGCAACATGATGCACATTGAGCCAGAATTTCAGAAACAATTAAGAAAAGAAATCTTAAAAGACTGTCTTGAACGCAATGGAATCCATGTTGATTTAGATTTTATTGAAGTTATTTATGGAAACAACTTGAACTACAGATGCCGTTTTCAGCTGAATGACGGCGGATTTTGCGAAAGAAGCTCAAACCGCATAATTCCTGTTGAAAATTGCGCGTGCGCAGTTCCTGAAATAAACGAATGGCTTTCAAAAAATAATATCTCATCACGGCCAAAAGGAAGATGCCACATTTTCGGCGCTGAAAATATAATTTTGAAAGAAAGAACAGAAGGCGGCAAAGTTTTTGTCTCTCCAGAGGAAGAAAAAAAATCCACAGATTATTCCGCTTTAAAAAAGAAGAATAAAAATATCCGCCAGGTAAAAAAACGCTATTCAGGAACAACAATTTCTGAAAAAGATACTGTCACAATCAAAATTCTTGACAAGGAAATCAGTTTTGACGTAAAAGGATTTTTTCAGTCAAATATTTCGGTTCTGGAAAAATCTATAGAAGCAATTTGCGGTGGACTTGTTGGAAATTCTGTTCTTGATATGTACGCCGGCTGCGGAACTTTCAGCGTTTTTCTTGCTGAGCATTTTAAAGATTTGATGCTAGTCGAGCACAACCGGGATGCTCTTGTGTTTGCGGAAAAAAATCTTGCCGGAATAAAACATCAGTCCATCGGTTTAAGCGGAGCAAAATGGGCAGAATTCAACAAAAACGCATATTTTGATGCAGTTGTTATAGATCCGCCAAGAAGCGGAATGGAAAAAGAAGTCTTGAGCTGGCTTTGCAATTCTAAAGTTCCCCAGATTCGTTCTGTTTCATGCGATCCGGCGACACATTCCCGGGATCTTGCAGCGTTGATAAAATCTGGTTACGCGCTGAAAAAACTTTATCTGCTGGATTTTTACCCGAACACAAGCCATATTGAAAGTCTTGCGGTTCTGGAAAAATAACAAAAGAATGAAGAGAACGATTTTTTCTGAAATTATATTTCTTCTCATCTCCATTGCCATTTTTCCGCAGCAAAAAACCGGGCGACTTCAAAAGCTGGGAACAGAAAATTCCAGCTGGACTTCTGTCATAAGCGGAAAAGCCTTGTGCGCGCCAAAAAAGACGTCGTATGGATTTGCGGTTCTTACGGATGGAAAAATGATTTCCGCCTGCACGGACAAAGGAACTAAACTTTGGGAAAAAGGAATTCCGGGGCGACCAGAACCATATCTTACAGTTTTCTCAAGCGACTTTCTGCTGACTGTAAGCGACAAAAAATCTCTTTCTCTTATAAATCCCAGCGGGCTTACGCTCTGGACGGTTCAAGTTCCTTTTGCAATCACGGAAGAACCTTTTATCGGGCGTGACTCTAGAATTATTGTCCGCGGAAAAAACAAAATTGCCTGCTACGGAGTGAACGGAATCCGCAAGTGGATTTTAGACACACCGGCTTTGGGCGGCACAAAACTTCTTGAGCTGAACGATGGAACTATTGTTGCGTTGTTGGATTCTTCAAAAAACGGAAAATCAGCAGGAATCCGATTTTCCCCATTCGGAAATATTATTGAAGAAATCTCGTTCGCTGGAATTATTCAGTCAGCATTTTCCTGCCCGGACGGAATTCTTCTTTCATTCAATGACGGTGGAGCTGGAATGTGTTCCGTAATAAATGGAAAAACCTCCACAAAATGGACAATTCCCTATTCCGACAGAGCTTTTTCAAACACAAATCCTTCCGGCGGCTCAGAATTTGTTAAACTTTCAAACCATAGGGCTGCACTTGCAATTTGCGGTTCCGGGGCTGTAAAAACTAGACTTCTTGTTTTCAGCACTTTTGATGGCAGGGTTTCCGACTGGTTCAATGCCGACTGCAATTTCAGTGATTCAATCTGCGTTTCTTCAACAAATGATGACAATATTTTTGTATGCGATAAAAACAAAGGTTTTGTTCAAGCCACAAACGGCGATATTTTATGGGGAGCCACACTTCCTGAAAAGCCGGATATTTTCGGCAGCTGGAATTTCATCACATTCACAAAAGAAAATTATCTTGTGATATGCAGCAACTCATGGGCAATGGCAGGATTCAGAACGCTCTACAAAATCCAGAAAAAAAACAAAGAGAGACAAAAAAAATCTGATTACAACGATTTTTACAAAGACGATTCAAAAAATCTGGGCGCAATTGAATTTTCAGAGAAACTTCCAGAACAATATATAGGTGCAAACCGGATAAAAGACTTGCAGAAAGGAAATTACGGCCAAAAAGAGACAGAATACATTTCCTCACTGATTTCTTTGTGCAATGACTACAACAAAAAACTTATTCAAATAAGCAGAAACAACCGTTCAGAGCAAAAAATGATTTACTTGCGTGATTCTACAGGAATGCAGGATTTTTTTTCACAGCTGGAACTTTTTGGCACAGACACGTTTGTTCCATATTTAGCTTCATTTTTAAACCTTGAAAAAGATGATTCGAATTTCCAGACAATTTTAAGAAGCGTTTCAGATTTTGGCTACGACCCAGAAGGACTGATTCTAAACGCGATAGATATTCGGTCTCACAATATTCCAGCCGCAAAATCAAGAAATTTTATTCTTATATGTGATGCAGTATATGAAATCTGCCGTTTCATGGGGCGACCTGCGCTTTATTCCCACGGAATGGATATACTCACAAAATTCCTTTATCCTCAATATGAAAGTTCCGTCCGCGATTATGCGCGAAAAACCCTAACACAAATTGCGGGATTGAAAATTTAGTTATATAATATCGATGTATTGTTTTTCTGGAGGTTCTATGAAAGAACATAAGATTAGTCTGTTGATTTTGCTTGCATTTGTTGCCGCAATTCCTCTTTATGCCCAGAAAGTTGATGAAGAAGAATTAAAAAGCACAGGCAATGACACAATTGTATTCATTAATTATACAGGTCCACATTCAAAAATTGATTCGCTTTCCAGCATCAAGCAGCTTGGAACAGAACTTGGAACTATTGTTGCACAAGACACGTCAAAACCGACTTCAGCTGGAAATTCCGCAAGATATTCAGTAATTCACGCAATCGATCCTTCTGAAACAGGAAAACTTGACGCTGACATAATTTTTATCGGCGCAAATGCAACTGTTGATCATATAAATAATTTGCGGCACATAATCGCCTCTTATCTTGTGGCGGCATACGGTTATTCTGAAAAAGACGCAGAGACCGTGGCAGTTTTTATTACAGTTTATAATGCTGTCTACCGCGGAAATCTTGACGCATATCAGAAAAAATACAAGAAAATCGTAATGGATAACCTTACCGCCGCAAACTGTGGTCTTTCAGTAAACTATAATGACTGGCCTGGAAAATCACAGATTGTAATTCCTCTTTATGATGTGAATGGAGGATTAAGCACGGTTGACACATCTGTAATCAGCGACACTCAAGTTGTAAAAAGCATGCAGGAAGATGATGACAAGAATGTCGAAAGCCGCAAGGAAATGGTTGATATAAAAGAGCGAGAGGCTGAAAACGCAAATCAAAAAGCGCAGGAAGCCCAGAAAAATGCGGTTCAAGAACAGAAAAAACTGAACGAAGAAAAACAGAAGACGGAAGAAGCTCAAAAAGAAGCCGAAACTGCCCAGAAAGAAGCTGAGATTGCACAGAAAAAAGCAGAGGAAAACCCTTCCGATGCAGAAGCCGTAAAAGATGCTGAGGAAAAACAGGCTGTAGCCGAGGAAAAACAGGCAGCCTACGAGGAGCAGAAAGCCGCAGAGGAAGAACAGCAGGCAGCCGCAGACAACGCTACAAAAGAAGCCGCTGAACAACAGGCAGTTGCAGACAAAAAAACAAATGAAGCCCAGGAAGAACGAAAAACAATCGCGAAAGACCAGGCTGAAGTAATAAAAAAGGAAATCGAGAACGCAATCGCTCCATCTGTTTATGGAATTGAGCTCACAAATGACTCTTCAATGCTTTCCGGCCTTATAAAAGTAAACACTTCAACAGGCGAAATCATAAAATCTTCACCAGTTACTTATATCAGAAACAGGACGATGTTCCAGTCTGGCGAAAATTTTGTGGCAATTGCCGGCGAAAACAAAGGCAACGGAACTGTAAAGCTTGTCCTTCTTTCCCCGGACACAATGGAAATCATAAAAGAAAGCGATGAAACAGTAGCGGAAAATTCTGTTCTTGTTCAGGATAATGGTGAATATTACTGCATAGTCCAGAACGGCAATAATTACACGCTTGCAAAATATGACGCAGACCTAAATCTAAAACTGAAGTCAAATTCAAAGCTAAAGCCTGCAACTCCAGTAACAGTTGCCGGTCAATATATTGTTGTTACCGGAGCGGACGGAACTGTAAAAGTGCTGAACAAGTCTGACTTGAATGAAATCTCCGCAAAAGGAAATTCTTTCAACACAAGCACAGCGGATGCAAAATAAACTCTGTTTTTATCAGTCTCGTCTTATTTTGATGGGACTGATTTTTTTAGTTAGCAAAAACTAACTTCTTTCTTCTATTATTTTGATTTTATGCGGCAACTTTTTATTAACATAAAATTAAAAACATACTATACTTGAAGTAATATCGTTGTAATATGGGATAGGTTTTGTTCCATTCAAAGGTTTGCAACGGCAATAAGATTGTGTTAAGGAGACACATATATGGCAAATAAAATTACAATTATTGGTGCTGGTCAGGTTGGCTCAACAATTGCTTTCGCATTGACTGTAAAACAGCTCGCTTCTGAGATTGTTTTGATTGACATTGCAAAAGACAGAGCCATGGGTGAAGCTATGGATATTCGTCAGGGAACACCATTTATTGGTCCTGTTTCCATTCACGAAGGTGATTATGCAGACGCAAAAGGCTCTGATATAGTCATCCTTACTTCTGGAGTAGCCAGAAAACCAGGACAGTCACGTCTTGATCTTACACAGACAAATGTAAACATCACTAAATCAATCATTCCAGAAATTACAAAAGCTGCACCAAATGCCCTTTATGTAATTGTTGCAAATCCAGTTGACATTCTTACATATCAATTTATAAAAACTTCAAGCATTCCTGAAAACCATATTTTTGGTACAGGAACAATGCTTGACACTGCCCGCTTTAGAGCTCGCATTGCAGAAACATATAAAGTTGCCCAGGAAAATGTTCACGGTTACGTTTTTGGTGAACACGGAGACTCTTCGTTTGTTCCTTGGTCTTTGGCAAATATCGGATCAATTCCTGTTGAAAAATATGCATCTGCTCTTCAGGGGGTAAAAGATGTTCCGACTTTTGACAAGAACGATGTTGAAGACTACATCCGAAAATCAGGCGGAATCATTATCGCGGCAAAAAAATGCACAAACTATGCAATCGGCATAACAACAGCAACTCTTTGTGAGGCATTGAACTTCTCTACAAATTCATTATTGACAATTTCTACAATGATGAATGGAGAATACGGAATTTCGGATGTTTGTCTTTCAACTCCTACAATTGTAGGCGGAAACGGAATCCAGGGACACGCAGTTGCTCCTCTTACAGATTCTGAAATTGCGTCATTGCGTCATTCAGCAGACTGTCTGAAAGATGTAATCAAACAGATTCAATTCTAAATATAAAAAGGAAAAGCGGCTTTTGAGAACGGGTTGCTTTTCCTTTCGGGGATATTTTTTAGGAGACTTGCAGATTTATGGACAACTTTCGCATTGAGCACGATTCAATGGGCGAAGTGAAAGTTCCAGCCGACAAATACTGGGCAGCACAGACTGAGCGCAGTCACGAGAACTTTAATATTGGCGTTGGC